>CAZWLJ010000001.1:0-33766 GCA_964634605.1 uncultured Paludibacter sp.
TTAGGCCTGTCGCTAGCGTTCATCCTGAGCCAGGATCAAACTCTTCGTTGTAAAAAATTTGTTATGTCTCGGATGTAACCTGATTTTCTTTTTCCTTCTCGGAAATTGACGTGGTATAAAAAAAACTTTCCCTTTCTTATACTACATTTAAAGTTGTTTCAATATTTTAATGAAAGATCTCTTCTTCGAATTATAAAGGCCGGAAACTTCACAGCTCCCTGTTCAGCCGATACTATCGACACTGATGAACACCCGGGATATCAACCCAAAAATCTGTGTTCGTAATCATTTTTTTTCACCCGAATCGTGTCTCGTTCAACACGGTTTTTTTATGAGCGAAAGGGACTGCAAAGATAATACAAGTTTTTGATACACGCAACAAAAAGAAAAAAAAATAATTTACTTTTTTTTCAGCGGCGTAAAACCGCGGCGTACAAAACATCTCAACATATATCTTTCAGTACCGCACGTAACCGAAATGCTTCATCTCAAAAGCGGGTGCAAAGATAGAGACTATTTTTCATTCCACAAAATAAATTATAAGATTTTTTTGAAATAAAATACAACAAAGCTGATTTACAAAAGGTTGTAATTGAATATTTTTTTAAGAAAAAACAGATAAACCGGCTTAACGAAACAAAAAGAGACATTGACAGGTTAAAAAACAGACTTAAAAACATTAATTATATCCGGAAACATCTGCAGAAAAGGTACCATTTTATAAAAAACAGAACAAAACAAAATTCAGATTGAACAGGAAAAAACGAGCAGAATGCCTAGTTATATTGTCACAGCAACAGGATTTTTAACAATTCTTTCACAGTGTCGGACATTAATATTATGCATCAAACCGTAAACAGAAAAGGTATGAACCGGTGTTATCTATTCAAATTCGACCTGATTTAATTTTCCCATCAGGTTTACAATGTGATTTTTACGACGCTGTATATAAGATGAGGGCTTCGAGGGGTTATATTTTCGTGGATTGGGTAAGCATACCGCAATGAGAGCCGCCTGAGATTTACTGAGTCTGGAAGCATTTTTGTCAAAATAAACTTCGGATGCTGCCTGTACCCCGTAAATTCCATTGCCTGTTTCGATAACATTCAGATACACCTCCATGATTCGTTCTTTGGTCCAGAAAAATTCGATTAGTACGGTGAAATAGGCTTCCAATCCCTTACGTACCCACGAGCGGTGCGGCCATAGAAATACGTTTTTAGCAGTCTGCTGTGAGATGGTGCTCCCGCCGCGTATTCTTTTTCCTTTTTTATTGTGTTCGAATGCTTTTTCGATATCACTGAATGAGAATCCGTTATGCTCGGGAAACAAATTATCTTCCGAAGCTACTACTGCCTGAATCATATTAGGTGATATGTTGTCGATGGACGTCCATTCATGAATAATTCGGGGTTTCTCACCGCTGAAAACGCTTTCAGCAGCACGGATAAACATAAGCGGGGTGAAGTAAACAGGAACAAACCGCGCAACCAGTACTGCCAGGATACTTCCCGCAAACATGATAAGAAAAAACTTCAACAGCCAGGTTCTTACTTTTGAAAAGAAACTCTTATTTTTTTTTATACTCATTGTATACTATAATATTAATTACTTGATTAATTGCCCGAATGCTTTATCGATTTCAGGGTATATGAATTCAAATCCGTTCTGTTGAAGGATTACTGAGTTAACATTTACAGAACCGAGAATCAGTGAGGCATCCACTCCAACAACTGCTGTGGCAATCCGGATAAGCGGTGCCGGAGCAGGAATCCCGAAAGGTATTCCTTTTGCATTGCGGAGGGATTCCATAAAATATTTGTTCGTCACGGGTTTGGGAGCTGAAGCATTCACTATTGCTGCTGAATTACCGGATTTGTTGATCAGAAATAGTATGATCTGAAAATAATCTTCGATATGAATCCAGCTCACCATCTGCCTGCCACTGCCTTGCTTTCCTCCCAGTCCGGTGACTGTGAGCAGCCTGAACAGCGGAAATGCACCTCCCGAACGGCCCAATACTACGGATGTCCGGACAGCTGTTTTCCTCACATTGGGAATGGAGGTGCTGAAAAATTCATTTTCCCACTGCCGGACTACATTTCCCAGAAAATCATCCGAAAATTCATCAGATAATTCGTTTTGCAGTTCATTTATACCTGTTTGCCTGTAAATGCCAGTAGCACTTGCATTGATCCACACTCCGGGAGGAGTATTGCAGGCTGCCACTGCTTCGTTGAGCATGTGTGTGGTTTCGATACGTGATTTCAGGATTAATTCTTTGTTTTTATCTGTAAAACGCGAATTGATCGATTTACCTGCAAGGTTGATCAGCACTTCGGTCTTTTCCAGTTCAGGTACCAGTTCATTTACATTCCAGGGTACATCTATTCCGTTTCGGGAGATTACCCGGACGCTATGCCCGCTCTCTTCAAATCTTTTCTGAAGATATTTTCCAATAAATCCGGTTCCACCGGCTATTAATATTTTCATATCTCAAAAATTAGTATACAATATGACCGGTATCGTGAAAGTTCATAACCCAGGCTCGTTCGCAGACTGAAACATCATTGAAAGCACTTTCATATTACACGCCAGCGCACACGCCAGCGTCCGTTTTCGAAATCATGTGTCAGAATTTCAAACCTGCCAATTTCCGAGGTATTCATCACGTGCTGTCCGATACAGGCGCAGGCATCATAATCACCCACTTTGACTATTCTTAAAATTTCAGAAGCTTCTGCCGATAATTTTGATAAATCGGCAATTTGCGAAGCTTCCTGACGGGTCATAAAACTTTCGGTAACTGGTAAATGCTGGCTGATGACTTCATTCACACGCCGTGTGATTTCAGCTATTTGTCCTTCGGTGGGTGCCTGCGGCAGGTAATAGTCGCATTTCGATTTTTTACGTTCAATGTGCGCATTCATCGAACGTGAGCATCCAAACATCCTCACCATCGTCTGGTTAAGAATATGCTCGGTAGTGTGCATCGGTTCGTTATAATCTTTTTTGGCTTCGTTTAATTGTATTTCCATTGTTAATAACTTTCTTCCTGTAAAAAAATGTTTGTGTTGCACTGATGGTTTTCTGCATCAAAACACAATAGTCTGAATCTGCACGGGCATTTTCAGACTAAGGTCCGGTTGCGACACGGATTAATATTATATTGTATCATTAAATCACGTACTTTTCAGCATTCGCATTTTGAGCGCTTTATCTACTGTTTTCTGAGCACAAATGCCGAGCGGGCCGGAATATACAATTGCAGCCATTCCTTACCCATATATTCTTTGGAGGCTTTCTGTGTAAAATGTTCGATATTCTCATCAATCAGTCCGTGTCCGTCGAATTGCGGACTATCGGTATTGAGAACAACTTTGTAGCTTCCTTTTTCGGTCAGAATGCCATAATCAGTATATGATTTTGTTCCGTTGAAATTGAATACAAACACCAGGTTATCGCGCTGATAAGCCAGTACCTGGTCACCTTCATTGTCCCAGAGTTTATATACCGGTGTCTCGTTAAAAGCCGGAACAGTATGAATCAACCCGAGCATTGCCCGGTCAAATTCGCCTAACCCGTGGTAAATAAAGTCCTTATTATCGACCAGTTCCCACTGCCTGCGTGCATATTTGTATGACCATCCGTTGCCTTCGCGCGGGAAATCAATCCATTCTGGATGTCCGAATTCATTGCCCATGAAGTTGAGATAACCTCCGTTTATGGTCGATGAAGTAATCAGGCGAATCATTTTATGCAGGGCTACACCCCGTTCAACAGTCAGATTCTGGTCTCCGCGTTTCATATGCCAGTACATGTCGGAATCTACCAGCCTGAATATAATTGTTTTGTCGCCCACGAGCGCCTGGTCATGGCTTTCGGCATAACTGATGGTTTTTTCGTCAGCACGCCGGTTGGTCAGTTGCCAGAAAATGTGACCGGCTTTCCAGTCTTCATCTTTCACTTCCTTGATGTATTTAATCCAGAAATCGGGTATACCCATTGCCATGCGGTAATCGAATCCGATGCCGCCATCTTCAATTTTTGATGCGAGTCCGGGCATTCCGCTAACTTCTTCGGCAATGGTAATGGCATTCGGGTTAACCTGATGAATCATTTTATTGGCCAGGGTGAGGTAACAAATAGCATCTCCGTCCTGGTTAAGGTTGTAATATGAACCGTATCCGCTGAAATCTTCGCCGAGTCCGTGACTGCGGTAAAGCATGGATGTTACTCCGTCGAACCGGAATCCGTCGAATTTATACTCGTCGATCCAGAATTTACAGTTGGATAGCAGGAAGTGCAGCACCGAAGGTTTGGCATAGTCGAAACACAGGGAATCCCATGCCGGATGCTCCCGGCGTTCGCCACCATGAAAATACTGGTAGGGAGTACCGTCAAAACGGCCTAAGCCTTCCACTTCGTTTTTAACAGCGTGTGAATGAACGATATCCATGATTACGGCTATTCCCATTTCGTGTGCCTGGTCAATCAGGCGTTTCAGTTCTTCGGGAGTACCGAACCGGGATGAAGCGGCAAAAAAACTGGAAACATGGTAACCGAATGATCCGTAATACGGATGTTCCTGTATAGCCATGATCTGAATACAGTTGTAACCATCATTGACAATACGGGGTAAAACTGTCCGCCGAAATTCATCGTAAGTGGATACTTTTTCTTCAGAACTCGACATTCCTATGTGGCATTCGTATATCAACAGGGGTTTGGTATCGGGTACAAAATTCTCGACCTGAAACTGAAACGGGTTTTCAGGCTGCCAGACCTGAGCGCTAAAAATTTTGGTATATTCATCCTGTACAACCCTCCTGCACCACGCCGGGATTCGTTCCCCTGCTCCACCGTCCCATTCAACAAGCAATTTGTAAAGCTGAGTATGTTTCAGAGCTTCTTCGGGCAGATATATTTCCCACACTCCGTTTTCCAGTGATTTCAGTCTGTAATCTTCGTTTTTCTGCCAGCTATTGAAATCACCAACCATATATATAGCGGTTGCATTCGGTGCCCATTCTCTGAAGACCCATCCTGACGGGATGTGATGAAGACCAAAGTACAGATATCCGGTAGCAAAATCCGACAATTCTTTTTCCCCTCCGGTAAGTTTCTTTTCCACTTCGTTAAAATAATTATACCGGCCCTGGATGGCATCGGAATAAGGTTCGAGCCAGGAATCTGATTTTATCAGGGGAAGAATTGGTTTTGTCTCTTCTGATGTCTTATTCTTCGTTTTTGTTCTCATTATATATTATATTTTCCGTTTTTTAGCCTTTCAGTTCATCCACTAAATAATTCAGAAACCGGTTCAGCGGATATGCCGCTTTTGCCAGGTCAGCCAGATGATTTGTAAAATGAATATCTGTAATATCATCCTCCTTCAGGTCGTGAGATACAAAATAGTGTTTCAGCTTCAGAATTTCGGGATTGGCAAAATCAGCCGGAAATCCTTTTGGAAGTGTTTTCAGCTTTTCCTCGTTGTAGAAAGAGTTATCGTAGTTTATTCTGAAGTCCTCCCGGCTGATAATTTCCTCAAATTCATCGTAATTATCATAAATTCCCTGACGCAGCGCTTTCAGTACGGGTGGTTCGGGACTCCAGATTCCGGCTCCAAAAAAACAACCTTCAACCGGGTCGATATGAAGATAATAGCCTCCACGTGGACTTTTTCTTCCACCCGGGAAAGCGATGTAGGTACCGAAATGATTTTTGTAAGGAGTTTTATCGGGTGAGAAACGAATATCGCGAAAAATTCTGAAAACACACTCCTGAGGTTTCACATTAAGAATATCCTTGTCAAATTCTCCGATTTTTACAATCAGAGTCTGACAAACATTCACGAATTCTTTTTTTGCTATTTCATATTCTTGTTTATGGTCGCCAAACCATTCTCTGTTGTTGTTCAGCCTGAGTTCTTTCAGAAAATCAAGTACTTCTTTCATTCTTCAGCAAAATTTGTTTACAAATATAGATGAAAAATTAGAATTTAAGTTCTGAAATGAGATTTTTTTGTAAGAATCCGTCAGATTGGAGAAAATTGACTAATTTTGCATTTCCGTTTCGAAACCATATCAATTTAAGAATACAGACATATTCTGACGAATAAAACCACAGCAGATGAAAGAAAAAATCAAACAATTATCCGATGAAATAAGCGCGCTGCAAGTGACGACGCTTGAAGAAGTTGAGCTTTTACGTATCAGGTATTTAAGTAAAAAAGGAGAAGTATCAGCACTTTTCAATGATTTTCGCAACGTACCGAACGAGGAAAAACGTGTTGTAGGTCAGTTGCTTAATGATCTGAAGAATCTGGCTCAGGATAAAATCAACACGCTGAAGGAATCGCTGTCGGTAACGGGAGGCACGGCACAGAAAAGTGACCTGACCCGAACAGCAGAACCCCTGAAGCTGGGTACACGTCACCCGCTGATGCTTGTAAAAGAAGAAATTGCCGAAATTTTCTCGAGAATAGGTTTTACCATTGCCGAAGGACCTGAAATAGAAGATGACTGGCATGTGTTCGGAGCATTGAATTTTCCACCCGAACATCCCGCCCGTGATATGCAGGATACATTTTTCATCGGGAAAAATCCGGACGTGCTGCTTCGTACTCACACATCGTCGGTTCAGACACGTATCATGTCATCCCAGAAACCACCGATCAGGATGATATTCCCCGGACGCGTGTACCGGAATGAAGCCATTTCGTACCGGGCGCATTGTTTCTTTCACCAGGTTGAAGGTTTGTATATCGACAAGAATGTATCTTTCGCTGATCTGAAACAAGTGTTGCTGTATTTCGCCAAAGAGATGTTCGGCGAAGACACCCGGATTCGTCTTCGTCCTTCGTACTTCCCGTTCACCGAACCAAGTGCGGAGATGGATATCTCATGTAATCTGTGCGGAGGAAAAGGATGCGCATTCTGCAAATATACCGGTTGGGTTGAGATTCTCGGGTGCGGAATGGTTGATCCGAATGTGCTCCGCAATTGCGGCATCGACCCCGAAGTTTACTCAGGATATGCCTTTGGTATGGGAGTTGAACGCATTACCAACCTGAAATATCAGGTAAAAGACCTTCGGTTGTTTTCCGAAAACGACATACGTTTTCTGGAAGAATTCAAGGGCGCATACTAATACAAATTTATTCAATACAGTCAAAAAAAAGCCACTTTCCGGAGTGGCTTTTTTGTATTATCAGGTTATTGTTCTACTGATTCACCGTGGCTTTTTTCACCACTACTTTTTTCTTTCTTCGCTGGTACGTCCCCGGGAGGATCACATTGAGCAATTCTTTGCCCATCATACCCAGTTTTACAGCGCAAAACAAAGCTCCCAGACTAAGAACGAGATCGATTACCAGGTATTTCTCAGGCATAAATATGAGCGAGAGCAGCATGGCAAAGGAGAGAATCAGAATAGCGGCTCCGTAATAAATTTTTGATTTCAGCAGTGGAGTATCCAGCGTTTTGAAGCGGGTCAGACCGTCAACAATGCCTGAAATAAATGCTCCGATAAGCGTAAGCGGGAATACAACGATGGAGAAATCGATAACCGGTGAAAGTATTTCGGGAATAAAACGGGGAAACAAAAGATGAGCAATCATCAGCACCGGTATCATAGCCACAAATGTCTGTGAGAGGTGGATAACAATCGGATGGATATCGAGACTCAGGATAAAAAGCCTCCGGGCTGAAACCTTTTCGCGATAGGGTTCGAAAACGTTGTGCGGAAGCCCGCAGGCGGGGCAAACGCCGACTTTTTCCAGTTCGCTCTTTTTCATTACATAACCACACGGGCGGCATCTTACCAGTTCTTCATCAATATTTTCAAGCATAATACTCTATTTTTGGATTAATTTAATTGCAAAAATAACAAGTAATTATCAATTTCAAACGGGAAAAAGCGAAAAAATACAAAAATTTGTGGCTGAAAGCGAAATAACCTTCAGCCTCCTGCCTGAAAACTGAATCGGTGATGCATCACAGACCCGATGCATCCATTATTTTCACACCAAGCGGATAGAGAGTTGCATTGATGGTTAAGTCAATAAAAATCCCCAAAGCCGTATTCAGCGGAATCACGTTAAAGGCAACATATCCGGTGTTTTTATAAAATAAAATACCTTCCTTCGATTTGCCGGTATTGAGGAATCTTTCGGTCATGTAATCTTCAGCCGACTTCTGATTATCGGCTGTGTTGATGAGAATCACATACAGATTTTTCAGTTTGCTACCTGCATCCAGTTCGTAAATGAGTTTGCTTACCGTGGAACTTCCGGATGCATATACGAGCAGTGTGGCTGTCGATTCAAGGTCGTTACGGACAAATCCCGACGACATGTTATTATTGATTTCGCTTTGAGTAGCACCTTTTTTGAAATAAATGCCATTCAGGATGGTTGACCTGGGATCGACCGTAATCAGCGCCGTTTTGGAAATTTTCCCGTCGGTGGACGCAAAAGTCATTGTAGCCTGTCCGATGCGTTTGGGAGTTACTTCCCCGTAACTTCCGGTTACCATCCGGATGCTAGCAATGGAATCGGCGCTCGATTTCCAGGTATAAGTTTTGCTTTTAGCCGTTCCAGTGGGACTAAAAACGGGTTTGATACTGAATGTCTGACCAAATGTGACAGTCTTAGAAGGCGGATCGAGAGTAACGGTTCCCAGTTCAGGTTCTTCTCCGCACGAGGCAATAAAAATTGCCAGGAGTGAAAAGGCAGATAGCTTAAACAAGTTTTTTTTCATAACCGGATTTATTAATTATTGACAGAGAAAGCAGAATACGATAAAAGAAACCTCTTCAATGAAATATATCATTCGTACAGATAACAAACCAGATGCACATCGGGTTTATTTTCAATCAATTTTTGTTGTCCTGAATGTGTCTGAAAAGACCCTCGCAGGCGTCTTCAAGCAGATCGATCACTTTCAAGAAACCGTCATCGCCTCCGTAATAGGGATCAGGCACCGAACCGGCTTGCAGTTTCTGCAGATAATCGGTCATTTTACTGATCTTCAGCTGTTCGCTGCCGGTTGATGCCATCCGGTTCAGCGCGCGGATATTCTGATCGTCCATACCCACGATGTAATCAAATGTTTGAAAATCATCCCGCACTACGGGACGCGAACGGTGTGTAATTTCATATCCGCGCCGCCGGGCATGAGCGCGCATCCGTTCATCGGCCTTTTCACCCTCGTGATAGTCAATCAGTCCGGCGGAATCTACCCGAAACTGGTGAGTAAGCCCGTTGTTTTCAACTATTTTCTCAAAAACTGCCTGTGCCATCGGCGACCTGCATATATTGCCCAGGCAAACGAAAAGAACCGAAACCATGATTTTTCCGTAAACTAAATAGAGAGCATCTGCAGTACGCCCAGCAGTCTTTCATTTACCGGCTTGTCGTCCTTGATGGCTTTTGTAAACGGTACGTGTACAATTTCATCGTTCACTATACCTATCATAATGCTTCGCTGTTCGTCCATGAGCGCATCGATAGCAGCCACACCCATGCGGCTTGCCAGTGTACGGTCGTAAGCTGTAGGTGAACCGCCGCGCTGAATATGTCCCAGGATGGTTACACGCACGTCGTAACCCGGATATTCAAGTCGCATGCGTTCGGCCAGCCCGTTGGCTCCACCGGTCACTTCGCTTTCGGCCACGATAACGATACTGCTGTTTTTTGTTTTTCTGAATCCGTTTTGGATAAGTTCGGCCAGCTGGTCTTCCTTTGTTTCCCTTTCGGGGATAATGGCAGCTTCGGCACCCGAAGCCAGCGCACTGTTGAGAGCGAGGAATCCGGCATCGCGACCCATCACTTCGATGAAGAACAGCCGTTCGTGCGATGAGGCAGTATCGCGGATTTTATCCACGGCATCCACTATGGTATTGAGGGCTGTATCGTACCCGATGGTTGAATCGGTGCCGTACAGGTCGTTGTCGATAGTGCCCGGAAGTCCTACAATGGGTATGTTAAATTCCTGCGCGAACACACGTGCTCCGGTAAAGGTACCATCGCCTCCGATTACAACCAGGGCGTCGATGTCCTCGTTTTTCATGTTTTCGTAAGCCTGCCGGCGTCCTTCGGGTGTCTTGAATTCATCGCACCGGGCTGTTTTGAGTATCGTACCGCCCTGCTGAATGATATTACTTACATTTTGAGTCTGAAATTCCTTGATTTCCCCGGTTATCAGTCCTTTGTATCCGCGGTATATTGCTTTCACTCTTATGCCGTTGAAGATGGCAGCACGGGTTACCGCCCGAATAGCTGCATTCATACCCGGAGCATCGCCCCCCGATGTAAGTATCCCGATACACTTCAGTTTGTATTCCATAGTTATTTCTTGTTGAAGGAAATTAAATTCCCCTGGTTATGTGGTTTTTTATTGATTTTCTGTTGCTTTTTGTCTGATTCGTTCGGCTACAGCTTCCATGAGCCATGCCGGTGTGGATGTTGCTCCGCAGATACCGATTTTCTTTGTCAGATCCAGATTGAGTTCGTCAATCTCATTCGGATCGTCAATCATGTACGTATCCGGATTGATGCTTTTGCTGTGTTCGTAGAGAACTTTTCCGTTGGAACTTTTCTTACCGCTGACAAAAAGAATGATATCGTTTTTCTGTGCAAAGATAGCAATATTTGGTATTCTGCTGGCTACCTGACGACAAATTGTGTCGGAATATTCAAATATGGCACCGGGTGCCATCCGCTCCGAAATGGTTTTCACAAGATGATTGAAACCTTCGAGCGATTTGGTGGTTTGTGAAAACAGCCGAACGTTTCGGGTGAAGTCGATTTTCGACAGATCGGATTCGTTTTCGATGACAATGGCATCCTCACCTATCTGCCCGAGCAGTCCGATAATTTCGGCATGTCCCGGTTTTCCATAAATGACAATCTGTTTTTCGTCCGTTGCTGAGTCGTAAGCGTTTTTGATTCGTTTCTGAAGTTTCAGCACTACCGGACAGGAGGCATCGATGAGTTCGATGTTGTTTTGTCTGGCTATTTCGTAGGTCGAAGGTGGTTCTCCGTGCGCCCTGAACATTACCTTCACGTTCCGAAGTTCCCTGAATTCTTCGGGACTCACCGTGACTAATCCCATGTTGGCCAGCCTTTTCACTTCCTGACTGTTGTGTACAATATCGCCCAGGCAGTACACGGGTGTTCCCTTGGCTAGTTCTTCCTCCGCTTTTTTTATTGCTTTCACCACCCCGAAACAAAAGCCTGATTTCGGATCTATTTCAATATTTACCATTTTTTCAGAATCATTTTTTAGTGATTACCCGCATCATTTCCTGAAAAGCTACCGTTACAGCGTGTCAGTTTGATAAACTGATTTTTGATACCGTCCTTTTCGTGGTAACATTTTTCGCCACCTGAGAGGCGGAGCTGAATGATACGCGATTTCAGCACGTATTTCAGTTTATGGGCGCTTTCCGGATTATGATTTTCGTTTCCTTTGCCGAAATATAAAGTCAGTCAACGCCGGGAAAAGTCTGTGCTTTTCAGGGGTTCTCCGGGGACTTTATTTTCGAAAAAACATTTATATAAACGTTTTTTGAAGGAATAATGTTTTCAGAAGTTCGCGCTGTTCATGGAGTGTGAGGTTGGAATTATCTATTTCGATGGCATCTTCCGCTTTGCGGAGCGGACTTTCGGCGCGGTTTGTATCCCTGTGGTCCCGTTCTTTCACGTTGGCCAGTACATCATCGTAAGATGCATCTTCCCCTTTGGCTTTCAGTTCGTCATACCTGCGCTGCGCGCGAACCCCGGGAGTAGCTGTGAGGTAAATTTTCAGTTCGGCATCGGGAAAAACCACCGTTCCGATATCCCTTCCATCCATCACAATTCCCTTTTCGGTGCCCATAGCCTGCTGCTGGCGCACCATTTCGTGCCTTACAAATCCGATGGCGCTTACCCGGCTGGCTCCGTTTGCAACTTCGAGTGTACGGATTTCCCTTTCGATGTTCTCCCCGTTCAGATAGGTTTCCTGCACTCCCGATTCGTTATTTCTGAATGAAATATGTATTTCGCCGATGTGTTTCTTCAGTTCTGTTTCGTCAATCGTGTTTTCATCCATCCAGCCGTTTTTCAGCGCGAAGTAAGCAACAGCCCTGTACATGGCTCCGGTATCTACATAAATATAGCCTGCATACCTGGCAAGCTCTTTGGCCATCGTACTTTTGCCACACGATGAAAATCCGTCGATTGCTACGATTATTTTCTTCATTTCACATCCATTGTTTTAAGTTATTGCGCCATTAGCGGGAAACAGAGCCTGTATTTGTGACTAAAAACTCACAAAATCATTCAGATCGGTACTGAAGGAGAACTGATAAGCAAAATTCCCCACCTGGAACTGGGTCATACCAAAGCCCACATGAAATTTATAGAGTTTCACACCGGCACCGGCCGAAAATCCTGCCAGGCTTTTGAAACCTTCCATGGTCATTTCCTGGTGACGGCGGTGATTGTATCCAAGGGCAATATAAAAATTGTCGGAAGGCACCAGTTCCACCCCTACAACAAGATGACGAAAAACCATATCGAGCGGTTTCACCTCTTTTTTTCCGGTCGTACCGTCCAGGTTCACAGTTGTTTTGTCGGTCTGATAGGCAGCCACGTTCCACCGGTTCAGGTTATTAAGCGTACCCGAAATACGGATGGGTGCGTGTGCAAATTTCTTGCTCACTCCGAGCTGGATATCAAACGGAATAGGTTCGCGGTGCTGTCCCTGTTCGTCAGGGTAATATGCTTTGAGTTGCGCACCCATGTTTCTGAGTACCAGACCGGCGCTGAAGAGTTCGGTTTTATAGTTTGCACCGGCATCAAAAGCGATTCCGAAACTCGTATACCGCTCGTAAGCCGAGAATACAGGCTTAAAGGTTACCCCTACCGTTAAATTCTCATTCAGCGGTCGGGCATACGTAAGGTACAGGGCGATGTCTTTGGCCGTGAAATCTTCGGTGTAATTGCCCAGCTCATCGTATCCGCTGAATTTGCCCAGATCCACGTACTGAACGCCAAAGGATGTGTAATTATTTTCTCCGAAATTATGCCCGTAAACAGCAGTACCGAATTTAATATCAGCCAGATAACTGGCCATATTCAGCCCTACTACTCCATGTGTTTCGCCGGTAAGCAACGCCGGGTTCATCAGGGCGAAATTCACATCGTTGTCGCACAGCGAAACATTCGTCCCCCCGATGGCTGCCAGACGCGATGAAACCGGCAGGTCCAGAAAACGATATACACCCCTTCCGGCCTGCGAAAAGAGCGGGAGAATATTGACAATCAGTAAAGTGGTAAGTATGAGATATTTTTTGTGCATGTTGAGTATGTTCTGTGACAAAAAGCAATTCAAATGAAAAAGGTTACAAAGATACACTTTTTCAGGTATTTCAAAATCATTTTTCTGCTTCATTATTAACGTGGAAAAAAGAAAGTAATTATATCGGAAGTGAAATATTTCGAACGGTATTTTCCTGCTCTTTTTCATACATCTTCAGCCATGTTTTGAAAGAAAAGCGTATTTTTGTAATAATTCAATAAAAACCAGGTAATATCACCGGCTATGAGAAAAATTTCGCTTCTCCCCCTTGCCGTCGCTTCGGTAACTTTTCTTCCGGCGCAAAACACCGGCAATCACCCTAACATCATCTATTTTATGGTTGACGATATGGGCTGGCAGGATACTTCGCTGCCATTCTGGAAAGAAAAAACCCCGTTGAACCGGAAATATCACACGCCGAATATGGAACATCTGGCCTCGCAGGGAATGATGTTTACACAGTCGTATGCCTGTCCGGTAAGTTCACCTTCGCGGGTAAGCCTGCTCACCGGAATGAATGCCGCCAGGCACCGGGTTACCAACTGGACACTGGAAAAAAACAAATCCACCGACAGCCGAAGCAATGTACTGAAGTTTCCGGAGTGGAACGTGAACGGAATTTGTCAGGTTCCGGGCATCCCGGGTACCTTTGCTGTCACCCCGTTGCCGCAACTGCTCAAAAACGCGGGATATCACACCATTCATTGCGGTAAAGCACACTGGGGAGCCATCGACACTCCGGGCGAGAGTCCTTATCATCTGGGTTTTGAGGTGAATATAGCCGGACATGCCGGAGGCGGACTGGCCAGTTACCTCGGCGAGCGAAACTACGGCAACCGCACCGACGGAAAACCGGGTTCGCTGCAGGCTATCCCGGGCTTGAAAGATTACTGGGGAACCGGCACTTTTGCCACCGAAGCGCTCACACTCGAAGCACTCCGGGCTCTTGATAAAGCAAAGCGTCTCGGACAGCCTTTTTTCCTCTACATGGCTCATTACGCCATCCACATACCCATCGACAAAGATCCACGGTACTATCAGAAGTACCTGGACAAAGGACTTTCGTCGAAAGAAGCTGCCTACGCCGCACTCATCGAAGGCATGGACAAAAGTCTGGGAGACCTGATGAACTGGCTCGAACAGAACAAACTGGATGAAAAAACCATCATCATATTCATGAGCGATAACGGAGGCTTCTCAACCGACACGGCCTGGCGCGATGCTCCGCTGCATACACAGAATGCACCCCTCAACAGCGGGAAAGGCTCCCTCTACGAAGGCGGAATCCGTGTTCCCATGATTGTGAAATGGACCGGAAAAGTGAAACCCGGAAGCCGGTGCGATGACTACACCCTGATTGAAGATCATTTCCCTACCCTGCTGCAGATGGCCGGAGTGAAGTCATACAAAACCCTTCAGCCGGTCGACGGGATAAGTTTCATGCCGATGCTCGAAGGGAAAAAGGGAGCAAACAAAACCCGCCCGCTTGTATGGCATTTTCCCAACCGGTGGGGAAATGAAGGACCCGGAATAGGGACAGCAAGTGCCATTCGTAAAGGCGACTGGAAACTGGTTTACTACTATGACAACGGAAAAAAGGAATTGTTCAGCATTGCAAATGATATTGGCGAAAAGCAGAATGTGGCATCAGCCAATCCCGGTTTGGTAAAAAAACTTTCGGAAGAGCTTGGAAATTACCTGCGCGAAAAGAAAGCTCAGCGCCCCGTGTTCCGGGCTACCGGCAAAGAATGTCCCTTCCCGGACGAGATCCGTTAGTTTTTGACTGCAGGGAGATAATACAGGATGAGTTTATTACATTTTTCATCCCACCGGCAACAAAAGCATTGATGTCTGAAAAAAAGTATTGAAATAAAACAGGTTAAAACAGTTGATTTACACCCTCCTGTTCTGGTATTACGTTCAGTTCATTTATACCTGACTTATCATTTTTCTTTTCCACCAAGCGTATAATTCAGGCCTAAACTGATATGAAATGGTTCAAAAAAGTCAAAATATTTACCATTCAAATATACTGCCCGGGCAATTTGAAATTGTAATTTCACATTTTCCCATCCGCCCCGGATAGTAAAAGCCGGTTCAATGAAATAATGATTTTCAGCAGAAAGAGCTGAAAAGTTTTCATATTCAGCAATTTCTGAATTTGTATAGTTCACCTTGCCAAAATTTATATTGTAAACGCGGGTTGAGAAAGCTAAATCAAATGGTTTCAAAAAGGACACATCGCTCCTGTTCAATTTTAATCCTACAGAAGGCTGAAGGAATATTTTAATAAATGACAAATCGGATGTTCCTTCAATGGTATTGGAATAGCTATTGGCATACTGATGATGCTGACCACTTGTGCCCACACCTCCGTATATCTCGAATAACCCGTATTGTCCGAAAGGCTTATAATACCCCGCTGCACCTTCGAGGTAACTGCCCCTGCCGTAATCCTTAACCGTACTTTCTTCGGGTTGATAATTCTCATAAGCCCACATATAATTTAGCATGATGCCAATATGATTTGTGAGTGAATAGGCTGTCTGTAAATCAATACAGGTAGTTTCATTCCACCCCGCATCGGATGCAAATCCTATTTGTCCGGAAGCACTGAACTCATTCTTTTCTGTAAACAGCGGCACATTCTGTACATTGGCGATGTAATAGTAGTGTATACAACCGGATAATGTAATTGCAAGAATGAATATAACACATAGTTGCTTTTTCATAGTCGTAGTTATTAATCGGTTCTTTGGTCATTTTGCATTTTTACCCTCCTTTCAGGTGCAAAAGATTCCTGTTTCACTTTATATATAACAAATGAGGATATAAAAATATCCGGCAGGTATTCATATAAATTCAATTTGCCCTTTACGACAGATCTCAGAAATCAGTCCGTCTTCTTAATTGTAACAGCTAACGACTGCTCCGGCATAGCATTACTCCCGGTGTGTGATCCGTTTTTCAGTATTTTCTGTTCGAATCGAATTATTTTTCGATAATTGTCGTAATTTTGTACATTATAACTGAAAAACAATGCCGAACAGAAACGAAATAAAAACTGAGATTTATCAGGAAACGGCTGTTCTGGTGGGAATTATCACCATCGAGCAACCCGAAGAGAAAACCCGTGAATACCTGGATGAGCTGGCATTTCTTGCCGAAACCGCCGGTGCCGTTCCACAAAAGATTTTCCTGCAACGGCTGGATTATCCGCATCCGAACACTTTCGTGGGTCCGGGTAAACTGCAGGAAATCAAGACTTATGTGGATGAAAACAACATCGGGATTGTCATTTTCGACGATGAACTCTCCCCCCGCCAGGTGCGAAACATCGAAAGGGAACTGGTAGATCAAAGTCCCAACGCCATCGATGTGGTGAAGGTGCTCGACCGTACCAACCTCATTCTGGATATTTTTGCCAAAAGGGCACAGACTGCCAATGCCAAAACTCAGGTGGAACTGGCACAGTATCAGTACATCCTCCCCCGCCTTACCGGTATGTGGACTCACCTCGAAAGGCAGCGCGGAGGAGGAATAGGACGCTACGGACCCGGCGAAACACAGCTGGAAACCGACCGGCGGATTATCCTGAAAAAAATATCGCTCCTGAAAGAAGAACTGAAAGTGATCGACCGGCAGATGGCAACCCAGCGGAAAAACCGCGGCAAAATGGTGCGTGTGGCACTGGTGGGATATACCAACGTGGGAAAATCCACGCTGATGAATCTGCTCAGCAAATCGGAAGTTTTTGCCGAAAACAAACTTTTTGCCACGCTTGACACTACCGTCCGCAAGGTGATTATCGACAACCTGCCTTTCCTGCTTTCAGACACCGTGGGATTTATCCGCAAACTGCCGCACCACCTCATCGAGTCGTTCAAATCCACACTCGACGAAGTGCGGGAGGCCGATCTGCTGCTCCACGTGGTCGATATTTCGCATCCCAATTTCGAGGAACAACTGGAAATTGTGAACCAGACACTGAAGGATATCGACAAGACCGAAAAGCCAATGATACTCATTTTCAATAAAATCGATGCTTTTTCGTACGTGCCCAAAGAGGAAGACGACCTCTCACCGCTGAAAAGGGAGAACATAAGCCTCAGGGAACTCGAAAGCACATGGATGAGTAAACTTCATGAGAACTGCCTCTTCATTTCAGCAACTCAAAAAACAAACCTCGATGAATTAAAGAGCCTGGTGTACGAAAAAGTGAAAGCCATTCACATCGAACGCTATCCTTACAACGATTTCCTATTCGACAAATACAGCGAGGAAGAACTCAGTTAATACAGTATTTCTTTTCCTTTATTATAAAACAACCAAATCTCAATTTATGAACTTCAGAAACCTGACAGAAAAAGAAATTGCCACCCTTGTTGTGTACGGATGCAATGCCGACGACTGGAACAACATCACTGTGGCCAGTGATTTTAATCCCAAATATATTTCCAACGTGAGTTTTTCGGGCAAGGTTCGCCTCGGAACTTTCGAAAAAGTTTTCGAAATGGAAGGCGGATTCAGAAAACACAGCGGATTATACAACTGCTGCATACACAACTGCACCATCGGTAACGATGTTTTTATCGACAAAATACAGAACTACATTGCCAATTACCGGATTGGCAACGGGTGCTACATCGAAAACACGAACACAATCCTGGTCGATCAGACCAGCAGCTTTGGCAACGGAGTGCGTGTAGGTGTGATGAACGAAACCGGCGGACGCGAAATCCCTGTTTTCGACCACCTGTCGGCACCGCTGGCTTATATACTTACCCTCTACAGACACCGACCCGAAGTAATCGGGAAACTCCAGCAGATGATTGATGATTACACGCGGCAGGTAAGTTCCGACATGGGTGAAATCGGCGAAAATGTAATCATTATCAATTGCGGCAGAATCAAAAACGTGAAAATCGGAGATTATGCCTGTATAAAAGGTACATCCAACCTGAAAAACGGTTCCGTTAACAGCAACAGGAAAGCTCCCGTTACCATTGGTTCGGGTGTGAAAGCCACCGACTTCATTTTAAGTTCCGGAACAAGCATCAACGATTCCACACTCATTTCCAAATGTTTCGTTGGCCAAGGCTGTATTTTCGATAAACACTATTCGGCGCTCGATTCGGTCTTTTTCTCCAACTGCCAGGGCATGCACGGCGAAGCCACCGCTATTTTTGCCGGACCTTACACCGTATCGCACCATAAATCGAGCCTGCTCATTGCCGGAATGTTTTCATTCCTCAACGCAGGCAGCGGTTCGAACCAGAGCAACCACATGTACAAGCTCGGACCCATCCATCAGGGCATCGTGGAGCGCGGATCCAAAACCACCAGCGACTCCTACCTGCTTTGGCCAGCCAAAATCGGGACATTCACCCTCGTGATGGGTCGCCATACTTCGCATTCCGACACCACCGATTTGCCTTTCTCGTACCTTATCGAAAATGCAACCGAAAGTTTCCTCGTTCCGGCTGTCAACCTCCGGAGTGTGGGTACCATACGCGACGCACAGAAATGGCCCAAGCGCGATAACCGGAAAGACGATGTGAAACTCGATCCCATCAACTTCAACCTACTGAGCCCCTACACCATTCATAAAATGTACAAAGGTGTGGAAGTGCTCGAAAACCTCAAGAGAATTTCGGGTGAAACCACCGAACTTTACACCTTCCAGAATTGCCGGATACGAAATACGTCATTGAATAAAGGGATAAAATTATACAATATTGCCATAAACAAATTCCTGGGTAATTCGTTAATCAGTAAAATAGTAAAGGAAAATCCCGCCACGTTTGCCGGACTTCAACAGGCGCTGGTTTCGAAAACCCGCAAAGGCTCGGGCGAATGGCTGGACCTCTCCGGACTTATTGTTCCGAAAAAGGAAGTGGAAAGACTGCTCAATGACATTGAAAACGACAAAATGAGCCTCGCTTCCATCGCCAGACGATTCGGAGAGATGCACACCGAGTACTACAACTACGAGTGGACCTGGGCGCAGGAGAAACTGGAAAAATACTGGGGAAAACCGGTTGAGAAAGTGACGAAGGAAGAAATCATCGCATTTATCCAGCTTTGGAGCGATGCCGTAGTCAGCCTCGACAACCTGATTTACGAAGATGCCAAAAAGGAATTCAACCTTACCTCGATGATCGGATTCGGGGTGGACGGCGACGAGGAACAGAAACACAAGGACTTTGAAAACGTACGCGGCAGCTTCGAAATGAACCCCTTCGTGAAAGAAGTGCTCAACCACATCGAACGGAAAACAGAACTGGGAAAGAAAACCATCAAACTGGTCGAAAATCTGCCGGAGTTTTAAAAAAGCTGCAGTAACCTGGCAACTCTGCCAGAGTTTGGGAAAACAGCAGCAGCCTGGCAACTCTGCCAGAGTTAAGAGGAGCCCTGTTAAAGCTAAAAAAGAAAAAGAAAAAGCTAAATTAAACATATCAAAATGAACAACTTTTTTGATTCGCTTGATCCGGATAATTTCTACCATATATTCAACAGAGGTATAAATTCACAAAAGACATATTATTCAAACAATAATTATTTATTTTTTCTCGAGCAGGCAAAAAAGTACTTAATCGGTTATGTTGATTTTTACGCATATTGCTTAATGCCAAATCACTATCATTTTTTTATAAAAGTGAAATCAGAAGATGAATTACTTAATCCGGAAACAAAATCAAGAAAATTTTCAGGAACAACCGGATTACATTCTCCTCAAGCTATCGTAAGTAAACAATTTGGCTCATTTTTAAACAGTTACACACAAGCTTTTAATACTGAAATTATTAGGCACGGAGCTTTATTCGAAAGCCCGTTCAAAAGAATCAGGATTACTTCAGATGATTATCTTTTATAAAGCATCATATACGTACACAGAAACTCTCTGAGTTTCAACAATGATTTAGCAGGTTATCCTTATTCTTCATATAAAGCTATAATTTCAGAATCAGAGACGGTGATAAAAAAGGATGAAGTAATCAAATTATTTGGTACTCTTGATAATTTCATATATTGTCATAAAATGGATGTAAATCTGCCGGAGTTTTAAAATAACAGTAGTAGTCTGGTGACTCTGCCAGAGTTTTTTTAAAAAAGCTGCAGAAACTTAACAACTCTGCCAGAGTTTGGGAAAACAGCAGCAGCTTGGCAACTCTGCCAGAGTTTAGAACTCTGGCAGAGTTAAGAGGAGACCTGCTAAAGTAAAGAAAGAAAAAGCAGAGTTAAGAGAAATGCTGCAATGATTTAACAAGAAAAAGCAGAGTTTACTGAAGCGCTAAAGAATTTTTTTAAGAAGCAGCAGGAGCTTTGTAACTCTGGCAGAGTTAAGAGAAGCCCTGCTAAAGCTAAAAAAGAAAAAGCAGAGTTAAGAGAAGCCCTGCTAATGTAAAGAAAGAAAAAGCAAAGTTAAGAGAAACTCTGCCGCAATTAAAAATACATCAAAACAACAATTTACAATATCAACATGAACAATTTTAGTTTTTACAGCCCTACCTATTTTGAATTCGGGCGAAATACGGAAGAAAAAGCCGGTAAACTGGTCAGTCAGTTCGGGGGTAAAAAAGTGCTGGTTCATTACGGCAGTGGTTCGGTAGTGCGCAGCGGACTTTTAGGCCGGGTGCTTGCTTCTCTAGATGCTGAGAACATCGCTCACGTTGAGCTGGGAGGTGTGATGCCCAATCCCCGAAGCGGGCTGGTGTACCAGGGCATTGAACTCTGCCGTACCGAAAACGTGGATTTCATCCTTGCCGTTGGAGGCGGAAGCGCTATCGACTCGGCGAAAGCCATTGCCATAGGTGTACCTTACGAAGGTGACTTCTGGGATTTTTACCAGGGAAAACGGATAGAGAAAGCGCTGCCCGTGGCTACCGTGCTTACTCTTGCCGCCGCAGGAAGCGAAGCTTCCAGCTCATCGGTGGTAACCCACGAAAACGGAAATGTAAAACGGGGAACTGGCAGTAACCTCATACGCCCTGTGTTCTCCATACTCAACCCGGAGCTGACCACTACCCTGCCAGCATACCAGACCGCCTGCGGCGCTACCGATATGTTTGCTCACGTGCTCGAACGTTATTTTACCAACACACGCGACGTGGAAATCACCGACCGCCTGTGCGAGGGTATCATGCTCACCATCATCAGCGAAACACCCAAAGCCATAGCCAATCCTTACGATTACGAAGCCCGCGCCAACATCATGTGGGCAGGGATGGTGGCTCACAATGATATCTGCGGAGTGGGACGCGAACAGGACTGGAGTTCACATCAGCTGGAACATGAACTGTCGGCGCTTTACGACGTGGCTCACGGAGCCGGACTGGCTGTGATGTTTCCCGCGTGGATGAAATACAACCTGAAGCATGATGTGATGCGTTTTGCCCAGCTGGCCGTGCGCGTATTTGGTTGCCAGATGGATTTCCAGAACCCGGAACGTACTGCCCGCGAAGGAATTGAAAAGTTCGAAATGTTCCTCCGCTCCATCGGTATGCCGGTGCGGTTCGACGAGCTGGGAGCCAAACCCGAAGATATCCCCACGCTGCTGCAAATGCTGAAAATGGATAACCGGACGTTGGGAAGTTTTGTGAAACTGACGGTGAAAGATGCGGAAGCCATTTACAAACTGGCATGCTCCGGCAACTGAGAAATGCACAACTCTCCTCAGAAAAATTCCGGAGAGTGATACAATGAACTATTTAAATAAAACCTGACAAAGCTAAGTCTTTGTCAGGTTTCTTTTTTATTCAGGACTACGAGTGCATAAAATTTAAAACAGGGATTTCCTTTTCGTGCAACCTGGTACTTTGGTGGCTTCGTTGCTGTTTTCTGCCACTATGACACCAGTACAAGAATAATCACAAAGAATTCAGAACTACGAATTTCACGAATGACACGAATATACTGATTTACAATATTCCCGAAAATTCGAAGTTTATCCTTACGAGGGATAAGGAGTTCCCTTACCGTTTGAAGTCTGCCCATGTCAGACCGGTAAACAATAAGGTAATAAGGTTTTAATTCCGGTTATAGGGGTTTCTACTACGAAGGTTTATCTTAAGAGAAAAGGTTATTTAATGCATTTACAGACCTTATTTTCTTTTCAACCTTAGCAAAACCTGAATTAATATTTGATTTGAACCTTATTACCTTATTTTCATATCAATAAAAAATAAAATATGCCAAACTCGCTTTAACTACGAATTTCACGAATGACACGATATATATATATATACACTCCTGTCTCCAATCATCGCAATTCTTAAAGTCCCTCTCTTTTGGAGAGGGATTTAGGGTGAGGCAGATCTTCCGGAGAGGGATTCAGGGTGAGGCCTCAGGTCCTTTTCTTTTACTGAATCACTACTTTATAAGTCGCTGCCGATTTTCCGGACACTATCTGAACCAGGTACAATCCGGCTTTCAGCGATGAAACATCTATCGAACTGATTTTATCGGTTAACCGCATGGCAGCTGCCAGCTGACCGCCCGGTGTATAAATTCTGGCAGCTGATTTGGTATCATCCCGGAGATTTTCAATAATCAGGTTGTGGTTCTGACGGTAAACGGTATAATTTTCCTGTATCGGATTGATTTGTTCAGCGGCAGATGTCAATCCCGTGATTTTATACAAATCGTATTTTGTATTATAGTTGCCCCAGAAGTAAACGGCATTTTTGAAGGTTGTAAAACCCACCACCGATGAACCGGCCATGTTGTTATACAAAAGTTTTCGGGTGCCACCGGCGGTGCCATCCGTAATATAGGGGAAAAAGCCTGTGTTGTAGTTTTCGCGCGCCGTGAATATCAGGTTATTGCCGTAAGCCACCCTGCCCAGCGTTTTGAAACGCGAATCGGCAAAAAATGTTTCGTGTACTCCATCGATGTTTCCCGCTCCCAAATCTTTCACCATTTCCACCGACGAAGAACCGGCTGTGAGTTTACGCAATTCGCTGCCGTATGTGGCATCTTTCGCCACAAAAAACAGCGTGGAACCAACAGTCACAAACGATGACGGACCAGACGATGCTGTCCCCGTGTTGATATCCTGAACCATTACCGTCCCATCGGCTGTGCCGTCGCTTGTGTAAAGTTCGCTGCCATACTGGTAATGTGTAGCTTTGAAGTAGAGTTTATCATTGAATTCATAAAAATTGGCGGGATTTGCATCTCTGAAGTCGGGATTAATATCCTTCAGCAGTACGGTTCCGGCTTCGGTACCATCGCTCACCCAGAGTTCTATCCCTTTTCCCGAATCCTTGTCGGCTGCCGCGAAGTAAAGTTTTCCTTTGTAAACTTTCAGCTGGCCGGTAACATAGCCTTTATTACCGGGATAAATGTCTTTTACAATCTTCGTTCCGGCTTCCGTACCATCGCTCACCCAGAGTTCTTCGCCATACACGTCGTTGCTGGCTGTAAAATAAAGTTTGTTGTTCATCACTTCGAAATTTCGGGGAAAGCTGGCAAAGTTGGTTGTGGCGTAAATATCTTTCAGCATTTTTGTTCCCGCAGGAGTTCCGTCGGTTACCCACAGTTCAGATTCCTCGGCATCCGTTTCGGCGCTGAAATAATATTTTCCATTCATTTCTTTACCATAAATGATTGAGTTGGTTACATTCACCGAGGGTGGAGCATTGTACGACAAGTCGCAGAGAGCTATCGTTCCGGTTTCGGTGCCGTTGGTGATAAACAATTTGGTGATGGTGGTTGTGGAAGTGAAAACATCCGCGGCAAAGATGACCTTTCCGAGTGCCTGTTTGAACCAGCGGGGATAGCTGTGCCGGTAGCTTTCGTTGATATTTTTCAATATCCGCGTTCCGGCAGCCGTACCATCGGTAGTCCAGGGCTCTGTTCCTTCCAGCGAATTGTTGTTATTTACCCCGAAATACAGCAAATCGGGGGTGGCACACATGGTAATGGCATCGGTATTCGAACCGACCGTGAAGGTTTTCACATTCTGAATGGTAACCTGAGCAGTAGCTACACCAACGGGGAGCAAACACAAGAGTAATAATTTTTTAATCATAAATACCGGTTTTTAATCAAGTTTTTAATACAAAATCTGAATCACGAAAGTATTCTGCACTGTGTCAACCGGGCCGTATTTTTTTGAGGTTATCCATCCGCGAATTGCTCAGGAGAAACCGCCGAATCAGCAGGTACGACTAATCAGGTAACACACACTGCATAATGTTTATAGTCATTATTTAACTGTAGATTTATTTATTTAGAATGATAACAAATAAAATGTTATTTTGTTTGATATGGAAGGAAAGCGGAATTATGCTGGTGAATTTAATAAAACTACGAATTAGACGAATGACACGGATAGTATAAAACCGGGATTTCCTTTTCGTGCAGTCTGGTGTTTCGTGGCTGCTTTATGCAACTTAAACACAAGAACACAAATAATCACAAAGAATTCAGAACTACGAATTAGACGAATGACACGGATAATATACTGATTTTCAACATTCCCGAAAATTCGAAGATTTTTCCTTATGCGGGACAATCAGTTTCCTTACCGTTTGAAGTCTGCCTGGTCAGGCCGGTAAACAATAAGGTAATAAGGTTTTAATTCCGGTTATAGGGATTTCTCTACGAAGGTTTATCTAAAGAGAAAAGGTTATTTAATGCATTTACAGATCTTATTTCTCATTTTTCAACCTTAGTAGCACTTGAATGAATATATGATCTGAACCTTATTACCTTATTTTCATATCAAAAAAAAAATAAAATATGCCAAACTCGCTTTAACTACGAATTCAACGAATGACACGGATAGTATAAAACCGGGATTTCCTTTTCGTGCAGTCTGGTGTTTCGTGGCTGCTTTATGCAACTTAAACACAAGAACACAAATAATCACAAAGAATTCAGAACTACGAATTAGACGAATGACACGGATAATATACTGATTTTCAACATTCCCGAAAATTCGAAGATTTTTCCTTATGCGGGACAATCAGTTTCCTTACCGTTTGAAGTCTGCCTGGTCAGGCCGGTAAACAATAAGGTAATAAGGTTTTAATTCCGGTTATAGGGATTTCTCTACGAAGGTTTATCTAAAGAGAAAAGGTTATTTAATGCATTTACAGATCTTATTTCTCATTTTTCAACCTTAGTAGCACTTGAATGAATATATGATCTGAACCTTATTACCTTATTTTCATATCAATAAAAAAATAAAATATGCCAAACTCGCTTTAACTACGAATTTCACAAATGACACGGATAATATAAAACCGGGATTTACTTTTCGTGGAGCCTGGTACTTTGGTGTCTTCGTGGCTTCTTTTTGGCACCAAAACTCCAAAACACGAAAAATCACTAAAAGAGTTTAACTACGAATGTCACGAATGACACGAATAAAGATTGCTTCGTCCTGAAATTTATTTACATATTCTTATAAAACAGATGCTGCCAAAGTCCCCCTGAGGGGGATTAGGGGGCTTTGCCTTCCGGAGAGGGATCAAGGGTGAGGCAGATCTTTTTGGAGGGCAATTCAGGGTAACCTGTCAGGTTGTCAGGCTGTTGTCATGCTGCTGTCAGATTTTTAAGCATTTTTGCCAGTAGAAGCAATAATTTTAGAAACTTTATCATTTTGGCATATTATTTGTTAAAATAAAAACCAAACAATTCATCACAATGGATAACACTCCGAAAACAGAAATAACACCAATCATTGACCTCTGCGGGATTTTCAACAGAGCCGGTGAATCTCAGCTGATAATTGAATCACAGCTGCAGGAGGTGTCTGAAAAACCGGAGGAGATATGTCATGGTACGGATGTTTGCCGGGATGCTTTCGATGAGAAAACAGAGGTTAATGACAAACTGGTTTATTCGGCCGACCATAATAAGATTCAGGCAAAAGAGGACGAAAATCCGACAAAAAATTTCTTTCTAAACGATGAATTATTTGAAAGAGTCACACAGATAATAAGCGATCCCGACGGGAACACGGATGGTAAACCTATCCGTACCAGGAAAAGCCATTATGTATTTGTTTACCTGCTGAACTCGAATTTCAAGCGAATACTAAAACTGATGAGTGAAGCCATTAGCAAAACTACCTGCAGAATTCAGCGACTCGCTTATACCATTTACCAATCCATACTCATTCTGTTCGGGATGTGTTCCACACGCCCCCGATATATCTATGCGGCCATTTTTGGCAGTTCTTCCACCCGGATTTTATTTAAATATATCTGTTAAACGGGACATAGTGAGTATTTCACCCATTACCCGTGCAACCTGATAATCAGCCCCTCAATCCCTTAAAAAAGAGAGTTGAAGAGCATTAAACAATGTTCTGCTGTAAATATAAGGATGTTATAACTGTTTTTTTACATAAGCATTTACACCGGAAACAAAATTTCAACTGCTTTCAGAGGGGCTGATAAGTTACATTTTTATACAATAATTTCTTATAACATTAAAAATAAAATGAATATGATTACTAAAATAAAAACAAAGATTTCGAGAGTAAATAACGATACACTTGCCACACTGGGCATGCGTGTTATCGACACAGTGAATGAATCCGGTATCGAAGAAGCTATCGGGAGTAAGCAATTCCTGAATCTGAAAGAGGCGAATGCCAGGTATCAGCTGTCTACCAATCCGATAAATTTAAAGCTACTTTCCTCGAAGGTTGAAGAAAAGTTCAGAGAACGAAATCAGCTCTTTACGGAAATATACACCTACGTTAAAGGACAGACAGTAGCCGATGATGCAGAAGTTAAAACTGCCGCGCTCAAAGTTTACGAAGAACTTACCAAGTTTGGCATTAATTTCAGCAAGTTACGGCAGGCAGATATGACGATGCGTTACATACGTATTATCGAATCGCTGCAACAGCCGGAATTTGCTGAAGTACTGGTTACCACAAAGCTGACGGCCAAACTAGCCGCCCTGAATACCGCGCAGCGGGAGTACGAGGATCTGTATATGGGCAGGGGTAACCGCGTAGCCGGGAAAGTAGCTCCTTCGAGTATACGGAAGCAAATGGAAAATGCCCTGAAAAAGCATCTGGAAGAAACCGGTTTCCTCTACGAAAAGTATGAAACCGAAGCGTGGAAAACCCTTTATGCTAACCTCCGGAAACGTTTCGACGAAGTGAGCATTGCACAGGTACCCGCAAAGCAGGATGCACAACCTTCTGCGGTTGAAACTTCGCAGGCGGGAGCTGCATCGTAAACGGTTTTTCTGATAAAATCATTCTGAAAATTAAATCCGTAACATTGAATTGTTACGGATTTTTTTGTGTCCGTTTTTACTGTAAAAATTACAGAAACTGAAAAACCGAAGGAAAATGACTTTTGTAACATTACAGAAACCAAAAAACCGCAGGAAATTAACCTCTGTATCTTTACAGAAGCTAAAAAACAGGATAAATAGGCTTCTGTAACATTACAGAAACCAAAAAACCACAGGAAATTCACTTCTGTAAAATTACAGAAATCAAAAAACCGATGGAAAATGACTTCTGTTACATTACAGAAGCTAAAAAACCAGGGAAACTGATTTCTGTAACTTTTTAAAACCCTAAAACCCGGGTAAATTGATTTTCCTGATAAACGACCCCACCTCCAGACGTATTACAATGCAGGTACCACTCAATCGCATATGGATTTAAAATTAAACTTGCTTTTTCGAAATTATTCTGTAAATTTGTGAAATTTTGAAATTTTGCGGATCGAAAGGAGTGGAAATACCTGCTTATAACGGTTCTGGCAAAGTTAAATTATCATAATCAAGAATTTGTGTCAGAAGGTGTCAAAAAGAGGGATGAACTTTGTGGAAAATCAAATAGAAAAAAATAAATTGTTTCAAAACGAAATAATTTTCACTTAAATCCTTAATAATGCAAACTGGACTTTACGAACAACTCATAAATAAACTGATTAAGTCAAAATTAGATGGACTTGATAGAAATAATTATTTAGTAAAATCAATATCTGTTGACAAAGAAGAGGCTTCTAAGATTCTTTCGCGTTATTTGATTACTGTAATTCAGTATGGATTAAGTCTAATAAATGGTGATATTGAAAAGCAAATTGAAATTTCGAATAAGATTATCAGACTTTTACGGGATGAAATAAAAGAAGATGATTTTGAAGAAGATTTAATTGATACACAAGCTAAGATTTTAACGGCAATATTGAATAAAATAGATTCTGGAATTGCTGATTTTGACAAGTATTTAAAAGAAATCACACCCTACACTCGCTTATCTCAAAGCGAATTATTCACCGGAAGTAATGCCGGAGTTTCGCTTGACAGCGAAATTCGAAAAGAAATTCAATCGTCAGATAAAATTTGCTTTTTAGTTTCATTTATCAAATGGTCTGGCATTGTAATATTTAAAAAAGAACTGACTGAATTTACCGAAAGAGGTGGACAACTGAAAGTAATTACCACTTCGTACATGGGTGCAACTGATTATAAGGCTGTTGAATTCTTATCCACACTCAAAAACACCGAAATCAAGGTTTCGTTCAATACGGAAAGTGAACGACTACACGCAAAAGCATATTTGTTTTTGCGTAAAACAGGTTTTGATACAGGTTATATTGGTTCTTCTAACATGTCACGCTCGGCATTGACCAATGGTCTGGAATGGAATTTGAAAGTTACTACTAAAGAAGTAGGTCATATTATTGATAAATTCAAGAAAATATTTGATACTTACTGGCAGGACAAAGAGTTTGAGCTGTATGATAATAAAAGAGATGCAGAGAAATTCCAAAAAGCGCTGAGAAGAGAGCGTACTTTCGATAGAACAATTTCTTCTTTTTATTTTGATATCAAACCTTTCCCATTTCAGAATGAAATTCTTGAAAAGTTGGATGTAGAAAGAAATGTGCACAATCGCTACAGAAATCTGATAGTAGCAGCTACCGGCACGGGAAAAACAGTTATTTCTGCATTTGATTACAAACGATTTAGAAAAGAAAATCCTTCCTCCCGACTTTTATTTGTTGCTCACCGGAAAGAAATACTTCAACAAACGCAAGCCACTTTTCAGGGTATATTAGGCGACAATAATTTTGGAGAATTGTGGGTGGATGGGTTAGAACCTGAAAAGTATGATTGTGTCTTTGCTTCGGTTCAAACTCTCAACAATCGAATAGCTGAGCTCACTTTATCGGAAAGTTTTTACGACTATATAGTGATTGACGAAGTTCACCACATTGCTGCGAATAGTTATCGACCAATTTTAGAAAAATTTAGTCCTAATATTTTGCTTGGTTTGACCGCTACGCCTGAGCGTATGGACAACGAAGATATTTTGTTAGATTTCTGCAATACCATTGCTGCTGAAATCAGACTTCCGGAAGCGCTAAACAGAAAGTTACTTTGTCCTTTTCAGTATTTTGGAATTACCGACAGCATTGATTTGTCGAATGTAACCTGGCAAAACGGAAAATACCTACCCAGTGAATTAAGTAGAATTTATACCCAAAGTGATTATCGGGTTGGTGAGATACATAAAAATTTAGAAAAATACCTGAATGACATTAATGATGTCCGTGCATTGTGTTTCTGTGTAACTCAAGAACATGCACAGTTCATGGCCGAGAAGTTTACTCTTTTAGGTTATAAGGCAGATTATTTGGTGTCAAATCGCAATCATTTGCGAGAGGAATTAAGGATGAAATTCAAAAGTAAAGAGATAAATTATCTTTTTGTGGTTGATATTTTTAATGAAGGAGTTGATATTCCTGAAATTGATACGGTGCTTTTCCTTCGTCCAACTGAAAGTTTGACCATATTTCTTCAACAATTAGGTCGTGGACTTCGGCTTGCCGAAGATAAAGAATGTCTCACCGTTTTAGACTTTGTAGGAAACTCACGTCCTGAATATGATTTTGAAGGTAAATTCAGAGCGTTAGTGGGTAAAACAAACACTCCAATCAGCAAGGAAATTGAAGCTGATTTTCCACATTTACCATTAGGATGTTCAATTGTTTTAGAAAAGAAAGCTAAAAGGGTTATCTTAGACAATATCCTGAAAGCAACTTCATTCAACATCAACCAATTGTTGGTGAAAATACGAAACTTCAAACATCAAACGAACTTAGAACTGACATTAAAGAACTTTTCTAAGTTTAATAATATACCATTGGAACTTATTTATAATAAGAGATATACATGGAAAAGACTTTGTGAAAAAGCCGGTCAAATTGATGATTTCGCGGCAATAAATGAAACTGAAATCTATCGAACAATAAGTAAGAAGTGGCTTTCATGTAGTTCAACTTCATATTTTGAATTTATTCTTGCGTTAGCTAAGAAAAACTTTCAGGTTGACATTGCTTCAATGAGTGAAGCCGAAAAGAACATGTGTTTGATGCTTTATTATGATGTTTGGCAAAATCCCGGACAATTTAATTCACTCGAAGAAAGCATAAGAGCCATTGGAGCAAATCCGGTTTTGGTTGAAGAAATTAAAGAATTACTTGAAATTTTACTAGACAAGATTGATTTCCTCGAAAAAGAAATCGAATTGCCATACGAGCAACCATTAAAAGTTCACAGTAGATATACCAGAGATCAGATATTAGTAGCATTTGGACTGAGTTCATTTGAAGTAAAATCAAGTAATAGAGAAGGCTGTGCAAACAACGCGCAAATAAATACAGAAATACTATTTGTTGATTTGATTAAATCCGAAAGTGATTTTTCGCCTTCCACACTTTACCAAGATTATGCAATTAGTGATACATTGTTTCATTGGCAAACTCAAAACTCAGCACGACCTGAAACAGGAAGAGGTTTATCTTACATTCAGCATGAAAAACAGGGTAAAATCATACTGTTATTTGTGAGAGAACAAAATAAGAATGAGTTCAAAAACACCATGTCGTATGTATTTCTTGGAGAAGGAAGGCTCACAGATTATTACGGTTCAAAACCAATGAGTATTACCTGGGAATTAAGCGAACCAATGCCACCGTATTTCTGGAAAGAGACGGCGAAGATGGCTGTGGGTTAGAAAGATTGAATTTACCACAAATAATATTTCTTTTATCATCGGGGGACTATCTCGGCTCTCACCCCGATGAACCATTGTCGCAAATGTCCTCAAAGTCAGCCAAAAGATGCAAACAAGCAAATAAGTTAACAAGCAAATAAGTAAATAAAATCAAGCTATGGATAAGCAATACAACCAGGATGGATTTATACCCAAGCATGGAGGTTATGAGCGTTTGATAACTTACCAGAAGTCGGAGATAATATATGACGGTACATACTATTTTGCGCACAAGTATCTGGATAAGTACGACCGCACCATTGATCAGATGGTGCAATCGGCACGCTCGGGCAAGCAAAATATTGTGGAAGCCAGCATGGCATCAGGTACTTCCAAAGAAACTGAAATAAAGCTTACCAATGTAGCCCGTGCTTCGCTCGAAGAGCTGAAAAAGTGCAGTTTAACGGCATAAATGCATCAGAATGAAGAATCCGAAAAGCATATATATCATTGTTTCAATTTCCTTATTCGCCGGACTGTTGCATTTCGTCGTTGGTCCGGATTATCAGGGAATTTTCAGGCATTTTATTCGTGGATATTTATTTGATATTCTGCTGCCTGCGAATATGTATTTATTGTTACAAATAGCACTGAGAAAGAGCATATCAGTTAAGAAAACCCGAATCGCAGGTGCTATATTCACCATTGCTTTTGGTACAATAGTAGAAATATTGCAGCTGAATGACATTGAATTTCTTGGCAGCACTTATGATCCGCTGGATATACTCATGTATTTCATTGGAACCGGACTGGGCATTGTAATTGATTTGACAATAATCGACAGGTTTGAAAAGCAAGGACAGAAAAATAAATAATCAACTTACCTCGCGTTATAAACGTGGGGCAGCTGAAGGTCATGAAAAACGATTAAAAAATAATATTATGATGGAAAAAGGTAATTACACAGACGGAGTTCCCCAAGAACTTCAAAAGTTATTAGACAACGACCAAAAAGCACAGGATTTTTTCAACACGTTGTCAAAATCTTACAAACAAGGATATTGTGATTGGGTTGGGACTGCTAAGCAAGAAGCAACCAGACAAACCAGGGCAGAGAAAGCCATTTTAATGCTTCGGAACAATCAAAAAACTTTAAAGACGGTATGAAAATGAAAATCAGACAGGCACTGATAGCCACTTTCCTTGTATTGACAGCTATTTGCTATGGACAACAGAACACAAATTGTGAAAAATGGAATTGGCTGATGGGCGAATGGATAGGTGAAGGAGGTGGACAGCCTGGTCAGGGTGGAGGAACATTTTCTTTTTCGTATGACCTCGACAAAAATATAATAGTCCGTAAAAGTCACTCGGAATACCCTGCTACTGACAACAAGCCCAAAATCATACACGATGATTTAATGATAGTCTATTTTGACGCAGGTGATAGTTCATCAAAAGCGATATACTTTGACAATGAAGGCCACATTATTAACTATTCTGTAGCGTATACAGACAAATCTATCACTTTGACAAGTTTAAAAGCGTCAAATTCTCCTTTTTTCAGACTTACCTACGATTTGCTTGAAAACGAAAAGATAAATACAAAGTTTGAAATATCACGCGACGGAGTGAAATTTATGACGTACGTTGAAGGTAAAAGCAGAAAAATAAAAAATTAGCTACAGCTGCCGCGCGATACAATGGCACCCGGCAGGGGGGATATAAAGATTGGTAATTTATGAAAGGATCATGAAAAGCAGATGTGTTATTTTTGATTTTAACGGAACATTATTCCGGAATTCAGAGTTTCAGGAAAAAGCCTGGGATAAATATCCCGAAAGCCATCATCCTCCGTTCCACCGGATATGCCGGAGAAAAGAGCAGATATTCGCGCTGGTTGGCGGGATTAATTAATTTTCGGCTACCAATGCAAAACTAATAACAGACAGAATTTTGTAGTCAACTGCTAAAAATAAATGCCTGCAGGGAATTGATATTTGGGAAAAACTTTAATAACGATAATTATTATCACCATAAAGCATTATCATATATAATTGATCAAAAATCTAACTCATAGTACTATAAGAAATAACCTGAATATAAATTTTAAAACGAAACACATGAAAAAACTGATTTTTTGCCTGGCGCTATCCTGTTTTGGATATCATGGCTTATTGTTCTCGCAGAATTATGAACAAACTCAAAAAATTCTTGAAGCAAAATACAGTTACGTCAGTTACGATAAAGAAAACAATTGCTTCGAGGTAGGGCTGAATGGTAAAAAAGGTATATGTGATTTGAAAGGAAAAGAAATCATCACTCCCAATAAATACACGTATATAAATACATATTATGCAAAGGATGGCTATTTCACAGTAAAGATAGGCGATAAAGCGGGTTTATGTGACTTAACCGGAAAAGAAAT
>CAZWLJ010000001.1:33866-240807 GCA_964634605.1 uncultured Paludibacter sp.
TCACAGTAAAGATAGGCGATAAAGCGGGTTTATGTGACTTAACCGGAAAAGAAATCATCTCTCCTGATAAATATACGTATATTAGTACATATTATGCAAAGGATGGCTATTTCACAGTAAATATAGGCGATAAAGCGGGTTTATGTGACTTAACCGGAAAAGAAATTATCTCTCCTGATAAATATACAGACATTTATACTTCTTATCTGGAATATGGCTATTTCGAAATCAAATCAGGCGATAAAACTGGCCTGTCAGACTTAACAGGGAAAGTGATAATCAATCCGGACAAATACACATCTGTAGGATTGGCAGACAGCTACTTCCCTGTATTTATAAATGACAAAAGAGGCGCGTGTGATTTGAAAGGAAATGAGGTTGTACCATGTCGGTTTTCAGAAATTAAATATGATTTCTACGAAAAGAAGTTTATGGTAAAGGAGAAAAAAACGGATACAAATTACATTGTTTATTCAGATTACACACCCGACAATCTTCATCAAACAACAGAACAAAGCAAAGCCACGGTAAATACCATTCAAAACAGGTATAAAACGGATAAAATTGCTTACCATTTTCACTCGGCTGCAAACGGTTATTACAGTGTAAAAGTAAATGATAAAGAAGGTATTTGTGACTTAAACGGAAGAGAACTAATGGCTCCCGACAAATATAATTCGGTGATTTACTATAAAAAAGATGGGTATTACAACCTTATGAGCGGTGATAAAGCAGGAGTCTGCGACTTATCGGGCAAAGTAATTATTACTCCGGATAAATATAACACTGTATATAAGTCCGGAGATTGTTATACGGTAGTGAAAGGTGATAAGATGGGTTTATGTGATCTGAAAGGCAAAGAAATTATCTCTCCGGTGAAATATAACACAGTTTATAAAGCTGGAGATTATTATATGGTGAAGATAGGCGATAAGATGGGTTTATGCGATCTGAAAGGCAAAGAAATTATCTCTCCGGTGAAATATACGGATATAAACACATATTGTGTTAAGGATGGTTTTTACGAGGTCAAGAGAGGTGATAAAATGGGTCTGTTAGACTTAACAGGCAAAGAAATTATCTCTCCAACTAAATATACCGATATTAGTACATATTACGTTAAGGATGGCTATTACCAGGTCAAAACAGGCGATAAGATGGGTCTGTTAGACTTAACCGGAAAGGAAATTATCACTCCGGATAAATATACGGAGATAGCTACATATACCGTTAAGGATGGCTATTACCAGGTCAAAACAGGCAATAAGATGGGTCTGTTAGATTTAACCGGAAAAGAGATTATTCCATGTAAATATGATCTGATTGTATTGCATGGTGGTTATTTTGGTGTAGAATTAAACGAAAAAAAAGGAGCCTGTGACTTAACCGGAAAAGAGGTAATTCCATGTGTATATGATGAAGTTTTACTTTTAGATTCTTATTACAGAGTAAGCTTAAGGGGAAAACTGGGAGCTCGCGACTTAACAGGGAAAGAGTTAGTTCCCTGCGAGTATCAAAATCTGATCTATTTACAGGGAGAATTTAAGTATGAAAACTCATCCGGCAACTGGGTGCCTGTTGGAAGTTCTGATGTTTTGACCGAAAAAAGCGTTTCGTCAGATTCAGGAGTGACAACTTCAGCGACTTCATTACCGGAATTTACCGAAGAATACCCGCTTTTCTTTCTGAATAAAAATTATGTTATGCAAAGTTCAGATTACTCCAAAATGCATATGGTCGGTTTTTCAGGAGAGGAAGATTTTCTGTATATGGTCTTTGATGCTCGTACCGGATCGGAGATTGGCAGACAATATGGTGATTTCACGCATCAGAATGGCCATATCAAAATAGCATTTACGGATAATTCTGTTTCGGAATTTGAAATTAAAATGATAAACCAAAACAAAATTAGCTTACTGTTTGCGGGTACAACAACCCCGGTAATATATGCTGTAGCATTGAGTTCCGATGATTTGTTTTCGGCAAACGCTGCACAGTACTGGGGAAACCAGAACAATTCACAACAAAGTACCTATCAGCCTTTCCAGCAACCTCAACAGCAATATCAGCAGAAAGTCACCCAAAGAGTAGTGTGTACAAGTTGTAGCGGTACGGGAAAAAAATGTATATTAAAAACGGTTCCTACTTACGGAACCCATTCGAATGTGAAGCATCGGTGTACGACCTGCAATGAGTTACTGGGTCATGGCATTGTTCATGTTCAGCAACGATGTTCTGCCTGCCAGGGCAAGGGTTATATTGAAAGATAATCACCCCGCTGCCGCGCGATTGTAGCGTGGTAAGTAAAGTTGAATTGAGATTGTATCACGCAGAAAGCGTAGGGTATAGCCATCTGTTGGCCGTCACCATAAAAAACAACAATTTCGCATAGGAGAAATTCCTCAAACATGGGACTCGCTCCGTTCAATAAAATCCGGACTTCAACGAACGATTACTTATTACAATGGATTACGAAACGGGAAATCATAACGGAGTAAAACAAATAAACGCAATTGACTGGTTGTTAGACAATAGACGCAGTTGAAAAAACAAAATGGCGAACGCCTGATACTCGTCTCGGTCGTTATGTTTCATAACATAAGAATAAATAATCAACTTTCAGGTTATCCGTTCATTTCACCGGCATTCAGTTGCCGCGGATTCCTTGTTGAGGATGAAAAAAAATCCGTACATTTGTGTTTTAATAATAACGTACAAATATGAAAAAAGCAATTATTACCACAGCAAAAGGAGCCATGAAAATAGAATTTTATGAAAAAGATGCTCCGAATACAGTCAAGAATTTCTGCGATCTGGCCGAAAAAGGATTCTACAATGGTCTTACCTTTCACCGTGTAATCCCTGATTTTATTATTCAGGGCGGTTGTCCGATAGGAAACGGCGCAGGCGGCCCCGGTTATAAAATCGACTGCGAACTGGATGGCGACAATCAGTATCACGACCGTGGCGTGCTTTCGATGGCGCATGCCGGAAGAAATACCGGAGGTTCGCAGTTCTTTATTTGCCACAGCCGCCGTAATACTTCGCATCTGGATCGTCATCATACCTGTTTTGGCCGCGTGATGGAAGGTCTTGAAGTGATTGATGCCATTCGCCAGGGCGATGTGATGGAAAAAGTTGAAATTATCGAAGAATAAATTTTATCGTACTCAACCCGGAAAAGCGACTGTTTTTGAGTCGCTTTTTTTGTGCTTTTTCGATTGCTGTGCTGCTTTAGCGGTGAAGGTTCCCGGTTCAGATTTGAAGCGCTGAGATTCAGAGCATTTACGATGCGCAGAATCATCACTGTACCCACCCGAAAGGACATCTGCATGGCGGCTGATTTCGCGGCTGACAACTGATTTTCCATGATTTATAACAAGGGCAGTCTTACTTTACGGATACCCGCTTTGCAAACCGGAGCAAATAATCTATCTTTGTTCTTCAGATTGAATGACCAGTAAATGTCAACTTTGACCGGCAGGGAATACAAGTGTTTTTCCTCCAGGCTCAGAAAAAAATCAATCCTGAAATGCCTGCAAAGCTGCATTTACTAACTGAACTTTCAAAAAAATATAAAAAAATGAAGAAACTATTGTTTATCATTATTGTACTGGTGGCTACAGCAGGTTGTGACAATAATGACATGGACATTAAGACATTAAACGGAGTATGGGTTGAAACAGTTCATAAAACAGACACATTAATATTCGACAATCAGTTGTCCTTTCTGATTCTGAACAGAGGAACTGAAATGAGGAACGGTTATGTATTACCAAAATACAATTCAGGACCGTATATGTTCGAAACAGAAAAAGACAGTATTTCATTACACTGGGCTGCATCGAGTTCCCTGAGTTCATATAAATATTATTTTAAACCGGACTTCAAAAAGAAGGAAATCAGAATCGGAAATTTTTTTGATGAAAATATTAATGCTGGTGTAATACTGACTTTCAAAAAGGTTCAATAAGCAACTCAATACCGAAAAATGGATTCTGAAATCTGCGAAATTTGCTGGTAGGATTATGTACCACCGCTGCTGGATTATTCGTGGCGGTGCAATCAACCCGTCAGCGGGAAGAAGCACGGGACAGGCAATGAAAATTTTTAAACTACATAATTGAAAGGAAATGAAAATGAAAAAACACAATTTGCAAACTCTGAAAATGACCTTTGGATTTATGGTCCTTGCTGTTCTGCTCAATTCATGTTCGCAGTTACTGTGTATCAAACCCGGCTCGGATCAGCTCGAAGGGGTGAAAGATGGTTACCGGTACGAACTCTGGAATCAGTACTCAAAAGGGCAGGCATGCATGACTTTGGGCAAGGGAGCATTATTCAGCGGTGAATGGAAGGATGTGGAAAACTACCTTTCGCGGCGCGGGCTGAATTATGATAAAACCCTGAAACACCACGAAATAGGTAACTTCAGGGCTGTTTATAATTGCGATTACAGGCCCTCCCGTGAAAAAGGGGGAAATTCTTATCTGTCGGTTTACGGTTGGACTGTTGATCCCCTGGTCGAGTTTTATATCATTGAAGACTGGCAAAACTGGATTCCATCCATGGCCGCAGATGCCATACTGAAAGGAACCCTGTCGGCAAACGGCAGTATATATGACATCTATGAATACACCCGGGTAAACCAGCCTTCGATCGTTGGAATCACTACATTCAGGCAGTATTTCAGTATCCGGAGAGATAAAAGGCAAAACGGCACCATTGACATTTCGGAACATTTCAATAAATGGGAGTCGCTGGGGCTTCAACTGGGCAAAATGCATGAAGTTTCCTTTGTCGTGGAAGGGTATCATAACAGCGGAAAATTTAATTTTAAGGAACTGGAAATTACAGCCGAAAAGATTAATCCGTGAAAAATGCGCCTGAATAATAATCCGGCTGAAATTCAGAACACACCACACAATGCCCTCCCTGAACGCAGATGTACTAAATTCAGAACTCAAAAACGGATCATAAAATATACAAAATCAATAACTGATAAATAAAACCAATACAAACATTTTGCGGGTTTGGTTGTTTGATAATTTAGAAACATTTTTAATTATCAAACTATAAATCAGATTAACAATGAAACATTTGAAAGTTGGGGTTGTGGTAGGCAGCCTGAGAAAAGATTCATTCAATAAAAAAACAGCCCTGGCACTTACAGAAGTTGCACCGGAAAATATGAGTTTCGAATTTCTTGAAATAGGTAACCTGGCACTTTACAGCGAAGACCTGGATCAGACTCCTCCCGCTTCGTGGACAGATTTCAGAAACAAGGTAAACGGTGTTGACGCGTTGCTCTTTGTAACCCCCGAATACAACCGTTCGGTTCCGGGTGTGCTCAAAAACGCGCTCGATGTAGCTTCGCGTCCGTGGGGACAAAGCGTATGGGGCGGTAAACCGGCTGCTGTGGTAAGCGTTACCATTGGCACAACGGGAGCTTTCGGCGCCAATCATCACCTGCGTCAAACGCTGGCATTCCTCAACATGCCCGTGCTGGCTCAACCCGAAGCTTACATCAGCAACGCCATGAGCCTCTACGATGCCGAAGGAAAACTCACCGACGAAAGCACAAAAGAATTCTTCGGACGATTCATGCAGGCATTTGCCGCACACGCTGAAATCAACCTGGCTTAACCCATCGGTTTTTATATTTCATCTAAAAGTACTACTTTTGACTTCCTGTTTCTGAAAAGAAGCGGGAAGTTTTGTTTTTTCAGTAAACAAGCAGACAAATAAACGTGTAAAATTTAAGCAGTTAATCACCTTAACATCAAGAATATAATTATCAACGAATGTTCTCTTTTAAAGTCCCCTCAGGGGGATTTAGGGGGCTTATATCTTACAATTACATCCATGGAATCAGCTATCACTCTTGCTCTCAACCCGTCAGGTATCAGCGTAGAAATCAACCTTCCGTCGTCGAAAAGCATCAGCAACAGGGTTTTGATACTGAATGCGCTTTCGTACAGTCCTTACGATGTGGTCAATCTGTCCGACAGCGACGATACCCGCGTGATGGTTCAGGTGTTCGACAGCAACAGCACCCATTTTGATGTGGGCGCTGCGGGAACTTCCATGCGTTTCCTCACTGCTTTTCTGGCCAAAACGGTTGGCGAATGGACCATTACCGGCAGCGAACGGATGAAGCAGCGCCCCATCCGAATCCTGGTGGAAGCGCTCAATCAGCTGGGCGGCAAAGTGGAATACCTGGAAAACGAAGGATTTCCCCCGCTAAAGATTTTCGGCAGCGCCCTCACAGGCGGGGTGACAGAGCTGGATGGCGGGGTGAGCAGCCAGTACATCTCCGCCCTGATGATGATTGGTCCGTATATGCAGCAGGGACTAAAAATAAAACTCCGGGGAAAAGTGATATCGAAACCCTACATACAGATGACCTCCAGAATGATGGAAGACTACGGCGCGAAAGTGGATTTCAACGGCAGCGAAATAACCATTGCACCGCAGCACTACACTCCCGTGCGCTTTGAAGTGGAACCGGACTGGTCGGCGGCATCGTACTGGTACGAAGTGCTGGCGCTTGCCGGTGAGGGAAAAGTGACACTCAAAGGACTGAGAAAGGAAAGCTACCAGGGCGACAGCAAAGTGGCGGCAATATTTGAATACTCAGGCATCAAAACAACCTATACGGACACAGGAGTGGTTCTGACAGTAAACCCGGAACTCAGAACTCAAAACTCAGAACTCAGAACTCAGAACTCAGAACTCAAAACTCAGAACTCAGAACTCAGAACTCAAAACTCAGAACTATTTACATACGACTTCACCGATGTTCCCGACCTGGCTCAAACGGTGGTTGTTACCTGTTGCCTGAAAAATATCCCGTTCGTATTCAGCGGTTTGCAGAGTCTGAAGATAAAGGAGACCAACCGCGTGGCAGCATTGATAAATGAACTGGCTAAATTAGGTTACGTGCTTGAAGAACCTGCCGAAGGTGAACTTGCCTGGCACGGAGCAAGATGCATTGCCGAAGAGAATCCGGTCATTGCCACCTACGAGGATCATCGCATGGCTATGGCATTTGCTCCTGTGGCATTACTACGCCCGGTTACTATTGAGCATGCCGCCGTAGTGAGCAAATCTTATCCCCGCTTCTGGGATGACCTCCTGCTGCTGTCGGAATAAATACAAACCTCACTCCCGCCCCACCGGAATTCAGGATAAAAGAAATACCTGTTCGTGCAGCTTTGTGCTTTCATGGCTGGTTTTTGCCACTAAAACACGAAGACTCTGATAATCACAAATGAGTACATAAACTACCAATTTCATGAATGGCACGAATAATATTTACGTACCAAACCCAAAAGTTGCACCACAAAATCTCTCTCTTCTACGAGAGGGATTACAGGGAGAAACCGGGATTCAGGGTGGAACTTACAAATACAGTGCTGCAATGGTAAACAAATCTGTATTCATCCGTTTTTAAGTTAAATACAGTTAATTTTGATAATAAATTTCATCAAAACATGTTTTATAACACAAAAACGTTATATCTTTGCATCGTGTTTTTCATGGTATTAGATTTAAGGTTAATTGAAGATTGGGTTGTCGTGAGACAACCTTTCTTTTTTTAAAAAAGTCACATAAGCCAATGCCCGTCATAGTCGTAACTCCGGGAGTTGCATACAAATTTCGGGGAGTTACATTTTCCACAAACATTTTTTTTAAATAAAAAATTGTATCTTTGCAGCCTGAAAAAAAAATAAATACTGCCTATGAGTTTTTTAAGTGAATTGCTGGCTCAGTATCAGGAGCCACAACGGGTAAAAAAACTGGGACTTTACCCTTACTTCCGTCCGATTGAATCAGATCAGGACACAGTAGTAAAAATCAACGGTAAACCCGTTCTGATGTTTGGTTCAAACAGTTACCTCGGACTTACCAACCACCCCCGTCTTAAAGAAGGAGCAATAAAAGCTGTAGAGAAATACGGTACAGGATGTGCCGGATCACGTTTTCTGAACGGCACCCTCGACATTCACCTTGAACTGGAAGAAAAGCTTGCCAAATTAGTACACAAAGAATCCGCACTGGTTTATCCCACCGGTTTTACCGTAAATTCGGGTGTTATACCCTGCCTGGTGGGCCGCGACGATTATTTGATTTACGACGAGCGCAACCATGCTTCCATTATTGAAGGAAAAAGGCTTACCTTCGGCAAAGCGCTGAAGTACAAACACAACGACATGGAGCATCTGGAAAAAGTGCTGAAAAAGTGCGAACCGGATAAAGTGAAACTCATCGTTACCGACGGAGTTTTCAGTATGGAAGGCGATGTAGCCAGACTGCCCGAAATGGTGGAATTATCGAAAAAATACAACGCCTCGCTTTATGTTGACGAAGCTCATTCGCTCGGTGTATTCGGTGCTACAGGTGCGGGAGTCTGCGAACACTTCGGCCTGACCAAAGATGTGGATCTTATCATGGGTACATTCAGCAAGTCGCTCGGCACTATCGGCGGTTTCATTGCTGCCGACGAAGACATCATCAATTACCTGAAACATACCTCGCGCACGCTTATTTTCAGCGCTTCCATCACTCCGGCCTCTACCGGATGCGTACTGGCTGCACTTGACGTGATGGCCGAAGAAACCTGGCGTAAAGACCAGCTCTGGGCAAACACGAAACGGGCAAAAGAAGGATTCGAAAAAGCAGGGTTCGAAATCGGACCTACCGAAACCCCCATCATCCCGCTGTATGTTCGCGACAACATGAAAACCTTCACGCTTACACGAATGCTGATGGACGACGGTGTGTTTGTAAACCCCGTGGTAACTCCGGCAGTAAGCCCCGAAGATACGCTCATACGCTACTCACTGATGGCAACACATACGTTTGAACAAATCGATGAATCCATCGAGAAGATTTCGAAAGTTGCACGCCAGCTTGGAATTATTAAATAGGACAACCCTTTCCCTGCTTCAAAGGGGGATATCGAATGGTTAGTTCTAAAATTATTTACCATAATGATTATCTATAATGTCTTATCATTCATCATTTTGAGATATTATAGATAATCTTTCTTTTTATAACACTTGTTAAAACGCTCATTTATTCCCTCTTCAGGGAGTTAGAGGGCATGTTTATTTATTTTTATGATTACAGTTTCAAATCTTGCCATCCAGTTTGGCAAACGGGTATTATTCTCGGATGTAAATCTTAAATTTACGGCCGGTAACTGCTACGGAGTAATTGGCGCCAACGGCGCCGGTAAATCCACACTTATCCGCATGCTGAGCGGCGAGCTCGATCCTACGCGCGGCAACATACAGTTCGGACCCGGCGAACGGCTCTCGGTACTCAAACAGGACCACTTCGAGTTCGATGAATTTCAGGTGATCGACACCGTGATGATGGGGCATGAAAATCTGTGGAGAGTGAAGGAAGAAAAAGACGCCATATACCTGAAGGAAGATTTCACCGACGCTGATGGCATGCGTGCATCGGAACTCGAAGAAATGTTTTCTGAAATGAACGGCTGGAATGCCGAAAGCGAAGCCGCCGCCCTGCTGAGTGGCCTGGGGATAAAAGAAGACAAGCATTACATGCTGATGAAAGAACTAAGCGGTAAGGAAAAAGTGAAAGTATTGCTGGCGCGCGCCTTATTCGGCAAACCGGATAATCTGCTGCTCGATGAGCCCACCAACGACCTCGACCTCGAAACCGTGATGTGGCTGGAGGATTACCTGTCCAACTACGAAAACACCGTTCTCGTGGTATCGCACGACCGCCATTTCCTCGATGCCGTAAGTACTTACACGGTGGATATCGACTACGGAAAAGTGTCGCTTTTTGCCGGAAACTACTCGTTCTGGTACGAATCGAGCCAGCTGGCGCTCGAGCAGCAACGCAATCAGAACAAGAAAGCCGAGGAGAAAAAGAAGGAACTCGAGGAATTTATCCGCCGTTTCAGCGCCAACGTGGCAAAATCGCGTCAGGCAACGAGCCGGAGAAAAATGATCGAGAAACTGAATATAGATGAAATTCAACCCTCCACCCGCCGCTACCCGGGCATAATATTCACTCCCGATCGCGAACCGGGCAACATGGTACTGGAAGTATCAGGACTGAGCAAAACGGCCGAAGATGGTACCGTACTGTTCAAAGATGTGAATTTCAACGTGGAGAAAAACGACAAGATTGCTTTCGTGAGTCGCGACCCGCGCGCGATGACTGCTTTTTTCGAAATCATCAACGGACACGATAAAGACCACGAAGGCACCTACAACTGGGGAATTACCATTACCCATGCCTATCTTCCGCTCGATAATTCAGCATTCTTCAATACCGAGCTGAGCATTTCCGACTGGTTTGCACAATTTTCGAGCGACACCACCGAGTCGTACATTCGCAGCTACCTCGGTAAAATGCTTTTCAGCGGCGAGGAAATTTACAAAAAGGCAAGTGTGCTGTCGGGAGGTGAAAAGATGCGCTGCATGATAGCCCGCATGATGCTTGCCAATGCCAACGTGATGGTGCTCGATTCGCCTGTGAACCACCTCGATCTGGAATCGATCCAGGCATTCAACAACACGCTGGTAAACTTCAAAGGCAATGTGCTGCTGTCGTCGCACGACCGTGAATTTATCCACTCGGTGTGTAACCGCATCATCGAACTCACACCCAACGGAATCATCGACAAGCAGATGGATTACGACGATTACCTGGTATCGGAAGATGTGAAAGCAGTACAGGAAAGGATGTACCGTACAAAATAGCACTTTCTGTCCTATAATGAATATAATAAGAAAGCGAACTCCTGAAGTGGAATTCGCTTTTTTTATTTCCGGTAACAAACCTTTTCTTTCTACCCGCAATAGAAATACAGATCGACCATTTCGGCCATTTTCGGCGGATTGTTGGCAATTTCTTCGCGTATATGCTGATCGTTGAAGGCTCGCAGCCGGCGTACGATGTCGTCGATAATCTGTCTGTCGAATACTCCGTACTGCTCGAAGATAGCACGGTTCTTTTCCAATGCGCCTGCCGACTCCCAGCACGACGCAGGCAGCTGAGCCAGCGATTCCATTTTTTTCCGGTTTTCCTCGCGGTGTATATTCACGTCCACATAAGTCCGGGCAGCAACTTCGCTGGCGTTTTCCATCTCGAAACCGTAACGGGCAGCCACACACAAACCTGCCATCAGCAGATAGATGTCGGCACTGCCGTCCGGGCAGCGAAACTCGATGGTTTGCTTGTCGGAATGATCGCGTAATTCGGGCTTTTCGTTCGGATTGGCAATGGCTACCATGTTATTCCCGCTTGTCCACCCGAGTGGCACACGCACAAGTACCGAACGGTTCCGGTCGCCCCAGCAAACGGATGTCGGAGCTTCCTGATGAGGCACCAGGCGGAAGTACGAAGTCGGATTCATATTGCCGAACGCGGTGAGTGAAGCAGCGCAGGTCATGTATCCGGCAATGGCTTTATGTGCTGTTTCGCTCAGTTTTCCATCCTTCACATACTGATTGACCCCATCTCTGGTAATGCGTGTATGGATGTGCAGTCCGCTACCGGCTTTGGCTGTGGTTATCTTCGGGGCAAATGTCACATCGAGCCCGTACCGGTAAGCCAGGTTGCGGATAATCCATTTGGCTATCACTACCTGATCGGCTGCATCGCAGGCATCGGTAACCAAAAATTCAATTTCATTCTGCTCGTAAATTTTATCACCCAGTGTGAAATTACCCACTTCCGAATGACCGTATTTGATCATTCCGCCTGCCCGAGCGATGTAAAGCATGCACTCGCGCCTGAATTGTCCGAATTTAGTGAAAGGACCGGCTTCGTGGTAACCTCTCTGGTTGGGGATGGGAAAATCATCCTCGCGGTTGCCAATCACGTAAAATTCCAGTTCACCCATCGCCTGAAAATTCATTCCTGTCACTTTGGTGAAAACCTGGGTGGCTTTTTTCAGGATGTATTCGGGTGAATTTTCCATCGGCAGCCCGTCTTTATTGAAAAACGAACAAAACATCGACAGGGTGGGAATTTCGTTGAAAGGATCGAGAAAAGCCGTTGAGAAACGGGGGATGACGTATAAATCGCTCGAACCGGCATGAATGAAATCGGGAAAAAGACTAGAGCCATCCACCCTTTCGCCAGTGGAGAGGATTTGTTCCAGGTAATTTCTGTCGGTGAGGATGAAATTCAGTGTTTTCAGCCTGCCGTCACCTGCCACATACCTGAAATCAATCATTTTGATTTCATTGGCTTTCACGTAACTGATTATATCCGCTTTGGTAAATTCTTTGGGCGACTTGCGGAGAAAAGCCACCAGAGGATTCAGATTCATCGAAAAGTTATCCACGCTCATACGATTTAATTTTATGATTGTTATGGGTGTTTTTTTATTTTTTCCCTGAATGACAGGCAGTTCTAAACCGTGTTGTTCAGCTTCGTCAGTCAGGAGGTGCAAAGTTAATTAAAAATCAGTTGGGAGCGACGGACAGTAATTACTTTTTTGCATAAATTCAGGCTTAAAATTCATTTATTCGACCCGTTAAGTTTTGAAAATTGATCAGAGTCCGTTCTTTATCGATAAAAAGAGTCGTTTTGATTCTGCTGGTTGACCTGAGGTTTGTATTCCAGCCATGCTCTTAACATGATTTAACAGAACAATTTCAATCGTTCATAACTGTTTCACGTTCATACAATTGAACCATGATGCATGCTTCGCAAAAATAAATCCGAAACTATAATTTTCGTCCGAAAGATGATAAACAGCTGTCAAAAATGGTTTTGTGAATTATTTTTGTATTTTTGTAAATGTTTACGAATCAATAGTATATGAGCAAGAAAACAAAGCCGGAATTGATCAACAGAGAGATGAGCTGGTTGTACTTCAACGACCGTGTACTTCAGGAGTCAGCCAATCGCAGGGTTCCCCTGATAGAACGCCTGAAATTTCTGGGTATTTTCTCGAATAATCTGGATGAGTTTTTCAGAGTGCGTGTAGCTACACTTCAGCGAATGTCTGATATGAAAATCAGCTCAGGTCTAAAGAAAGAAAAACCGGATGTGATTTTGAAAAAGATTTCGGTCTACACTTCGTCGCTGCAGACGCTGGTGGAAGACAACTATCAGCAGATAAAAGAGCAGCTCAAATCCGAGAATATATTTATTGTGGATGAAACCGAACTGAACGATGAGCAGACTGCATTTGCTGTTAGTTATTACGACAAGCATCTCGAAGACGCCATCACACCCATCATGCTTTCAGGTTCGGGCAAAACCTTCCCCGAGATGCAGGATGCCCGCATTTACTTTTTCGTGAGGTTAAAAAACAGCCTGAAAGTTACCGAAAAAAAATACGCCCTGATAGAAATGCCCGGCTCGGAGTATTCGCGTTTTCTGGTATTACCGTCAAAAGACAATAAAAAATATGTCATTTTCCTGGATGATGTTATCCGGCTTTGCTTACCGCAACTTTTCAGGAGTCTTCCCTATGATACTTTTGATATTTACACCACCAAAATAACCCGCGACTCGGAAATGGAAACAGAGGCAGAGCTGGGTGAAGGCATCGTGGAAAAAGTGAGCAAGGGAATAAAAAGCCGCCGGTACGGCTCGCCGCTGCGTTTTATTTACGACAGGACCATGCCTGAAGAGATGAAAAAATACCTGCTGAAAAAGATTAATTTCAAAAAAAACGGAACCATCATTCCGGGAGGCAGGTATCACAACTTCAAGGATTTCATGGGATTTCCGACGCTGGGACGTGCAGATCTGGTGTATCCGAAAACGTCAGGACTCGAAAACGAAACCATCAGGGCATCCAACTCGGTGATAAAAGCCATCGAAGCTCAGGATTTATTCCTGCACTACCCCTACTACAGTTTTTCGCAGTACGTGCAGCTGCTCCGCGATGCAGCCATCGATCCGGAAGTGAAAAGTATCAAAATAACTCTCTACCGGATGGCTCACCGTTCGAAAGTAGCGAAAGCGCTGATTTTTGCAGCCCGAAACGGCAAACAGGTTACTGCTGTGGTCGAATTGCTGGCACGTTTTGACGAAGAACATAACATACAATGGGCGCAGCGTATGGAAGAAGCAGGGGTGAAAATCACGTTTGGAGTGGAAGGGCTTAAAATTCACAGCAAACTCACACTCATCAAAAAGAAAAACGGCAAGCGAATTGCTGCTGTAAGTACCGGAAATTTCCACGAAGGAAATGCTGCCGTATATACCGACTTCACCCTGTTCACGGCCAATAATGAAATTACTGCCGAACTGGAAAAAGTATTTGACTTTATCAATCAGCCGTTCCAGATGACCCACTACTCGCATCTGCTGGTTTCACCGCAGGAAATGCGCAAAAAGCTGAACCAGCTTATTCAGAACGAAATTATCAATGCAAAAAAAGGTTTACCGGCATTCATATTGTGTAAAATCAACCACATCACCGATCCGAAACTGATAGAGAAACTCTACGATGCAGCCAGCTCAGGTGTAAAAATAAAGATGCTGGTGCGCGGGCAGCTTTCGATGGTACCTGTACGCCCCGAACTGAAGGGGAATATTGAAATAACAGGAATCGTGGATAAATTTCTGGAGCACTCGCGGATCTTTATTTTCTGTAATAACCAGGCGGAGAAATACTACATCTCGTCGGCCGACTGGATGACCCGGAATCTGGATCAGCGAATTGAAGTGGCAATTCCTGTTTACGACAAAACGATCCAGCAGGAACTGAAAACCATCGTGGAATACGGCCTGAAGGATAATGTAAAGGCACGTATCTGCGACGGTACGGGCGAAAACCGGATGAAAACAAACGATGAACCTCCCTTCCGTTCGCAATACGAACTAATGAACCATTACATAAAACTGGAAGAAAGCAAGCTTCAAAAAACCGACTAATCCGTACAGATTTTTTACCTTTTGAAATGAAGCACAATACGGTCGCCCGAATAAACAACTAACTTCAGAAATCCGTCCTCTTTTACCGGACTACCATTTTCCGACGTCACATCAGTCACGTAAGCGGGAAGTTTGATGCGGATGGTGTTGTCTGCTTTGGCATGAACAACGGCTTCAGTCACCTGACCGTTTTCCCAGCGTACATCCATTACAGCTCCTCCGCGTACACGGAGTCCACTGAACTCACCCGACTTCCATTTATCAGGAAGCGCGGGAAGCAGCTCCACGTATCCGTCGTGACTCTGAATCAGCATTTCGGCAATTCCGGCAGTTCCTCCGAAGTTTCCGTCGATCTGGAACGGCGGATGGGAGCAGAATAAGTTGGGGTAAGTGCCCCCGCCGGCTTTTCCCGGATTCCTGGCATTGAATGCAGGTTGCAGAAGGCTTTTGAGCAGTTTGTACGATCTGTTCCCGTCGTGCAGCCGCGCCCAGAAATTCACTTTCCATGCCCGCGACCATCCTGTACCTTCATCGCCGCGGCGGTTGAGTGTTTCGCGGGCAGCGCCGGCCAGTTCAGGCGTACGGTAAGGTGTAATCTGGTTGGAAGGAAATAACCCGTACAAATGCGATACATGGCGGTGCTGTGGTTCGGCTTCGGGGTAATCTTCGAGCCATTCCTGCAGATAGCCCTCTTTGCTTATCTGCATGGGCGGAAGTTTGGGTAGTGCTGCCTTTATTTTGTCAACAACCGGATCAGTGGCTTCAAGAATCTCTGCAGCGCTCAGCACATTGCCAAACAATTCTCTGACTATCTGAACATCCATGGTAGGTCCCATGCAAACATACACAGGCTCCTTATCGTTACCAGGCTGGAAGAAAGCATTCTCGGGCGAAGATGACGGTGCTGTAACCAGCCAGCCGTTTTTGGGTTCGGCTATCATCGTGGAAAGGAAAAACTGTGCGGCTCCTGTAAGCGTGGGGAAAATACTTTTCAGGTAATTTTTATCGCGTGTGAAGGCATAATGTTCCCACAGGTGTTCACAAAGCCATGCTCCGCCGGTGTTCGTAGCACCCCAAGAGGCATGTTCGGCAGGTGCTGTGAATCGCCACGGATTGGTTATCACATGAGCCACCCAGCCTTCGGAATTATAAAAGGCTTTTGCTGTGGCTTCGCCCGAAGGAACGAGCGACCGGGTGAAATCAATCAGCGGCTTGTGCAGCTCCGACAGATTGCAGACTTCGGCAGGCCAGTAATTCATCTGAACATTGATATTCAGGTGATAATCGCCGTTCCAGGGTGTCTGAACTCCTTTAGCCCAAAGTCCCTGCAGATTGAGGGGCAAACTGTTTTCTCGTGTTCCGCTTATCATCAGATACCTTCCGAACTGGAAATACAGTGCGGCAAATGCCGGGTCGTCGTTTTTCTGAAATTCCGTCAGACGCTGGTTGGCGGGAAGTCCGGCATTCATGTCGCTTCCGAGTTTAAGGCTTACACGGTTAAATTTCTCCTGGTATTTGCTGATGTGTTCGGTTCGCAATTTGAAGTAGGGAGTAGTACATGCGGCAGCGAGCAGACTTTCGACCGTTTTAACATAATCTTTGTCGGTCATATTCGTTGACGATGAAACAACAATGAGGGCTTCGGTGGCATCAACTATCTTCAGTTGCCCTTTGTCAGCCGAAATTTTTCCATCCCTGCTTATAATCCGGATGCTGGTTTTATACTTCGTTCCCCTGGAAGTGTTTTGTCCGTCGTTAAGCTGTCCCTGCATAGTGACTACCAGGCCGTCGAGCGTCACATTTCCTCTTTCGGGGCGACTCAGATCAAGTGTAAATCCCACCGATTTCTTAGTATCGGAGCTGATTCTGATAACCATCACATCTGCCCGGTGCGATACGAAATACTCGCGGGTGTAGGTCGTTTTTCCTTTTTTGAAAACTGTGGATGCAATGGCATTATTGAGGTTGAGCGAAAAATTGTAATCCGATGTCGTTGCTTTTGCTGCCTGTGAAGGATAGTCGTAAGTGATTCGCAGGTTTCCGAGCATCTGAAAACATCCGTAGGGGGCATCTTTCCCCTGCCCGAATGCCGAACCGGGTCCGTTGCATCTGAATTGTTTGTACATCAGATTCTGGGCTTCCAGATTTTTTCCTTCCAGCAGATACCTGCGGATTTGAGGCAGATAATCGATGGCGTTGATGTTCAGTGCATTCTCCACACTTCCCGACCACATGGTAATATCATTGAGCACAATGTTCTCGGTATCGGTTCCGCCATCGGGCATCATCCCCAGCCGCCCGTTGCCAAGCGGAATGGTCGATTCCCAGATCGAAGCAGGAGAATCATACTTCAAAATCAGGTTTTTATCTTCGGATCTCACGGTGACAAGAACCATTACAGACAGGATAATTGTAAATAGGATACGAGCCGGTTTCATGATTGATTGATTTTTCTGAGGTATTGCAGGAATTTCAGTGAAAAGGGAAAGTAAAGTACAGGGAAAAAACCAAAACTTATCGCCCGAACCATCTTTTTTTCCTGGGAGGAGAATCGGGTATAAATTCGGATGATACTGGTGACCAGGGATTGCCCGACATGATCATCCGGTAGATAACTCCCCAGTCAGGTAATCCGCCGAGATTCCGGTCGTCGATAAAAAGTTCGGCCGAAATCTTTCTCGACTGACTTTGAATGGCTTCACTTTCGGGATAATTGCTGTTGACAGCATAAAACTCGAGACCTCTGCTGCGACAGAATGCTACTGCATCTTCGAGCAGTGCACCTTCGCGTACCGTCCAGAGAATAAGCTGATGATGTCCTTCGTCCTGCAAACGCTTCAGCGTGTCAATTGCAAAAGGAATTTCACGACCTATTTGAGGATATTCATGGGTAACTATTGTTCCGTCAAAATCTACTGCAATAATCATAAATAGCGAATGGTTTTATTAGTTTCACGTTTCGGGTTTCTGAGAATATACGTTCAAAAGCCTGAGAAGTTTTAAAGCATGTGTTCTGAATTCAAATTTCTGACATCCGACTAAAACCTCCTGACAAACTGATTGGGATCTGCATCCAGATCAAGTTCGCGAATCATTTTCACACCCGATGGCTTGCAGAAATAAAGTGCAATAGCTGCTATGGCTGATGTAAAAACCATGGATTGCGAGCGAAGCATGTAAACCAGAATGACTCCGACAATTAACCCCGTTCCGACAACCCACAACCGGATGTTGGAGGCTTTTTTGTATTTTTGAAACTGAAGATACTCGTTTGTTTCCTTTCTGAGTCTGGTTGTGTAAACATGAAACCAGTATAGTGCCAGTGGAATCGAAAGCAGTAAATAGATAAGATAGGTGGTGGATATTTTGATCCCGAGCGGACTTAGGGCATCAATTCGTTTTACCTGAATATTGCCGTAAGTCATGAAAAAAACAGCAACAACCGCCATGATAGTCAGAAGATAAATGATGTAGTAAGTGACAGTGATTGATTTGGTGACCATTCTGATTTTTCTTTCCAGTTCCATAGGTTTGATTTTTTATTTAAATGAATTTGTAAATTCCACGCGGTTCACAATTGATCGTCCGAGAGTTACTTCATCGGCATACTCCAGTTCGTCGCCAATGGCTATTCCGCGAGCTATTGTTGTGATTTTTACTCCTGATGGCGACAGTTTTCTGAAAATATAAAAATTAGTCGTATCGCCTTCCATCGTGGTGCTCAGAGCCAGGATAACTTCTCTGACACCCTCTTCCTGAACCCTTTTCACCAGACTTTCAATTTCAAGATCGTTTGGTCCTACTCCATCCATGGGCGAAATGATTCCTCCGAGCACATGATAAAGACCCTTGAATTGCCGGGTATTTTCTACCGACATCACATCTTTGATATTTTCGACCACACAGATCGTTTGAGCATCTCTTGCCGGATTACTGCAAATATGACAAATTTCAGTGTCGGAAATATTATGACAGATTTTGCAGTAAACAATTTCCTTTCGCAACCGGATGAATGTATTTCCAAAAAAAACCACTTCTTCTTCGGGTTGTTTCAGCAAGTGCAGCACCAGTCTCAATGCCGTTTTACGTCCGATTCCGGGTAATTTGGCAAATTCGTTGACAGCATTTTCGAGCAGCAGGGAAGAATATAACTGGTTCATGTGGTTCGCTTCAAATAGAGTGCAAATTTAGCAAAAAAATTGCATCTTCACTAATTTGAACCAAAGACATCGATTATCCGGTATTTTTCGTATTTTTGTAAACAAAAATAATACACTTTTTCGGATACTTTCCATGCAAAGCTACTCTGTACTGCTTATCATTGCCGCATATTTCAGTATTTTACTACTCATTTCGCACCTTGTCAGCCGTAAAAGTTCCGATAACGATGCTTTTTTTCGTGCCAACCGTCAGTCGCCATGGTGGGTGGTAGCTATTGGTATGATTGGCACTTCCATTTCGGGTGTAACGTTTGTTTCGGTTCCGGGCATGGTTCGCGAAGTGAATTTCAGTTACATGCAGATGGTATTCGGATTTTTCTTCGGGTATGTGGTGATTGCCAGAGTGCTGCTGCCGCTCTACTACAAACTCAACCTGACTTCGATATACACATACCTGGACCAGCGTTTCGGACGCCGGGCATATAAAACCGGGGCATCGTTCTTCCTTCTGGGGAAAACCATCGGAGCATCGGCGCGTCTCTACATCGTGGCGCTGATACTGCACGAGGTTATTTTCAAAACATGGAATGTTCCGTTCTGGATAACAGTTTGCGGCACCATCGTGCTTATCTGGCTCTACACGCAGCGAAGCGGTATTAAAACCGTAATCTGGACTGATACCATTCAAACCATAATCATGATTACAGCCCTCGTGCTTATCATTGCCGGAGTGATGAACCGGATTAACATGACCTGTTCCGGATTATTTGAAGCACTCAGCAACAGCCCTAAAACCAATATGTTTGTTTTCGGTGACTGGTACGACAGGCAAAATTTCTGGAAACAGTTTCTGAGCGGAGTGTTCATCCCCATCGTGATGACCGGACTGGATCAGGATATGATGCAGAAAAACCTCACGATACACACACTGAAAGATGCGCAGAAAAACATGTACTGGTATGGAATTGCTTTCGTACCGGTAAATTTTCTGTTCCTCACACTTGGCGCTATGCTGCTGCTGTTAGCTTCGCAAAACGGCATCGCGCTTCCGGCTGCTTCTGACAACATTCTGACCATCTTTGCCACACAATATCTGGGAAATACGGTTTATATCATTTTTGTCATCGGCATTATTGCGGCTGCTTTCTCGAGCGCCGACTCGGCAATGACAGCTCTTACCACCTCTTTCTCGGTTGACATACTGGAAATTGATAAACCGGGAAACAACGAAAAAGCCGTGAAAATCCGGAAGAAAATTCACATTCTCATAGCTGTAGTTTTTGTCCTGATTATTCTGCTTTTCAGGGAAATAAACAACAGGAGCGTAATTGATGCCATTTATACCATCGTGTCGTACACCTACGGGCCCCTGCTGGGATTGTACGCATTCGGATTATTCACCAGACTGAAAACATCCGATAAGGCAGTTCCATACATAGCCGTTCTTTCGCCGGTCATTTGCTACACGCTGAATTTTATCAGTAAAAAATTCTGGGGTTACAGTTTTGGGTATGAGTTGCTGATGTTAAACGGATTGATTACTTTTGCGGGATTGTGGATAGCTGCCCGCCGAGTCATGGAAAAGGAAAATGAAGGGAGCGCAGGGATAAAATAATTTCAGTTATTCAGCCGGGAAAAAATAAATTCAGAAAACAAAACTCATAATCACAGAAATTCTCCCTGACTGGGGAGAGGGAGGTATACATGGAAATAAAATCAGCAGAATTTGTCGTAAGTAATACCGATTACCGGAAATGTCCCGAAGGTACAAAGCCGGAATATGCCTTCATCGGCCGCTCGAACGTGGGCAAATCGTCGTTGATAAACATGCTCTGCAGTAAGAAAGGACTGGCCATGACCTCCTCGAAGCCCGGTAAAACCCTGCTCATCAACCATTTTATCATCAACAACGCATGGTATATTGTGGATTTACCGGGTTATGGTTATGCCAGCCGCAGCAAGCAGCAACGCGACGAATTAAAAAAAATCATCGAAAACTACATTCTGCAACGCGAACAACTGACTAACCTTTTCGTGCTGATCGACAGCCGTCACGCTCCCCAGCAAATCGATCTGGATTTTATGGAATGGCTGGGCATCAGCGGAATACCTTTTTCCATCGTATTTACGAAGATGGATAAGCAATCGCAGACCCGCGGAAAGGACAACGTGCAAGCCTACAAGGAAAAACTGCTCGAAACCTGGGAAGCCCTGCCTCCGGTATTTCTGACTTCGAGCGAAAAATGGCAGGGACGCGATGAACTACTGCATTATATCGAAGAAATCAATACTCAGATTTCCGATCACTAAGCGGGGCGAAACAATCTTTACCGGATTTTCATCGCACGGTATAATTCCTGGTAATAATAAACCAGGCTTTGAAAAGCGGATCAGGCCATTCCGGATGAAACGAATTAAAAAAAAGGAATTATCACAGGATTGCAAACGTTTGCAATCCTGTTTGGTTTTATAACGTATGAAATTTTATTTTTATTTTTGTAAAAAGAAGTAACATTGCATAAAACTTGCAAAACGGTTTTTACTATTCATTATTCTACTAATTAACTATTTATCAATACAATGTTAGACATTCAAAAGAAAAAAACGAACCCGTTTTTCGTCCTGTTGAGTTTGCCGTCAACAGCTATGGGATTTGCGTTATCCGTACAGATTTCAGCTTTAAGCTGGATTCTTTCCACCAAATATGGACTGGATATTCATGAAATCGGTATCGTGTGGGCTGCCGGGCCTATAGCCGGTATCATTGCTCAGCCCATTGTAGGACTTGTTTCCGACAAATTGTGGTTTATGGGTGGTCGCCGCCGTCCGTGGATTGTATTCGGGAGCCTTCTGGCCGCTCTGATGCTGCTGGCATTGCCCAACCTGGGCATTATCCAGAGTATTTTCGCCAGTGGCAGCGATCCCAAAGCAGGATTGCTGACTATAGCCGTAGTTGTTGCACTGATGCTCGACCTGTCTATCAATGTGAGCCTCAACCCTACCCGTTCGCTGGTAGCCGACTGCACCACCATGGATGAAAGGGGAAAGGGATATACCTGGATGCAGACTATCTCGGGCACTTTCGGTATGCTGGCTTACTTCATCGGAGGTATTTTTGGCAATCTTGCGCTGATATACGTGGGTGCCATCATTACTCTGCTTGCAGCCATCATTCCTGCCCTGCTCATTGAAGAACCAAAACAACTTACCAACACCGAAGTAACAAAGAAAACCGAATCCAAATCGACCGGAAAAGATATCATTGATTCGCTGTTTCCGCTTACAGGGCTTTTGGTATATGGTATTTATGTGCTTGTAACCAAACTTTTCGGTGTGAATGTACCCGGGAATGTTCATTTGGGCGGTATTGATTTAGGCATCGTAGAATTTATTTCTGTGATCATTTTTATCATCACATCCATCATGGTGCTGATGAATGCATTGCACCTGCCAAAAAACTCCAACGAATATCAGAAAGTGCTTCTGGCTCATTCATTCACCTGGGTAGGCGTACAGACGATGTTTATTTATGCACTCTTTTTTCTCGACCACCGTATGGAACTGGGCGAAACCGCCGGAAAAGTTAACTCCATGGCATTCTTTATCCTGAGTCTGGTAAGCGCCCTCCTCCCCGCGTTCGTTCTTAATCCGATTGCCAAACGAATAGGCATGGTAAAAACCCACTACATCGCTTTATTCATCATGGCGGCTGGCTACGGCGGCATTTTCTTCCTTGCCAGTTCTCCGGTGCTTTACTACATTTTCATTGCCGTTGCAGGTATTGGATGGGGTTCGGTAGTTTCACTTCCCTTTGCCATTATGAGCGAAAAAGTGGATCAGACCAAAATGGGACTTTACATGGGTATTTTCAACCTTTCAGTAGTGCTTCCGCAGCTGGTGGCCAGTTTCAAAATGGGTGAAGTGGTGAATAATGCTGCCGACAAATCGGTGGTATTTGCCATCTGTATGATTACACTTGCCATTTCGGGTTTGCTCTGGATGTTTGTAAAAAATGAAAAGGTGAAAAACAGGGTGAAACATACCGGATCGGCTCATTAAACTTCATCCTGATTCTTCATAAATCCTTTCTCATTTCAAGCGGGAAAGGATTTTTTTTATTCTGACAGAACGAAATTTTCTGCTTATCTTTGCAGACATCAAACCGATTTCGATGACTAAAACTTTCAGCATTCTGTTCAGCATCCTGTTTTTAATTTCCTGCGGCAACAAAAAAGCAGGGAATAATGCTTTTGAAAAACCCGAAAGTGCCACCACAATCACTTACGCCCGGGGATTTTCCATTCAGAATTTTGAGGATTACCGCAAAGTCACCGTTTTCAGTCCCTGGAAAAAAGGGGAAATTTATGCCCTGTACTATCTGGTAAAGAAAGCTGAAACCGTTACACCTGATGATGGTGTGAAAATAACTGTACCATTGAAATCACTCGCAAGCACATCGGTAACTCATCTCGAATTTCTGAGTTTACTTAATGAAATACAATCTGTTACGGGCGTTTGCAGTCCGAAACTGATATACAATCCCGAAATACGGAAAAATGTAGAATCTGGTAAAATAGCTGATCTGGGCGATGCATTCAGTCTGAATGTGGAAAAAACACTTTTATTGAAACCGGAAGCTCTGATGACCAGCGGTTTCAACCAGACCGATGCCAATGCCAAACGTATCGAACAATCAGGCATTCCGGTAATCTACAACAATGAATGGATGGAAAATTCGCTGCTCGGCAGGGCTGAATGGATCAAATTTGCCGGTGCATTTTTCGATAAGCAGATGCAGGCAGATTCCATTTTTTCGGGTATAGAAAAGCGTTACAACGATCTGAAGGCAAAAGCCGGAAAAGCAATCAATAAACCAAAAATCATGGCCGGAAACAATTTCAGGGGAACGTGGTACATGCCCGCCGGACGAAGTTTCATGAGTGAACTTTTCAAAGATGCAGGTGGCGATTACCTTTATGCCAGCGACACGACCAGTGGAAGTTTACCGCTGAATACTGAAACGATCCTGAAGAACTTTTCCGAAACCGACATCTGGCTTAACTGTAATTATACCACCATCGGTGAACTGGTGCAAGCGGACAGCAAACATGCCCTTTTTCGCCCGGTAAAAACAAACCGGGTATACAATTTCAATAAAAGAATGTTGCCTTCTGCAGCCAACGATTTTTGGGAAAGCGCGGTTGCAAGACCTGATTTGCTCCTGGGAGATGTAATCGCAATATTGCATCCCGGGATTTTGCCGCGATATGAGCTGGTCTATGCCGTTAAGTTAAAATAAGTAACCTACAACCACCAGAAAATCATGATTCAACTGATTGTTTCGGACGAAATAACGCTCAAACAGATAACTGAAAACGACGCACAGGCTATTTTCAGTGTTATCGACACTCAGCGCCGATATCTGGGAGAATGGCTGCCCTTTGTATACACGACTCTATCGGCCGACGATACGCTGAACTTCGTTCGTTCGGTTGCTGATACTCCCGAAAGTTTTCGGGAACTTGTTTTCTGCATCTTTTTCCACAAAGAGTTTGCCGGACTTATCGGCTTAAAATTCAACCCTGCCGATAAAGCCAACCTGCGTACCGAAATCGGTTACTGGCTTTCGGAAACATTTCAGAAGAAAGGAATAATGACTCAATCGGCTAAAATGCTGATTGATTATGCTTTTGATGAACTGAATCTGAACCGGATTACCATCAAGTGTGCTGCAGGCAACCTGCCCAGCAATAACATTGCGAAGCGGCTGGGATTTGTGTATGAAGGAACCGAACGTGATGGTGAGCTTTTTCCGGATGGTCATTTTGTCGACCTGAAGGTTTACAGCATGTTAAAAAAAGAATGGAAATAATGCAATGAAATCCCGTAAATCCATATTGTTTTTCCTGCTGCTGGTGCTGCTGGTCTTTTTATTCCTGGCCGACCTCACTTCCGGCAGCATCCGCATACCCTTCGGCGAAGCAATACAGGTTTTTTTCGGAAAAAGCACAAATAATATTCATTCGGAAATACTCCTGAATTTCCGTTTACCTAAAGCGGTTACAGCTATTCTTACCGGAGCTGCTCTTTCGGTTGCCGGGCTGATGATGCAGACACTCTTCCGTAATCCGCTGGCCGATCCGTATATTCTGGGTGTAAGTTCGGGTGCCAGCCTGGGAGTGGCGCTTGTTATGATGGCTTCATCTTTCTTACCGGTTTTGTTCGTCTCGAATGGCTGGGGAATGATTCTGGCTGCCATTCTCGGAGCTGCCATGGTTCTGCTGCTTGTAGTGGGGGTATCATTTAAAGTTCAGAATTCGGTTTCATTGCTTATTGTCGGCATCATGTTTGGTACCATAGCTTCTTCGTTGGTAAGCGTTTTGCAGTATTTCAGCAATCCGGATGCATTAAAACTTTTTATCATGTGGAACATGGGCAGCCTGAGCGCCGTCACCTGGGAATACCTGCGCATTCTTTTCCCTGTCATTCTTATCGGGTTACTTCTTGCATTCATGCTGATCAAACGATTGAACGGGCTTTTGCTTGGCGAAAATTACGCACGCGGGCTGGGAATCCCGATTCTCGAAACGCGTATCCTCGTGGTTGTTGCCACCGGCATACTGGCCGGATCTGTCACAGCCTTTACCGGGCCCATTGCCTTTGTCGGTGTGGCTATCCCGCACATTGCCCGCGGATTGTTTCGCACAGCAAAACACCAGTATCTCATGCCCGCGAGCATCATGCTGGGGGCTTCGCTTATACTTATTTGTGATATTATTTCGCAAATCCCGACTCATACACTACCAATAAACACCATCAGCGCCCTTTTCGGAGCGCCTGTTATTATCTGGATTATTTTGAAAAGAAAGTAAGAAATGCCAATCGTAAAGACCAGCCAGCTATCCATCGGTTACACCAAAGATAAAAAAACGACTTTGGTACAGCGTAATCTGAATCTCGAACTACGAAGGGGTGAAATGGTATGTCTGATCGGTCCGAACGGCAGTGGAAAAACCACCCTGCTGAGGACACTGGCCGGATTGCAAAAAACGCTGAAAGGCGATGTGATGATAGAGAATAAAAACATCTCGGAGTTTTCACCGCAGCAGAAAGCGCTTCAGATAGCCCTGGTACTGACCGACAAAGTACAAATAGAAAATGCTACGGTGAAAGATATTGTAACACTGGGTCAGCATCCTTACACACACTGGATAGGCGGACTTACGCCCGAAGGACGCCGTAAAGTGGATGAAGCCATACAAATGGTGCATCTCGAAAAAAAAGCAGGACATTATCTCAACGAACTTTCGGATGGCGAACGCCAGCGGGTAATGATAGCCAAAGCCCTGGCACAGGATACACCTCTGATTTTGCTGGATGAACCTACCGCGCATCTGGACCTGCCAAACCGGGTGGAAGTGATGCTTCTCCTGCACCGCCTGGCACACAAAACTCAGAAAGCCATCATACTTTCGACACACGAACTCGACCTCGCTCTGCAAGCAGCTGACCGAATATGGCTTATGAGCCAAACCGAAGGAGTCATCAGTGGTGTGCCCGAAGATCTGGTTATCGATGGCAGTTTCAATCGTGTTTTTGAAAGCGAGGCTTACTATTTCAACACAACGAACGGAAATTTTTCGATGTGCTACACGCTTCCGAAAAAAATAAGTGTCACCTCGTCAGACAATTCCCGGCTTTACTGGACACTGAGAGCCCTTGCCAGAGCCGGATACAGTGTAGAAGCCGGCACTCCTGCCCTGATTACAATAACAGATTCAGGATGGGAAATGGATGGTAAGCTATTCAGAACCATTGGAAGCCTGCTGGAAACGCTTGCAAAACAACAATGATGCAACTGGATTTTTTTTCTTAAAAAAAAAGAAATCATTCAGCATAGTCAGCACAGAATAATTATATTTGCATTCTTGCTTGGCATAAAAAATCCGAATACCATACCCGTGAACAAAAAACTTACAATCCTTTTGCTGCTTGGAGCCGTCTGTATTTCGTGCTCTTCAAAATCATTTCTGAATGCAACAAACGCGGACAACAAACTTACACGGGAAAAGAATTATGAAGTGATTGCCATTCAGGATTCTGTAATCAACTATGGCATGCGCTACATGTCGACACCTTACCGGTACGGGGGTACCACACCCCGCGGATTCGACTGTTCAGGCTTCACATCGCATGTATACAGTCAATTTGGATTCAACCTGAACCGCTCTTCACGCGATCAGGCAAAACAATTTCCACTTATTCCGAAAAACGAACTCTGTACAGGCGACCTTGTATTTTTCGAGGGCAGAAGCCACAACGGCATTGTAGGCCACGTGGGTATTGTAACCGAAAGAAAAATCAACGGGGAATTTAATTTTCTGCATTCATCCATCAAAAGAGGCGTTACCATATCTTCATCCGAAGAGCCCTACTATGCATCAAGATTCCTGAAAGCTGGCAGAGTGATTGATTCAAAATCGGACAACCTGCAACTGACTCGTGTGCCGGATGCAACCCAAAACAATACCGGAAAAGTTGCCTCACGGCAGCTTACACGGGCGAAAGCTGAACCTGAAAAGATGTATGATGCGATATATCACACAGTAAAAAAAGGAGATAATCTTTCGAAAATCTCGAAAAAATACGATGTCCCTGTTTCAACGATTATACATCTGAACAATCTTCAATCGAAGAAATTGAAAAAAGAACAGCGGCTGCTCATCAGCGAAGCGGTAGATATGCCCGATGTTCCACCCGTGCGAGTCCCCGCTATCGATCACGACAAAACACAAACTTCACAGGTAAACAACGAAATTGCATTAATACAAACGGAGGAATTACACACACCGGAAACAGAAAAACCGGAGAGAAAGTCACAGGTGTCAGCACGTCAGGTATCACCTCAGATTCAATCGAAATCGTCATCTGATATGATGTCTGAACAAAAACCATCACAGGAGAAAACCGTGATTGAAACAGCTGAACTGAAAAAGAAGGAAGAAAATGCTCCGGTTAAGGAGATTAATCATTCGAAACATCAAGTTTCGGCAGGTGAAACCCTGTACTCAATTGCCCGGATGTACAACCTGACAGTAGATGATATCAAACAACTGAACCACCTGAAAGACAACACCATACAATCCGGACAGGAACTCGTTGTGAATAATACTGTTAAGACACGCACTAATAAAACAGACAGGCAGGAAGTAAAAGGAAAGCAAACGAACCACACTCACACCGTACAGCGGGGCGAAACCCTGTATGCTCTTTCGAGAAAATACAATTGTACCGTAAATGAAATAAGAAAATGGAACAGCCATATCGACGACAACATCCGCCCCGGAGATAAAATCAAAATCTTAAACAATTAGCCCTGCCGGATTTTCCGGTTTCAGCATCAGGTGCTGTTATCATAAAAAAAAAGAGACCGTTTCATCATCAGAATGAACCGGTCTCTTCTTTTTATGAACTAATTATCAGTTACGGCATTTTATACACTATGCTGTTGATACTCATTCCTGCACCTACCGATGCCAGCACGATTAAATCATTTTTTTCTGGTTTCTGCGAATCAAGTTCGCCGTTCATCAGCAGGTCGAGCAGTGTAGGCACAGTAGCCACCGATGAATTGCCCAGCTTCGAAATGGTCATAGGCATAATATTTTCAGGAACCTGCCTGATATTATAGAGTTTGAAAAGTCTTTTGATAATGGCGTCATCCATTTTCCCGTTTGCCTGATGAATCAGAACTCTGAAAACATCGTTAATATGAAGATTCAGTTTATCCAAACCGGCCTTGATTGTAACGGGGACGTATTCCAGTGCATACTGATACAATCTTCTTCCATTCATTTTCAGGTAATATTCTTTCGTTCCGGCTTCTTCGGGTTTGTATGAATAACCCATGCTGAGCATCTGCGAAAATTCATAACTGTCGCTCCGCGTGTTATGCCCGATAATTCCTACCGGCACATTGCTTTCAACCCCCTCAACGATTACTGCAGCAGCTCCGTCGGCATAAATCATGCTGTCGCGGTCATGCGGGTCCGAAATCCGTGAAAGAATATCCGCACCCACCACGAGTACTTTGCGGGCATCACCCGATTTAATGTAATAATCAGCCTGAATCAAAGCCTGAATCCATCCCGGGCAACCAAAAAGAATATCGTAAGCCACGGTTCCGGGATTACGAATACCCAGCTTTTGTTTCAGTAAGGCGGATACAATCGGCAACACGTTCACCCGTTTGTTATCAGCATGCGTTTCGCCAAAATTATGCGCCACAATAACATAATCAAGTTCTTCGCGGTCAATTCCCGACGATTCGATGGCTCGCTCGGCTGCAATTTTTGCCAGATCGGAAGTACTCTGGTCGTCGGTAGCATACCTGCGCGACTCGATAGATGTAATTTCCTTAAATTTCTCAATTATCTGTGTGGCAGGCGTGGTAATCCTTTCACCGTTCTGATCGTAAAATTCATTCTGAAGAAAATCTTCATTTTTGACTACTTTCTCTGGCAAATAGCTGCCTGTTCCTGTAACGACACTGTATATTGACATATATTCAATTCTTTTTTAAATAGATTCTGTAAATCAGTTGCAAAATTAGTCAATTCTGACCAAAAAAAATGTTATAAAACATATTATGAGATAAATTTTAACCATTTAATTCATTTTTTTAGTCATGTATTTATATGTGAATGCCACGACATATACATCTAAATTCCTTATTATCAACACTTATACACTATTTCGGAACGAATTTCTGCTGTTAACATTTTTGTAACAAGCTGGCAAACTGAATTCATTTTATAGAAAAATAAACAATATTATGCCTGAAAGGTTTTTTAATACCTAAAAAATGAACAGAAATAAAGATAAAACAGTTAAATTTGTAGTCGAAAAAATATAAAACCCGAAAAAAAATGAACATAACCGAAAGATTTCTCAAGTATGTAAGTTTTACCACAACTTCCGATGAAAACACGAACCTGACCCCGAGCACACCTGGTCAGATGATTTTTGCCAGATACCTGGCGGATGAACTGAAATCCATTGGACTGAAAGACGTTACGCTGGATAAAAACGGATACATTATGGGTACTTTACCCGCAAATACCGACAAAAAAGATGTTCCGGTCATCGGTTTCGTATCACACATGGATACAAGCCCTGATGCAAGCGGAAAAAACGTGAAGCCAAAAATCATCACCGGTTATGACGGAAACGACATCCTGCTGAACGAAGAAAAAGTAATCGTGTTCGAAACCGAAAAATATCCCGAAATCCTTCAGTACAAAGGACAGGATATCATCGTAACCGATGGTACCACACTGCTTGGAGCTGACGATAAAGCCGGTATTGCCGAAATTGTAACTGCAATGGAATACCTTTTGGAACATCCCGAAATCAAACACGGAAAAATCCGCGTCGGATTCACTCCGGATGAAGAAATCGGGCGCGGCGCCGACCACTTTGATGTGAAGGAATTCGGAGCTGAGTGGGCTTACACCATGGATGGAAGCCAGATTGGCGAGTTGGAGTTCGAAAACTTTAACGCAGCATCAGCTAAAGTTATCATTCACGGACTGAACGTTCACCCGGGATATGCGAAACATAAAATGAAAAATTCGATGCGAATTGCCACTCAGTTCGTAACCATGCTTCCCCGCCACGAAACTCCCGAACACACCGAAGGGTACGAAGGTTTTTATCACCTGACCAACGTGGAAGGAACTGTAGAGAAAACCACCCTGAGCTACATCATTCGCGATCACGACCGTGACCGCTTCGAACGCCGTAAAAAAGAATTTCAGCATCTGGCCAATAAGATTAATGCAGAATTTGGTGAAAATACAGCCTCAGTGGAACTTAAGGATCAATACTACAATATGCGCGAAAAAGTAGAACCGGTGATGCACGTGGTTGATCTGGCATTCGAAGCCATGAAGGAAAACGGCATCGAACCTATCGTGAAACCTATCCGCGGAGGAACTGACGGAGCACGGCTTTCGTTCGAAGGACTACCCTGCCCTAACATTTTTGCAGGCGGGCACAATTTTCACGGACGGTTTGAGTACGTACCAGTTCAGTCCATGGAAAAAGCCATGATGGTCATTGTGAAAATTGCCGAACTGCTCGAAAAGAAAACTGAAAACTAACTATAAAAAAAATCATGAAGACTACTCCATTTACTGACACACACATTGCCCTGGGGGCCAAAATGCACGAATTTGCCGGATACAACATGCCGATAGAATACAGCGGAATCAATGACGAGCACCTGACTGTAAGAAATGCTGCCGGTGTTTTTGATGTTTCGCACATGGGCGAAATCTGGGTTAAAGGCCCGAAAGCACTGGATTTGCTTCAAAAAGTTTGCTCCAACGATGCCTCTAAACTGACTCTCGGACAGGCTCAGTACTCCTGCTTCCCGAACGGCAAAGGCGGAATCGTGGATGACATCATTGTTTACTATTTCGAACCGGAAAAATACATGCTGGTTGTGAATGCTTCCAACGTGGAAAAAGACTGGAACTGGCTGAATGAAAACAACAGTTTTGGGGCTGAACTGGAAAATGCTTCCGATCACACTGCCCAGCTTGCCGTGCAGGGACCAAAAGCAACGGAATTGCTTCAAAAACTGACCTCAGTAAACCTCTCCGAAGTGCCTTACTATCACTTCACTGTTGGCGATTTTGCGGGTGTGAAAAACGTGATTCTCTCCAACACGGGTTATACCGGTGCAGGAGGCTTTGAACTTTACTTTTATCCCGAATATGGAAAGCAAATATGGGATGCTCTCTTCGAAGCAGGCAAAGAGTACGGTCTGAAACCAATTGGTCTGGGTGCTCGTGATACGTTGAGATTGGAAAAAGGGTTCTGCCTCTACGGAAACGACATTGACGATACCACTTCGCCTCTTGAAGCCGGTCTGGGATGGATTACCAAGTTTGCAGACGGTAAAAACTTTATCGACCGTGAGCGATTGGAAATACAAAAAGCCGAAGGTCTTACACGCAAGCTGATTCGCTTCGAACTGACGGAAAGAGGAATTCCCCGCCACGGTTATGAAATTGTGAATGCAAACGACGAAGTTATCGGGCACGTAACGTCCGGCACCATGCTTCCCGTCAGCAAAACCGGCATCGGGATGGGTTACGTAAATGCTCCGTACTTCAAAAATGGCGAACCTGTTTTTATTAAAATCCGCAATAAAAATCTGGAAGCCAGGATTGTAAAATAATCTGTCGAACTGTTTGAAACAGAAAAGGTTGCCCAAATGTTGGGCAACCTTTTCTGTTTTCATGGATTTCGGAGTATTACCTGATTTTCTCCACTAAATTTTTGGGCAGGTAAAACGTATTGTTTTTATCCATATACACCACTACAGAGCCGAGGTCAAACGGCACACCGTTTAGTTTAGCTACCGAACCAAATGCCGGAATTTCAAGCGTTTTGCGTTTGTTTTTCACTACGAGCGTCGGAAATTCTTTACCCGGCACAATACTGTATTTCAACCCGTTGAAAACATCGGTATGTTTGGCAAAAATCTCTGAAGTAAGCTCTTTCATCGGTTTCTCAAGCCCTGCTGCTTTATACAGGTAGTTGTGTACCTCTGTATTCCGTACATTTCCTTTCAGGATATTGCCCTGCGGATGGTAAACCGCCAGAAAAACTTCTTCGCCTGTATGTCCGCTGGTCGTAAAGCCGAAAGGCATCCGGGCGTTCAGTATTACCGTGATATTGTGGGTCATATTATTGCTGTTGGATACCTGCGTGTAATCTTCAGCTTTGTAATTTCTGGAACCGGCTAAGGTTTTCAACTCATCATCGGTAATATCAACACCGGTAAATTGCATGAAAACACTTTTCATATCCTCCGGTTTTGTATTCAGTAATATTTTCTCCAATCCTTCGGCAGTACGTTTTATTCCCGAGACAGTTCCGAATAAATCTTCCTTCGTGAGTGTGGTATAACCTTTCTTCAGTCCGTTTCTTCCGATGGAAAATCCGCTGTTACCGTGGTCAGGGAGTATTACAACGGTAGTATTTCCGTCTTTTTTAGCAAAATCAATTGCTGCTCCCACCGCTTTGTCAAAAGCCAGAAACTCACCAATCATCCCGGCCGGGTCATTGGCGTGAGCCGCCCAGTCCACTTTGCTGCCTTCCACCATCAGGAAAAAACCGTTTGGATTTTTGCTGAGTATTTCCAAAGCTTTCGAAGTCATTTCCGAAATGGATGGTACCAGTTCGGGATTACGATCCAGATCGTATGGCATCGCCTGCTTGTCAAACAATGCCCACACTCTCTCACCCGAAAAATTCATCATACCTTTTTTATCGTCCTGAAACAGAACTGTTCCGTTTGATTTCAAATGTGCCCTGATCGATTCCGTGATAAAGTCATTTCCGCCCCCAAACATCACTTCCAAGTTGTTGGCAGTTATCTGAGGCGCCAAGAACTGGTATTTGCTGCGGCTGTAGTGATGTGAAGCACAGTCGGCCGGTGTCGCATGGGGAAACTCACAGGTAACAACCAGTCCCGCCGCTTTTTTCTGTTCAATTTTCATCGCCTCGAGTATTGTTGCAAGAGGCTGATATGCACTGTCAGGATTTAGTTTAACAATATCATTTGCCGGGTCAGCCACGGGGTAAGTTGAGATATTACTTGCCTGCTGCGGCACACCGGTCATGTATGTTGAAGTTGTCGGTGCTGAGTCGCCAATCGGTGCGTTCGACGAGAAAGTAGTGACAGTTCCGCTTATATACGGATCAATATTCAGATGATTTCCCTCGTTTCTGTACACCTTCACCCAGCGTGAAGCGGACAAAACAGACAACGATGTACCATCCGGAATCATTAAAATCACGTTTCTAGTCGGTCTTACCTCCTGAGCCAACGCTGCGGAAACTATTAAAAGCAAGTAAGTAAATGTAATTAAGTATCTTTTCATATCGTGACAATGTTTCAAGTTTTATTCTTTGTTCTATCAGTAAAGAAGTCTAAAAAATCTTTCTGTAAATATGACAATACGGAGTTCCGTTTTTCTTGTCGTAATATTCCTGATGATAATCTTCCGCATCCCAGAATTCATTATTTTCAGCCGGTTTCAGTTCGGTGGCTACTTTGTAACCTCTGTCTGTAAGGATTTTGATGTACTTTTCGGCTGTCTTTTTTTGTTCGTCATTCACATAGAAAATAACCGACCGGTACTGATCACCGATATCTGGTCCCTGTCCGCCCACCTGCGTAAAATCATGCGTTTCGAAGTATAGCTTAATCATTTCTTCGTAGCTGGTTTTGGTCGTGTCAAAAAGCACTTCGGTAGTTTCCACATGTCCGGTCGTACCGGTGCAAACTTCCTTGTAAGTTGGATTCTGCACGTGTCCGCCCATATATCCTACGGTAGTGGCACGAACCCCGGAGGCTTTCATAAAGTGATACTCCGTTCCCCAGAAGCACCCTGAAGCAAAATAGGCTGCTTCGGTAGTTTTCGATTTTTCAGGGATAAAATTCATTGAAATGGAATTGACACAATGCCGTGTATTTTTTGCAGTAAATCCTTCCCCTTCAAACACATGACCAAGATGAGCGCCACAGTTGGCACATACTATTTCCGTACGTCGACCATCGGCATCCGGAATACGTTTCACAGCGCCTTCGATTTCGTCGTCGAACGATGGCCAGCCGCAATGGCTTTCGAACTTCGCTTCCGATTTGTACAGAGGTGCATCACAGCGTTTGCACGTGTATGTTCCTTTCTCCTTATTATCCAGAAGTTCACCTGTAAATGGTCTTTCGGTTCCCTTGTAGAGTATTACTTTCTCTTCTTCAGGTGTTAATTCGTTGAATTTCATAGCTTTGTTGTTTGTTGAATTGGTTTGACTGCATGCCGAAAAAACGACGAGGAGCATCAGGAATACCACCTGTTCTCCCCGTAATGCATATGTTTTTACTGCTTTCATATTTTTAAGTGTTAGTTTTAAAAACAAAGAAAGCGCCAATTTGTTGAGTCTGCAGTTCGGAAATAGGATTCTGAACGATGCATTTTTTATAAGTGACTATCTCAACCGGTCAAGTGATTTCACCAGGTTTTCGTCCTTTGCTATACCGCGCATGGCCAGATAATTGAATATCAGCGCAATAACCGGGAATATAACCGGATACTTCCATGAAAGACTGGCTTCGAGCTTGTTATTTGCAAAAAAGATATAAACAACCAGCACAGCAATGTATAATACTATCAGGAAAAGATTGATTGTAGCCATTCTGAGCTGGCGTTTCCGGTTCTTGAATGTGGCGATGCAATAGGTGGTTAGGAAAAGAATGATTCCGAATAAAAAGACACAAGGATTAGTACCCAAAATACCTTTTGCAGTTCCCTGTTGGGTCAGTTCCACCATTCCGCGTGCATCGAGCTGGTAAGTGATACCTGTGCCAGGATTATAAAAAAGTGCGTTTGGTAATAATACCGCTGCAATCATAAGGATAATTACCAGCACGAAATAAAGCGTTTGAATTCTCTGCCACATAAGCTGTTTTTATTGAAAAATGATTTCGGAAATAAATCTGATTTAAATAATTATATGTTATCTGTAAATATTCAGCTGATTTTTTACACTAATTTTCCTCCAGTAAAAATTCAACCCGCTCGGGCGAGATGCGCAGATTTGAAATGTAACGCGAATCCTGAACAACCTGCAGCTTGTACCTCCGTTTTTCAAGGGCTTTTGCTTCGGTATAGTCAAATATTACCTTAATGTCGTTCGGCCTCACTCGATTGAAATTGCTTAAACCAACATTGTAGATTACATTTACGGCAGGCGGAAAAACGCGTACAGTCATGTTTTCGGGTGCATTGATGACAGTTACGGGTAATTCTATTTTATTTTCGGTAAACATTTCGACAAAAATACCCACATTTACATCGTCGAAAGCATACTTGATTCCCTTCCTTGGCTTCTCAAGTTTTACTTTGGCAAAGGTTGTGTCCGACAGCGATTTCAAATCCAGTTTATCGGTATAAACTGCTGTCATGGTATCGACGAGGTTTTTCGGCCCAAAAATCCTGACAGAGGAAGGTTCAATCTGTACACTGTCGCTCAGAATGTATTGCGGCGAAAGTTTTACATTGCCTTTCAACCTGATAGGTAATGTTACAGAACTTAATTTGTGATACATGACCACAATCGAATCGGGTTTAATCTCCAATACGGCAGTTGTTGGAAGCACGTATCGCGAAATTCTGTTTTTTAACTGGTCGGTGGTGATTTCGATTTTCCCTTTTGCAAAATAAACCCTTTCGAGGTCCAGGGCAAGTGGTACAATGTTCCGGCTGTTGTACTTAATCAGGTTGAGACCTTCGTCACGTACCTTTATTTCAATCCGGTCGGGAAGTTTGTTTTCCAGCTCCACATCCTCCGGAATCCCCATATAGTCGACAGGAATTTTCAGTGTGGTTTCGCGCTGTTTGTCGAGCGACTGTACAAACCAGAATGCTCCGGAAAGGGCAAGAAAAAGCAGGAAAATCAAAGAATCCCTCGATATCAAAAGATTTTTGATTTTCCTGAAAAAGTCATTACTATGTCTTAACTCTGACTTTCCGGACATGGTTTATCCTGAAATGTTATTTTGTTTCGGCAGGTATATCAGCTGCTGTTGCGAAAACTGAATTTTTATCAACAGTAACGCGGACATTATCAGCTATTTCTACTGTTATTGTCGTTTCTTTGATGTCACGGATTTTTCCGTAAATACCGCCTGAGGTTACTACTTTGTCACCCGGTTTCATGGCTTCACGCTGGGCTTTGATTTCTTTCTGACGTTTTGTCTGCGGACGAATCATAAAGAAGTAGAACACTACGAATATCAGAACCATCATCAGGATTCCGCCATAACCTCCCATCATGCCCTGTTGACCCGGAGCAGCAGCTGTTTGTGCCTGTAAAATAATGCTTAGTAAGTTCATACGTTAAAATTTTAATGTTTCCTGAATTGCCGAATAAGCGAAATTCGTGAAGACCGGATTATTTAATTATACTGTTTAATTATTGTTTTTCTGATTACAAGCTTGCGGCAAGGTCTGTGATTATACCTTCACCACCTTTATCAGTTTGTTTTCTGCTTTCAGTTCTCTGACGATATTATCGAGTACTCCGTTGATGAAAATCGCGCTCTTGTCGGTACTGTAATTTTTCGAAATTTCGATGTATTCGTTCAGTGTTACGTTTACAGGAATAGTCGGAAACGAAGTGATTTCCGCTAATGCTGTCTGCATGATGATAATATCCATAAAAGCAATCCGGTCGAGTTCCCAGTTGCGCGTGTGAATGTCTATCATCTCGCGGAATTGTTTTTCGTTTTCCAGCGTATTTCTCAGTAGTTTTCCGGCAAATTCGGAATCTTCATCGTCCTTGAACATGGGAAGTAACTCCTGCTCCACCCCGTTGGCCAGATCAAACCTTTTGATGGTTTTGATGATGAAACTGATCACGATTTCCAGGTTATCATTCCAGTAGATACTCTGATCTTCGATTGAATCGGCAAACTCTTCGCTCTGTAAAATTATTTTCTTAAATATTTTTCTCCAGATATCTTTGTCAGCTGCATAATCATTTGTTTCAGCGGTCATATAATCTGTAAAAATGCTTGATTCCACAGCCTGGTCGTACACCATTTTGACTGTATCCAGGTTATTTGCCCAGGATATCTTATGCTCTTTGATAAAATTCTGCAGCAGCAGGTTCTTCGATAGCTGAAGAACAAATGCGTTATCAACAAAACGGGTGTTGGGATTCAAATCTTCATCGCTCGGACGAAGCTTGTTTTTGCGTGCATCAATTTTGGCTGCAGCATAATTTGTAACCTCCACAGCCAGCTGAAGTAAGTGAAAATAAAGCTCGTAAGTCTTTTCAACACTATGAAACAGTTCCTTTTCTGCCAGGGCTACAGATGAATTGTGGCCTTTGTAGTAAGCATAAACAATTTGAAGGATCTTAATACGAAGTAAAACTCGGTTAATCATAAACTCTCTCTGATTCAACAATCTTAAATTTGATGCAAAGGTAAAAAATTTTTCTGTTCATTCTGCTAATTTGCTCTGAAATATCTGAATTATGACACTTTTTTACAGATGACTGATAATTTTTTATTTTAAAAAAAACACAATTAATCAACTCATTGTTTGAATAATCGAAAAAATATTCTGAAATTTGGCATTCGAAAGATTGAACAACGGTTTTTTCCGTTTTTTTGAATAAAAATTAACAATTAAACAGTCATTCCCCGCGTTCCTGCCGATGCGGAATTTTCGACGGTTGGCTGTTCAAAAAAAAGTATCTGATTTATGGAAGTTGAAAAAAGAAAAATTGAGCTTGAGAAAAAAGACAGCGAAATTATTTACTCCAAAGCTATCAAAGCCGGAAAAAGAATTTATTATCTTGATGTAAAGAAAAGCAGAAATGATGATTTGTATCTTGCAATCACCGAAAGTAAGAAAAAAGTAACAGGATTCGATGAAGATGCACAGGTAACGTATGAGAAACACAAAATATTCTTATACAAAGAAGATTTTGAAAAATTTGTTGAAGGACTGGATGATGTGATTGGTTTTATAAAACAAGAACAGGGAGAACCTACTCCAAGACCCGAATATATTCCTTCACATAACGATACGAAGGAAGGAGAAGCTCTGCCTGTAGCCGAAGAAAAGACAAAAACCGAGTCCGAAACTTCGGGTGAAACAAAACGCAGTTTTTTTGACAAATTCAAATTCTAATCCTATTTTTTTGAATACAAAAAAACGTCCGTGGAAATCTATGGACGTTTTTTGTTAATATCAACCCAAAAATGAAAACATTTGCAAGTGATAATTATTCAGGTGTTCATCCTGAAATAATGAATGCCATAATCGGTGCAAACAATAATCATCAGATTTCATACGGCGACGATGAAATTACTGCCGAAATGAACCGGATATTCAGGGATCAATTCGGTGATACAGACGTACTTTATGCTTTCAACGGCACAGGGGCCAATATCGTCAGCCTGAAGTGTGCTGTTCTGCCCTTCCAATCGGTGATCTGTGCCGAAACGGCTCATATACAGGTAGATGAATGCGGCGGACCGACTCAGAATATCGGATGCACATTGGTGCCCCTGCAAACACCCGACGGAAAACTAACTCCGGGTATGATCGAACATCAGCTTACATACACAGGCAATGTACATCACACTCAGCCCAAAGTCATATCGGTGAGTCAAAGCACCGAACTTGGTACAGTATATACACGCGGCGAGCTGAAAGAACTCGCCGACTTTGCACACAGGCATGACATGTACCTGCATGTGGACGGTGCACGCATTTCAAATGCAGTAGCCGCCCTGGGATGCACTCTGAAAGAAGCAACAGCAGACTGCGGAGTGGATATCATGAGCTTCGGAGGAACTAAAAACGGTTTGATGATGGGTGAAGCCATACTGATTTTCAACAGCGAACTTCGGAAACATGCACCCTACTATCACAAACAAACGGCGCAACTATACTCTAAAAACAGATTCGTGGCTGCTCAGTTCAAAGCACTCTTTACCAACGAATTATGGAAAAGAATGGCTTCGCACTCCAACCGAATGGCACAGCTGCTCGCCTCCGAAATCTCGGGACTGAAAGGCGTGACAATCACACAAAAAGTGGAGGCAAATGCCATCTTTGTGATTATACCGGCACATATAGCCGAACCTCTGAGGGAAGCTTACCGCTTTTACGACTGGAATACTGCAACCGGTGAACTCCGCTGGATGTGCTCGTTTGACACTACCGAAGAAGATGTAACAGGATTTACCACAAAATTAAAAAACCTGCTACAGGCAGATTCACGGCTTAATTCTTTTTGAAAAATTCCGGTCAATTACCAGAACTCATTATAAATTAACTTTTTACAGTATTAAATATGCTTAAAACCTGGAGATGGTTCGGTAAAAACGATCCTATAACTCTGCCGATGCTAAAACAAATTGGTGTGGAAGGCATTGTAACCTCGCTTTACCACATTCCGCCCGGCAAAGTTTGGCCAATGGACGAAATAAGCGATCTGAACAATTACATCAGAAGCCACGGTCTTGAATGGAGTGTCGTGGAAAGTGTTCCTGTGGCTGAATCTGTCAAATACGGAGGAACCGACAGCGACGAACTGACAGAAAATTTCAGACAATCGGTGATTCACCTGGGCAAACTCGGGATAAAAACCATTTGTTACAACTTCATGCCCGTAATCGACTGGATACGGACAGATTTAAACAGGACTCTCCCCGACGGCACTTCAACGCTTTTTTTCGATAAAATAAGATTCGGTTATTTCGATGTGAAAATATTGAACAGAACCGGAGCCGCAAATGATTTCACACCCGAAGAAATGCAAAAAATTGAAGAACTGGATAAAACCATCACCCAACAGGAAAAAGACGCTCTGATACATACTATCATTGTCAAAACTCAGGGATTTATCAACCGCAATATCGTCGGGAAAAATCAGGATCCCGTGGAGGCATTTATTGAGCTGCTGAAATTGTATGATTCCATTGACAAAAACCAGCTTCGTGAAAACCTGCTCCGTTTCCTGCGTAAAGTGATTCCAACAGCCGAAGAATATGGTGTTAACCTGTGTATTCACCCGGACGATCCGCCCTTTGCAGCTTTCGGTTTACCACGTATCGTGAGTAACGAAGCAGATATCGATTGGATTCTCGGAGCTGTCAACAAGCCAAACAATGGTTTAACATTCTGTGCCGGTTCGCTCAGCGCCGGAATGCACAATAATGTTCCGCATCTGGCCGAAAAATTTGTAAAACGGGTGCACTTTGCCCATTTACGCAGCACCGAAGTACTCGATAACGGAGACTTTCTGGAGGCTTCGCATCTGGAAGGAAGAGGTCGGTTAATCGAAATAATCCGTATCTTTGAAAAAGAAAACCGGGCTATACCGATGCGAGTCGATCACGGCAAACTGATGCTGGATGACGCAGATAAAAACTACAATCCCGGATATTCATTCCATGGAAGGATGTTTGCACTGGCACAGGTAGAAGGGATGATGGCTGTGGTTCGGAATGAAATTGAATCAGGAATTTACTAATTTATAAACTACAGATAAAAAAAATGAACAATTTATTCAGCGTAAAAGACAAAGTCATTGTGATTACCGGCGGAACAGGCGTACTGGGTGGAACCATCGCTTCATACCTGGCAAACGAAGGTGCCAGTGTTGTAATACTTGGAAGGCGAAAAGATGCGGGCGAGAAGCTTGTAAATGAAATCAGACAAAATAACAACGAAGCCGTTTTTCTGCAGACTGATGTAACTGATAAAAATTCGCTTATAGCTAACCGGGCTGAAATTTTGAGCCGCTACGGGAAGGTGGATGCACTCCTGAATGCAGCCGGTGGAAATATGCCGGGTGCAACAATTCCGCCGACCGGGACTTTCTTCGATCTGAATATCGACGATTTTGAAAAAGTGCTCCGGCTGAATCTGACCGGGACGGTGCTGCCCACGCAAATTTTTCTGGAACCTATGGTAGAGCAAAAAAAAGGCAGCATAGTAAATTTTTCATCCATGGCTGCCTTCAGACCAATGACACGCGTAGCCGGATATGCTGCAGCTAAAGCAGGTATTTCAAACTTCACACAATACATGGCACACGAGGTTGCACTTAAATTTGGTGAAGGCATACGGGTTAACGCCATCGCACCCGGGTTTTTCATTACCGAACAAAACAGGAGCCTGCTCACCAACCCGGACGGTACTTTCACCGAAAGAGGAAAAGATGTCATCCGGCAAACCCCATTCAGACGCTTCGGCCAGCCCGAAGAACTGTGTGGCACAGTTCAGTATTTAATCAGCGATGCATCCGCGTTCGTAACCGGCACAGTGGCTGTAGTCGACGGCGGATTCAACACTTTTGCAATGTAGGAATGTAAATTCAATGGAATTTTGACAACACTCAGCCTTACACCCGAACAACAGCAATTAAGAGACAGATACCTGATTCTTAAAAGAGAATTTTCAGAGCTTTTTGCCCTGAGAAACGAAATTGTTTCGCACGATATTCCATTTCTCACATCGTTGTATCTGGAACTGATAGGAAGAAAACTGTATGAAGTATATTGCCTGAGTGTTGAATTATCAAAACTGAAACAACGTTTGTCGCTGTTGCAGGCTTATATTAACCGCAATGAAATTCCCGATTTACAGGAAGTTGACAGTAAAATTGAAGTGCTTTTTACTGATTATCAGAGAAAAATAGATCAGGAGGCTCAAAATCTGGTTGCTGCCAGAGAATTTCTGAAAAACGGCACATTCCTGAGCGAAGAAGAAACGAGTGAATTGAAAAACATATACCGAACGATTGTCAAAAGACTTCACCCGGATATTAACCCCGGGCTGACCGAAGAGCAGAAAGAACTCTTTCTGAAAGCTCAGATAGCGTATCAGTTGCCCGACATCTCAACGCTCCGGATAATTTTGGTTTCGCTGGATATGGGTAATCAGGAAACCACCCGGGAATATAATCTGACAGAAATAGTGCAGAAGCTTAGCGAAAACGTGAACCGGCTGAAGGAACAAACAGATAAACTGAATAAGGAATTTCCATGCATATATCGCGAAAACCTGAAAGATGAGGTGTGGATAAAAAGTGAGCAGGATAATGCGGATGATGAAATGAAAATTCTCAAAACAGAAATTGAGAAATACAAACAATACGTTATTTTACTCGAGGAATGGAAACCGGCATAACCAAACTTACACCAGAGCTTCTGGCTTTAATAGGCACCGGAGGTGTAAAGGCTCTGACGCCATTTACACGTGAAATTTTTCTGCTCGATATTGTAGTTGCAGGAACAACTTTCTGCAGTGAGATTGATAGTCTGGAACCACAGATGGTAGCCGGGACGGTACTGAAAATGATACGTCATCCGCATAATAAACACGACGAACTGGCTATCGGCATATACCTGAACGAGATACGCATTGGATGGGTTCCGCGCGAACTGAACGAAGTGATTTCACGGTTGATGGATGCCGGAAAGGCGTTTTTCTGCAGAATCGATTCTGCAAAAAGAAAAAACAACTGGCTGAAAATCAATGCCAAAATATATATGGTAGAATAACCCGGCAAAGACTAAACAAATCGTTCTTTCAAAAACGGATAATCTTTGATTAATCCGTTTTTCTTTTTTTCAACCCTATCGACAAACAATTGATATTCAGCAGTATCCGGATGTAGCGGACGGTGATTCAGGTCGGTGCGGAGTTGCTCCAGCTCTTTCTTAAGCTTCAGGGTGCTTTCAGAAAAAAACATCCCTGCAAAACATTGCCAGATATATTCAACTGTTTGCTCCGAGGGATGGAGCATATCGGTTGTATAAAAACGGTAATCGCGCAGTTCGTCAATTACAATTTCGTATGCCGGAAAGTACTGTACAAAAGGAAACTCCTTCACGAGCACATCGACAGCAAGATGTAGTGTGCTTTTGCTCACGGTATTCTCATGCGCTCCATCTTTCCAGTGTCTTACAGGGCTGACAGTAAAAACGAACTTCATCGCCGGATTACTCTGCCTCAGTAAATTTATAACTTCAGAGAGTGAATTTACAACCTCATCCACACTCATACGACGGCGGTTGAAGCTGTTCGCCGGTAATTTGTGACAGTTGGATACAACTTCTCCTGTGGCAGCATCTTCGAAAATCCATGCTGTACCCAGGGTGATCATCATTACATTCGTTTCATTCAGAAAAAAACGGGCAGCTGCCAGACGGCTGTTGATTTTCTGTAACGCTTCACCGGGTTCGATGGCCGAGAATAAGCTGCTGTGAGCAAAACTGTTCCACAGCGAGCCAGACTGAAACAAATCTTCACCGGTAAATTCCTTGCCATTCAGCAGATAACGTACCGACCGGCAAACAGAAAGGGGATTGTACAACACCCCAAAAGGATTGATAAACGATAAGAAAAAAGCATCCTGTAGTTTTTTCCCAATATTTTCGGCAAAGCACGAGCCAAGTGTAAATAAATTGTCGGTATAATTTATTTCAAATTTCGAATCCGGAAGATTTACCGGAGTAAAAAATGCACTCCGGTTCTCCCGTGAATGAGCTTTATCAGATTGATTCATATGTGGTTATGCATTTAAAACTTTAACTGTCAGAAAACAGGCATATTTAATTTCTGAACCATCATGCAGCAGCAATAAGCCCGATTCCACCCAATACTGCAAAAAGAATGGTACCTGCCGAAATTACCTTCATGTGTTTATCGAGGCTTTTACCATCGTTTCTGAGCACATACCCCAAATGCCAGACGAATAGCGGCAAGGTAACCAGATAAAGATAACCAACCGGATCAATGCTTTTGATAATGCAGTACAGCGTCATCAGGATGAATGCCAGAACGATAAGCGTCAGATGGTATTTTTTCGCACCTTCCAGTCCCATGCGAACAGCCAGGGTTTTTTTCTGAAAAACCGTGTCGTTCTCAATATCCCGCATATTGTTCTGATTCAGCATGGCAGTGGAGAGCAAGCCGATGGAAGCAGCAGGCAAAGCAGCTGTAAAATTCAGTGATTTAGCCATCAGTAAATACATACCGAGCACGCTCACCGGACCAAAAAACAGAAAAACGAAAAAATCACCCAATCCGATATATCCATAGGCTTTGGAGCCGAATGTATATTTGATGGCTGCAACTACAGCCAGTGCACCTAACAGAAGCATGAGCAGGCTGGAAAGATACTTAAGCGAGCCAAATGAAATCCCGACCAGCAATAATCCGGATAATATAGAAATTACAACAAAGATGATCAGCATAACTTTCAGATTTTCAAAAGTAAGGTGTCCGCTCTGAACACTGCGGATAGGTCCCAAACGGTTTTCATTATCAGTTCCTTTCTGGAGGTCACCGAGTTCGTTGGCTATGTTCGATACAATCTGCAGCGATAAGGCTGTAAGCAGTCCGAAAATAAATATACCCGTACTCCGGTAACCTTCGGATACTGCCAGCATTCCACCCAAAAGTATTCCGGCTACCGAAAGAGGCAGCGTACGTAATCTCATGCTTTTAATGTAATAGTGTAATTTCATCATAATACATGTATTTCGACGGCAAAATTACAAAAAATACGGTACATAATCATACAAAATAAAAGGAGACATCATCTGAACATGATATCTCCCTTAAGACCGGATAAAATTCCGGATTGTTTTTAAAAGTCAGTTTGCAGGATTATTTCTTTGGACTATTGCAGCAATCTGATTTTTTCTGACCTATCTGATTATTTTTGTCTTTGCACTCACCAGCTGCTTTGTCATTTTTACATTCACCGGCTACCTTGTCATGTTTGCATTCACCTGCTGCTTTGTCATGTTTACATTCACCGGAGGCAGCTTTGTCATGTTTGCATTCTGCAGTTTTTGCATCCTTGCATTCAGTTGTTTTTGCCTTATCGCAGCATTCTTTTTTTACAGGTTCAGCTTTTGCCGCTTTTTTTGAAGGAACAGCAGCATTCATTACTGCCATGGAGATAAATACGGCAACAACGGCCATCATAATCTTGTTTGTTTTCATTTTTATTTTTTTTTTGAGTGATTAATAATATTGTCCGATGGACAAAGATATTTTATTTTTCTTATAACAATTCCTACTATATCAATTTTTCTGATATTTATAGATGATTTATTATTTATTTACATTTCTTTCGGTTTGATTGCCCTTTTTTACAACAGCAACATAACCGAGTTTGTCAAATGCTTCAATAATTTTTTCTTCACTGGTTTTGCTGGTGTCAAACCTGAGCGTTACCAGTTTTTTCGTGAGGTCAATTTTCATGTCTTTCATCCCTTTTTCGTAAGCGATATTTTTCTCAATCGTTCGGACGCAATTTTCACAGGTCATAGAGACTTCGAAAGTGACCGTCTTGTTATTTTCTGCTTTTTTATTTTGAGCAGAAACACTCGCCGAAATGATGAAAAAAACTATAAATAATGCAGTTGCGATTCTGTTTTTCATTTTTCTTCTTTTTTAATAGTCCATTAAATTATATTAGTAAGCAATCAGTGCTTCGTGTCTTTTCCGAGCGCCCACCTTACTCCGGCGTAAAAAGTACGCCCATGCATGGGTCCCCATACCATTGAGGCATCAAAATTATCACCAAACGGGTTTTGCACATCAATGATAGGATGCTTCTGTATAAAATTCGTGATATTTTCGGCACCTGCATACACCGACCATGTTCTGAAATTTTTAGTTACCTGTGAGTTCATTATCGTAAAGGCTTTGAACTTTTCTTCCCAGAGCGGATTGGTCTTATCAGGGTCGGGCATTCGTCCGCCACCGTTGAACTGAGCTGTATAATCAAACTGCCATTTTTTCAATGGTGTCTCGTAAGATAAAGAAACAAGACTTTTCGACCGATTGTTCAACGGCTTTTCCCGTAATTTATCGGCAATGGTCAGTTTCACATCGTTGATCCGGTGTGCAAGGGTTGCGGTGAAACCTTTGAATACCTCCATATTAGCTTCGAACTGCAGACTTCCCGAGTAAGATTTTCCGTTGAGATTGTAGAAATACACGGCATGAGGATTGGAATCCATATCGGTAACTACCTGATTGATGAAGCTGGTGTAAAACCACTCTCCCATCAAACCGATTTCCTTTCCGCCCCAAACGGGGATAAAAATATGAGCAGTAGCACCAAAATTCCATGCTTCTTCCTGTTTCAGATTGTCGGCAATATGCATTTTTCGGTTGCTTGCAAGCAAGAAATTATTTTCGGCAAGTACATTTGGTGCGCGATAGCCTTTACCTGCCGAAACTCTCAGGTGTGCCCGGTTCAGAATATTGTACCTTAAGTGAAAACGGGGAGAAATAAACATCCCGTACATGGAATTATAGTCAGCTCTCACTCCGGCCATTGCAGTCAGATCCTTGTAAGTCAGCGTATATTCGGCAAAAACTCCCGGAACATACTCTGTTCTGCTGAAATTCTGAGGATTATTCAGAGTCAGCAGTTCATCGTAATTATCCATGTTGAAGCTCGTACCGGTCGATAATCTGTGGTGTTCTCCCAGTTCCCTGTCGTAAATCACGTTCAGATAAAGATTATTCTGCCTGCCGTCGTATTTTTTCAGTCCATACACAGCTTCCTGGTTATGCACTGTTCCGTTCAGGATAATTCCAAGGCTCGATAAGTTATGTTTATGCTCGTGGCCGTGATCGTGATCGTGATCTCCTTCCTCTTCGTGATGTTGTTCGCCGAAAAGAAAACCATTTTTTACAAAAATTTCATACCGTTCGGTGTTAATGCCGATATTGTACGAGTTATCCACTCTGCCGCCAGTCCGTTTTTCAGTCAGCCCGCGGACGAATGCCTGCAGAATGTAATTGTCTTTTTGATAAAACCAGCGGTTAGCGAGGTTAATCTGGCGTATTTTTGGTAAATCCAAGTAGCCATCGCTGTTATCGTCCAGCGTAAGATACTCGTCGGATGCATGCAGCAAAACGGAGGTTGCCAGAGAATCCTTTAGTTTTACCGCCGCATCGGCATTAAATTCGATTCGTCCCGCACTGTTGGTAAACACGTTCAGTGACACTTTATCGCTGTTTTGCGGTTTCTTGTATTCTACGTTTATCTGCCCGGCTATGGCTTCGTAACCGGTTTTCACTGAGGCAGTTCCTTTTGAAATCTGAATGCTTTCCATCCAGGGTCCGGGTATATAACCCATTCCGTAGGGAGAGGAAAGTCCGCGAAGATTCGGGATATTCTCTGTCAGCATCTGTACATATCCGCCGGATAGTCCGAGCAGTTTTATCTGTTTGGCACCGGTGGCAGCATCGCTGTATGATACATCCACCGACGGATTAGTGGTGAAACTCTCCGAAAGATTGCAGCAGGCTGCTTTTCTGAGTTCGCTGGCATTCAGAGTTTCCATATTCTGAACCGCCAGCCTGTTAACGTATTTACCAGACCTTCTTTGCGTTACAACTATTTCCGAAAGTTCTGTATCATCTCTGAGCACCACCGTTAAATGCCCGTCAGAATGATTATCCGATACATTCACCGTATCAGCTTTGAATCCCACACTGCTAAAAACCAGCAGTTTGTCGTTTCCAAACGGTTGAATATGGAAATGTCCGCTTTCATCAGTCACAGTACCCGAGGTATCTCCCAGCCATCGAACATGCGCTCCGGGAATTATCTGCCCTGACTGGTCTGTCACAAAGCCGTGTACCTGCGAAAATGAATGAAGGTGAAGAAATATAAAAAAGAGAAATAATGATCGTTTTATCATAAAATGTGATTTGATTTTTTTATTATAATTGAAATAGCTTCTTGCCGGACATAGTAATGCCTGACTTTTTAATTATTCAAAAAATAAAAAAAATCAAATTAGGAGAACCGATTTCAGGGTTAGGATTTGCCTTCCCCTGAGTGGTACAGCAGTATCGGGAGGTGCGTGTGAGTATTTTTTAAGTTCCGAGAAACTGTCGGACGAATAAAGACAATCCTGAAATGCCTCCAGTTCAACAAACAGTAAAGAATAATCCGTAAAATTGAGTTGAGAAATCTGAATCGACGGGATATCAACAGTCAGCCTGTCAATGTCACATTTATTTGACATTTCATTTGTAAATTCGGTGGAATCTGATAAGGTATGCTGATGATGGGATGTGCAGCAGGAATGATGCTCCTCGTGTACAGTTTCGCACGTATTTTCAGTAACCATTTTTATACCGGCATTTCTGCAGTCTTTGCAACAGTACTTCACCAGATTGTATCCTGTACCTGCAAACAAAAAAATGGCTGAAAAAAACAAGCTAAAAATAATATGTATTCCCTTTTGATTCATATATTGGTGCAAAAATAAATCAAAAGTGCAACTAACTGCAACTTTTATGTCACTATTTTGAATTATTTTAAACAATATTAGATGTAGATAATTGAAACTGATTCGAAACTGATTCGAAAAACACAAATAGTCTGTGAATATGAACCAATCAAAAGGAATTATTAGTAAATTTGCAGAATAATTTAACTTTGATTTTTCGATTATGAGAAGGTTTGCAGTGTATCTATTTTCAGTTATCTTGATCATTCCTGTATTCTTTTCCTGCCAACCCCGGGAATTGGAGACCGAAACACTGAGTTACAGCAAGAAATTTTATTTATTGGAGGATACAACCCCCGGCGGACTTTTTTTCCAGGCCGAAACAGAAATCCCGGTCAGGTTTCACAATAAAGAAGTGCTTAATAATATCAGAAAACAGATTGTTGCCAAGATTTTCGGTGAAATTTACAACAAATATCCAACCGATTCCATCCTTCCGCTTTATGCCAGCACGCTTTATCAGGAGTATAAAAGAAGCAACGAGTCCTATCTGGCCAATTTAGCCGAATTTAAAGATTCAGGCACTTTCCTCGAAAATGAAATCCAGATACAGGGTGTGGCCATGTACCTGGATGATAAGATTTTATCATACAGCTATGAGCGTTATGCCTTCATGGGTGGTCCTCACGGAAACAGCAGCCGTTTACTTTTTAATTTTGATCTGTCAAACTCAAACCTGATTAATGAAAGTGACCTGTTCATTGCCAATTACACCGAATCGCTAACTATGCTTATCAAACAGCAAATAGTAGAAGATAACGCCGAAATGGAATCTGTGGCAGATTTGAATGATTTTCATTTTTTCGAGGACCGGATTAAACCAAACAATAATTTTTACATCACTGCCGAAGGAATTGTTTATGTTTTCAATCCATACGACATTGCTCCTTACAGTACAGGGCAAACAGTGGTACTGCTTACATTTGACAAGCTCAAACCAATTCTGAAACCGGAGAATCCGATAGCCTATTTTTACAACACAAAAGAAGACTGATCATGAAATTCTACGAACTGCTGAAAAGCCGAAGAAGTATAAGGCAGTATACCGGCAGAAAAATTGACGAGGAAATCATCAGGCAGCTTACCAGCGCTGCACTCATGTCGCCAGCTTCGAAAAGGAGTAATCCCTGGGAGTTTATCGTTGTTCAGAACGAGGATACCCTTGCTAAACTATCCGAAAGCCGCATACAGGGTTCTCATTTTCTGGCTAATGCTCCTTTGGCTATCGTTGTTACGGCCGACAGGAACAAAAGCGACGTCTGGATTGAAGATGCATCCATTGCAGCGCTCATCATTCAGCTTCAGGCTCATGCACTCGGACTGGGTAGTTGCTGGATTCAGATTTACAACCGGCAGAAAGATGAGCTGACCAGCAGCGAAGAATACGTCAGGCAGCTTCTTTCCATTCCTGAGCAATATGGTGTGTTGTGTATCATTTCGGCAGGATACAGCAACGAGATACGAAAACCTCATCAGGAAGAACAGTTTGCATACAATAAAATTCATCGGGAAAAGTTCTAATAATACTCACTTCTAATCAATTACGAATGCCATGACAAAAGACAGCCGTTTACCCTGGGGGATTTCATTACTCGTTTTCGGAGTCGCCTTTTTAATCAGACAACTCGGTATCTTATCACCCGAAGTGGAGGATATAGTTTTTGATCTGCGGAATGTTTTGCTTGTACTTGGAATAATTTTTCTGTTAACCTACAGGAATAAAAGCATCGGAATAATCCTGACAGCTATCTGGAGTTTATTTTATCTGAAAGACATTATTATCTGGTCAAGAAAAATATCGGATTTGATATGGCCGGTTCTGCTCATTGCAGCGGGTGCGTTGCTTATTTTCAGCTCGAAAGAATCAAAAAAAAATGAAACCGGAATCGTGAAAAAAGACGAAGATAATACCGAAAATACAAACTTATAACTACAGGAAACTCATTGAAAACTGCCATAATCTTCTCAACCACATACGGTACTACCGAAAAAGTTGCAAATTACATCGCTGAAAAACTCCGGAGTGAAGAAACCATAGTCGTTGAACTCACGGAAAATACCGTATTTGACATGTCGCCCTACGATACCATCATACTGGGAGCTTCCGTATATCTGGGTGACATACAGGCTGTTATGAGAGAATTTTGTCATAGCAGACAGGATTTATTACTTTCAAAAAACATCGGAATTTTTGTATGCGGCATCGAACCCGACCTGGTGAGACAAGACGCTGAAGTGAAAATGGCTTTTCCGCGAAATCTGTACAATCATGCACTGGCAACAGCATTCGTAGGAGGCGAAATTAATATCGAAAAGCTTAATGCATCCCAAAAATTCATTACCGGCTCGCTACTCGGGATCAAAGAGTCGTCTTCATTTATTCAACGCGATTTGATTGATATTTTTATTAATCAAATGGAAATAGCATGTGAATGAGTTCATACCTAAAACTGGTCCGGTGGAAGAATCTGCTGTTCATTATTCTGATTCAGTGGCTAATGCAACACGCGGTGGTATATCCGCTTCTGCAAACCTTTGGTTTCGAAACCGGACTGCATGAATCATTGTACCTGCTGCTTATTCTGGCTACAATCCTCATCACTTCAGGTGGGTACGTTATCAACGATTATTTCGACATTAAGACAGACCGGATAAACAAACCCGGGAAAGTAATCGCAGGCGAAGCAATTACACTCCGCAAAACGATGATTTTTTATCAGGCTCTTACAGCAGCAGGTTCTGTTACAGGCATTATTCTCGCCTTTCTTTCCGAAAGTTTTACTCTCGGATTCATATTTATCATTACACCCGGTCTTCTCTGGTTTTATTCGGCAAGCTACAAACGCCAGTTTGTTATTGGCAATCTGATAGTAAGCCTTTCATCGGCACTTTCGATTCTGATTGTCGGAATTCTTGCCGTTGCTCTGCTTAAAACCGAATACAACAGCGAACTTCTTCAGCAGACACCAGTACCTTCTGCAATATATGGCTGGACAGGCGGTTTCTCTGCTTTTGCATTTCTGCTTACCTGGATAAGGGAAATCATCAAGGACATGGAAGATGTGGAGGGAGACCGGGAAACAGAATGCAGAACTATGCCCGTAAAATGGGGAATAAAGAAAACAAAGCATTTTCTGTACGCATTAATCGCGCTTACAATTGGTGCTTTGTTTTATATGAATCATCATTTTATTGATTTCGAAGGAAATCTTACCCTGCGTTACCTTCTTTACGGAATAGCTGCTCCTATGCTGATACTTATTTACCTGATATTCAAAGCCACAGGTAGCGAAGATTTCAGGCAAGCCTCCACCCTGACGAAAGTCATCATGCTTATTGGTGTTCTCTACAGTTTGTTTTTCTACTACCTTCAGGCTAAAAAGTTCGGTATCAACATGTTCGGACTCTTTATAATCAAATAATATATGCTGAAACATCTGAAAAAATACGATATCATACTTGGTTCTGCATCGCCCAGGCGCGAGGAATTGCTAAAAGGCCTGGATATTTCGTTCCGGATTTTACCAAACAACACGGATGAGTCATACCCTGCGGAGCTGACTGCTACGGAAATTCCTGAATTTCTGGCGCATAAAAAAGCTGACGCGTACTCACTCGGTGAAAACACGCTGCTGATCACTGCCGATACGATTGTGTGGCTCGATGGTGTGGTGTATGGCAAACCTGCCGACCGGGATGAAGCCCGCCTTATACTGAAAGCCCTTTCAGGAAGAATGCACCAGGTGATAACCGGAGTATGTGTCAGGACTAATGATAAAAACAAAGTTTTTCATACTACAACCAACGTTTATTTTGCCCGTTTTTCTGATGCAGAAATTGAATATTACCTCGATCATTACGCTCCGTACGACAAAGCAGGCTCGTATGGTGTGCAGGAATGGATCGGATATATAGGTGTCGAACGGATTGAAGGCTCCTACTTTAATGTCATGGGACTACCTGTCCAGCGCCTTTACAACGTTCTGAAAAACTGGTAACAGTTTATGATTATTAATTTTTCCCGGAAAACTTCGCTTTGAATAATATGAAACTTGAGGTGTGCTTTTCGCCCGTACTTTATCCTTTCTACGCTGACGATAACCAGATTGTAATTATCGTTGATATTTTCAGGGCTACTACCAGCATTTGTACGGCATTTTTCAACGGAGCAACTGCCGTGAGAACCGTATCATCCATCGAAGAAGCCATGGAGTACAAGTCAAAAGGCTTTTCGGTGGCTGCCGAAAGAAATGTGAAGAAATGCGATTTTGCCGATTTTGGAAATTCTCCGTTTGACTTCACACCCAACAAAGTTTCCGGCAAAGAAATCGTTTTCACAACTACAAACGGAACAAGGGCTGTAGAAATGGCCATGAATGCCAGTGAAATACTCATCGGAGCTTTTTCAAATATTTCGGTTCTGACCGGTTATTGCTTGTCGGGTGGTAAAAACATCATGATACTTTGCTCCGGATGGAATAGCCGGTTTTGCATAGAAGACACGCTTTTTGCAGGTGCACTTGCTGAAAGATTGATAAATAACGGGAAATACAGCGAAAAATCCGATTCGGTTCATGCTGCAATTGAAATCTGGAAGATTGGAAAAAAGAATCTAAAAACCTATATTTGCAGTTCAGAACATTACGAAAGGCTGAAACTGAACGGGCTTGAAAATTCTGTTGATTACTGCATCACAGATGATTCAGCACCCGTTTTGCCAAAGTATTCAAAAGCCCGGCAAATATTTCTGCTATGATTAAAAATCCTGTTATCAGTCAATTATTTTTAAAAAATACAATTATCATGAGAATCAACACATTCTTTTTAGCAGGTATGATGCTGCTCGGTATTTCGTGCGGTAAAGCATCCGGTACGGGGAAAGATGAAGCAGCCACCCCTGTATTTTCAAAAGGAGCAGATATCGGCTGGCTTCAGCAAATGGAAGCTACAGGATATAAATTTTATAACAAAGACGGCAAAGAAGAAGATTGCCTGAAAATACTGAAAAGTTACGGAATAAATGCTGTACGTCTCCGCACATGGGTTGATCCTTCGGACAATCCGCACAGCGGACATTGCAGCAGGGACGAAACAGTGGCTATGGCTGTAAGAGCAAAAAAAGAAGATATGCAGGTGATGATTAACTTCCACTACAGCGACAGCTGGGCTGATCCGGCAAAACAGGTGAAACCCAAAGCCTGGGCAAATCTCAATTTTACCGAACTCAAAAAAGCACTGCACGATTATACGATGGATGTAATGACTGCCCTCAAAAAAGCAGGAATAAAACCGGAATGGGTACAGGTTGGAAATGAAATAACCCCCGGACTCCTTTTGCCTGAAGGAAATTCAGAAACCAACTTTGCGCAGTTGGTACAGTTGCTTAATGAAGGTTACGATGCCGTAAAAGCCGTAAGCCCGGAATCAAAAGTAATACTGCATGTAGACCAGGGAAACAACAGCAAACGTTTCCGCTGGTGGTTTGATAACGCCACAAAATTTCAGGCAAAATACGATATCATAGGTATGTCATACTACCCCTACTGGCTCGAGGGAAACCCGGATTATACCCTGTCTATCGATTCGCTGGGCAGAAATCTGAATGACATGGCAGTACGTTATGGCAAGGAAGTGATGGTAGTGGAAGTTGGTGGTGAGGAGGGACAAGACAGCAGATTAACGGCTGAGCAAAACGCTGTAAAATTGCAAAATACCCACGATATGGTGAGAGCAACCATAAAGAAAGTGCGCGAAGTACCTGATAACAAGGGATTGGGCGTATTCTACTGGGAGCCGCAGGGCGCCCGTTCGTGGAGTCATTACGCACTGAGTGCGTGGGGAAATGACGGCAAGCCAACCAGGATAATGGAAGCATTTCTGGAATAAAAAAATGCTGAAAAAGTGAACAAAATATCATTTCAGCTTGTTTTACGTGCAATAATTCTGACAGAAAATTTTAAACTTAAAAATATAAAAAGGAGACCAAAACTATGCTAAATCCAAAAATTGCAAAAATGCTCAATGAGCAGGTAAACAAAGAATTGCATTCATCCTATATCTACCTTGATATGGCTAATTATTATTACGATAACAACCTGAACGGCTTCGGAAACTGGTTTGATGTACAGACAGAGGAAGAAAAAGCTCACGGATTGTTATTCATCAAGTACCTCAGAAATAACGGAGAAAAAATAACACTCGAGGCTATCGATGCTCCGGCTTTCGATTTTAAGAATTTCAAGGAACCACTTGATGCGGCACTCGAACACGAGCATTACATAACCAATTCGATTAACGATATCTATGCCGAAGCATACTTGCTGAAGGACTTCCGTACCATGCAATTTCTCGACTGGTTTGTGAAGGAACAGGGTGAAGAAGAACAAAATACCGATGACTTGTGTAAACGATTCGATTTATTCGGCACCGATGCCAAAGGATTGTATCTGCTTGACAATGAACTGGCATCACGCGTTTTCACAGCGCCTTCGCTGACACTTTAAAAAAGTTTAATAACAAATTATAGCAGTAAAGTCCTTGCCTACAAAACAAGGACTTTTTTTAATTAAAACATCACATGATCATGAGCGATAATACCCGTAAAATGCCAGTTCTTTTTGTCGGACACGGAAGTCCGATGAACGCCATCGAAACCAACGACTATACAGCAACATGGCGAAAACTTGGTGAAAACATTCCCACGCCCAGGTTAATCCTTTGTATATCTGCACATTGGGAAACGCGGGGAACTCACATCACTGCCATGCCCAATCCCAAAACCATTCACGATTTTGGAGGATTTCCCAAAGAACTGTATGAAGTGCAATATCCTGCTCCGGGTTTTCCTTTATTTGCCGAAGAAATCAGGGACAGGAATCCGAATCTTAATATCGGACTTGATACGAAAGAATGGGGATTTGACCACGGCAGCTGGTCGGTTATCAAACACATATACCCCAATGCGGACATCCCGATGATTCAGCTGAGTATCGATCATTTTGCAGGTTTTGAGGAGCATTATAACATTGCCCGGCAAATGAGTTACCTGCGCGAACAGGGAGTATTGATTATCGGAAGCGGGAATATCGTTCACAATCTGAGAGCAGTTGACTGGCACCAGCGGGTGGAAGGGTACGACTGGGCGATGGAGGTAAGAAATAATGTAAATCAATGGCTCTCTGAAAAGAAACACGATGAACTTATCGGCATAACCCGACTCGGAGGAAATTTCCGGATGGCAATCCCTACCTCCGAGCATTACATTCCACTGCTTTATGCCGTCGGCATGCAGAATGAAAATGATAAATTAAGTTTTTTCAATGATAAGCTGACCATGGGTTCGATTTCGATGACCGGAATAATGCTGAACAATTAAAAAAAAGGATTTCAGTAAATATTTAAACTCCTGCACCGGAAAAAAGCATTATATTTGCCTGGTAATCTCTAAAAAAAATGAAATGAATAAATTTTCCGGTTTTACAAAATCAGTATCAATCATTCTGGCATTTTCGGTGCTGATGAGCAGTTGTGTAAGTTCAACGATGATTGAAACAATTCCTGAAGGAGCCACACTGTACCTTGATGGCGAAAAAGCAGGCAAAACACCTTATCTGCACCGCGACACCAAAATAGCAGGCAGTACAACAGATGTTCGCATTGAGATGGAAGGTTACCGGTCATTCCGCACTACACTCCAGCGAAACGAAGAAGCTGATGCCGGAGCAATAGTTGCCGGAGTATTTACGCTCATCCCGTTTCTCTGGCTGATGAAGTACAAACCTGTTCATACGTATGAACTTACACCTCTCTATTTCGAGCCAAAAACCTATGAAACGCCCTTACAGACTGCGACACCACTACCCTCTCAACAACAGGGAACTGTAAAATCGAAGGCAGAAAGACTTACAGAACTTAAAAAACTGTATGAAGAAAAACTGATAACAACTGAAGATTACGAGAAACAAAAACAGAAGATTCTGGATGAAATATAATGAACATGATTTGCATGTACAAAACCTCTCAATTCAGTTGTGAGGTTTTTTGTTTTTAATGGCAAATGATTTTTATATGAAAAGTTTATGAACATTTTTAACATCATGTTGTTAGAATTTTTAGTAAAAAAACAATTTAAAATATTCTGATATTATGGTTTTCGATATTGACATGATTCGTGAAGTATACTCCGGGCTACCCGAAAGAGTAAAATATGCGAAAGAGAAATTAGGCCGTCCCCTGACTTTAACTGAAAAAATCCTTTTTTCACATCTTTCGCCCGAAATTCCGGTTGAGAATTACAAACGTGCCGAAGATTATGTTGATTTTGCACCTGACCGCGTAGCCATGCAGGATGCAACAGCACAAATGGCATTACTGCAATTGATGAATTCGGGCAGAAAAAGTGTGGCTGTACCATCAACCGTACATTGCGACCACCTGATACAAGCATACAAAAATGCTGAAACCGACCTGAACACAGCCAATATCAGCAACCGGGAAGTATATGATTTTCTGAAAGATGTATCCAATAAATTTGGCATCGGATTCTGGAAACCGGGAGCCGGTATTATTCACCAGGTTGTACTTGAAAACTATGCATTCCCCGGCGGAATGATGGTAGGAACTGACTCACACACTCCTAATGCGGGCGGACTCGGCATGATTGCCATTGGAGTAGGTGGAGCTGATGCAGTGGACGTAATGGCAGGACTTCCCTGGGAACTGAAAATGCCAAGAATCATTGGTGTAAAACTTACCGGAAAACTATCCGGATGGGCATCGCCTAAAGATGTGATACTAAAACTTGCCGGAATCCTCACAGTTAAAGGGGGTACCAATGCCATTATTGAATACTTTGGTGATGGCACAGCATCACTTTCTGCCACAGGAAAAGGCACCATCTGCAACATGGGAGCTGAAGTAGGCGCCACAACTTCCATTTTCCCGTTTGACGAAAAATCTGCTGCTTACCTGGAAGGAACCGGCAGAAAAGAAGTGGCAGATGAAGCCCGCAGAATTATTGCATACCTTCAGGCCGACCCGGAAACAGCTGAAAATCCCGACAAATATTACGACCGTGTTATTGAAATAAATCTGTCGGAACTTGAACCGCACATAAACGGACCATTTACTCCCGATGCTGCTTATACGCTTTCTGAATTTGCCGCAGTAGTAAAAGAAAAAGGCTATCCGCAAAAAATGGAAGTGGGTTTGATTGGTTCGTGCACCAACTCATCATACGAAGATCTGACCCGCGCAGCTCATATAGTACGCCGGGCAAAAGAAGACAGTCTGGATGTGAAAGCACAATTTATCATCAATCCGGGCTCGGAGCAGGTGCGCTATACGGCCGAACGAGACGGAATTCTGAGAGATTTCGAAGATGCAGGAGCTGTGATTATGGCAAATGCCTGCGGTCCCTGTATCGGGCAGTGGAAACGTGACGACGATGAAAAAGATCGTCCGAATTCAATTATCACTTCGTTCAACCGGAATTTTGCCAAACGAAACGACGGTAATCCAAATACGCATGCTTTTGTAGCATCGCCTGAAGTAGTGGCTGCTCTGACCATTGCTGGTGATCTGACTTTCAATCCGCTGAAAGATACACTTACAAACGATAAAGGTTTGCAGGTAAAACTCGCCGAGCCTGAAGGATTTGAAATGCCCCCGAAAGGTTATGCCGTGGAAGATGCAGGTTATCAGGCACCCATGGCCGATGGCAGTAGCATTGAAGTTAGTATTGATCCGGCATCCGGCCGTTTGCAGAAGTTGATGCCATTCAATGCATGGAACGGTCAGGATTACAGCGAATTACCCCTGCTTATCAAAGCCCGCGGAAAATGCACTACCGACCACATTTCAATGGCTGGTCCGTGGCTTCGTTTCAGGGGACACCTGGATAATATCTCCGACAATATGCTCATCGGGGCTGTAAATGCATTCAATGAAAAAACCAACTCCGTGCTCGATCCTTCAACCGGTGAATACTCGTCAGTTCCGGCACTTGCCCGCAAGTACAAAGCCGATGGAATAGGCTCCGTGGTTGTAGCTGAAGAAAACTACGGGGAAGGAAGCAGCCGCGAACATGCTGCCATGGAACCTCGTCATCTCAACGTGAAAGCGATTCTGGTAAAATCATTTGCCCGCATTCATGAAACAAACCTCAAGAAACAGGGAATGCTGGCTCTTACATTTGTGAATAAAGACGACTACAACAAAGTGCTTGAAGATGATAAAATCAGCATTTCCGGTTTAACTAAATTTACTCCCGGAAAAAATCTGATTGTAGTGCTCCATCACGCAGATGGTTCTACCGACAGTTTTGAGGTGGCTCACACCTACAACGAACAACAGATAGAATGGTTCAAAGCCGGTAGCGCTCTGAATTCGATGAAGAAATAATTTTAAATAAGGAATTCCGGTTCCGGAAATTAATCTCTGCCGAAGCAGTAACTCCGGCAGAGATTTTTTTTTGTACTTACTGCAACCTAAACTGAACAGGAAGGGTGTATCTTACTCTTACAGGATTTCCACCTTGTCTGCCCGGGATCCATTTCGGCATGGATTTTATCACACGCAGCGCTTCCTTGTCGATACTCGTATCTACTCCGCGAATAATCCGGATGTCTCCGATTTCTCCGTTTTTTTCAACAACAAACTGCAATGTAACCCGTCCCTGAATTCTGTTTTCGATAGCTATGACAGGATAAACAATGTTTTTGCCAAGCCATTCATACATTGCAGACTCGCCACCAGGGAATGAAGGTACCTGCTCTACAATTCCTTCCCAAATCTTATTATCCTCCACCGGATCTTCTACTATCAGCTTATTTTGCTGAAGATCAGCCGGATCAATCCCGAGTCCGTCAGTACGCCCGTTTTCATTGTCTACGATTGATATAATTGCATCTTTATCCCTGAGCACATCATCCACAGATTTCATTTCCTGTTCTTCCTTTACTAACTCATCCTTTTCAATTCTTGGAACCTGATAATTAATCGTTTTCGCCAAGTCAACCGGTGGAGGTGCTTCAATCTTATGTTCAATGATTTCTTCGGGAGGTGGAGGAGGTTCTTTCAGGTCGATAAATTCCACAACGGTTTTGTGTTCGTCTTTCAATACAGTTTCATTCACTTTCTTAGCCAGCGTTAGTCCTGAAAATAAAACAATAGCAAAAGCCAGTGTGAAAAGGAACGCTAACAAGTGTCTTTTGGAGGACTGCTGACGGAGTGTATATGCTCCATAGCTTTTATTTCTCCCTTCAAAAATGAGATCAATCCATTCCTGGGACGTTAAATCAATGTTCTTTGCCATTTTGCTTTTAATTTTTTACTAATTAATACTAAATCAGAAAAAACATAAATTTAGTGCACTCATTTATGTACACTGCAAAACTAAGGCAAATGAAAAGCGAATGCAATAGTTTTGCATCCGCCAGCAAAAAGTTAACGCTAAAAACAACCTATTCTTCTATTTGTCAGCACATTACACAAAATCAATTAACGGCTCAAAATAAGAATATTTGAAAAGGATAAATAAATCACATACCAGGAAAGTTGAAAAATCATACATCTTTCATCAGGTCATGAAGAATATTCACACCGTTTTCCTGCATTTTTCTTTTCAGTTTCGATTTTCTGACACGGATACTATCCACGGAGGTATTTAGTAAAGTAGCCATTTGCTGGTTGTCCGATCCGGTGGCTATGAATGCCATCATCATTTTTTCACTTTCATTGAAAAGTTTGCTTTCAGTAATGGTAATACCTGTCAGGTCAGCAAAAAGCTGATCGTCAGGCAACTGTGTATCTGTGATTTTAATGGTTGCGATAAAATTCCGGTATTCGTTTTCGATTTTACTGAGCAATTGTTCGTTTTTTGTGATGTATGTATTGCTCTGTAAATCAAGCAGAAAGTTCTTTATATCGAGATTTCGTTTAGAAATCTGCCTGTAAACGGGAATGACAAACTGTTTTTCGACCAATTTACGTTCGGTAAGCTGCTTGTCCAGTTGAATTTGCTTTTCCCTTTCTTCCGAAAGTTGTTTTTTCTGCTCCAGAATTCTGTTTTCCTGCATAATGGATTTCTGGCGCTCATGCTGCATCCGGCTGCGGTATCTGAAGATTAAATATAAAATTACCAGCGACAATGTTGTGAACCCAAGCAGTGCTATTAGCCATATATTACTGTTTTTCAGAGATATAGCACGGTTTTCGGCTGCAACAACATCGTATTTTCTTTCCAGTTCGAGAATCTGCGTATTGAGTTGTTCGTTAATCGTTCGGTTTTGAAGGCGGTAAACCTGTGCATATGCTTCGGTACTTTTCTGCCAGTCTCCTTTTTTTCGGGCAATTTCTGCCACATTGAGATAATAATGATAATTCAGATAAAAAGTTGTGTCAATAATATGTTTAACTGCCATTTCGCCATAATACAAAGCGCTGTCAAATCGTTCTAAATACCTGAAATTATCTGAAATCCGGTAATAATCGGCCAGTAATGCCGCCGAATCGTTGTTTTTCAGGTCTTTTTTCAGCAACTGGAAATCCAGCTCCAGTGCATTCCTGTATCTTTTCTGACTGTTGTAAAACAATGATTCAGCATTTTTCACATCGCGAATTTGCTGCTCGGAATCAAGTCGAAAGGCCTGCAAAGACTGAAGCAATATGCTTGCAGTGGCGAAATCAAGGGCTTTCATGCGGTTCCAGTACATTTCCCGGTATGTTTTGAAAAGCACAGTACTGTCATTCAGTGCTTCGGCAAGCACGAGTGCCTTTCGGAAATATTCATGCGAAATTGTGATATTGTTATTCCTGTTGTGAATGGTGGCGAGGTAATAATTTGCTAACTGCAAAGTTCGGGTATCAAGCACATGCAGCTCATTCTCACGGTCAAGAGCATTTTTTACGGGCTGATAGGCTCTGCTGTCGGTAATACCCATATTATATCGTACTATACCCTGATAGATAAGCGAACGCAGGTAGTTCCGGGGGAGCAATTCCGGATTTGCGGCAAATTCGTTGGTTACCCGGTTGATAAGGCTGTCCGATGAAAATTTCATTCCGAAATTATCTTCCGAAATTACTTTCAATAATCCGAGATAAGCCTGGTTGTAAGTGGAAGTGTTTTGGCGGCTCAGCAGAACAACACGGTTGTTTACATAACGGGGATACTTGTAAACCATACTGTCGAGTTGCTGCAAAGTACCGTCAGAAAGCATTCTTGCGCTGTCGTTGCATCCTGTCAATAAATGCAACAAAAGCACGGGGAATAAAAAAGGTACCAGATTTTTCTTCCTCATAGTTTCAGCCGGATATTAAACTACGAAAATAAAAGAAAGTTTTGAGAAAAAAGAAAAGAACAGCAGGTATTTAAAAGAACCAGATGCTGTATGCCACCAAAACAGCGCAAGTAACCAGAAAAACGGTAACCGGGAAAGTGGTTTTTATTCCGGCAGAAGAATTTCCGGTCTGCAATGCAGGTCTGAATTTATTAACCAGCCAGTAAAAAAACAGTGCTACCAATATGCCTACGATTGCACCACCTAAAATATCGCCCAGGTAATGCACTCCCAGGTAAATTCTGGAATACGAATTCAGAATAGCCCACAGGAATATGAAAATTGTATAGGTTCGCTTTCGGAAAAACAGGGATGAAAGCAAGGCAATGGCAAATGAATTGGCAGCATGAGAAGAGACAAACCCGTAAAGTCCGCTTTTATAGCCATTTACCAACACAACCTGACCTGCTAACGATGGATCGTGGCTTGGTCGAAGACGGGCTACCCACTCCTTGATAACTCCCGATGCTATTTGGTCGGCTATTACAACACTTAAAATTAAGGCAGCTATCAGCCACCACGATTCTTTCTTCCATTTCCGGATGATAATATAAATAATGGACAAATACAGTGGAAACCAGGTTATTTTTTCGCTGAAAGCTACCATTATACCATCCCAGAAAGCAGAATAGTCATTATTCAGTGCAAGCAGCCACTGTTTGTCCAGATTATCTATGAATTCAATCATTTTTATCAGAAAAAGTTTGAAAGGTTGTCAGTATTGACAGAAAAAAAGTTAATAAAAGTATATCGTCAGGAATCCGAAAATAAACTGTAAAAATAAAATCAGAGCTATATTCTCGCTATTGTGCTTTCTTCGACCCAGCCGACAGCACCGTTTTCAAGTGTAATTTCAGTCCATCCGGACAGCGTGCTTTTCACTACCACCTTTGTTCCTTCGTGAAGCTGGAAAAGGTCTGTACCGCTTTTGTCAGGCGAACTTTTGGCTGTAACAGCTCCGCTCATCACGATTGCCTCGTTGTGTTTTAAAAACTTATCTTTTCTTATTCCTGAAAAAACAAGTGTGGTCACAAAAAGACCGCCAAAAAGTATCATTGTAAAAAATGCAAATTTTCTTCTGCTCCGTTTAAGTGAAAATATGAAAATGAAAAACAGCACCAGGGCAGTGATAAAACATACCAGACTTATTATAGTCCACTGATTGGAACTATTCGAACTGATCAGGGCATTCAAAAACCGTTTTACAAAAAAAGTAGGAGTTGAATTTACGTTGTCAACAATTTTACTTTCGGCAATCCGAAGGTTGTATCGGGCATCTTCGTAGCCAGGATCGAGCCTGAGAGCCCTTTCGTAGTTTAGAATTGCCATTCCTATTTCATCAGCCTTGAAGTAGCTGTTGGCCAGGTTGTAGTAAAGTTCCGGAGCTACACCCTTCTTAAGCTCGTCTTCGAACAACCTGGCAGCATCGGCATATTGTTTTTGCTTGTAAAGTTTTATTGCCGTTTGGATGCTTTCTTTTTCAGGCGAAATGTTGTTCTGGGCACTCAGTGTCACATACATCATCAGAACAAGACAGAATAATAGATATGTTCGCTTCATTTTTATTTCTTCTTAAAATGTTCTTCCATTCTGCTAATTGCATTCACGGTTTCGTCGTAGAGATTTCCCATTTCGTGCTGACCGGAGCCGGGAGCATAGCTGGCATATTCACATGTATGAAGTATGCCGGTAAAAGTTTGCATTAATGTAGTCTCAATACCTTTTGCTTCCATTCGCGATTGTATGTTTTCCTTGTTAAGTTCTGCCACCGGAATTGAAAGTTTATCGGACAAATAGGTCCATACGGCTTTCATCACTTCTTCGTAGAATTGATTTTTTGAGCCTTCCTGCAGAAATTTCTGAGCCATCCGAAGCCTTTTCTGTGCAACTTTATTGGCTTTTTTGGTCTTTACAAATTCGATATCGGCATTTTCCTTCACCTGTTTTCTGAAATAAACAAACAAAATGGCAGCAATGATGAGCGGAATCAGAAACATCATCCAGAAACGCATGGAACCAAACCAGGGACGCGATTCGGGTTTTAACGTTATACTTCCGGTATAGAGGTAACGAATATCTTTTGCAATCTGTGTTACGTCTTCCTTTCCGGTATAATTTTCCACAACGGTTTCGCCCCCTTCGCCTTTCGTTACATTTATTTTATAGGCCGGTGTACGGAGTGTCCGGTAGGTTCTGTTATCCAAATCGAAATAAGACAGTTCAGCTGACGGTATGTTGTATTTTCCGGATCTGCGCGGAATGAACATATACTCGATTACCTTAGTGCCCGACACTCCGCCGGAGCCTGAACTGAATTGGTTCTCAACTTTAGGATCGTATACTTCAAATCCGTCGGGGAATTTGATTTCAGGATTTTTGAGCAGTTTCATATTCCCGCTTCCAGAAACGACTACTTTGATGGTGGCAGCTTCGTTGGTTTTCAGATTTCCGGAACTTAACGAAGATGTGATATTAAAACTTCCTACAGCACCTGAAAATGATGCTGGTTTGCCTGTAAATGGCAATTCATTTACCTTTACAGTAACTGCGGGAGCAGTGAGTGTTCTCTCCACATTGGTGTATGAATCGAAAAAGTCGTCGAAAATGCTGCGTACCTGTGCTTTGTTCTGTAACCGTATAAGCGCAGTGAAGCTGGCTTTTCCAATTTCAATCTCACCGGAATGTTGCGGGAACAATACCGCCTGATAAAGCACCACGGTGCCGTAACTTCTGCCTTTGTAAGTTTCGGCAGCGAGTTGTTTGTTTTGCGACTGTTCGATATCCTGTTTCAGAAATCCGTTGAAATCAGGGAGTTTAGCGCCTGTAAACTGAGCCACATCAAGCAGAGTGTAAAGTTTATAGGTAACAGAAATGGCTTCCTGTTCGTAAATATTGGTTTTAGATACGATTGTACGCACAAATATACTTTCGCCAGTCACTCGTTGCGTACTACCACCTCTTGCTAGTTCACCTTCATTCTGCTGGCGGGCATTTTTTTCGGCATTTTCCACCCTGATTGTCAGCTCATTGGAGTATATTTTTTTCCCGTCGACCTCGATACTTGCACCCGGAATCTTGAAAGTTCCGGTTTTTGAAGGCATCAATGTGAGTGTAAACGAAAGATTGACTGAGCCGGATCTTTTACCGTTAACAATCTGAGTGTATGAACTTCTGGATTCGAAGGGCCCTGCAAGTATTTCAAAAAATTGAAAATCAGGTGTTTGCAAATCCTTGGCCGAAGCATTTACTGAATAAATTAGCTGAAAAGGAGTTTCCGCATAAGCAACATCAGGAGCTGAAGCTGTAAATTCCACATTTTCCTGTGCATTTACGTTCCATCCTGCCATTATTGCCAGTACCGATATTATGAATGCTATCTTTTTCATCTTTTTATGGCTTCCCGGTTAAATTGCTGCTCTGTTATTGTATTGCGTCGTTTTTTTCTGATGACAATAATTAGCTTAAAACAATTACTCTACCAGTCTTTATCCGTTTTTCTTACTGTTCTTTTTTGTGCATTTTTAGCTTTTTCCTGTGTATCCTGCTCGTCCTGCTGCAATGCTTCTAATATCTGTTGTGCATTTTCTTTCGACATCTGAGGCTGTTGCGGTTGAGGTTGCTCATTGTTTTTGTCCGGATTACTCTTAGGCTGGCTGTTGTCATTATTCTGATCCGGTTTTTGGTCGTTGCCGTCACCGTTTTGATTCTGATTCTGATTATTTTGCTGTTTTTTCAGTTGAGATTGGGCATATGCCAGGTTGTAACGGGTTTCGTTATCTTTCGGATTGTTTTTCAGAGCCATTTTGTAAGCCGATATGGCTTCCTCAATTTTTCCTCCCGACATCAGTGTGTTTCCGAGATTGTGGAAATCGAATGCTGTTTTTTGCTTGTCTGATGCCAGTGGCACCGCATTCTTGTAGTGTTCGAAAGCTTTATCATATTTTCCCTGACGGAAAAGTGCGTTTCCAAGGTTATAATTTGCCTCGAACGACTTGTTGTTTTTTTGTAATGCTTTACGGTATTCGATTTCGGCTTCAGTATATTTTTTATCCTTGTAAAGCCTGTTTCCGGCACGTATATCATCGCTTTCCTTTTGAGCATTTACTGCCATGGGAATAAAAAAAAGCGTGACGAATATGTATTGCAGATACTTCATAATGCAGTTGTGTGTTTTTTTTTCAGTATCGATAATTCTATACATCAAAAATTTTAATCTTGCTCAACCATTTGTTTTTTCTCGAGAAAATGAAGAACTCGATAAGTAACAATATCAGAGCAATGATAGCAAAAGACTGAAATTGTTCGTTATACTGTGAAAATACTTTCTCTTCGAGTTCGGTAGTGGCCAGTGTATCAAGCTGTTTGCTAATGCTTTTCAGCGCAGTGTCGGAATTATCGGCCCGGACATAAAGTCCTCCGCCGGCCTGGGCAATGCTAGCACACATCTGTTCGTTGAGCATGGATACCACCACATTGCCATCGCGGTCTTTTTTGAAACTTACTGTTCCTCCCACAGGTATAGGTCCTCCTTCTGCCGTGCCCATGCCCACTACATATACTTTAATATTGTTCTCGGCAGCAAGTTTGGCTGCTGCAACAGCATCATCTTCGTGATTTTCGCCGTCCGTAAGTACCACGATAGCTCTTCCACCTTCTGATTTTTTTTCACCGAATGATTTGATAGCCATGTCAATAGCTGATCCTATGGAAGTTCCCTGCACAGGGACCATGTTGGTATTGACAGTGGAAAGAAACATTTTTGCTGCCAGATAATCGGTGGTGATGGGCAGTTGCACATAAGCATTTCCGGCAAATACGATCATTCCCACTTTATCATCTTTCATCCTGTCAATAAGTTGCGAAAGTATCTGACGCGCTTTCTGCAACCGGCTTGGCTGAATATCCTGTGCAAGCATTGAATTAGATACATCAAGAGCAATCATGACTTCTATTCCTTTCTTTTTCACGTTCTCTTCTTTAGTGCCGAACTGAGGCTGTGCCAGTACCATTACCAGCAGAATCAGGACCAGCAGTTGTATGTAAAACTTTATACGCGGACGTACATAGGATACATTGGGCATCAACGGATCAAGTGTATCAGGATTTCCCCAGAGTTTTGTATTCTTTATTCTCAAATACTGAGTACGAATAAAAAACCCTACCAGTAACAGAACTGGTACGATTAAAAACAGATATTCCGGATGTGCGAACCTAAACATATATCAATTTGTCAAATTTGAACAAATACTAATCAAAACGGAGGACACAGACTTACCAGGCATAGAAAAAATCTTTCACTGTATTTACGGCAATGTCCTCAGCCATGTATTCCGAAGTAAATTTTCGGCAAACAACAACAAAAATGCAATCAAAGCAAATAAGAAATACAATTCACTTTTATTGCTGAATTCCTTTACGCTTATTTTGGTTTTTTCAAGCATATCAATTTCCTGATAGATGGATCTCAATTTGGCATTATTGGTTGCCCTGAAATATTGCCCGCCTGTCATTTCGGCGATATCACGGAGCGTTTTTTCATCAAATTCGGACTCCACCTGCTGATAACGAACTCCAAAAGGAGTTTGTACGGGCATATTGATAATACCGTGCGAACCGACACCGATAGCATAAACCCTGATACCAAATGTTTTGGCTATCTCGGCAGCTGTAATCGGTGCAATATCTCCCTGATTGTTCGAGCCATCGGTCAGTAAAATGATCACTTTCGATTTTGCTTTGCTGTCTTTAATGCGGCTTACTGCATTTGCCAGGCCAAGACCTATGGCTGTACCATCGTTGATAAGGCCGTATCTTACACCTTTGAAAAGATTGATCAGTACTGAATGATCGATGGTAAGCGGACACTGTGTAAAGCTCTCGGCGGCAAATACCACCAGCCCGATATTGTCGTTGGGACGCGACTGAATAAAATCAACAGCCACATCTTTGGCGGCTTCGAGCCTGCTCGGGCGAAGATCTTCGGCCTGCATGGTTCCCGAAACATCAATTGCCATCATGATATCGATTCCTTCCTTATTTTCGGTACGCCAGTTGTTTGACGACTGCGGACGGGCAATTGCCACAATCAGCATTCCAATTGCCAGCGTACGGAGTACGAAAGGTAAATGCCTGAATTTCATCCGCAAGGTTTTGGGATATCCCTTCAGCTTGCTGATAGCAGACATCTGCATACTCGCCTCAGATTTTTGAAGCTCCCAGATATACCAAAATATCACCGGCAGCAGAAGCAACAACAAAAACAGATATTCGGGGTTCTTAAATGTCATTTTTAAAAATTAAATTTTCAAAGCCAGATGTTTACAACTGAGAGTTAAAAAAATACTTTCTACACTTTCTATTTTTTTTCTTTCATTTCTTCAGCCATTTTATCCAATGGCTTTAATTCTTCCACTTTGGTCTGATTTACAAACAGGTATGCATTCATCAGGCTCATTTCGTTGTCATTGGGAGCAGGATTCCATTTGGCAAATTTCACCAGGTCAGCCAGTGTAAGTATCTGCCTCAAAGCACCATAAGCACCCGATTTATCAACTTTCATAAAGTTGGTATGACTCAGAATTTCCTCGGATGTCATCTCCATGCTGCTGATATTAAACATTCTTTCGATGTAAATACGCAGTGTTTCAGTTAATTCGGTATGATATTCCTTTATTCTGCCTTTTTGCCAGAGTTTCTCATCTTTGATTTTATCAAGGCGCTGCAATGCTTCTACATGAGGCGGCACAATCACTTTGCGGGTTTCTGTTTTCAGAATTGGTTTTCGCATTACGAATTTCCGGATAAGTAAATACAGCAACACTGCCAGGGCAACAAGCAGGATTATGAGCAACATTTGCTTGAAAAATTCTTTCCAGTTGAAAGCCGGTTTAAATACCGGTTTGATATCAGCCAGCTGATTGGAAGCCGTATCGATGACAAAGGGTTGTATTACCTTCAGCGAAAGCGAGTTGGACCACGATGTATCTGTACCCGAAATATATGGAAACTGCGGAACGTAAATCAGTGAATCCTCGAACGAGGTAACAACATATCTGACGTTTACCTGAATGTTCTCGTCCGAAATCTTCACGGTATCCAGCTTTGCCTGCTCCACAATCTCCAGATTTCCTGCTATGGTATCGGAAAATACAGGCATACGCACTTTCTGACCTTTTTTCTGAATAACTTCAAAGGTAAGAGCTGTCTGGTTGCCAATCCAAAGTTGAGTGGAATCCATTTTTGCTTTCACCATCACCGGTTGCGCCGGAATGCTCCCGACACTAACAAGCAAGATAACAAGTAAGCAAAAACGAAATAATTTATTCATTTTCAAGTTATTAATTGGTTTTTTTCGAATCCTGAGTGAATGAATTTATTGAAACAATGTAAAACGGCACATGACTTTTCAACCTTATATTCTGCAAACTATTTATTAAAAAACATTTCCCTTCGCTGTCAGGCTCGCAGTTTGAATAGTTTGAGCAACGCACGCACGTAATCGTCGCTGGTACTCATGGTAACCGAGTCGACGCCCGACTGTTTGAAGGTTTTCTGCAATGCCAGTTGCCTTTCGTTCCATTTATGTTTATAGGAAGTGCGCAGGCGTTTGTCCGAAGTATCCACCCAGATTCGTTCGCCGGTTTCGGCATCCTTTACCTTAATAAGTCCCACATCGGGTAATTCAGCCTCCCTTATATCATACACCTGCATAGCTGCAATATCGTGTTTGTTGTTAGCTATGGTTAGTGTGCGTTCGAAACCTGAATCGATGAAATCGGAGATGATAAATGCAGTCGAACGCTTTTTGATAGCATTGGTGAAATACTTCAAAGCTTCACCGATATTGGTCTGATTGCTCTTCGGTTCGAACACGAGTAATTCGCGTATAATGTGCAGCACGTGCTTTTTTCCTTTTTTGGGAGGAATGAATTTTTCAATCTTATCCGAAAAGAAAATGGCACCGACTTTATCGTTGTTCTGTATGGTTGAAAATGCCAGAGTGGCTGATACTTCTGTGATTATACCTTTTTTGTACTGATTGGTAGTACCGAAATCCAGACTTCCCGAAACATCGACCAGCAGCATGACAGTAAGTTCACGCTCTTCTTCAAACACTTTAATATACGGACGGCCAAAACGGGCGGTCACATTCCAGTCGATGGATCGCACATCATCTCCATATTGATATTCACGCACTTCAGAGAATGTCATACCACGCCCTTTGAAAGCGGTATGATACTGACCCGCAAAAATATTTTGCGAAAGTCCGCGTGTTTTTATCTCTATTTTCCTGACTTTCTTTAGTAGCTCGTTGGTTTCCATATTCAGCTATAAGCCGTAATCCTGATACTATAATTTACTGTATACTGCAGGATTTCTAAGGTACTTCTACCTGGTTAAGAATATCGGTAATTATCTCTTCGGAAGTGAGATTATTAGCTTCAGCCTCGTAACTCAATCCGATACGATGACGAAGCACATCATAGCATACAGCACGCACATCTTCGGGGATGACATAACCTCGTCTTTTAATGAATGCGTAAGCTCTTGACGCGAGCGCCAGATTGATGGAAGCACGCGGCGATGCTCCGAAAGATATCATATCCTTCAGATCATCCAGCTTGTAGTCCTGAGGATAACGAGTTGCAAAAACGATATCGATAATGTATTTTTCGATTTTTTCGTCGATGTAAACCTGGTGCACCACATCCCTGGCTTCGATAATCTCACGGGGAGAAATAACAGCCTGTACGCGGGGTTGTTCTTTGGTCAGGTTCTGACGGATGATGAGTTTTTCTTCTTCTTTTTTAGGATAATCAATCACTACTTTCAGCATGAAACGGTCAACCTGAGCTTCGGGCAGCGGATAAGTTCCTTCCTGTTCAATCGGATTCTGAGTAGCCAGCACCATAAATGGTTCTTCGAGCGAATAGGTTTTATCCCCGATTGTCACCTGACGTTCCTGCATGGCTTCGAGAAGCGCACTTTGTACTTTGGCAGGAGCACGGTTAATTTCGTCAGCAAGGATAAGATTAGCAAATACAGGACCTTTCCGGATGTGGAAATCTTCATTCTTCTGACTGTATATCATGGTTCCTATCACGTCAGCAGGCAGCAAATCAGGAGTAAACTGAATGCGGCTGAAGTCGGCTTTGATCAGATCCGATAAAGTTTTGATAGCAAGAGTCTTAGCCAGTCCGGGAACACCCTCGAGCAGAATATGACCTTTTGACAACAGAGCAATGAGCAGTGATTCAACCAGGTGTTTCTGACCTACTATTACCTTATCCATGCCCATAGTAATAGAATCAACAAACGCGCTTTGTCGTTCAATTCGTTCGTTAAGTTCTTTAATATCAACCATTTCTTATTAATTATTTGAATGTATAGTTTTTGAAAATCGGAAAGCAAAGATACAATTATTTCAAATGTTAAATCACTCATTTAATAACTATTAACCTCAATTAAAATAAAGTAAACAATGATTTCAGCTCCAATGAGTGCATCAGAAATCAGGTTTGCTGATTATCTTTTTTCTTTTGAAAAAATAAAACATTATCCCACGTAAAGAAATGTCCGGATTTTCGGGTTGAGAAATGCAATTAAACAAGTAAATCTTGTATTTATATAATTTAAACTTGCATTAATCGTATTCCAATAACTACAATTTATCACATAATTCTTTTTTTTTGTGTATTTCTTATCTAAAACACATCATTTTTAAAACTTTTCGATATATTTGCATTTCTAAAAAAAAATCAATTCATTATTAAAATTTGGATCAACATGAAAAAATTAATCTTTCTTATCGTAGCGGGATTTTTTATGTTTTCGTGTCAGAACGATGACATTCAAACCCTGACAGAAGACTACCAGGCTAAAAGCGGAGTTACTTCAGAAATCATTCCGGGCAAATTTGTGGTTGTTTACAATACAAGCGGCATCAGCAAGGCAGCCAGAATAGCTTCATTATCGGGAAATCAGGTAATTGCTCCCGAAAACATACGTGAACTGACCAGCCAGATTTTGCGTGATGCCGAAATTGCACAGCGGATTCCCGAACAGATTTATTCTTCTGCTATAAAAGGTGTTTCGATAGAACTCAGTGAAAGAGAAGCAGATATACTTTCTCATTCACCAAACGTATTGGGTGTGTATCCGGATATGATCGTTAATTTCGGCTTGCCCGAAGTAGACATCAAAGGTAAACCTGCACCTCAACCCGTTGCTCAATCTACTCCGTGGGGCATTACCCGCGTAGGTGGCAGCACCGACGGAACCGGAAAGACAGCCTGGATTATCGATACCGGTATTGACATGGATCACCCCGATTTGGTTGTGGATCAAACCAGAGGTAAAAATTTCATATCCACCACGGCAAAACCTGACGATGATAATGGTCACGGAACGCATTGTGCTGGTATTGTAGCTGCAAAGAATAATTCGCTGGGAGTTATCGGAGTTGCAGCAGGAGCCACTGTAGTTCCCATCAAAGTACTCGACAGAAAAGGTTCGGGAGCATATTCGGCAATTATTGCAGGAGTGGATTATGTTGCGGCCAATGGTAAGGCAGGTGATGCTGTGAATATGAGTCTGGGCGGACCGGCTTATCAGCCACTCGATGATGCTATTATCGCACTTGCAGCCAAAGGATTAAAAGTGGCTTTAGCAGCCGGGAACGAAAGTCAGAATGCAATCAACGTTTCACCGGCACGCGTAAACGGAACTAATATTTACACTATTTCAGCCATGGGAACCGGAGACTTATGGGCTTCTTACAGCAATTTTGGTAATCCCCCTGTTGATTATTGTGCTCCCGGCTCATCCATTTATTCCACTTACAAAAGTGGCGGATATGCAACTCTGAGCGGAACTTCCATGGCTGCTCCTCATGCATGCGGAATACTTCTGCTCGGAAATATTCAGACTGACGGCACTGTTATAAATGACCCTGACGTTAATAAAGATCCGATTGCACACCGATAAACTTTGCAGAATATATACTATACTAAAATGTCCGGTAAAAAAATACCGGACATTTTATTTTTCATTTATCAGTGTTATGGTGTGGCAGGCTACAATTCCTGCTGTTTCTGTACGCAACCGGCTATTGCCAAGTGATACCGGCCGAAAACCCGACTGAACAGCTTTTTCCACTTCATCGGGACTAAAATCGCCTTCGGGACCGATAAGAATCAGGGCATCTTTCAATTTTTCATAAACCTGCTGAAGCGATTGCTTTTCATTATCGTAACAATGGGCTATAAACTTCTGATAATCTGTTGATTTTCTGATAAAATCACTGAAGGTACACATCGGTCTCAGAACAGGGAAATATGCTTTGAGCGATTGTTTGGCAGCCGATACAATCATTTTTTCGAGTCGTTCGGGCTTAACAATCTTCCTTTCGGAATAACGGCAAATGATGGGAGTGATTTCATCAACTCCAATTTCGGTGCATTTTTCGATAAACCATTCCAGGCGCTCGATATTTTTTGTAGGAGCTATGGCAATGTGAATCCTGTAATCACGTTTGCCGAATTCAAAAAATGTTTCTTTGATTTCGAATTCACAATGCCGGGGATGCGGATTAACAACAACAGCTTTGTAGTACCCTCCTGCCCCATCCACCAATTCAATTTCATCACCCGCCTGCAATCGTAATACACGCACGGCGTGCTGGCTTTCTTCCCCGGAAAGAACGGCAGCTTGTTGTATTTCTGGACAGTAAAACATACGGATTCGTTTTTAATTGACAAACACAAACTTATCGAAAACTAAGCAGAAAATTGTTCAAAAAAAGAATTCAGATATTCAATCTAATGCATGATTGCTTTAAAAATACTGAATTTAAAAAGAAAATTACCTCCAGACAGTTCAAAGCAGTAAAACCTGAGAATACCAAAACTATTCATTCCAGATTTTCCAGGCTGCTTCAGCCTGCCCGATCAGCATTTCTTTTCCGCTGAGTACAGAGGCTCCTTTTTTCCTGCCTTTCGTCAGAAAAACAGTTTCCGGAGGATTGTATACGGCGTCGAAAAGCAGATGATCGCGAGTAAGTGCTTCGTATGGGATATCAGGACATTCGTTTAAATGCGGAAACATTCCGGTGGGAGTAGCATTTACCACTACTGTATATTCCGATAAGATTTCAGGAGTGATATCCCCGTACGACCATTGTCCGTATCCGGGATGACGCGATACCAGCATTACTTCCAGTCCTGAATTTCTTAACACATACTCAATGGCTTTTGATGCACCTCCGGTGCCCAGTACGAGTGCTTTTTTATGATTCATGTTCAGGTGCGGCAGGATCGAATTCCGGAATCCGATTACATCCGAATTGAATCCTTTCAGCACAATCCCGCTGTCGGCGTGAATAAATTTTATCACATTAACAGCACCGACATCAGCAGCTGTCTTGTCCATTTCATTCAGGAATGAGATTATCTGCTGTTTGTACGGAATGGTTACGTTCAGTCCGCAGAGGTTTTCGGTAAGTTTAAGCGATTGAAATTCACGAATATCTTTCAGTTCGAACAGGTCGTAGCGGGCATCTATGTCTTCGCGCCGGAATTTTTCACTGAAATAGGTTCCGGAAAACGAGTGACCCAGGGGAAATCCTATTAAACCGTAACGTTTCATTTGTTTTCGGAAAGTATTTTTTCTGCATCGGGGCACATTTCGAGAAACATGCGGGCAGCGTCAAAATTGCGATGAACAGCCAGTTCGAGAAAAACGGCCACATTGTCGTAATTACCTGTGTAATAGTTTGCTACAGCAAGAAAAAGCTCTATAAACTCGTGCGAGGAATCGAAACTGTATGCCAGCTGGTAGTATTTCAGAGCCGTCGGAAAATCGGCAAAATCCATGTAGATATTTGCCATCGCTACCAGGGTATCGGGTTGGTTCGGATCAATGCTGATGGCGTGCTGGTATGCTTCGAGCGCTTCGGTGAGATTATTGAGCCCCACTTTTGCTTCGGCCAGATACACCCAGGCGTCGGCCAGTTCGTCGCTTACCTTCATGGCTTTATCAATGTATTCGAGCGACTCTTCAAACATTTCCGTTTCGAGCAGGCAGATAGCTATCCCTATTAATGCCTCGTAATTTTCGGGCAATTCATTGTATGAAAGTTTGTAGTAATAGAGCGCCCGGGCAAAATTTTCAAGTTTTTCATAGCACTCGGCAATGAAAAGCCACACCTGCCATTTTTCCGAAACTGTTTCGGAGTAAGCCAGATAATCTTCCAGAGCTTCTTTCCAGTGGTCGAGCTGGAAGTGTGAATGAGCTTTCTGAATCAGCGAAATTGTGTCTTTTTCGTTGATTACGATAGCATAATCGTAGGCTTCGATGGCTTTTTCAAATTCATTTTGCATGAAATAAATCTGACCGAGGTTAAACCAGGCTTCGCCAATGAAGGAATCGATTTTTATGATACGCTGATACACATCCTGAGCTTCGGTATATCCGGCCGTTTGCTCGTGGCAAAATGCCAGGTCGAACAGCAAATCGGTGTTTGAAGGATTGAATGTTTCGCCTATTTTCAGTATCCTGAGTGCGAAATCAAACTCCGATTCGCCCATAAACACCATGGCAATATCCACGCACAACCAATCAATTTCATCTTTTTCGCTGTCGATCAGTGTCATTGCCAGATCAAAGGCTTCCTGCGAACGTTCGAGTTTTGCAAGTGCTTCGACCTTGAGGTAAATCACTTCGGGATCAGAATCTTCAATCAGGTTAGTGAGGATTCGGTATGCTTTGTTAGTGTCACCTGTTGCAAGGTAAATTTTGGCACGTTTGACGTCAAGCAGACTACTCGACGGATGCAGTTTTTGACCCAGTTCGAGTGCATTGAGCGAATCTTTGGTTCGCCCGTATGACAGGTAGTATTCCACAATTCGTTCCATTTCATACACGTCAAAATAGCCTGTGGCTCTTCCGGAAAGGTATTTTTCATATCTTTCAACCAGTTCACCGGCTTCTTCGTCAATGAAAAAAGAGAAATTGCGGGACATACTTTGTAATTTTTATGCAAAAGTACTACTTTTTAAGCAGGTTTTGAAATAATGACACCTAAAAGTTATGAACAGCATCGGGCAGGTTATTGCTTACAGTTCAGGAATAAGATTTCGCGGTTGGTGGGAACTGGTTATATTCCGGACTTTGAATTATCCGGAATATTTATCTCTTGCAGCAGTTTTATTTTTAAAAAATTTGAAAGGATTCAATCGGGTGTTATACAATTGACAATCATGGAGTTCTTAAAATCTTTTCCATTTTTTTGCCTTTTGCCAGTTCGTCCACCAGCTTATCCATATACCTCAGTTGTTTTATCAGCGGATTTTCAATTTCTTCTATTCTGTATCCGCAAATAATTCCCGTTATCAGTGGTGCGTTTGGGTTGATTGTTGCTTTTTCGAAGAAAGTTTCGAATGTAACATTGGTGTCGATGAGTTCCTTCAGTTTGCTGTCGTCGAAACCAGTCAGCCACTCTATCACCTGGTACAACTCAGCCAGGGTTCTGCCTTTTTTCTCCACTTTTGCTACATATAACGGATATACCGAAGCAAAAGTCATTTTTGCTATTCTGTCTTCTGTTTTTTGAGTCATATTAATCCTTTTCTTTGTATCAGTGGCTTAAGTTATTTTCACTATTGATTTTCTGTCGGGTGTTTGAGCTATTTTTACTGTCGGTATTCAAAGCGCAACCTAAATAGTAGTTAAAACTCAGATATAATGACAGTTAAATATTATTGCAAAGTCATTTCTGTAGTTTCGGCATTTACATATTCTCCACTGGTAACATCCTTAATATTCAAAGCGTACAAAACCCATCCGGATGGCAAGTGAACATTTGTGGCAAATCTGGTCGCGATATTCATTTCCGGAATATCGTTTTTGTTTGGCTCGGGTATATTCATACTCCCCGCTAATTGTTTCAGATAGTTATATACTGCCTCTGTTGACTGCTTACTATCAACGGTGGTGAAGATTTTCAGTACAGCTGAATTATTTTCTTCATCAACTTCCACTATTTCAGACTCAACTTTCGCATCAAAAGGTTTACCACCATATAAATTTGACAGTTGAGTATCGTTTGAATACAGAGTATTTACATTGAACCGGGAACCAAACGGTGAATGAAAAAGTAAAATTTCATTGATTCCGGCAGTTTGAATTGCCTCTTTTGAAGTAAAAGTCTGCCGAACCTGCTGAACAACAGGTTTAATGGCCGGAATATCCTTAAACTCTAATTCCAGCGAATCAAGTGACTTATTGATGATGGATTTGATTTCTTCAACATTTTTCACCTCCTGAAATTCACCTAATTCATTCGTAGTGTAGATTACTGACATATCTTGAGCTAATTTCATCATTTTTTCAGTAAACTTATCGTCTGTATTAAAATCGTAGTTCTTATAAGTCCATTTAATAGTGTATCCGTTCGCCGTTGAGTCCATGATGGTGATTTCGGAATCATAACTGATTGTTTGGCGCGAAACCGTATCCAGTCCGTTTATTTTATATTTCTGATTTACAATGTGGTATAACTGGGTTTCATTCAAATTCCAGTAGCCCACAAACTGAACTGTAGAGTCATTCAGGACTTGTGCACCGGAGTTTAATCCTATCAAAAGCAGTACGGATAAAATTATTTTTCTCATTAATTTATTGTTAAGATTTTATATCCGGGAATTACCATATCGGATAAAGGCAATCTATTGATAATCTGATTAGTATGAAATTATTATTTTGGATATAACTCCGGATCTTATCATTTTTGTCATTTTTTGTCCGGAACTGACCGGCAAATATACAATTTATTTAAGTTTAATTTTTTATCTTATTCCTAATTATCTGCATCTTTTTACATTTCTTCAGTCCTGCTCTGCTCAATTACATACCCTCAATGTGTCTTATTCGATATTTTCGTCAGTTTTCATTGAGTACAAACCATAACAACCGTTAAACGAAGATAAATTTTAATACTCTCTGAAATTTCTGTTTGTTCCCTTTTTATTAATGGTTATCTTTGTGGTAAAAAAACAACGATATTTATGAACTTTTCTGAAAAATTCAGATTTTGTCCTTCCTGTGGTTCGGCTTCATTTGTTTTTCACAATGTAAAATCAAAACGGTGTGATATTTGCGGTTTCATCTACTATCTGAATCCGTCGGCTGCCACAGCTGCTTTCATCCGAAATGAAGATGGCGATTTACTGGTATGCCGCCGTTCGCACGAACCGGCCAAAGGGACACTCGATTTACCGGGCGGATTTATTGATTACAGCGAAACTGCCGAAGAAGGCATTGCTCGCGAGGTAAAAGAAGAGTTGGGTATCGATATCGATAATCTCCGCTATATTTTTTCGCTGCCAAATGATTACCTGTATTCAGATTTGAACGTCCCGACCATGGATTTGTTTTTTGAAGGAAAAGTTAAAAACGGCATTCAGATAGCAGCAGCTGATGATGTGGAAGAATGTTTTTTTCTCCCTGTCAGGGATATAAATCCACAACTATTCGGATTAACCTCCGTCAGGAAAGCGGTCAGAATGTTTGTTTCTGCTCACGAAAATGAGAAAAAAGAATCATTTTTGAGTTAGATTCTGAGCTGTTGAGTTTTCTGGTTTTGAGTTCTTTTATTTCATGGTTTTGTTGCCTGGTTCTTGATTCTATAATTCAGTATTCATAAAAAAGTCAAAATAAATATGTTGAAAAAAATAATTCTTGCTTCAGTTTTTATTCTGCTTACACAGTTGAACATGGCTCAGCATACGCAGGTTTACACCCGGAACGATAAACTTTTTCACGAAGGAAAAGAGCTTTTCGAACAGCGTAAATGGGCGGCCTCGTACCGAAATTTCGAAGCATTTCTTAAAGATGCAACACCTACTCAGGCCGGAATGATTCAGGAAGCTGATTTCTATCTGGCTTCCGCTGCTTACGAATTGCGTCAGAAAAATGCTTACGAATTGCTTCTGGAGTATCTGGACAAGCATCCGTATACACCTTATCCTGACCGTATAAAGTTAATGCTCGGGATGCTCGAATATGAAGCACGCGACTTCAACAAGGCACTTGAGTACTTCAGGCAACTGGATGAAACGCACCTGACCGAAAGAGATAAGGTGGATTACCTCTTCACACGCGGATATGCCAACCTCGAGACAAACAACATTCGAAATGCACTAGATATTTTTAAAACGCTGAAAAACATGAATTCAGCCTATCAGGCAGCTGCCCGCTACTACACCGGTTACAGCGAGTACCGGCTTGGAAACTACGATGCAGCACTCCCCGACCTCCTGGCAGTGGAAAATAATCCGGAGTTCGAAGATATAGCACCTTATTATATTGCCCAGATTTATTATTCGAAACAGGATTTAGCCGAAATGGAAAAAAGGGCTGAAAAACTGATCAGGAAGTATCCGGATAATATTAACAATGCAGAACTATACAGGATGACAGGCGAAAAAGCCTACGCCGATGGTGATTACTCCAAAGCGATCGACAACCTGAAAAAATACGAGGAATTGTTCCCGCAGGTATTGCGAAACGACATGTACTACCTGGGCATCAGTTACCTGAAAACCGGGAAACCGGCAGAAGCAGTGAAATACCTTTCGCTGGTTACTATCGAGCAGGATGAAATGACCGAAAGTTCATACCTGCAACTCGGCAATGCGTACGTGACTCTTGGCAACAAGGAAAATGCCCGCCTTGCCTACGAAGCCGCCACTCAAACCAATTTCAACATAAAAGTCAGAGAAGAAGCTCTTTTCAACTATGCCCTGACAACTTACGAAACGAATACGGCATTCGGAGAATCGGTCAAAGCTTTTGAACTTTTCATTAAAGAATTTCCGAATTCGATCAACATCGACAAAGCATACGATTACCTGTCCATCGTTTATCTGACTTCAAAAAACTACAATGCTGCATATCAGTCGGTTTTGAATATCAAAACGCTCACGCCCAAACTCAGGGAAACAAAACAATACCTTGAGTATCAGCTTGGCACTGAATCATTTGCCGAAGGAAATTACCCCCGGGCAATCGAATTTTTCACCAAAGCCATACAAACGGCACCGGCAGGAAAGTACCTGGCAGACAGCTATTTCTGGCGAGGCGAAAGTTTTTACCGTAACAGAGAATACGTGCGTTCGGTTTCCGATCTGAATTCATTTTTCTCCCAACTCAACGCAGGCAACAATCCGAACTACACCCAAGCACACTATGCACTTGGATATGCCTATTTCAGCCAGAAAAAATACAACGAATCGTTAACGTCATTTCTGAAATACGTAAACGAGGAAAAAAATGTGACATCATCCACCTATGCTGACGCAATCAACCGCATTGGAGATGCATACTTCAGCAACCGCAACTTCACCAAAGCCGCCGAATATTACGAAAAAGCGATGAATACGAATTACAACGGTGATTATGCTCTTTTCCAGTCGGCTTACATGATGGGTCTGAACAAAAATTACAACCAGAAAATTTCAAGTCTGGAAAAGATGCTCAATTCCTACCCGCAATCCGAATATGGTGACGATGCATTGTATGAAATAGCACGCGCATACCTGATGCTTGAAAACAACACAAAAACAATCGACACCTACAACCGGCTCATCAGCAGCTATCCGAACAGCAACCTGGCTCCGAAAGCCATGCTCGAAACCGGAATGGTTTATTTCAATCAGCACGATTTCGGTAAGGCAATTCCTGCTTTCAAGAAAGTAATATCTGAGTTTCCGGCAAGCGAAGAAGCAGAAACAGCGCTTGAAAGTCTTGAAACCATATACATCAACACCAATAAAGTGAGCGACTACCTGGATTATACCAAATCGCTGGGCAAAAACATCGAAAGCAGCACAATGACAAAAGCCGATTCCATCATGTACATAGCCGCCGAAAGACAATATATGGCAGGAAATCACAGCGAAGCAATATCTGGTTTGAATTCATACCTGAACAGGTATTGCCCTGGTGGAAAATTCTGCACTATGGCTCAGTACTACCTTGCCGACAGTTATTACACAACGGGCGAAAAGATGAAAGCAATGGATGAATACGTGAAAATACTCGATACACGCGGAAATCCTTACACCGAAGAAGCTGCCCTGCGTGCAGCAGGAATTTCCTTTGACAATAAAGATTATGCGGCATCACTTGGCTTCTTCAAGCGGCTCGAACAGGTAGCCGGTAACACCGAAAACAAAAATATTGCGCGGCTTGGGATACTCCGGACGAGCTATTTCCTCAGCAACACCGACGAAACCATCAAAATTGCAAACGAAATCATTTCAGATCCGAAATCTTCAGATCAGATGCGCACCGAAGCATTGCTCAACCGTGCAAAAGCATTTTCGCTGCAAAACAAGCTCAGCGAAGCCCTGAAAGACCTGAAGGTAATTAACATCGACACGCGAACTTCAATAGGTGCCGAAGCCAAATATACTCTCTCGGAAACTTACTTCAAACTGAACAGACTGAACGATGGTGAGAAAGAAGTGCTTGATTTCGCCAAAAAAGGAACTCCGCATCAGTACTGGCTGGCACGCAGTTTTATCGTACTTTCGGATATTTACACCCAGAAAGGAGATGATTTTCAGGCAAAACAGTATTTGCTTAGTTTGCAGAAAAACTATACGGTGCAGGACGATGTACAGGCGATGATTACCGAAAGACTCTCTGCAATCGACAACCGTTCGAAAGTCAAAGTCATTAAATAAGACATATTTCGAATGTAATATCAATGAGTTAATCGTTTATTTTTAAAGAAAAATCATAAATCGGCCTGACAGTGAAACTTCTGTCAGACTCACAATCAAATATAAAATGAGTACTAAGATATTTTATTTCCTGTCGTTAACGGTTATAGCCAATGTGATGCCGGTAGCCGCGCAGGAAAACGACACGGTTGTTCATAAAAGCGTAACAGTAACACGCGAATTTCAGCCTGTTATAAACGACGCAGGTAAAATCATTACATTTCCGGCCATTGCCGAACCGTCGGTAGAGAAAACAAAACCCAGCTATTCAGATATCACCGTTCCGCTCAGCATCAATTACAATGTGCATTTGCTCAAACCCGAAGAGCTTATCCACACTCCCCTGCCAGCCAGAAAAGGTTTTCTCAGACTCGGAAGTGGATACCCGTTAAATACCCTCGGCGATTTCATTTACCCGATCCTGAAGGGCGATAAAAACCGGCTCGACATTAGCATTCATCACCTGGGTGCTTTCGGCGATAAAGTACACACTAAAACTACCGGTGCACTTCAGTTCAATCACCTGTTTGACAAACTGGAGGTTTATGCCGGAGCAGGTGGCAGCCATGATTATTTCAATTACTATGCAAGAAGCTTTGCCGGAACCGATCAGGTTATCATGTCGGATGTTGCATCCAAATATGGCGATGCTACCTACAATACACCCGAAAACAATCCGGTATCCTTGTTTCAGCTTTCCGGATTACCACTGAACGATACTCACTGGCGTTTCAACACACTAGCCGGTGTGCGTTCTCTCCCTCTGGCTGACAATCTGATTTTTGATGCCAGTCTTAATTACGATCTGTTTCAATCGGTCGTAAACAAGCTAAACGAAAACCAGCTGTGGTTAAATGGTTCATTCAATGTTCCCTTTGATAACAATAGACTGGGAATGGTTGCGGATATCTACAATTTCAGTTACAGGAAAGATGCTGCTACTGCATTCAATTTTGCAGAACAATACTCCCTGCTAAAACTTAATCCTTTCTGGATGCTGTCCGGCGATTTCGGGTATCTTCGTTTGGGGGCAAAAACAGGCATTTCAATTGGTCAGGGAAAAGTGTTCACTCCAACTCCTGATGTGGCCGCGCAATGGAATGCTGTACCCGAATACCTTGCACTGTACGGAGGTGTTACCGGAAACCTGACAGTAAATTCGCTCAACCGGATTTATAACGAAAACAGGTATCTTTCAACTCAAAACCGCCTTGAAGACACATATACTCCGATTGATGCTTACTTCGGACTTAAAATGAGTCCTGTTTTCAATCTTCTGGTGGATGTTTACGGTCAGTATAAAATCATCAGCAATCAATATTTCTATATCAACAGATCATTCGATTTGCTGGTTCCCTCATCGACTCCCATGCCCGGAAATATGAACAAATTCTTCCACAACCGTTTTGATGTGCTTTATGCCAAAGCCAACAGGGCTTCTGCTGGTTTGCGTACATCGTGGGATTATAAAAACCTCTTTCAGATTTATCTGAAAGGAGCTTATCACTACTGGAAAGTGGATGGGCAGGCACATGCCTGGCAACTACCCGCATGGGATGCAGATCTTGGAGCAAACGTAAAAATCAATAACGATATCAGTCTTAATACTCAGTTTATATTTCAGGACGGCAGATATGCCAAACTGACTGAAACTGACGGTACCAAAATGAATCCCGTGCTCGACTGGAATTTCGGAGCATCATATGCCTACCGCGACTGGATATCGGTATTTCTGAAAGTAAATAATATCCTGAACAAAAAATATGATAATTACAACGGATACGATGTTCAGGGAATTAATCTGATGCTGGGAGCTGCTTTTTCGTTTTAATACCTGGATTTACAATCACGAAGAAAACCCCGTTGACATGCACAGCGGGGTTTTATATTATTTCTTCAATTTCAGGTAACTTATCTTTCATTTCTGCCTGACCGGCTTTTGATCGGTTCAGACAGGAATTTGAAAGCAATCTGTTGAAGAATTCTTTCAAATAACAGACAATACAGGTTTACTGCAGAAACAGTCTTACGGATCGGTTTCTGGTTATTTTTTATCGAGTTGTCCAAAAACACGTTTCAGAATTGCCGTGAAACGTGCAACCGGGTTTTCACGTATTTTCTTTTCCTCCTCACCAACTTTCAGAAACAGAGCATCCAGCGCTTTCTGTGTTACATATTCTTCCAGATTTACGTTTACGGGTTTCAATCCTCCGTAAATACCCACCGGACTGGCTGCAACTTTGTTGAAAGCAGAAGTGAGTGCATTCCAGGACTGAGTGGTCGACACATTGGCAACAAAAGGTTTTGCAAGTGAATTTCTCACTTTCGGAGCAAAGGCTGTCAGCAGATCGGCCGAAGTTTTCTCTTTCAGATAATTGGTGGCTGCATAATCACCTCCGAAAAGTATGCCTGCAGCATCGCTGATAGTCATGGTAGTGATGGCTTTTTTGAAAATCGGTACGGCTTCCTTTACAGCATCTTCGGCAGTCCGGTTGAGCGAGAGAACAGCCCTGTTAACCAGTTCATCACCGCCGGGTATCAACCGGATGTTGTCGATAATGGGTTTTGCCTCTTTTGGCAGAAGAATTTTCACTAAAGCATCGTTCAAAAAGCCATTTTCGACTCCGAGAATGTTCACGGCATTGACAATACCGACATCGAGCGAGCTTTTCAGCCCTTCTGCATTTTCAGTTTCGGATACCGGAATTGTGGTATTTCCCATCGTACCGGCTATCTGTAATAGTTCATTGCATGAAGTGAACATCCATGCAAACGTTACGAGCAAAATCAGTAAGGTTTTTTTCATTGGTTAATATGTTTTATTTATTGATCATTCCGATCCGGTAAGAATGCAAAATCTAACTTCTGAAAGTTCATTAAAAAAATGAATGATAAAGAAAAAATGAGAATTCAATTGACAAATGTAACTAAAAAAATCGTAATTTTGCTTGAATGAATCAGCAGGATGAAAAATACATGGCACGATGCCTGCACCTGGCTAAACTGGGAGGCGGAAATGTATCACCCAACCCGATGGTAGGTGCAGTCGTTGTTTTCGGTGATCGTATTATAGGTGAAGGCTATCATCACCGTTTTGGCGATCTTCATGCCGAACCTGTGGCATTAGAATCGGTTAAGGAGAAACATTTGCTTCACGAAGCTACCTTGTATGTCAATCTTGAGCCTTGCTCGCATTACGGTAAAACACCACCTTGTGCCAATTTAATCGTATCAAAACAAATTAAACGGGTAGTAATCGGGTGTCTTGATCCGAATCCGAAAGTTTCCGGTAAAGGTGTGAAAATACTGAAAGAAGCGGGAATAGATGTAAAAGTGGGTGTACTGGAAAAAGAATCGGAGTATCTCAACCGCCGTTTTATTTGTTTCCAGGATAAAAAAAGACCATATATCATTCTCAAATGGGCTCAAACAAGTGATGGGTACATCGATTTAATCAGAAAAGATAAATCTCAGCACGCGTTGAAGATTTCAAATCCCGTAACGCAGCAACTGACTCATAAGATGCGTTCAGAAAACATGGCTATCATGGTAAGTACAAATACGGTCTTGCTCGACAATCCTTCACTCACTGCGAGGTACTGGCCTGGAAATACACCCGTTCGGATAGCAATAGACAGACACGGAGTCATTCCGGAGGATTATTTTCTGAAAGACCAGAAGGTAAGAACCATCATTTTCACAACTGCAAAAAGGGAATCAAAGCCCAACCTTGAATACATTGAAACACACCGCGATGCTGATAACCTGCCGCTGATTCTGCAAAAACTGTATGAACTGAATTTTCACTCCGTACTGGTAGAAGGTGGCGCAAAATTGCTGACAAGTTTCATACAATCCGGACTTTGGGACGAAACAAACGTGGAAATATCACCGCTGGAGGCAGGCGGAGGAGTGAAAGCCCCCATTCTGACTCAAGCTGAACTATTTTCCGAAATAAAAATCGAAAGGCATCTCTGGAGGCACTACTACAGAAGTCTTTCACCTGAAACCAGTAAAATATTATCAGATTGAATTTATTAACCGTAACCCAAATTAATCTTCTCACATGCACGACGTAGTTACCATATTATTAATCGTATTTTACGCCTATATCATATTTTCAACTATTTCAGTACTGTTGCTCGAAAACCGTAACCCGGTTAAATCAATTTCATGGTTGCTGGTACTGGTTTTTTTGCCATTCATAGGGCTTTTTATTTATCTCATACTTGGTCAGGACTACCGGAAAAGAAAGATGATATCCCGTAAAAGTATCCAGCGTATCGCCATGCGCCCCTGTGCAGCTATCGACATCAAGGAACTGGATACCAGCGATATAAACATCGATTACCTCAAGCTCATCTACATGCTGAAAAACAACAGCGAAGCAGATGCCTACGCTCACAATAAAATTGATGTTTTCGCTGAGGGTGAAAACATTTTTGAGTCGATTTTCGAGGCGATAAGTAACGCCAAAAACCACATTCACATTGAATTTTTCATCTTTGAAGACGACCAGATTTCAAACAAACTGCGCGAGCTGCTGATAAGAAAGAGCAAGGAAGGAGTACGCGTACGCATGATTTACGACTATATCGGCAGCTATAAACTATCCAAAAATTACCTTCGGTCACTGCGTACTGCAGGCGTGTATGCCAAACCATTCCTGCCCATGCGCCTCCGGCTGCGAAGAAGCAAAATCAACTACCGCAACCACCGAAAACTCATCGTGGTGGACGGAGTTATCGGTTTCACAGGTGGAATAAACATTGCCGACCGGTATATAACTGGAAGCGAACTGGGAAAATGGCGCGACACAGTCGTGCGGATTGAAGGATCAGGAGTACATGGTATTCAGAAACTTTTCCTCATTGACTGGTATTTTGTGGAAAGGAAACTCATTACCGATGAAAAGTATTTTCCCAAACCAGCCGTTTACAACAGCAACATTCTCCAGGTCGTTTCGTCAGGTCCCGATACCGACTGGGAATCCATCATGCAGGGGATTTGTACGGCTATTATGGCTGCCGACCGGTATGTTTACATTCATACACCCTACTTTATGCCCAACGAACTGGTAAGCGGATGTATTCAGATGGCAGCCCTGAGCAAAACGGAAATCCGGCTGATGATTCCCGAGAAATCAGATGCCCCTCTGTCCGATTTAAGTACATCAAGCTTTCTGGGTGATATGCTTGAAGCAGGTGTACGGATTTTCAAATACCAGACCGGAATGCTCCACAGCAAGGCAATAGTGATAGATGACCTCGTATCCATCGTTGGTTCGACCAATATCGACGACCGCAGCTTCAAGCAAAACTTTGAAGTGAACGCATTTATTTATGATGAAAACACAGCACTACGCCTCAAAAAACTTTTCATCGACGACATGGAACAATGCAAAGAACTCACACTCGATGAATGGAACAACCGCCGCAGACGCCAGAAACTGAAAGAATCGTTCGCCAGACTCTTCAGTCCTCTGATGTAAAAAGAGAACGAATTAGAAGCCTGGTATGAATAAAAAAAAGCGAACCTTTCAGTTCGCTTTTTTCTTTTTATCGTTTGAAGTATCAGAAAGCATAGCCAATTGCCAGAGTTGCGGAAGGAACGATACCATTGCCCGAAACTCCCTCACTAGAAACAACATTATAATTAGGGCCAATGCCCAAATCGAGAGTAAATCCGCTGTCCCAAACCCACTGATAACCGATTTCAGCACCGATTCCGAAAGAGGTTGCAGAATAACTTGTTCCGGATTCACTCACGCTTCCAAAAGATAATGATGTTTGAGGATTGATATAAAAACCTGTGGGAACCTGTTTTTTCGCATTAGTGATATAATAGCGATAACCTGCTCCAATACCTCCTAAATTTACATCCAATCCCAATAACTTAAACATATATTGACCTTTGAATAGCACTGATGAACTCGTATTCAGGACTTTTTCATAAGTCAAATTAAAGTTGCCTAATGCCAAACCAAATGGATTGGTTTTAATGACATTTTTCTGAGCATTCATACTCACAACTGCGCACAAGAGTGCAAAAGAAATGAACAATTTTTTCATATAAATCATTTTTTTTAGAAATTATGTGCAACAAAAATAGAACAATAAATTGAGAAATTCATTTTAATATCTATTTTTATTAACTTTGCAGCAGATAATTCTTCATCAGAAAAATTAGAATAAAGAGAAAAATCCAGAGTAATTATCTGATTATTTGATATATCTGTAACTAAACAGCTAACCGTTAAAAAAATTGAAAAAAAGGTATTTCATCTACTTTTCATACAAGGGCACTTCGTACTGTGGTTTGCAGATACAACCCAATGGCATTTCGGTGCAGGAAGTCATGCAAAAAGCATTATCGACTATCCTGCGCACCGACATTGAAATTACTGCAGCCGGACGAACCGATGCGGGAGTGCATGCCCGCTGCATGGTGGCACATTTCGATCTGGAAAACGAAATTCCAGCTGACTTTGATTTGATTAGCAAACTAAACAGTCTGCTGCCCAACGATATAGCTATCGAAAAAATTGCAGAAGTACAACCCGGTGCACATGCCCGTTTCGATGCGGTTTCGAGAAAATATGAATATCATGTGATTACATCTAAAAATGTATTTCTGAATGATTTTGCCATGCGGTTATTTCATCCGGTAGATTTCGAAGCCATGAACCAGGCTGCCGGATTGCTGTTTGAATACACCGATTTCACCAGTTTCAGCAAACTGCATACCGATGTGAAAACCAACAACTGCAAAATCAGTCTCGCTGAATGGAGTCAGGAAAACGATAAATGGATTTTCACCATCGAAGCTGACCGCTTTTTGCGAAACATGGTACGGGCTATTGCTGGTACACTGCTTGAAGTGGGCAGAGGAAAAATGACTCTCACACAATTCAGAGAAGTGATAGAGGCCAGAAACAGATGCCTTGCAGGCACTTCCGTTCCTGCCAAAGGACTTTTTCTGGTAAACGTGGAGTATCCGAAAGATATTTTTGTGGTTTGATAAAATGAACCGCCGGAAGATTTTCAGCATTCCTGATCCCTGTTTTTCAATCCGTAATGAAGGCAGTCATATTCTTTTAAATAAATTCCTTCAGAATAATTTGCCACTTTAATAATTATTTGTATCTTTGCAAGCCAAAATAAAAGGAAATAAAATAATACTAGAATATATGAAAAGCGGAATACATCCTGAAAATTATCGTCCGGTGGCATTCAGAGACATGTCAAATGGCGAAACATTTATTTCACGCTCTACAGTTGCTACCAAAGAAAAAGAAGTAATTGACGGAGTGGAATACCCTTTGGTTAAACTCGAAATTTCAAGTTCATCGCACCCGTTCTACACAGGCAAATCAAAACTTGTGGATACTGCAGGTCGTGTTGATAAATTCATGAGCCGTTACGCAAAACGCAATGAACTGAAAAAGTAAAAAAGCAAACAAAATCTACTTTAATCCCTGGTTTATATCAGGGATTTTTGTTTTAAAAATTGGCACTGTTTTTGACTAATTCATAAAAACAATTTTTTATTATTAACGAAAAAAAAAGAACCAACACCATGAAAAAATTGATACAAATCCCGGTAATGTTATTGGCTTTGGCAATGTTGCTTTCGGCATGCAATAAAACAGAAAGCCGAAAATTGAACTTCATGTCAGCTACATCCGAATTTTTAGGCGATCCTACAAGAACCAGTGTCGACTTCTACGACCTTAAACTCTACGACGCTGCCCTGACTAATAATCCGAACGGTGATGGCACCTTTATTTACATTCAGCTGAATACTTCCACTACGAACGAAAACGAAATTATTCGCGGCAGTTATACGCCAAACAGTTCGGCACAGGCACGAGCATTCACTTATGAAATCGGTTCATGGAAATCCGATAACCAGGGAAGCTACGTAAGTGGCAGCTACATAGGTATTTACAAAAACGGGCAACTGATACAGTATCCGGTAACCGAAGGAAAAATTATGGTTTCGCGCAATAACGCCTATTATACAGTATCCGGAGTGGTGATAGCCGAAGACAAAGAGTACACACTCGATTATCAGGGTCAGATAGAATTTACCGACATGGTTGTGCCACTACCCGAAACACTTACACACGGAGAAATCTGGTATCAGGGCGATCCTTACGGCGACGGAGTGAAAATCTATTCGATAAGACTCGGAGCTGACAACGTAAGAATATCCGACTTTGCCGGAAACGGTGATGCCATGCAAATAGAGCTCTATACGCCTATTACAGCCACTACCATTATTCCCGATGGCACATACCCCATTCTCGTTGACAAGGTACAGGTAAATACGGCTATCGATGGCTATTATGATTCGAACGACAAAGCGGATTACGGCACCTGGTACTACACAGCCGATGCCCTGAGCGTCAACAAAGGCTCAGTTAGCATTCAGTACATGACCGGAAGTACCTACAAAGTAATATTCAACTTCACCGACGACTATTACGGATACAATTTCAGCGGTACTTACGAAGGTGAACTGGCATTCGTAAACAAAACCAATTCGCCGGTAGCAGTCAGATCGGCTGTAAGAGGTATAAACGGACAAACCAACAGTAAATCAGCTGTAACAGACAGTTCAAGAGGAAGAAACGCAAGAATGGCCGGTAGCAGAACCGAACGACAGACTGAAAGAATTCAGTCAAATACCGCTGCAAAGCCATTTAGAGTCGACAGAAAATAACAAGTACAATTTATTCAAAACCAGGGAATGAACTTTCATTCCCTTTTTTTATAAAAAATTTTGAAAAAAAATTATGCGATAAGTAGTATCTTTGCAACTGTATAAACCAAAAAACAGAAGATATGAAACTTTTAGAAGGAAAAACCGCCATTGTTACCGGTGCAGCCCGCGGAATTGGTAAAGCCATTGCTTTGCGCTTTGCTGCCGAAGGCTGTAATATCGCTTTTACGGATTTAGTAATCGATGATAACGGAAAAGCAACCGAAAAGGAAATTGAAGCACTGGGCGTAAAAGCAAAAGGGTATGCCTCCAACGCCGCCTCATTCGAGGCTACTCACCAGGTAGTGGAAGAAATTGTAAAAGACTTTGGCCGGATTGATATCCTGGTAAATAACGCCGGAATAACCAAAGATGGCCTGATGATGCGGATGAGCGAGCAGCAATGGGATGCCGTGATCACTGTGAATCTGAAATCAGCTTTTAATTTTATCCATGCCTGTACGCCGGTAATGATGAAGCAAAAATCCGGTTCAATAATCAACATGAGTTCCGTGGTAGGAGTTTCGGGTAATGCCGGACAGACCAACTACTCTGCTTCCAAAGCCGGAATGATCGGTTTGGCAAAATCCATAGCGAAGGAACTGGGTTCACGCGGCATCAGAGCCAACGCTGTAGCTCCGGGTTTTATCGAAACTGAAATGACACATGCACTGACCGAAGAACAACGGGCTAAATGGGCCGAAACCATTCCATTACGCCGCGGAGGCTCACCCGAAGAAGTTGCCAAAGTGTGCTTATTCCTGGCATCGGACTTGTCGAGCTACGTGAGTGGTCAGGTAATCAATGTTTGCGGAGGTATGAATACGTAAGAAACGAAAAGTTTCGGGATGAAACATACGGATTAAATTTGGATTTTTGCAAAATTTACAGACAAAATATTTGCAGGCTAAACAAATTTGACTAACTTTGCAGTCCGAAAAGAAAAATCAATAATAATACAGAATAGCAATGAAAAGGACATTTCAACCTTCAAACAGAAAAAGAAGGAATAAACACGGATTTCGCGAAAGAATGGCAACTGCAAACGGTCGCAGAGTATTAGCTGCTCGTCGTGCAAAAGGTAGAGCCAAACTGACAGTTGCTGATGAAGGTCGTCATAAATTCTAATTCATCGCACATTCAGTCCGAACATAAAAAAATCAGAATCTTTGCAGATTCTGATTTTTTTGTTTCTATTTCACTCTTATCCATTTCCAGATTTCTTTCCAGCTCACCTTCTTACCATACATAAGGATTCCTGTCCGGTATATTTTTCCGGCTACCCAGGTGGAAGTAATAAATGTTCCGATAAGTAAAGCCAATGAAAGCAGGATTTGCCAGAAAGGCACATCATAGGGAATACGAGCCATCATCACCACGGGCGAAGTAAAAGGAATGATTGAGCCCCAGAAAGCAAGCGCACTATCGGGACTTTGAGCAGCGTATATGCCGATAAAAATCGAGAAAATGATGGGAAGCGTTATGGGCATGGAAAATTGCTGGGTATCTGTTTCATTATCAACAGCCGAACCAATGGCAGCAAAAAGCGAAGCATAAAGCAGATATCCTCCCAGAAAATAAACTATAAACAGCACTGCAACCTTAATAAAATCAAAACCTGAAAGCATGCTGAAAACCTGCTGAATCATTTCGGATGAATTGGCATCGGCCGAAACCGCCTGGCCCATTTGCATCGTTCCGGACATGGATGAAGCTCCAAAATCCTGACCAAAAACAGCTGTACCTGCTCCACTCAGAATAAGGGTGAAAACAATCCAGATGGTAAACTGAGTGAGACCGACCATGGCAATACCAATTATTTTCCCCATCATCAGTTCGAATGGCTTCACCGACGACACAATGACTTCGACAATACGGCTTGTTTTCTCCTGTAACACTCCCGACATTACTTGTGAGCCGTATGACATAATGAACATGTAAATCAGGAAAGCAGCTATCATACCTATAATCAGAGCCATTTCGGCAGAACCTTCCTTCTGGTTACCTGATTCGTCCCACTTGATTGTGGCAATATCAATGCTGGATTTGGCCGATTCAATTTTTTCTTTCAAATCCGGTATGTTGTATGATGCTAATTTCCTGTCGCGCACGAAGTTATTCAGCTCGTTATTCAGATAAGTTTTCAGTTCCATGTTAATCTGCTTTTCAGAATAAACCGTGACCGATTTCGGATTTGTCATCAAATCGTCAGATACATACAGAAGAGCCGTCAGTTCGACCGGCTTTCCATTTTTGCTTTCCGAATGCTCTTTTCTGAACTCTTCAATGGGCATGTCTGAAAACACAAAGGTATATTGCTCGTTGCTTTTCAGCACGTCATGAAGTAATCCTGTTTTATCGATTACCACAATGTTTTTTATCGTTTCGTCTTTCATTGTGGATATCCACATGGGCAGTATTATCATGGCCGCCATGAAGATTGGAGTAAGAAAAGTAAGCAACAAAAAAGATTTTTTCATTACCCGAGAGGTATATTCTCTCTGAATTATTATCCCTATTTTACTCATTATTAATTATTTACATGATTAAACTAAAAAAGCCAGTTTTCCAGTTTTCCGGCTTCCCGTCTTTATATTCTGAATGTCTGTGTACTGCGGTTCTATTTATCTTTCGTAACCGTTCTGATAAAAATATCGTTCATTGTTGGCAGCAATTCTTCGAATGAATATATTTTGGTTTGGGCTATTATTTCCCGAAGTATTTCATTGTTTGATTTGCCGTTTTTGCTTTTCAGTACGGTTTCAATCGTGTTGTTTTTCCTGGTTTGCGATATTATCTCCACGTTATTATCAAACATTATCTCATCAGCAGTTTTCACAAAAATGCCATCTGAAGCGTATGCCGACCTTATCTCGGCCACATTTCCCTGCAATACGATTTTAGATTTATTGACCAGCGAGATGTTCTCGCACAGTTCTTCAACCGATTCCATATTATGAGTCGAAAAAATAATGGTTGCTCCCTTGTCGCGCAGTTCGAGGATTTCGCGTTTCAGCAGGTCTGTGTTCACGGGATCGAAACCACTGAACGGCTCGTCGAATATCAGTAAATCAGGCTGATGCAAAATAGTAGTAATGAATTGTACTTTTTGTGCCATTCCTTTCGAGAGTTCTTCCACTTTTTTGTTCCACCAGTCCTGTATTTCGAATTTTTCAAACCAGTACTTCAACATTTTCAGGGCATCAGCCCTGGTCATTCCTTTGAGCCGGGCAAGGTAGACAGCCTGCTCTCCCACTTTCATTTTCTTGTACAGTCCGCGTTCTTCGGGCAAGTAACCGATATTGCGTACGTCATCCGGATGCAGTTTTCGGCCGTTGAGCAACACTTCTCCGCTATCAGGTGCCGTAATGCAGTTGATAATCCGGATAAGGGTGGTTTTACCGGCTCCGTTAGGCCCGAGCAATCCATAGATAGTTCCTTTGGGTATATCCAGACTCACTCCGTCAAGCGCCCTGTGTCCGGAATATTGCTTTACTACGTCTCTTACTTCTATTAATTTCAATTTCGTATGCTTGTTAATTGTTTGATTTATTCAAAACAGTTTATTTCAGGCTTTTCCATTACATTTTACCTTCATCGGCAAAACTGTAGTACCTGCCTCCGGCAATAATGATGTGGTCCAGAAACCGTATGCCAACCGCATCGCAACCTGTTTTAATCCTTTGAGTGATGTTTATATCTTCACGGCTTGGATAATTTTCGCCCGAGGGATGATTGTGTGCAACAGCTACTGCATGAGCCGAACGTTCCAGCGCCATCCGAAGCATCATTGGCACATCCACTACAGTCTGTCTCATTCCGCCCTGTGTCAGTCTTTTGATTTCAAGCACTTTATTAGCGCCATTCATAAATGCCACCCAAAATTCCTCATGATTCAAATCGAGTAAAACGGGTTCAAAGATTTCAGCCAATTCGCAGCTTTCTGATATTTTTTTCCTGTTGATTGCTTCGCTGGTTTTTCGCCTTTTCCCTATTTCCAGTGCTGCTATAATGCTTATGGCTTTTGCTTCTCCTATTCCCTTGTATTTTTCGAGGTCTGTCACATTCAGCCGGGCTAATTCATTCAGGCTGTTATGATTATCTCCGAGAATGCGTTTGCAGAGTTCCACCGCACTTTCGTCAGTATTGCCCGATCCAATCAGAATTGCAAGCAGTTCAGCATCCGACAATACCGCAGATCCTTTATGGAGGAGCTTTTCGCGTGGTCGGTCATCCTCAGCCCAGTTTGGTATAGTCAGGCGCTTGTCGGTTTCTTTTTTTTCCATCTATTTATCGGATAAATGATTTATAATCGCTTCATTTTCATCGTGTATACTCAAATCTATCGTGTTTAGCTTTCCATTTTCCATCAATAATCTTACAAGCGGGAAAACGGGAAATTCTTCGGTCCAGTATTTTTTCCCCAGAAAAATCATAGGGCTTGCATACCCATAGCTTTGGTAATGGTTTTGTGCTAAGTCCATAAAAAACTCCTGTAAGGTTCCGGCGCTTCCGGGTGTAAATATTACTCCTCCCTTGGCTATTGCAAGGAGTCCTTCTTCGCGGAGACTATTCTCAAATAACTTGGCTATATGTGTTGCAAAAGGGGTGGAAAGCTCATGACCGTAAAGCCATGTGGGAATTCCGAGACTTTTAAATTTTGGATCAGGATATTTTTCAATAACCATACAGGCTGTTTTGAGCCAATCCGGATGAGAATACAATGGCGCAGGCAGAAGCATTTTTACGGCATCTGTCAGTTCGTTTTCATCTTTCCCAGCAAACCAGGCTCCGAGGTGCGTAGCTTCCATAGCTCCCGGGCCACCACCTGAAGCCATCAGATAGCCGTTTTCGGTAAGCGTTTTTGCCAGTCTGGCAGTTTGCATAAAAAGCGGCTTATCACGCCTGAGCTTATGACCACCCATGACAGCCACTACCTTACGCTCGTCGTAAGCAGCCAGAAATTCATGTTTGGCGTCGTTAATTGAATGATCGTGCAACGAACGGGCAAGCGTTTCGCTGATATCCCTGGCTTCCGAACCGCCCATTTTTTTATAATAATCATACACGATCTTATCCGGTGTATTAAAATAGGTTTCGGGCTTCCGGTAGTCGTATCCCGCGTAGAGTTTGTCTTTGTTGTACAATCCCGAGGGATAAACGCTGAAAGGAACATTCAGACCCGGAAAAATGTAATTTCCGGGATAGAGATACCTGGTCAGTTTTCCTGACATCTCGCAATCCAGAAAAATACAGTTTTTAACAGGTATATTCATCAAATTTTCTTCTGATGGATTCAAATCCAGTTCCTGGAAAACAAGATTCGAGAGTTTTCCTGTTTTCAGTTCCTGAAGCAACATTTCCTGTGTCTTAATTTTTCGCATAAAAGTCATTTTTTTTAAGAAAAAAACGCATTAGAAAATCAGTTCAGGGCCTGTAGCCCGATTCCTCCAGAAGTGTCTGATATTCATTTAGTTGCATAAGTTGCTGCAGTGTAACGTCTTTGTTTCTGTTCATATAACTTTTCACTATTCTCATTCCCACCCACGTACCAAGCCGCCCGGGCGATTCCTGCGAAATCCGGGATGTAAAAGGTGCATCGTTCAGATACTGTCGGATAAGCGGATAATCGGAAGAGAACAGGTGTTTCTGCGAGACAATGATTTTCCATATATCACTTTCGTATTCTTCAGCCCAGTTCCATTGTTCCGAAGTATATCCTATTATTTCCTGTTCGGTTCGTCCGGGCATAAAAACGGACAGAAGATACATCACCTTACCACGATGCAACATATTGTCTAACAACCTGTTATCTTTGCTGTCGAAACGAAAATAATTAAAAAGCAGCGCCGAAACCAGATCAACAGCCAGATTCTGCGGATTCATATTCTGTAATTGATAATCATACACTGCCGATTTGTAAAGTTGGTAATCCGAACCTAAATAATAATCACTGCCGATACCAATAAATTTCATACGGTCGTCAGTTATCAACTGACGGTTCAGTCCGGATACGAAGAAATACACTTCTGGTTTTGGCAGGTTCGGGAAATAATACGCAAGATAGGTATATGCATCAGATATTTCTTTTTCGGTATCTGACACGTTTTTAAATACGTCCATTACCTTCCGGTTGAGTTCTTTCACCTGCGGAAACAGAATGAAGTTTTTCAGATTCCGGGCCACAGAAATGGTATCTACAGGTGACACAGTATCGATATTATTTATAAATGATTTCAGAAAATCAGGATACCTGTCATACAGGTTTTTTACTGAATTTGTCATATCCAGCGTATCCAGACTTATTAAACAGCTGTCGAAGCGATGAATTTTCACAGAGGTTCTGTTGACTGATGTGTCGATGCTGAAGCGGTCCTTTGGCTGGCACGAACAAAAGAAAGAAACAGCAAGTAAAGCGAAAAATATATTTTTTGACATACACGAAATCACTTTTTCAATAAAAAAACCGCAAAGATTTACAAAGTTATAAAATTTTCTCTGTAATTCTTTGCGGAGATACTGATTTTTAGCCGGATATTACTTTACAGTCAGCAAACTGTATGCAATTTATCTTCTTCGTTTTGCGTTTTCTCTTGCAGCTTTTTCCTGTTCGCGTTGCATCCTTTCGAGGCGTTCCATGAAACCACCCGATTTTTTCGGTTTATTGCTGTTGGCATTCCCTCTGGCATGAAGTTGTGCGAGCAATTTTTTCTCATCAATGGTTAGTTTGATAATTTCATTCTGAATGACAGTAAACAATGATGAAAGGAAGTAATAATAGGTCAGACCGGATGCGTAGCTGTTAAACATGAAGAAAAACATAACCGGCATGAGGTACATCATCCATTTCATCATTCCGGCTCCGGGCTGATCGGCAGATGGCTGGGTGGTTGCCATACTTAATTTTGTTGAGAAAATACTGGCTACAGTCATCAGGAGTGCAAAAAGACTGATGTGATTATCAAAAATGTTACTGATCAGCGGTATATTGCCTTTCCATGAAAGAATGGTATCATAAGCCGATAAATCGGGAGCCCAAAGGAAGCTTTGCTGGCGCAATTCGATTGCTGAGGGGAAAAAACTGAACATGGCAATGAGAAGCGGCATCTGCAGAAGCATCGGCAGACAACCACTCATGGGACTTACTCCCACTTTATTGTAAAGCGCCATCGTAGCTTTCTGTCGTTCCATGGCTTTTTCAGCTGGAATTTTAGCGTTTATTTCATCAATCTGTGGTTTCAGCACACGCATTTTGGCACTGGACATGTATGATTTGTAACTCAGTGGGAAAAGCACTAACTTGATAATGATGGTCATGATAAGAATAATGATACCAAAACTACCAATATACTTGCTGAGAATGTTGAACATCGGTATTACAAAATACTGGTTTACCCATCCGAAGACGAGCCAGCCAAGCGGAATGAGCTTTCGGAGTTGCAATTTTTCTTCACCGGGTACTTTTTTGTCGTAGGCTGATAACGTTTTGAAATGGTTAGGCCCGAAATAGAACCGGAATCCGGTAGGTTCTTTTCCGGTCAGGTCAAATGGTACAGCCATGTCGGAGGCAAATGACTTTAAATATCCCGAATCTTCATTCAGAATTTCGCTGCTGAGAGTTGTTCCCGTGAATGACTTGTCGGCAATGAGTATGGTGCTGAAGAACTGATCTTTGAAAGCAATCCATTTTATCTGGTTATCAACATCTTTTCTGTCACTTTTCGAAGCATTGAGATTTCCCATATCTCCGGCAAGATACCTGTAGCTGAGCGTGGAATACCTTTCTTCGAACGAGCGGCCTTTTTCCTGTTGTCTGATGTCCGATTTCCAGTTCATTTCAAGCAGGTTTATCGACATGGGCATCACCTCGTTCATCCGGGTGGCTTTCACATCATATTTAACCATATAATCGGCAGCGGGCAAATTATAGATGAAATCAACATATGCTCCGGGGTTGTTGGTTTTCAATCGCAGAGTCAGAGTTTGGTTTCCCTTGCTGTCTTTTACCACATCACCGCTTTGTTCGAAAAACAAATCGGATGAATTGATCACACGGTTGTTGTTGGTGGTAAGCACGAAGTTGAAATTGCTTTCGTTTTTATCAAAAAGTATCAAAGGTTTGTCGTCCTGCGCCTTGAATTTTTTCAGTTCAGCCGAATAAACCCGCCCGCCTTTATTACTCAGTACCAGCTTCAGCACTTCATTTTCGAGTGTATAGAATTTTTCTTCACCGAAAGCCGACACGCTGAAATCACCGTATGCGTCAGACCTGAGAGTCATTGCCGCAGAATCATTCAGTAAAGCTGCCGAATCTGACTTTGACTCAAGCATCTTAGCCGAATCCTGCTTCATTTGGGTATCCAACTGTTGCTGCTGAACTAAGGCGATTGAATCTGTGTATCTTTTTCTTTGTGCAATTTCCTCTTCCGACGGCTTGCTAAGCCAGGTGAAACCAACTATGATTGCTGCAATCAAAAGAAATCCTATAATTGTATTCTTATCCATTTTTACAAAATTTCGAGTTTAGAAAGTCAGGAATGAAGACTGATTCTAAACCCGCTGAATTAATAATTAAGCTATTAAAATCTTATTTTTCTGCTATTTATAAAATTTTATTTTAAGGGTACAAATTTCGGAAAAAAAACTGAATGTAGAAAGAAAACAGGTGGGAAAACCGAAAATAAAAAAAATAGTGAGGATGATACATCTTCACTATTTTTTATGAATTCATGCAGGTAGTCAGGGAGTATTACCGAAATAAAGAATTTTTATTCAAATTCCATTATCGTGTTTTTTATTATGGAGATACATTCCATCAGTTGTTCCCGGGTAATGACCAGAGGAGGTGCAAAACGTATAATGTTCGTGTGGGTGGGTTTTGCGAGCAGACCTTTTTCGGCTAAACGGATGCATATGTCCCATGCCAGGTTTCTGTTATGCTGATTGTTGATTATTAGCGCATTCATCAGTCCCTTGCCGCGTACTGAGAGAGCAGTTCGGGAAGTGTTGCACAGATTTTGCATCTCATTTCTGAAAATTTCCCCAAGTTCCATCGCATTTTCAGCCAGTTTTTCGTCTCTTACTACTTCCAGAGCAGCAATTGCTACTGAGGCAGCAAGGGGATTTCCGCCGAATGTCGATCCATGTTGTCCCGGTCTTATCACCTCCATGATTTCGCTGCCTGAGAGTACCGCCGAAACCGGGTAAACTCCGCCTGACAAAGCTTTTCCGAGTATCAGTATATCCGGCTTTACATCCTCATAATCGCATGCAAGCAACTTTCCGGTTCGGGCAATGCCTGTTTGTATTTCGTCGGCAATAAAAAGCACATTATACTTTTCACACAGTTCGCGGGTTTTTATCAGGTATCCGTCATCCGGAACCCTTGCTCCTGCTTCTCCCTGAATTGGTTCGACCAGAAATCCGGCTATATACTGATTATCAGCGAGTACTTTTTGCAATGCTTCCACGTCGTTGAACGGGATGACGATAAATCCGGGCGTATAAGGCCCGTAACCAGCATATGCATCCGGATCTACCGAGAATGAGACGATGGTTGTGGTTCTTCCGTGAAAATTTTCGGCACATACTACTATCTGAGCTTTATTTTCAGGAATCTGTTTTTTATTATAAGCCCATTTACGGCAGAGTTTCAGCGCGGTTTCGACTGCCTCGGCACCGGTATTCATTGGCAAAACTTTCTCATATCCGAAATATTCAGTGATGAATTTTTCGTAAACACCCAGTTTATCGTTGTAGAAAGCCCGGGAAGTAAGCGTAAGCCGTTCAGATTGCCCTATGAGTGCCTGTACGATTTTTGGATGGCAATGTCCCTGATTGACAGCAGAATAAGCCGACAGAAAATCATAATACTTTTTCCCGTCAACATCCCACAGGTATACCCCTTCTCCCCGCTCGAGAACCACAGGAAGAGGATGATAATTATGTGCACCGTATTTATCTTCCATGTTCATCAACTCTGCTGCCGAATACTTATTTTCCTGTTTCATATGTTTCTGTATTTTTTATAATGGAAACCTGCAACTTGCATTTTCAGATTTTCGTGGCCTTAAGTGAATCCTTCGTTGAGGCTTGTTTCATGCTGATAAATGCATTTTCTGTTTTCAGAATATTTCTGCTATCATACACCTTACACTTCCACCACCATTTTTTTCGATAGTAGGTACCGGAATAACCAGCAGCTTGTTGTATTTCTCTATTCTGACAATTTGTTCTCCTGTCAAGGACTGGTGAGCTGATTCTGACATCACGATAAATTTTTCTCCCCCGCGATTTTTCAGTTGCAGCATATTGCCGGCAAAATGATTCATCTGTCCGGTTGTGATTTCTATTATTTCTTTTCCGGATTCGGTCAGTTCTTTCAGCAGAATTTCCTGTTCGGTCTTATCCCTGACCGATTCAAGGCAAATAACAGCATATTTATCTGCTACACACATCATTACATTAGTATGATATACCGCGAGGAGTTTGCCTGTCACTTCCTGAGTAGCATGAAAAACAACCGGACGAAAATCCATCTCTTTGCAAAATCTCTTAAACAACTCCTTGTCAGTCCTTGGCGAAATACTGGCGTATGCTATTCGATTTTCTCTGTCTGGAACGATACTACCCGTACCTTCTAGAAAAATATTTTCCATTTCGTATTTGGAATAGTCCGTGTATTTGAATTTTCGGTTGAGCTGATTCTCTATCTCAAGCAGTACGTCCATCCGGCGTTCCAACCTGCGGTTTTCGGCAAACACGGGGTAGAAGATAACGTGATTATTGAGATGAAACGATATCCAGTTGTTTGGAAATATCGAATCAGGGGTATATGGAAAAGGGGTATCTTTCACCGTAATCACTTGAATTCCTGCATTTTGAAGCTTTTGAACCATGCCGGTAAATTCAGCATGAGCAAGCCGATGCGTTTCGCTTCCTCCGGCACCATTTTTCTGCTGAAAGAAATTGTTTACAGCGGTTTCGGGATTGTAGTCAAAATGAACCGGTTCAATCATAAGAATGGTATCGGTACATCCGGAGTTGTATTTTTCATGTCTGTTGTTTTTCATTTCCCTCGGATTATTAAAACATTACTTCATAGCAAATTATCAGAACTGCTGTTCGTTTATCTGTGGCATATTTTTTTGAGTTTACACGTGCTTGTTTTTACAAATATAATGAATTTTTCTTTACTAATGTTTATTTTCTGAATAAATATTTATTGCCGTTTATAAAAAAACTCCGGTTACACAGAACCGGAGTTTATCAAATGGCTTATTATATGCAGGTATAATGATTATATTTTGCGTATGCGGATTCCGCGCGTCATGTGTTCGGCACCTTTCTCGATGATCAGATCGGCACGAAAACGGGTTGGAAGAATATTTTCAACCAGATTTGGAAGATTAATTTCATCCCACACCTCATTAGCAAATTTAAGCAACTTTGTTTTTGGCCATGAAGAATACTGATGAAAAAATGATTCGGGATTGGAAAAAGCTGTTTTCTGCAATGTGATGAATCGTTCGAGATACCATTTGCGGAGGTCCTTATCGCTGGCATCGACGTAGATGGAAAAATCAAAGAAGTCCGACACGAAGACGCGCCTTTTTTTGTTGAATCTGTTACTCGACACCTGAAGCACATTTATTCCTTCCACAATCATAATATCGGGCAACTCAAAAGTCTGAACCTCATCGGGGATAATATCGTAATAAAGATGCGAGTATACGGGTGCTTCGAGCCATTCTTTACCCGACTTGGCTGCCGAAAGAAATGCAATCAGCTTTTTCGCATCGTAACTTTCAGGGAATCCTTTGCGGTTCATTATTCCCCGGCGTTCCAGTTCCGCGTTCGGATAGAGAAATCCATCCGTTGTAATGAGCGATACTTTGGGTTTTTCGGGCGTCATCGAAAGTAATTTCTGAAGTACCCTTGAAGTAGTACTCTTACCAGCCGCCACACTACCAGCAATTCCGATTATATAGGGCACACGACGACTTTTGTTTTTGAAAAACTCATCCCGCTCGGTATGCAGGTGCCGGTAGTGAGTGATATGAATTTGCAGAAACCGAACCATGGGCATATAAATTTTTTCCATCTCATCCACAGTCAGCGGCTCATTCATCGCTTTCAGTTTATTCAGATCCATATCAGATACCGGAAACATCGGGTGTTCTTCCAGTTTGCTCCATTCTTCGCGGGTAAAACCTCTGAAAGGTGAAAATGTAACATCGTAAGGTGCTTTCTTCATACAGCTTCTGTTTATTATAATGAATGAACAAAGATAAATTGTTTTTTTCAAATAAGCTGAAAAGTTGAGCTTCAACGGCTTATTTTATTTTTACCGTTTTAAAATATGATATTTTTTTTTCTTCATAATCAAAAAAAAATCTATTTTTCTTGCACGTTTGAAAATAAAATGTAATCTTTGTGCCGTTAAATAAAACAAACACAAAATGAACATTTTTTCGACTCTTAATTTTTGGTGGTGGCACTTGCAAAATACAATTTGTGAGGAAGTACTGCTATGATTATTCGTCGGATATAATAAACTGAAGATATATGAAAAAGCCTGCCGGACTCACCGGCAGGCTTTTTTTTATTCCAGAGTTTTTTCATGACACAATAAAAAACAAAAAAATGAACAAATCAAAAAACACAGTCAACATGAGACATCGCACCAATAACTCATTCTGTGTCAGCCCGGAAGGGAGATATGGTATTTTCGGCGGTGCATATATTCCTGAAATTCTGCACGGAACTGTTGAAGAACTTCGAAAAGCATTTTACAGTATTAAAGATGACAGCGATTTCAGAGAAGAGTATTATTCATTATTGAAAAATTACGCGGGACGCCCTACCCCGCTCTTCTACGCCCGAAGACTATCAACTGCATATGGTACAAACATTTACCTTAAACGCGAAGATTTAAACCACACCGGAGCTCATAAAATAAACAACGCGCTGGGTCAGATATTGCTGGCTAAAAAAATGGGCAAAACCAGGATAATTGCAGAAACCGGAGCTGGTCAGCACGGCGTAGCCACAGCTACCGCCTGCGCGCTAATGGGACTTGAGTGCATTGTGTTTATGGGAAAAACAGATGTGGAACGACAGTATCTGAATGTTCAGAAGATGAGAATGCTCGGAGCGAAAGTAGAACCTGTGGTAAGCGGAAATATGACACTCAAAGATGCTACTAACGAAGCAATACGCTTCTGGTGTTCAAATCCCGACAGTTTTTATATCATTGGATCAACTGTGGGTCCGCACCCCTATCCCGAAATGGTAGCCTACTTCCAGTCGGTTATCAGCGAAGAAATTAAATCACAGCTTCAGGATCAAACCGGGCGCAATTTTCCCGATTATCTGATAGCATGCGTGGGTGGAGGAAGTAATGCTATGGGCACTTACTTCCACTATCTGGACAACCGGCATGTTAAAATTATTTCGGCAGAAGCAGGAGGAAAAGGTATTGAAACCAATGAAACTGCCGCCACAATTCATCTGGGTAAAACCGGAATTATTCACGGAAGCAAAACACTCGTAATGCAGGATGACGACGGACAAATCACCGAGCCATACTCCATTTCGGCGGGTTTGGATTATCCCGGAATAGGACCTGCCCACGCCCATCTGGCTACCACCGGACGAACGCAGGTGTACGCTATTAACGACGATGAAGCACTCGAAGCCGCATACGAGCTTACAAGACTCGAGGGTATTATCCCTGCTATTGAATCGGCTCATGCGCTGGCTGTACTTAAAAAAGAAAAAAACAATTTCAACAAAAACGACATCGTTGTTCTCACCGTTTCGGGTCGGGGAGATAAGGATATGGATACTTATATAAAATATTATCCGGCCCCATAAAAGCCTTTTTATTAATCCGGCAGGATTGCACCTAACCTCCTGAACGGATAATCGTAAGAGAAAAAGAGAAAAGAAAATTATTTCAAAACAGATAAAATGAAAATTAACACTATGAGTTCGAATAACATGCCCTCAACTCCTTCAACAGAGAACATGAATGCAATCCAGCTAAAAGTAAAGACAAGGAGATTGCTTGCCGATCTGCAAACACCGGTTAGTATCTACCTGAAAATCAGAGATATGCACACAAACTCCGTGCTTCTTGAAAGTTCTGATTATCATGGAAATGAAAACAGCTATTCATACATTGGTTTTTCGCCTATCGGAGGAATTTCAGTCAATAATTTTATGATAACCGAAAAATATCCGGACGGTAAACAGATAAAAACTCAGGTTACAGATAAGATGACTGTCGCAAACCGTTTTGATGCTTTTCTGAAGGCTTTTATTATAGAAGAAAACGGCAGCAAGGCAGTGATAAACGGTTTACTCGGCTACACCTCATACGAGTCAATTCAGTACTTCGAGGATATCAGACTACATGCAAGGCAAACAACTCCCGGAAGTATGCCCGGATTACATTACGTACTTTTCAAACACATCATTGCCATAAACCATTTCAACAACGATCTGACAATCATCGAAAATCTGACCGGGAATGAAGAAAGCAGCATCCCTGAAATTGAAAAAATACTGTTCAGCAACAACTTTGCAACGTACGATTTCAGAACTGTCGGTCAACAGAAAAGCGATATTTCGGACGATGAATACCTTCAGATGGTGAAACGCGGCAAAGAAGAATGCTACAAGGGAAATGTATTCCAGATTGTACTCTCTCGCAGATTTTACCAGCAATTTGAAGGTGATGATTTTTCGCTCTACCGCAATCTTCGTTCGGTCAATCCCTCACCTTATCTTTTTTACTTTAATTTTGGTGATTTCCGCATTTTTGGTTCTTCACCCGAAGCTCACCTGGTTGTTGACCCGAAAACCGGACGTGCTCATATCAAGCCTATTGCAGGAACTTTTCGACGTACAGGCGACGATGAGAAAGACCTTCAACTGGCAGAAAAACTGAAATCGGATCAGAAAGAAAATGCCGAACATGTGATGCTTGTAGATTTGGCACGTAACGATCTGAGCCGGAATTGCAGCAATGTGCGCGTCGACGTGTACCGCGAAGTGCAATATTATTCTCATCTGATTCATATGGTGTCAGGAGTAAGCGGAAAACTTGATTCGGATACGAAGATTATCAAACTTTTTGCAGATACATTCCCTGCCGGAACCCTGTCAGGTGCTCCCAAAATTAAAGCTATGCAACTTATCGACGAAATTGAGCCTCACGACCGGGGACCTTACGGAGGATGCATTGGATATATCGGATTCGACGGAAGTTTCAATCAGGCTATAACCATTCGATCATTTGTAAGCAAAGAAAACACACTTTATTACCAGGCAGGAGCTGGTATCGTAAGTAAATCTGACGAAAAATCAGAACTGCAGGAAGTTAACAACAAACTGGCAGCATTAAGAAAAGCAATCGAAGTATCAGAAATTATATTCTAAATTCCGTTAAAGGGGGAAATTTAGAAACTTCGTAAGCCAGTGCAAAACAGAATTAGATTTTAATTTTATATACTTTGAAACAATATGAACAAAGATAACAATTACACAGATATAATTGACAAAAACTCCCAGAATTCCCCTTCCGGGAATCGTGAGGCAGGTAGGGAAGATCGTATTCTTGTTTTTGATAATTACGATTCATTCACTTATAATTTAGTTCATGCAGTAAAAAAACTGGGTTTTGGTAATGTGGAGGTACACCGAAACGATCAGATTTCACTTGAAGAAATTGCACGATTTGATAAAATCATTCTGTCGCCCGGTCCGGGTGTGCCAGCAGATTCCGGTATTTTGCTGGATGTGATTCGCACTTACTACGCCTCAAAAAGCATTCTGGGAGTATGTCTGGGTCTTCAGGCAATAGCCGAAGCCTTTGGAGGCAGCCTGACTAATCTGCCTGAAGTGTACCACGGAGTTGCATCGAGAATAAATATTATCGACAATGATATCCTGTTTTACGACATGCTCAGTACGCTTACAGTAGGCCGTTATCATTCCTGGGCAGTAAACCGGGAAACATTTCCGGAATCCCTTAAAATTACTGCCACAGACGAAAACGGGATAATTATGGCTCTGAAGCACAGGAAATACAACGTTCACGGAGTTCAGTTTCATCCCGAATCGGTGCTGACACCACAGGGAGAACAAATGCTGAAAAACTGGCTGGAACAATAATGCAGCCCCTGTCTATTTGAAAAGGGAAAAAATAGTGGATTGAACTAATAATTACAAATTTTTAAATTCAAACGATTATGAAAGAATACAAACTTAACGATACCGGAAATTCAGAAATTCCTGTCAGCACACTTCCCGTTGGGGGATGGGGAGCTTCTATACTTAATAAACTTTTTGAACATCAATCGCTTACACGCAGCGAAGCTACTGAGGTGATGACCAATATTGCCGCCGGAAAATACAACGATGCCCAGATTGCGGCATTCATATCCGTTTATATTATGCGCAGCATCGAACTGAATGAGATTATCGGATTCAGGGATGCATTGCTCAGTATGGCTATTAATGCTGATCTTTCGGAATTTAATCCGATTGATATTGTTGGAACCGGTGGAGATGGTAAAAACACATTCAATATTTCTACCTGTGCCTGCTTTACACTTGCCGGAGCAGGATACAAAGTGGCTAAACACGGTAACTACGGGGCAACTTCAGTGAGTGGTGCCTCGAATGTGCTCGAATTCTACAGCGCTAAATTCACCACCGACATGGATAAAGTTAAAAAAGCCATTGATGAGTCGGGTTTTGCCTACCTGCATGCTCCACTGTGTAATCCGGCTATGAAAAATGTTGCCGGGGTGCGAAAAAATATCGGCGTAAGGACTTTTTTCAACGTGCTTGGCCCGCTTATCAGCCCTGTCAGACCCCAATATCAATGTCTGGGAGTATACGACCTTAAAATGATGCGGTTGTATAATTATATTTATCAAAACCTGGGCATTCATTATACCATAGTTCATTCACTCGATGGATATGATGAAATTTCACTTACTTCGTCATGTAAGGTAACCGATACACACGGTGAATATGTTTATGAACCGGAAGATTTAGGTTTCAAACGGATAAGCCAGAAAGAATTGTGGGGTGGAAATACGGTGGCTGATGCTGCTGAGATTTTTCTGAATGTACTGAGCAACCGTGCAACAGAGGCTCAAACAAACGCTGTAGTCATCAATGCTGCTTTTGCCATACGTACAATTTGTCCCGGCAAGTCCATCCACGAATGTAAAATGGAAGCGATTCAATCATTGAAAAGCGGAAAAGCAAAAAAGGCATTTGAGAAATTTGTGGAAATTACAGCCTGCTAACCTGCTGTAAATGTAATTTCATGAAATAAAAACTAAAATAAAGTACCCGCAAAATATCGATGAAATAATGAATAATAAAATTAGCAAGAATAAAAACAAAGAAACCGGAATTATCGTTCCCCGGTCATCAGGCAAAGGGGATAATATTCTCGGAAAAATCATTGCCCGAAAAAAAACTGAAATTGCTGCCTGTAAAGCAGAAAAATCAATTTTCGATCTTGAAAAAGAACTCTTTTTCAGCAGGAAATGTATATCTTTGAAAGATAGTTTGCTACATTCAGATTCAGGAATCATAGCCGAATTCAAACGGAAATCGCCTTCTAAAGGGTGGATTCACAAAGAGGCTGAAGTGCTTGCAATTACTGAGAACTACTGTAAAGAAGGTGCTTCAGGTATTTCTATTCTGACTGACGAACCGTTTTTCGGTGGAACACCGAAAGATTTGATTTCTGCCAGACCGCTGGTAAATTGCCCGATTTTACGAAAAGATTTCACGATTGATACATATCAGATTTTCGAAGCCAAAGCAATCGGCGCAGATGTGATATTGTTGATTGCTTCAGCACTTTCAGTAAAAGAAACAACATATCTGGCAAAGCAGGCCAAAACATTAGGATTGGAAGTTTTGTTAGAAATACATGACAGGTATGAGTTAACACACATAAACGAATACATTGATTTTGTGGGAGTTAACAACAGGAATCTGAAAACTTTTGAGGTTGTAACCGATATTTCCAGAGAGTTGGCACGGTTCATACCACCTGAGTTCATCAAAATCAGTGAAAGCGGTATCTCCACACCGGAAACCATCAAAGATTTGCGCGAATACGGTTACCGGGGGTTTTTGATGGGAGAAATATTTATGAAAGAAGAAAATCCGGCCAAAAATCTTCGGGAGTTAATCCGGTCGATAACTTAGCCAATAAGACGCTCAGTTTCTGCAGACAATTGTTTATTGCTCAGCCAGAATCTTTAGGTTTTAACCTCAATAAATTTATATTCAAAAAAGTAAGAAATATGATGCAAATCAAAATCTGCGGTCTTCGTGATTCTGAGAACATTCGTGAAATAGCAGCATTGAATCCGGATTATATGGGTTTCATTTTTTATCCGAATTCACCCCGGTTTGTAAGCAAACTGAATGCAGAATTGCTGGAAAACTTACCAAAATCGATTGTAAAAACAGGCGTGTTTGTTAATGAAAGCCTGGAAAATATACTGACTTACATTCACAGGTACAAGCTTGATGCCGTTCAGTTGCACGGCGCCGACAACAAAATGCTTTGCAGGGAAATAAAAGAAGAAGCTAACACAATAGTAATCAAGGCTTTCTCGATAATGGCTTCGTACAATCTGAAAGTGACTAAAGAATATGAAGAAATTGCCGATTTATTTCTTTTCGACACAAAGACTGACTTGCACGGCGGCTCGGGACAGAAATTTAACTGGAATATTTTGCATGAATATCATGGAAAAACCGATTTCATACTGAGCGGGGGGATAAATGCAGACGATATTAAAGCAATACGGAAAATTCAAAATCCGAAAATGATTGGTGTAGATCTGAACAGCAGATTTGAAATCAGTCCCGGAATGAAAAATGTAGCATTGCTCCGGCAATTTATCGAAGAACTGAGAACACCGCTAAATCCTGAAACAGAAGAAATTGAACGTGAAAGTGAAGGGTAAAATGTAAGAACAAATATTTATGATAAACAGTACACAAAAAGTCAATCAAGGCAATTCATCGCACCTGACAGAAAAACGGAAAGCAAACCGCATTTCCGGATTATTTCAGCAGAAAAGCAAAAACATACTTTCTGTCTATTTCACAGCCGGTTTTCCGGAAATAGACGATACAATGCGAACGTTAATTGCTTTGCAAAAAAATGGTATTGATTTGGTAGAAATCGGTATCCCGTTTTCAGACCCGATGGCTGATGGTGTGGTAATTCAGCAAAGCAGCCACACTGCGATAAAAAACGGAATGAATATTCGCCAGCTTTTCAGCCAGCTTTCCGGAGTTCGAAATAAAATTCATATTCCACTCGTAATAATGGGATATCTGAACCCGGTTATGCAGTTTGGTTTTGAGAATTTCTGCCATGAATGTCAGCGTACCGGAGTGGATGGAATGATTATTCCCGATCTTCCGATGAGCGATTATCTGGCTGAATACAAACCGGTTGCAGATAAATTCGGACTGGATTTTATCTTTCTCATCACTCCGGAAACCTCGGAACCACGCATCCGCCAAATCGACGACAACACCAATAGTTTTATTTATATGGTTTCTTCAGCTGCTGTTACAGGCACTCAAACTACATTCGAAAAACAAACCGATTATTTCAACCGGATTAATTCCATGAAACTGAAAAATCCCCGGCTGATTGGCTTCGGTGTATCAAACAAAACGACTAAAGATCTGGTTAATGAATACTCCTCGGGAGCTATCGTGGGAAGCGCATTTATAAAAGCAATCAACGAAACGAAAGATGTGGAAAAAGCAGTGGAATTGATGCTCAGCAGGCTTGAAAGCTAAAATTTCACTTTAACAAATCAGTACTATCTTCATTTACAGAATTCAGTACTGACAAAACATTTTCCAAATATCTTTGTTTACTTCGTATATGTGTCGGACTGTAAAACGGTTTGACACTTTTTTTGAAACAATTATTAAACTGAAGAAAAATAATACTACATTGAGTTAGGACTAAATGAACATGGACATAATAAATGCACTCAACTGGCGCTATGCCACCAAACGAATGACCGGGGAGAAAATATCCGGAGAAGATTTAGATACAATTATCGAAGCGATTCGCTTATCACCTTCAGCCTACGGACTGCAACCCTTCAGAGTAACCGTAACTGACAATCAGGCACTGATAGATGAAATTTTTGAAAAATCCTGTCAGCAAATCGTTGTAAAGCAATGCTCGCACCTGCTAATTTTTAAATCCAGAAAAAAACTCGACGAAACGTATGTGGAAGGCTACCTTTCAGAACTTAAGAGGGTACGCAATGCCACTGATGAATACATTGACAGCTACCGGGAGAAAATCCGGAAAGTGATTGATAATCCGGCAATCAACAAATTCAGCTGGATGATACGTCAGACTTACATTGCTTTAGGTTTCGCGATGGTTGCAGCTGCCGAACTTGGAATTGACAGCACACCGATAGAAGGATTCAACACACAGGCTATGAATGAGTTGCTGGGACTTAACACCGACAACGAAGAAGCCGTGGTGCTGCTCACCCTCGGATATCGTGATACAGATGAAGATCACCTGGCACGTCAACCGAAAATCCGGAAACCGAAAAATGAATTGATTGATTTTCAGTAAAATACCGCATTATTTTTCATCGTAAACAGGCTATCGCTCGTTGAATCCGGTTAACTAAAGGAACAAAAAAAGGAGTCACACATCATTGGTGACTCCTTTTGTTTTGGATATGATATCAGTGATTAAATCAGATGATGACCTAAAGTCCAGTAAACTATTGCCGCAATCAGCGCGCTTACGGGAATAGTCAGAATCCAGGCAACAAGCAACTTGCGGGTTACACCCCACCTGACAGCCGAAAGGCGTTTTACAGAACCTACACCGATAATTGCTCCTGTAATGGTGTGAGTAGTACTTACCGGTATTTTTAAGATTTCTGTCAGGTACAGAGTGAGTGCTCCCGCAGTTTCGGCAACCACTCCCTCGAACGGAGTTACTTTAGTAATACGCGTTCCCATCGTTTTTACTATTTTCCAGCCACCTGACATGGTACCGAGCGAAATGGCTGTAAAACAGGCAAATGCAACCCAGTTTGGTAAATCATTTATGGAATCAATACCGTAACCAATTTCAGGATGTTGAATGTGAGTGGCAATTAAAGCGGCTGCAATAATACCCATTACCTTCTGTGAGTCGTTCAATCCGTGTCCGATACTGAACAGTGCAGATGAAACCAGCTGGAAATGTTTAAACCAGGAGTCGGCTTTATGCGGATTAGCTTTTCTGGCAGACCAGGTCAGAATTATAGTCAGAACCGTAGCAACCAGCATACCAATCAATGGTGCCAGAAAAATAAAGGAAGCTATCTTGACGATCACACTTACTTTGATAACCGAAAAACTGGCCCACCGTGCAATAGCTGCACCTGCAAAACCTCCGATAAGAGTATGTGATGATGAAGAAGGAATACCGAGCCACCAGGTAAGAAGATTCCACATTATGGCAGAAACTAACCCTGAGAAAATAATCGGCAGAGTGATATATTCTGAAATTACTGTCTTTGATACTGTATCGGCAATACCAAATCCGCCAATGATGTATTTTGCAATAAAGAATGCTACAAAATTGAACATCGCAGCCCAGAGAACCGCCTGAAGAGGAGTAAGTACTTTGGTGGATACGATGGTAGCAATGGAATTGGCGGCATCATGAAATCCGTTGATAAAGTCAAAAAGAAGCGCTAAAGTTATGATGATGATTAATAACGTCATAGTCAAATATTTTTTTATAATAAAAGTGATGTTTCAGATACAAAACTTGTTTTGTACAATCACTTATTACGCGTATTTAACAATAATCGTTTTAATTATCTTCCCTACAGCTTCTGCGGCATCGGTTGATTTCTCAAGTTCGTACATGATTTCCTTCTGTTTGATCAGCTCAACTCCATCCTTTTGTTTTTCAAACAAGTCAATCAAAAAATGTTCGTAAACATCATCAGCCTTATTCTCGATAACATGTAACTCGGAGCAGTACTGAGATACGTTCTTCCTGCTTTTTTTCAAAACATCGAGTTCACTTACTGCTTTATCAATCCACTCGGCTGATTCCTGAATCAGATGTACCAACTCCAGGGCAGCTGATGGAATTTTTTTCGGATTGTAGAGGAAAATACGTTTTGCAGCACTGTTGATATAATCAGTCACATCGTCCATTCGGGTTGCCAAATGATGAATATCTTCCCGGTCAAAGGGAGTAATAAACGTAGAGTTCAATTCATCAAATATTTTGTTTGACAATGAATCGCCTTTACGTTCCTCTTCCTTAATCTTTCTATAGTATTCAGCAGCATTTTCATGGTTGCCTTTTTCTACAAATTCAGCCATTAAACCAGAGGCTGCTTTGATTACGTCTACAATTTCTTTCAAAAGGGGGAAAAATTTGGGTTCTTTCGGGGTGAACTTACTGAAAAATGTATTGTCCATTCAGGGGAGTAAATTAATTGTTTATATTCTCTTTAATTAAATCTAATTAACTATATATCAATTAGTTATATTACAGCTTTAACCTTTCTTACTTTTTAACAATATGATACAAAGATACTAAAAACATGAGTTAATTAAATATCTTACATAAAAAAAATAAAAAATATTTTTTAATTTCGATAACCATCAATCATTCAGATATTTAATTAGATTTTCAGGATTCAACTTTCTGAAAAGAAAAATTTCTGAAAGAATTCATTCGGTTATCAAATTCATTTTACAGAATTAACCCTATGGTATTTCTGCCTGATCTGAAAAAGTTTTGGCAAATTTTACTCAAAAATTTTTTTTAGGTATAGAAATTGTTATACATTTGCACTACTAATTAGTACTAACAAAAATTCTTTAGAAAATGGCTTACGTAATTAATGAAGATTGTATTGCTTGCGGCACTTGCATCAGCGAATGTCCGGTAGAGGCAATTTCAGAAGGTGACATTTATGTTATCGATCCTGATATTTGTACAGACTGTGGTACTTGTGCCGACGTTTGTCCTTCAGAAGCAATTCATCCGGCGTAACAAAATACGCGAAAAAACAAAAATCCTGTTCGCATCTTTCGAACAGGATTTTTTTTATAATTCCAGTATTTCTTTTGCTGCTATTTCAGCTGCTTGTCCGTTACCGTACAAATTGACAGTGAAATCAGATTTCCTTTTATTGATTTGTTCATAAGCCAAAATAATTCGTTTTGAATCACTTCCTGCCAATATATTGAATCCATTCTCAATCAGTTCCACCCATTCGGTTTGTTCGCGCATGGTAATGCAGTGTTTTCCGAAAAAGAAGGCTTCTTTCTGCACACCTCCGCTATCAGTAATAACTAATCTGCAGTTTTTCAGCAACATAATCATATCAAAGTATCCAACCGGGTCAATGATACAGAATTCTGGCGTAATATTTAATGTATTTAATATGGTTCGTGTACGCGGATGCAGGGGTACAACCACAGGAATTATTTGATTTATTGTGTTCAGACCGTGAATTATTCCAAGCAGATTCTCAGGCGAATCGGTGTTTTCCTGTCGATGAATCGTTGCCATGACAAATTCAGGCAGGTTCAGTTTATCCAGAATTGTTGATTTTTCTTCTGCTTTCTGAGCGTAAAAAAGAGCTGCATCCTGCATTACATCACCATTCTTGATAATTTTAATGTCAAAATGGTCATACCCTTCATTTTTCAGATTCCAGACAGCTGTATCTGTCGGACAAAGCAATAAACCCGAAATACGGTCAGTCAGAATCCGGTTAATTTCTTCCGGCATTGCCATATTAAATGACCTAAGTCCGGCTTCAACGTGCACCACGGGTATATGAAGTTTTGACGCTGCCAATGCTCCGGCCAGCGTGGAATTGGTATCGCCGTAAACCAGCACAGCATCTGGTCTTTCGTCCAGCAGAATTTGTTCAATTCCTTCCAGCATCCGTCCGGTCATAGCTCCATGCCCGATTCCGTGTACTTCAAGGTTATAGGCTGGTTTCGATATTTCCATTTCCTGAAAAAACACATCTGACATGTTGGCATCGTAATGCTGACCTGTATGAATAATCTTTTCATCCACCCCAAGCAAGGCAAACTGACGACTTAAGGTGGCCGCTTTCACAAATTGCGGGCGGGCTCCGACTACGGTAATGATTCTTTTCATAGAGTATTTAAAAGATTTGCCATTTCTCCTGTTAACGATTTGCGTGAGAAACGTTCGACAGAATGCGATTTTACAGTAAGTGAACCGGTTTTATAGAGTTCATAATAAGTTAAAATTGTATTCTTCGTTGCTGTTTTATCGTCGAAATCTACTATTTTACCCGCATTTGTTTCCTGCAGCACCCTTGCAACTTCTCCGTCTGATGGTCCAACAGCCAGAATCGGTCTTTTTGAAGCCAGGTACTCAAAGAATTTCCCGGTCAGAATTCCTTTTGCGTTAGTAGAATGATTGATTAACAGCAAAAGCAATTGTGATTGTTGTTGTTTCTCAATAGCCCCGGAATGAGAAAGATACTCTGTTTTTTCCAGGCTGCCGGTCAAACCGTTTTTGTCAATTTCCTGAAGTACAGAGAAGTCGGTTTTTCCTATCAGCTTTATTTTTAGGTCTGATCTGAAATTTTCATCTTTTTGGCAGATTTCACCCAGCACTTTCCAAAGTGTTATTGGATTCCGGGCAGCATTGAGTGTACCGATATGCGATAGCGAAAACATATTGTCAGTCTTCACATCGATTCCACTAACATCTTCTGAATCATATCCGTTAGTAATCAGCTCTATTTTTTTATGCGGAAGAATGGAAAATTCATCTACCATATCGTTCGACACAACCACCACACAATCAGCCGATTGAACAACCTTTCTTTCCAGTTTATGATGTATTCTGTCAGCTAAAAAAGTAAGATTTAATTCCCTGTAAAAATCTATATTGGTCCACGGATCTCTGAAATCAGCAACCCATTTCACATTCGGAAGTATTTTTTTCAGTCTGAAACCAATCATATGCATTGAATGGGGAGGACCTGTGGTAACGATGGCATCTGCCGGATTTTCTTTCAGATATTCAGTGAGAAACTTCACCGAAGGTTTTATCCAGAAACGGCGTGGATCCGGAATCAGAAAATTTCCCCGAATCCAGATGGATAATTTATCCTTCCAGCCTGATTTTTTTTTCTCAGAAATGAATCCGGCATTAATTTTCTCTCCTTTTTTTCCGAAAAGATTACGATACACGTTGTATGGTTCCCAAATCGGTGTTTTTATTACGAGCACACCTTCGGGGATGTCTTTTTCAATTGAATAATCTTCAGAAGGATATTCGGCGTTTTCAGGTGCGTAAATAATTGGTTCCCATCCAAATTCACGAAAGTATTTAACAAATTTCAGCCATCTTTGCACACCGGCTCCTCCGCTTGGAGGCCAGTAATAGGTAATTATCAAAACTTTCTTTTTCATCAATGAAAGACTTTCATTACTGTGAAAACCGTTAATAAAACAGGTAAATTACAATTCCTGATCCAGAACGCTTATCGCGCGTTCCAGTCTTGCAATGGTTTCCTTTTTTCCAATAATTTCTGAAATATCAAACAGATGCGGACCTTTAGCAGCACCAACCAATGCCAAACGGAAGGCATTCAGTACAGCACCCATCCCGTATCCCTTTTCTTCAATCCATTTTATAACTTCTGACTCCTGATTGGCCGAAGAAAAATCAACTATCTTGTCCAGAACATGAATTAACTCCTTCATTTGTTCGGGTGTGTTTTCTTTCCAGCGTTTGCTGACTGTTTTTTCATCATAAGCAACCGGCATCTGAAAGAAAAATGATCCCTGCTCCCACAGGTCAGTTACAAAATTGGCACGATCTTTTATTAATCCTGCGACTTTCGCCACTTTTTCTGAATCTTCGATAATATCTTTTTTAACCAGGATATGCTGGAAAATATCGGCAAGTTCTTCGTTTGATTTTTGCTGAAGATACTTATGATTAAACCACTTACCTTTTTCGAAATCAAATTTTGCACCACTTTTACTTACCCTGTCGAGCGAAAACTGCTCAATCAATTCCTGCATTGAGAAAATTTCCTGTTCTGTTCCGGGATTCCATCCAAGTAGTGCCAGAAAATTGACCACTGCTTCAGGAAAATAACCTGCCTCACGATAGCCGGAAGACACCGTTTCGGTTTTCGGATCTTCCCAATCGAGTGGAAATACCGGAAATCCGAGCCGATCGCCATCACGTTTGCTCAGTTTTCCATTTCCATCCGGCTTAAGCAGCAGAGGTAAATGTGCAAACTGAGGCATAACACTCTCCCAACCCAGATACCGGTAGAGAAGTACGTGCAATGGCGCTGAGGGCAACCATTCCTCACCGCGGATAACGTGAGTAATTTCCATCAGGTAATCATCCACAACGTTTGCAAGATGGTAAGTAGGCAGCTCATCCACAGATTTGTAAAGCACCTTATCGTCGAGCACCGAGGAATTGATAATCACTTCGCCCCGTATCAAATCATTCACACATATTTCCACTTCGGGTTCTATCTTAATACGTACCACGTAATTTTCACCGGCAGCAAGTCTTTTCTCTACATCGGCACGGGGCATTGTCAGCGAATTTTGCATCTTTCCGCGCGTTGTAGCATCATACTGGAAATTTGAAATCTGCCCGCGTATTAAATCGAGTTCGGCAGGTGTATCGAACGCAATATATGCTAACTTGCTTTCAAGCAACTGGTTGATATATTTTTTATAAATTTCCTTCCGTTCACTTTGCCGGTATGGTGCATGTTTTCCTTCGGATTTTGCTCCTATTCCCTCATCAATCTGTATTCCAAGCCATTGCAGTGATTCTGTAATGTATTCTTCGGCACCGGGCACAAAACGAGCCGAATCAGTATCTTCGATTCGCAATAACATATCGCCATTGTTCTGACGTGCAAATAGGTAATTATAGAGCGCTGTACGTACTCCGCCTATGTGCAGCGGACCAGTGGGACTTGGAGCAAAGCGAACCCTGACTTTTCTGTTCATTCTTTAAAATTTGTTGATTTAATTGCAAAATTACGCAAAAGTTTATGAAGTTCAAAAGTTTGACAAATTCAAATCTCTCGAACGGTTAAAAGGTTTTAGATAAAAAGTGATATGCAACAAAAAACCTCCCGGAATTTCGGGAGGTTTTTATGCTTTCTAATAATCCTTAAAAGATTATTCCTGATTTAATGTTACTCGTTTAAAAGCGACACAGGTTAAATGTTTTTTTGCAAGCAGCTCTTTTACAGTTGTTTTTCCGGCTTCTTCGCTACCACCTTCGTATTTTTGTTCAACAAGGGTATATTCTTTGAAGAATTTTGCCATACGTCCTGCTGCAATACTGAGTACTTTCTGCTCAGGCAGAGTTGCCGATTTTTCTGCAAATACTGTTGTCTTTATTTCGCGGGCTTTTGCTGCTTCTTCTGCGGTGATCCAGCCTTTTGCCATATTCGATTCAATATGGTCGTCGCTATCAACGTGGGCGGGGTTGATGCCTGCTTTTTTCAGCGCAACTTCAACTTCCTTTGAAACAAGTTCGGTTTTGGTTTTTTCGATAGCCACTGCCAGTTCGTTATCTTTAACCTTCTGAGGTACAGCTGATTCATCAATGGCTACAGGCGACATTGCCGCAATGTGCATTGCTACACCGTGAATGGTTTCGTATTCTGCGTCTTTTTCAGCAAAGGCAACGATAGTAGCCAGTTTGTTTCCCGGATGAATGTAAGAAGTTACCGTGCCGCCTTTTACAAACTCATAATAATCTACTTCAATTTTTTCACCTGTAACTCCCGAGCGGTCTGTAACCATATCGGCAATTGTGCGGCCATCAATTGTCAGAGCCTTCAGTTCGTCAAGGCTTGCAGGTTTTTCGGTCATTGCTTTGTCGAGTATTGTCTGTGTGAGTGCGATGAAGTCTGCATTTTTTGCCACGAAATCGGTTTCACACTTCAGAGCCAATACGGCTGCAAAATCGTCTTTTGCTTCAGCAAGCACACAACCTTCAGACGCTTCACGTTCGCTTCGTTTTGCAGCTATTGCTTTTCCTTTTTTACGTATAATTTCTATTGCTTTTTCAAAATCGTTTTCGGCTTCGATGAGAGCATTTTTGCAATCCATCATACCGGCACCGGTCATAGTGCGCAATTTTGTAATTTCTGCCATTGTAACTGCCATAATTGTAATATTTTATGACTCCCTGCTCCTCTGAAAGTTTATCAGGGTTGGTCGATGTTATTTAGTAATAATTTGTAAGTCTGTTATTTCTTTGAAAAAAGGTTACAAGCTACAAATAAATTATAACCCGTAACCTTATTTTTTAAATCCCGTTTCCCCGTTCGGGGATCAGGATTTTTATTCTTCTTCTTTTACGAATTTCTTAACAACGTTAGCTTTCATAGCTTCGTCGTCTTCTTTCTGAGTTCTGGGTCTTTTTGAAATGCGTGATTTCTTTTCTTTTGATTCAGGAGCTTCAGCAGCTTCAGTATCTATTTTTTCTACTTTCCGTTCTTCCAAACCTTCCTGTACTGCAGCACAAATGGCATTGAGGATAACCTCAACCGATTTTGTAGCATCGTCGTTGGCCGGAATTACAAAATCCACTTCGTTCGGGTTTGAGTTGGTATCAACGATTCCGAATACCGGGATACCCAGACGCTGAGCTTCTTTTACTGCGATTTGTTCTTTCATCACATCTATTACAAACAGTGCTGATGGCAAACGGGTCAGGTCAGCGATAGAACCAAGGTTCTTTTCAAGTTTCTCGCGCTGACGGGTAATCTGAAGCTTTTCACGTTTTGAGATATTATCGAAAGTGCCGTCTGTTGTCATCTTATCAATGCTCGACATTTTCTTTACAGCTTTACGGATTGTAGGGAAGTTTGTGAGCATACCACCGGCCCAGCGTTCGGTAATGTATGGCATCCCGATTGATTGAGCTTTTTCAGCCACCACGTCTTTTGCCTGTTTTTTAGTAGCTACAAACAGGATTTTACGTCCTGATTTGGCTATTTGTTTTGCAGCAGCAGCAGCTTCATCTATTTTCACTACAGTTTTGTGTAAATCAATGATGTGAATACCATTACGTTCCATAAAAATATACGGAGCCATGGCAGGATTCCATTTACGTTTCAGGTGACCAAAATGGCAACCGGCTTCTAATAATTCTTCGAAATTTGTTCTTGACATTTTTAAGTTTTAATTTTTTGTTTACTTTCTTTTTTAATTCTTATTTTTTAGAATCAATTTACAGGTAGCACGGTTCTCCGGGTCCCTTTTATGGTATTCGGACAGAGAAGTGATCTTGTAAATTTAGATACTAAACTGAATGCGCCAATTTGCCAGTACATATATAATAATACAGGTATCGGCAGTTTGGCATATTGTATTAACGTTTTGAGAACTGGAATCTTTTGCGCGCTTTTGGCTGACCCGGTTTTTTGCGTTCCACTTCGCGGGGGTCGCGGGTCATGAAACCTTCGGATTTCAGCGCTTTTTTATCTTCCGGATTAATTTTCACCAGTGCGCGTGCAATTGCCAGGCGCAAAGCTTCAGCCTGACCGTTGTAACCACCTCCGCCAAGATTAACACGGATGTCGTATTTCTCAGCAACTCCGAGTTTATTCAGCGGTTGTTTAACAACATACTGCAACAATGGTGACGGAAAGTAATTGGTAAGTTCACGCTTATTGATAATTATCTGTCCTTTTCCTTCACTTACGAAAACACGAGCCACAGCTGCTTTTCTTCTTCCTAATGCATTTATAACTTCCATATCGGTTATTTAAGTGAGTTTAAATCAATTTGTTTTGGTTTCTGAGCTTGCATGTTATGTTCGGCACCTGCAAACACATATAAATTGTTAATAATCTTGTCGCCAAGACGGTTTTTGGGCAACATGCCTCTTACCACTTTGCGAATAAGGCGATCCGGATCTTTAGCCATCAGGTCAGCCGGAGTATATTCTCTCTGACCGCCCGGATAACCGGTATGACGAAGATAAACGCGGCCGGTCCATTTATCGCCGGTCAGGCGTACTTTTTCAGCATTAACAATAATCACATTGTCACCGCAATCCACGTGAGGTGTAAAACTTGGTTTGTATTTTCCGCGCAAAAGTTTTGCAACTTTGGAGCCCATACGTCCCAATACCATATCGGTAGCATCTACTACCACCCATTCTTTCTGCACGGTTGCTTTATTGGCAGAAATGGTTTTATAACTTAACGTATCCACTTTTAAATAGTATTTTTTTTATTAATAATACTGCCTTTCACTATACTGCACGAACTGTTATGAGAGAGGCTAATCGGCACATATCAGTAGGTTTTTCCAGCAAGCAAAAAAGACCATTTTCCGGGATAATAAACGGACTGCAAAAATACTGCTTTTATTTTGATTGACAAAATAATAAGTTAACTTTTTTCGAATGAATTTCTGAGGAAAATTATGTTCCGGATTTCACTGTTAAAGCGTTTTCAGAATGCATATATCCGGTTCAGCGGTGATACCGGGAGGCTAAAACCGAAGTTCTCCGGCACCCTGTCTTACCAATTCAGGTTCATCGCCTGTACAGTCGACCACCGTGGAATGAACGGTACTGCCAAATCCTCCGTCTATTACCAGATCTACACGGTTGTCGTACATCTCGTGTATCAGTTCGGGGTCGGTGAAGTATTCTTCTGTCCGGTCGTCCATCGGTATGGAGCTGGTCATGATGGGATTGCCCAGTTCGCGCACAATTTCGAGTGTGATGTTATTGGCCGGGATTCGGATGCCAACATTTTTTCTGTTTTTAAATAATTTTGGTAAACTGTTGCTACCCTGAAGGATGAATGTAAAGGGCCCCGGCAGATTTTTTTTCATGAGTTTGAATGCCGTATCATCCATTTTGGCGTATTCGCTCACCTGACTCATCTGATGGCAGATAAATGACAGATTGGATTTGGTGCTGTTTATATTTTTCAGTTTCGAGATGGTTTCGATGCCGCTGGTGTTGAAAATATCGCAGGCAAAAGCATATACGGTATCCGTAGGAATAATAATCACCCCTTTGCTTCGTAAAACTTCCACCACGTGACGGATTTTTACCGGATTTGGATTTTCTTCGTAAATTTTTACCACCTTGCCTTTTTCAAAAAAATAATAAAACAGAACTACAAAAATACAAAAAAATCCTGCACACTTCAATAATGCAGGATTTTATATGTTTTTTAGAACAAATTTAAATTAGAACGCATCAATAATGGCCTTGAAATCAGGCACCTTAAGTGAGGCACCTCCAATCAGTCCGCCATCCACATCGGGGTTTGAGAACAGTTCTTTTGCATTTCCCGGATTGGCACTTCCACCATACAAAATGGATGTGTTTTGTGCAGCTTCCATCCCGTATTTTTCGGCAATAAGGCTTCGGATATAAGCATGAATTTCCTGAGCCTGCGCCGGAGTGGCTGTAAGTCCTGTACCAATAGCCCACACGGGTTCATAGGCTAATACGATTTTTGAAAATTCTTCCGGTGAAAGATTAAATACTGAACCTTCGAGTTGTGCTTTTACTATCTCGTTCTGTTTGTTTGCTTCACGCTCTTCTTTCAGCTCGCCGATGCAGAAAATGGGTTTCAGGTCGTTTTTGAGTGCCATTACAACTTTATTTTTAAGTATTTCATAGTTTTCACCATAGTAAGCTCTGCGTTCGGAGTGTCCGAGGATGACATATTCTGCGCCTGTGGATTTCACCATTGATGCGCTTACTTCACCGGTATAGGCACCTGATTCTTTTTCGGCGCAATTTTGTGCCGCCACATGCACTTTTGTGGTATCAACGGCTGATGCCACACTTGCCAGATGCACAAACGGGGTGCCGATTATTACTTCGCAACCAGGATTTGCATCCGCCAGTACGTTGTTCAATTCGATGGCAAGCGCCAATCCTTCCTGCAGGGTTTTGTTCATTTTCCAGTTTCCTGCTACAATATTTTTTCTCATACAATTTAATATATCCCTTATCCGGTGTTGGAAAAGGTGGTTGGTTTATTTGTTTTTTGTTATATAATATCTTAAAAGTCTCTCCAGTTATTTTTTCGTATTATTATCCCATTCTCTATGGTCATAACACCCGGATTAGCACGAATAATCGTTTTAAGTGTTATCGGATCTGTTTTGCAGAATGGATATGTCACACCATGCTTACGGGTAAAACGGGCAATTTCTTCATCAGCAGAGGCTGTAAGCGCATAGAAAAGCTCGTTGTTGGCTTTTGCACGCTGATACATTTCTTCTGTTTTAGCAACTCCTTTTTCAGACGATTTTCTGAGGTCGTACATAATCAGAAGGTGAACTTTGCTATCGTGATGAAGCACCTGGTCAGTAATATCGTTAAGGTTTGAATCTAAAATCGTGAAATTATGAATGGGGGGTTCGTATCCTTTCTGAATCAGTATGGAATTTTGCTCTACAAAAGTCCAGGTTGTATCATTTTTCGGGTAATTTTCCAGTGTAAACTCGCGGCTTATCCCGTTTTTCTGGTATATTAATTTCGTTTCATATTTGTCAGTTGGTTTTCCCGGCGGAATTTTCATTGCTTCAGGAATATTTACTCCCACTTTGTAGGGCCTGAAATCAATCATGGGCAGATGACTATAGCTGTAAACGGATAATCCCACTCCTGAAACGATAAAAATCAAAATTATTATCCATTCTATTGCAGAAAGAAATATTTTGCGCAGTTTTCTGCCGAATATCAGCAATATAACCACAAGAGCAGTGATAACAATATTTTTATAAAAAGTAGCCCAGTTGGAAATTATCAGAGCATCGCCGAAACAGCCGCAGTCAGTTACCGGATTGTAAAGAGCAACATACAAAGTAAGTGGCAACATGACTACCATAAACAACAGTGCTACCCAGGATGTAAATTTAAGCTTTATTTTTAGCAAAAAGCATAACCCGATAGCCAGCTCCAGGGTAGACAGGGCAATTGCCGCCGGAAAAGTTACAAAAGTAAGCTGACCGAATATCCCACCAAATGCTGTCAGATAGTCTTCAAATTTATAAGTGGAACCCAGGGGATCAATAGCTTTTACAAAACCCGAGAAGATGAAGACAGCAGCCAGAATAAGGCGAATGATTTCAAGCAGAATAATAGCTGGTTTCTGAAATGGTTTTTCTTCCCGGTTTGTTCCGTGGGAATATCTGTATTGGTTATCTTTAATCATTTTAAAAATTTATCAGCTTTTTTATTCACCAAAATCAATTTTAATCATCCCAAATACGGCATAATTAATCATATCAAAATAGTTGGCGTCTATACCTTCTGAAATAAGGGTTTTTCCCTGATTATCTTCTATTTGTTTAGTCCGGTTTATTTTCATCAGAATCAAATCGGTGTACGACTGAATACGCATAAGCCTCCAGGCTTCATCGTAATCGTGGTTTTTCGCCTGCATCAGTTGTTTGGCCTGCTGTATGTATTTTTGATAGAGTTGCAGTGCTTTTTCGGAATCCAGGTCATCGCAGGTACTCTCACCGAGTTCCAGCTGTATCAATCCTATAACACTGTAATTTACGATAGCTATCAGCTCTCCGCGAATATCATCACCCACTTTGTTCACCCCTTTGGTTTCGATGGAGCGTATCCGGTTGGCTTTGATAAAAATCTGGTCGGTGACCGAGGTCTGTCGCAGGATGCGCCATGAGGCTCCGTAATCTTTCAGTTTTTTCTCAAAAATTTCCCTGCAAATTGCCGCTACGTGGTCATATTGCCGGTCGGTGGTGGTCATGATTGAATTGGTTTGATTTTGATTTGCAAAATTAACAGTTTTTCGTCAATATTGCAAAAGTGATTGTATTAATTAACGTACAATATAATGTCTCCTGAAATCAGGCATATAAAAAAAAATAACGCCGGATGAGATTTCATGTGAAGCAGTGATAAATATTACTTTCTTTCGAAGTGTTGCTCCAGATTTTGTTCACGGTGAACCAGATTGACTTCCACTCCAAATATGCTGCTGATGTGTTCGGCCATTTTCTGTGCCGAGTATACCGACCTGTGCTGACCTCCGGTACATCCGAATGAGACCATCAGGTGAGTAAATTTTCTTTCCATATACCTTTTCACCGATGTATCGACCATACTGTAAGCATTTTCCAGTAATTTCAGAATTTCGCCGTCTTCTTCCAGAAATTGAATGACGGGTGCATCCAGCCCGTTAAGTGACTGGAACCGTTCGTATTTGCCCGGATTATTGACAGCCCTGCAATCAAACACAAATCCGCCTCCATTACCTGAATCGTCGTTAGGGACTCCTTTTTTATACGAAAAACTGTACACGGTAACCACCAGCGGCCTATCCAGATTTACTTCCTGAAACTGTTTGAGACCTGCCATCTCTTTTAAAACCTGCATCAGGTACTGAAATGCAGAAAAATCACAGCGATCCATCACCTCGCGCAGGTTTTCGAGGGCATAAGGGATGCTTTGCAGAAAATGGGGTTTTTTTTCAAAATAACCCCTGAATCCGTAAGCGCCAAGCACCTGAAGCAACCGGAAAAGTACAAAATGATCAAGCATTTCCCTGAATTCAGTCTCATCAAATTCTATGTGTTCGCGCAAAGAATTCATGTAGGTGAGCAGCAATTCTTCCCGAAGCTGCGGTCCGTACTGAGCTTTTGCCTGCCAGAGAAACGAAGCCACATCGTAGTATACCGGTCCTTTTCTACCACCCTGGTAATCAATAAAATAGGGCTCACCATTCTTAATCATCACGTTGCGGCTCTGAAAATCGCGGTACATAAAACATTCAACAGGTGCCTGCAGTAATTTATCGGCGAATCTGTCGAAATCATCTTCCAGACGATTTTCCTGAAATTCAAGTCCAGTGGACTTCAAAAAACAGTATTTGAAATAATTCAAATCCCAAAGCACTGAACGCTTGTTGAACTCGGGTTGAGGATAGCATATTGAAAAATCAAAATCTTCGGCACCTTTCACCTGAATTTTAGCGAGCATATGCATGGTTTTGTGCAGCAGTTCTTTCTCATCGGCGCTGAAAAACCGGGTCAGCCGGCCTTTTCGAAGATAATCAAAAAGCACGGTATCGCCCAGATCTTCCTGAAGATACATCAGGTCATCGTCCGTTTTGATAACAAACCCGGGCACTGGTAAACCTTTCGCTTTGAAGTGTCTGGACATTTCGATAAATGCCTTGTTCTCCTCGGCCGACATCCCGACCACACCAATGAGCGAGATGTCTTTATTCTGAAGGCGGTAATATTTTCTGTTAGAACCGGATACTGTCAACCTGACTTCCGAGTCGGCATTTGTGCCGGTTGCTTTTTTGAAAAGTTCTTTTAAAGAGGGCATTTTCGATGATTAATATTTTGTTTTGATAATTTGTTTTGCAAATTTACAAATAAAAAAAGAATACAGCGAAGGAATGAAAAACCTTTTGCTTAAAAAACAGAATTTCAAAAAATGCTTTGTAAGTTGATTAAGTTTGTATGATTTTAATAAAATGCGTATTTTTGGAACGTAATTGTAAGTAGAATTACGATTTTGTCTTTCTTTCACTCATTTTTATCTATGAAAAAAAACATTTCTATCGTTATAGTTTTTCTGTTAGCTTTTCTTATTCCGGGTTTTGCTCAGTCTGTACACCATTGGGAAACTGCCGTATTCAATGACGATAACTGGAAATATTTTTCAGGAAAATCCGAACCGGATGCTTCGTGGCGAATGCTCGATTTCAACGACACATCCTGGCCATCCGGCAAAGGCGGATTCGGATACGGTGACTCGGATGACAATACGGATATTCATCTTGACGCCTTGCCGGCATATCAGTATCCTCCATCCGTTTACCTTCGTATCAAGATCAACATCCCTGACACCAGCAAATTGGTTTATGGATTACTCCAGATGGATTTCGACGATGCGTTTGTGGCTTATCTGAACAACACGGAAATAGCCCGTGCGGGGATAGGCGTAAAGGGAGACTTTCCTGCTTTCAATCAGCTGGGAGTCAATCATGAAGCTACAATGTACTCCGGAGGATCCCCTGAAAATTATCTGCTAAACAAAGCCACACTCCGCTCCTGCCTCAAACCGGGTTTGAATATTCTGGCCATACAGGTACACAACAGTTCACTAACTTCTTCAGATCTGTCATCAAATGCATTTCTTTCATTTGCCATAGGCGATGGTTCCGTTATTTTCAGAAATACACCTTACTGGTTTGTCGAGCCGGATTTATCGGGAATCATACCCAATATTACCTCATCCAATCTTCCACTGGTGGTAATCAACACAAACGGGACTTCAATCATTGATGAGCCAAAAATTCCGGCCGATATGAAAATTATTTTTCACGATGATTTATCCAGAAATTACCAGACCGATCCGGGTAATGTGTACGATGGTAAAATTGGTATCGAAATAAGAGGAGCATCGTCGGCCGGTTACCCGCAAAAACCTTACGGGCTGGAAACACGTGATTCGAATGGAGCCAATCTGAATGTTTCGCTGCTCGGTATGCCTGCTGACAATGATTGGGTATTACTGTCGCATTACAATGATAAGGTATATATGCGAAACGCATTATCTTTTGAGATATTCCGGAGAATGGGCCATTATGCACCGAGATTAAGGCATTGCGAAGTAATTCTGAACAATCAGTATCAGGGTATTTACATGTTTGGCGAAAAAATAAAACAGGGAAAAAACTCGCGGGTAAACATCGCCAGACTCACCATGCTCGATGATTCGGGCGATGATGTGACAGGCGGTTACATATTTAAAACCGACTACGACGACGGATACGGTACGTACTGGACAAGCAGCTTCTCGCCCCTGAATCGTCCGGGTGGTGTTGTTAAATTTGTGTATCATGTTCCGAAAGCCGACGAACTGATTGACGCACAGAAAGATTACATCAGAAATCACATAAAAACTGTCGAAACGGCGCTTTACAGCAACAATTTCACTGACGAAAACACCGGATACAGGTATTACATCGACGTAAATTCGTTTGTAGATTATTTTATCATCAGCGAATTGTCCCGAAACGTGGATGCCTACAAAAAGAGCCGTTTTTTTTACAAGGACAAAGACAGCAACGACCGGAGAGTATACTCCGGACCAGTATGGGATTACGACTGGGCATGGAAAAACATGTACGACTGCTCTCTGCTAAGCAACACTAACGGATCCGGATGGGCTTACAGGATTAATGAATGCAATGTGTCGCCGGTACCTCCATCATGGGAAGTGAGAATGCTTCAGGACCCTTATTTTGCCAATGCCATTAATGCACGTTATTTCAGCCTTCGTAAAAACATCCTGAGCGAAACATACATCAATAATTTCATCGATTCAGTAGCAAATCTGGTAACAGAAGCACAGATACGTCATGAAAAGAAATGGAAAACACTAGGTAAAAACGTCGGAGCACCCGAAATAGATGCTCAACCCACCACTTTTGCCGGAGATATCACCAAATTCAAAAACTGGATTACCACACGTCTTACCTGGCTGGATGCCAATATGCTGGGCGAATCGACAGCTGATTCGGAAATAAATACATATGCTAATCTTCAGATTTATCCGAATCCGGTTCAGAACGAACTGAATATCAAGGCAGATACCGGCATTAAAAACATAGCATTTTATAACTCGCTCGGGCAACAAATGCTGAATGTACAATCCGGAAACAACAACCTTTCGGTTGATACTTCAGAATGGCCGCGTGGAATTTACATCGTCAATATCATGTTGAACGACGGGCAAAGGACAACCCGCAAAATTGTCAAGGAATAGCCGACAGGATAAGTTCATTACGATAGTTGATTGTCAAGCATTGTTCTCCGGTATAAATCATACCGGTGCACAAAGAGTTACCGTTTACACCTGAATTAATCTGAATCAAATTTCATTTTCAGTCTTTTTTTGTAACTTTGCAGTCCATTTCGGACAAAATGGTCAGATTACTTGCTGATTGAAAGGCTCATGCAATCCATCCGGGATAATACAAGCCACTTCAAGACATGAATTCAATTAGTGTATCTGAAATTTATATTTTACAAAATCAACGAACAATGAGTATAGAATTGAGTGAACAAGAATTATTGAGGCGTCAGAGTCTTACCGAACTGCGTAACCTGGGAATTAATCCTTATCCTGCTGCAGAATATCCTGCCAACGCATTTTCAACCGAAATAAAAGCCACATTTACCGACGAGGAAGAGCCCAAACGGCAGGTTTGCATTGCCGGAAGAATTATGAGCCGCAGGATTATGGGCAAAGCATCATTTATCGAACTTCAGGACAGCAAAGGCCGGATTCAGGTATATGTGAGCCGCGATGACATCAATACTGAAGCTCAGCCGGAGATGTACAATACGGTTTTCAAAAAGTTGCTGGATATCGGCGACTTTATCGGAATCAAAGGGTTTGTTTTCCGTACGCAGATGGGCGAAATCAGTATTCACGCCCGGGAACTGACCGTACTGAGCAAATCGCTCAAACCACTCCCCATTGTGAAGTACAAGGACGGAGTAGCTTACGATGCCTTCGAAGATCCGGAGCAACGTTACCGTCAGCGCTATGTGGATCTTGTGGTCAACGAAGGTATTAAAGATATTTTCATGAAGCGCACGCGGGTGTATCAATCCATGCGTGATTTTTTCAACAATCAGGGTTACATCGAAGTGGAAACTCCCGTATTGCAACCCATACCAGGAGGGGCAGCCGCACGTCCATTTATTACTCACCACAACGCGCTGGACATACCGCTTTATCTGCGCATAGCTAACGAGCTGTATCTGAAAAGATTAATTGTTGGCGGTTTTGAAGGAGTATATGAATTTTCAAAAAATTTCCGGAACGAAGGAATGGACAGGACTCATAACCCTGAATTTACCGCCATGGAAATTTATGTAGCATACAAAGACTACAACTGGATGATGGACTTCACCGAGCGAATGGTTGAAAAAGTGTGCCTGGATGTAAATGGAAGTACCATAGTAAAAATAGGCAACCGGGAAATTGATTTCAAGGCTCCCTACAAACGAATTTCGATGATTGACAGCATCAGGGAACATACCGGAATTGACATCAGCGGCATGAACGAAGAGCAACTCTTTGAAGTATGCCGGAAGCTGGACATCGAAGTGAACGACACCATGGGCAAAGGAAAACTCATCGACGAAATTTTCGGTGCAAAATGCGAAGGCAACTACATACAGCCCACTTTCATAACTGATTATCCGCGGGAAATGAGCCCGCTCTGCAAGCGTCACCGTGAAAACCCGGAACTCACCGAACGTTTCGAACTGATGGTAAACGGCAAAGAACTTGCCAACGCATATTCGGAACTCAATGATCCCATCGATCAGCTCGAGCGCTTTCAGGAACAGCTTAAACTAAGTGAAAAAGGCGACGACGAAGCAATGTTTATTGATGTGGACTTTGTACGTTCGCTCGAATATGGTATGCCTCCAACTTCTGGTATGGGTATTGGCATGGACCGTCTGGTAATGCTTATGACCGGGCAGGAAGCCATCCAGGAGGTACTGTTCTTTCCTCAGATGAAGCCCGAAAAATCGGCTCCCAAAGATTCGACAGAAAAATTCATCGAACTCGGTATACCGGAAGAATGGGCTCCAATAGTACAGAAAGCAGGAATTCTGAAAGTTAAAGACCTGACAGGACTGAATCCGAATAAATTTCATCAGGACATTTGCGGTATTAACAAAAAAAACAAGCTTGAACTGATTAATCCAACCAAAGAAGACGTTCAAAACTGGATAAAATCGGCAGAAAATCAAGCCTGATTTTTTCATCAGACACAGCGATTTCAAAAAACAAACCGGTTGAATTACATGTTATTTTATTGAAAATATTCCGGAATGAATGTTACCGGTTTATTCAAAACAAAAAGAAACCGGAAGCAGTTTCATTGCTGAAGTAATGTAAGCCCGAAACGAACAAGATAAACTTATAAAATATAAATCGTAATACGTACAGATGATAGCAGAAAGCATTGAATGGGGAAACTCAAATATTTCTATTGCGGATGTATTGAACGATATACCCGAACGAAAAACTTCTGACAAGGCGCGAATAGCAATTATGGGGGGTGGCAGCTGGGCTACAGCACTTGCCAAGATTGCTTTGTCAAATGTGAAATACATAAACTGGTACATGCGCAGGCAGGAGCAGATTGATGAATTTATCAGACTAGGTAAAAATCCATCCTACCTTACCGGAGTAAAATTTGACACCGACAGAATCACATTTACCAATGACATTAACAAAGTGGTCCGCATGTCGGATATACTGATTTTTGCCACTCCGTCACCGTTTCTGAAGCAACATTTGAAAAAACTGAAACGTAAAATCGACAACAAGATTATTGTTTCGGCCATCAAAGGTATTGTCCCTGAAGAAAATATGCTGATTTCAGATTATTTTATAGAGAAATACAAGGTTCCGGCCGAAAACGTACTGGTACTTGGAGGACCATGTCATGCCGAAGAGGTAGCCCTTGAACGCCTCTCCTACCTCACTATTGCCTGCAAGTCGCGCGAGAAAGCACGTTATGTGTCCGAGAAACTCATCAATCCGTATATTCACAGCCGCATCAGTGACGATGTGTACGGACTTGAATACACTTCGGTGATGAAAAATATCTATGCCATCGCATCGGGAGTTTGCCACGGACTGAAATACGGCGATAACTTTCAGGCAGTACTCATATCAAATGCTCTGCAGGAAATGAATCGTTTCTGCACAGCCACCAATCCTCAGCACCGTGACATCAGCGAATCGGCATTCCTGGGCGACCTGCTTGTTACAGCTTATTCCAAATTCAGCCGCAACCGGCTTTTCGGAACCATGATAGGGAAAGGATACTCGGTAAAAACCGCTCAACTCGAGATGGAAATGATAGCCGAAGGATATTATGCCACCAAAACCATTCACGAGCTCAATGTGAAATACCAGGTAAAAATTCCGATTGTGGATGCCATTTATAATATTCTGTACGAAAAGAGTTCACCTTTGCTTGAAATAAAGGAACTTTCCGAGAAATTACAGTAAAAAAACAACAACTCAAAAATCATGTATTTTTTTTAATAGCTTTTGAAAAATAAAACAATTTAAACAATCCCATTTCCGGCTTCCATATTCCGGAAGTCAGGGGCTGAAATTAACTATGAAATATGAAAAATATTAAATTATCTATCGACAAAGCTTACGGATTTGTATCGGCCGAAAGAGTAGCCGGCTACAAAGCCGAAGCCGAAGCAGCCAACCTGGCACTGCAGAACGGAACCGGAAAAGGAAGTGACTTCCTCGGATGGCTCAATCTCCCAGCTGAAATTGACGAAGCACACCTCACCGACGTTGAAAATACAGCAAAAATCCTCCGCGACAACTGCGAAGTGGTGGTAGTAATCGGCATCGGCGGAAGCTACTTGGGAGCTAAAGCCGTAATCGACGCGCTAACCAACAGTTTCGACTGGTTACAGACCGAACGCAAATCGCCTGTGATCGTGTATGCCGGACAAAATATCGGCGAAGATTACCTCTACGAACTCCAGGAACTACTGAAAACTAAACGTTTCGGCATCATTTCCATCTCCAAATCGGGTACTACTACCGAACCCGCGCTGGCATTCCGCCTGCTGAAAACACAACTAGAAGATCAACAAGGAAAAGAGGAAGCAAAAAAACTGATTGTATGCATCACCGACAAGGCAAAAGGAGCATTGCGTGTACTTGCTAATCAGGAAGGCCTGAAAACGTTCATCCTCGAAGACAATATAGGCGGTCGCTATTCAGTACTTTCACCCGTCGGATTGCTTCCCATAGCCGTTGCCGGTCTGGATATCCGTCAGCTGGTGCAGGGAGCGGTAACCATGCAAAAAATTTGCGGAACGGAAACAGCTTTCGAAGAAAATCCCGCAGCTCAGTATGCAGCTGTGCGCAACGAGCTCTATCGTAACGGTAAAAAAACCGAGATACTGGTTAACTTCCACCCTAAACTGCACTATGTGTCCGAATGGTGGAAACAGCTTTACGGAGAAAGTGAAGGCAAGGAAAACAAAGGCATCTTCCCGGCATCGGTTGATTTCACAACCGACCTGCACTCCATGGGACAATGGATACAGGAAGGTGAACGTACCATTTTCGAAACGGTGATTTCGGTTTGTGAACCCAATCACACCAAAATTTTCCCGCATTCCGACGAAAATCTCGACGGACTGAACTTCCTGGCCGGAAAACGGGTGGACGAAGTGAATAAAATGGCCGAACTCGGCACCATGATCGCGCACGTGGATGGCGGCGTTCCGAATTTGAAAATTGAACTTCCGAAACTGAATGAATACTACCTGGGCGAACTTATCTATTTCTTCGAAAGAGCCTGCGGTATCAGCGGTTACCTGCTTGGTGTTAATCCGTTCGACCAGCCCGGTGTGGAAGCCTACAAGAAAAACATGTTTGCTCTGCTCGAAAAACCCGGCTACGAAGAAGAAACAAAGGCTATTAAAGCAAGGCTGTAACTGAATTATGAATTATAATTTATAAACGATTATAAAAAAATCCATCTGATTAGGTTCAGGTGGATTTTTTTATATTTGTGAAATTCACAACTTATGTGTAGTTACTTCCAATTTCTGAAATGGAAAAACTATGTTTACTCACAACTTATTGAACTGCTTCAGTATAAAAAAAATCCTCATAAGATATGAGGATTTTTTGTCTGATTTTAGGGAAATTTGCCTTTATTCAAAGCTATAATTCCACCTGCATTTCGGCGATTCTGATAATTTTCATTCCTTTGAAGCCTTCGTCGATAAGTTTGTTTAAATCAACTGTTTCATTTGAATAGTTCGCACGCGGTCCGCAATAAATTATTTCGGTCAACGGAAATTTATCAATGATTCGCTTCATTAATTCATCCATTGATGGAGCTGATTTTAAACGGGAATATTCTTCGTACGTGAAATCGGTAAAGGCCACATTTTCGTTAATTCCCCTGTTGTCCAGATAATACCCGTTTTTCAGAGCTACAGGATAAGCTAATTTTCCTTTGTAATACACATCCGAGGGTGCTGGATACGAAATAATTTTCTTTTTATCGGCAGAAAGAATAACCGGAACGAACGATGAATAATCTTTTACCGTTTTGTAAACCACTGCCTGAGCTACCGCTGAAGCTTTATTAACCGCACCGGCAGATTCAATGTTTGAATCAGAAGTCTCACCTGCAACGGTACTTTTCCCGTCACCGGAGCCTGAGGCCGTATTTGTTTTGTTGCAGGCACAGCCAATCACTAAAAGCGAAATTATGAAACATATTCCTGCAATTTTGACTGTTGTTTTACTTATCATCCCGTTTATCTTTTAATGAATTTTTCACACAGGATTTTCCCGTCAGAGAGAGTTATTTTTACCATATAAACACCTGATGTCAAATCGTTTACAGGAATTACGTGCCGAAGTTCGCCCCCTGTTTTTACCGATTTCATTACCCGGCCCTGTGAGTTGTAAACAACCGCGGATGTGGCACCGGCAGGTGTTGAAAATTTCAGTTCAGATGCCACGGGAACTTCAAGTATCCTCAGCATATCAGATTTCTGATTTTCGGCAGATGTCAGATTGTCAACAAGGGTGAATTTGTTCAAATCAGATATTTTGCTCCAGGAGCTTCCGTTGTGATAATATATTGCTGTACGGTAATCACCTGTATCGAGGTCTGTAATTTCGCCGGAAAATTCCACAGTTCGGGTCTGATTGTTGTCGATTAACTGATGCTGATAGCCATAATAAGCTACCGAAGAACCTGCAGTCATTCGGAAAATAAATGCAACCATATTGCCGTCAAAAAGGCCTCCGGTATTTGATACGTCTGCTTTCACTTTGTATGGCAGACCTTTTGTAATAGTCAGTGGTGTTACATAAGTACCGCTAACCACAGCCAGAGCAGGTGAAACAGTTGGTGTAGCATAAACAGTTACGGTGCCTGTATATTGGGACGGGCCCATCAAACTGGCAGGAAAACCAACATTATTCTGATTATTGGCTGCATCATAATACACATTCAGATAATAAGTTCCGGGTAATGTTTTAATAGAATCTCCAATTTGAAGAGTTACAGTTTCACCTGCCTGAATGTTTGAAACAGATTTGACAACATCCTGAAATATTCCTGCATCATCTGTCCTGGTCAGTCTGACACCAATCTGAGCATAATATTCTTTCGTTCCGGTATTTTTTATTTTCAATTCAAAATTTCCGTTTTTGTTTTGGTACAGATTGGATAATGCGACAGGTGCAGATTCGAGATATAAATTCGGCTTCAGATCTTCAGAAATAAAATAAATCTGGGTGTCGGTGATTTTCACATTCAGGAATTCTTTACCTGAATTGTTTACCAGCACGGGGACATACTTATTTTTTTCGTTGCGGTACAAAACAGATATTTTGTAATCACCGTTAGGTATATTGGATTTGAATAATACATCATAATTCAGCGTACTGAAGTAATAATTTGGTGGCAACGTGTTACTCCACACTTCATCAACTATCAGCGTATCAACTGCAACCCCGTTTTGTGAAAGTAGAAGCGAAATACCCATCATACTGTTCAAATAATCAAATGCACCGGCATTAATAACTCTCTTCACTCCTAAGGTAACACTGCCCAACCTGGGAATACTTCTGACCGATGGGCTGATACTATCGATAGCAATCAGCGGAGAGTGAACAGATCCTGCCTTCGGCTTCTGAATACCGGTAACAATAAAATGACCAAAATTATATCCATCGTTGTTCGAACCAATGCCCTGATTATCGGTATTCAGCGCTGAAAGCTCAAAATATCCGTTTGAAGTACCTCCCCAGCCCCAGTTGAAGTGATACATTCCGTTGGCATCATATCCATCGCATACAAAAATGTGACCTGCATTGTCAGCGGTAGCTCCCCGGTATAGCACAGGTCTTCCGGCGTTGAGTTCTGTATTCAGAATGTTTTCCCAGGCCTGATAATTAACATATTTACGCTGATAAAGCTGTATTCCGGCATCGTATCCGAAATGATCATAAAGCGCCAGCGGTATATCGGTTGTGTATGAATTGCTCCCGCCGTTAGCCGAGGTATTGTAATCCATATTAATTGAAATGCCTGCATGCAGCATCAGTTTGGCAATTGCCGCTTTCTGAGCATTGGTTTCACCGGCTGTTGTATTGTAATATGGGAGCATATTTGCCCAGTCGTAAGTTGTATTTCCAAAATCAGCCGACAGATTAAAGCTGTTTGTTTTTGATGTGTATGAATTGGTTCCTGTTCCATTCACAGGCCATTTATAATACCTCATCACCTGAACCATTGCAGTAGCTCCGCATCCGGTAACTGTAGTAACTCCGCTCAGTGCAGGACACGAATCGTTATAAGGCTTGCCCTGATCGTAACTGATATTTCCGAGCAGAGGTTCCACTGCGGTTGCATGAAGGTTAGCTCTTCGGATGGATTCGGATTTTACGGTATTTTCAGTTTCAGCATCAGGAATGTTCTCTGCAGCAAATCTGATTTCATTGGCATATTCCTCGAGCCATGATTTCATGTTATCGGGAATTCTGTCCATATCGAACGAACCGGTATGAGAATAACCCAATACTTTTTTGGTTCGCGAATCGGCCGAAACGATAACAAATCCTTGGTTCTGACCGATATTAAAAACATAAAAATAATTGTTGAACGAATCATTTCTTTGGTCAGAAGATTCCGAACAGGTGTACGCTAATTCGTATTTCATACCTGAAGGGATACGCATGGTGGATGAACTTACTGAAGCGAAGTATTGTTTTGCAATACTCAGCGCTTCTGTTTTATCAACCGGACGGGCAAACAAAGTGCTGGTGAACAGTACTAAAACGAGGTAAACGAAGACTTTTTTTAAGGTAAGCATGGTTTGAATTATTTACGAGAATGAATTACAAACAAGAAATAACCGTACATTTTTTACGATTGTTAGGAACCGCAATATTATTCATTAATAACTTACCCTGCAACTTTTTTTTACATTATTTTTTAAAAATTACCTAATAGGGCATTTATTCATCTGAATGAATAAAAGCCAGACAGTATATAGGTTACATTCAATTTTCAAACCTGAAAAAGCATGTAACGTGTAGTTGATAAATTTCATAAAAAAACAGAAAAAATATCCTCAAAAAAATTATAAAAATACATTTTCTATTGTAAAAAAAATCTACCGGACTTATATCTTATCCTTTAATTTGAATGTTATAAACCGAATATGTATTACTTTTGCAGATATTTAAAAATCTTTTCCGGAAAAAAACAATATCCGGTTGTTTTATGACTTAAATTCCGGCAAATAGCTGCAAAATAAATTCAGACACTGCAAATTATGAAAAAGATAATTCTTTATACAGCACTTCTTATTCCTGTAATATCCTTATTTGCAACAGATTATCTTTTTATTCATCTGAATGATAAAAACGTCGTTTCGGAAGCTCTGTCAACTGTTGACAGTATCGTTTTCACTTCCGCGCAGACTGAACTCTCTGTTTACAGCAATACATCATCAACCGACAAATTTCCTCTTTCAAGCATCGACAGCATTACATTTGCTTCTATATCAGATGAAACCATCCGGATCGTTTACGATGGAACAAAAGCAACAGCCATTAATCCATTTGCCAACAATGGTGTGAATGTAAGTATCTCGGGAGCCGATGTAACTGTTAATTCTTCGTTGGCCAACATGGAGATTACCTGCAGCATTTCCGGTAGTACTTCCGATGGTTCGCTGAAAATATACAGCAATAACAAGCACACGCTGGCACTCAATGGCGTGAATTTAACAAATTTACGCGGTCCGTCCATCAATATTCAATCGTCAAAAAAATGCACTTTGCAACTTACAGACGGTACCGTAAACACGCTCGCCGATGGAACAACCTATACAGCAAGCGACGAAGATCAAAAATCAACACTGTTTTCAGAAGGGCAAATTATCGTTAAAGGCAACGGAACACTAAACGTTTCGGGCAAATCAAATCACGCCATTTGCAGCGATGATTATATAGAAATCGAGAATGGAGCAATCAATATCACTTCAGCAGTTAAAGACGGTATACATGTCAATGATCACATCAATATTGAAGGTGGTGAAGTGAATGTTTCAGCCACAGGTGATGCCGTTGAGTGCGAAAAGGGAAACATTAAAATTTCGGGCGGTCTCATTACTTCAACGATAGCATCGGCCGATACCAAAGGACTCAAAGCCGACAGTACACTGCTGGTTTCGGGAGGGACAATCAATCTTACAGTAACAGGCAATCAGGCAAAAGGATTGAAATCCGGCGGTATTACGGCAATTACGGGCGGAAATATCACTATTACCTGTTCTGGTGCTGCAGTATTATCGGCCTCCGAATCTGGATACGGTTACGATCCATCGTACTGTACAGCTATTAAAAGCGATAACAATATACTGATTTCGGGCGGCAATATCAACATCAATCATACCGGAGCCGGAGGAAAAGGTATTTCGGCCGAAGCGGATGTGGAAATCAACGGAGGTATTGTTTCTATCATTACTTCAGGAAATGGCGCTACCTACAAAAACTCATCGAATGTTACCGATGGTTATAATGCAACCTGTATTTCAGCCAATTCAGATTTGCGTTTACTGGCTGGAAACATTACCTGTTCATCGTCGGGAAGCGGTGGTAAGGGAGCAAGTGCAAACGGTTCTATTTCAGTAGGCACATCAACAACCAATCCGGTCATTTCACTGACAACCACCGGTCCGGAAATATCAGTAACTTCAGGCCGGACAACCATCACCTATGCCGCACCTAAAACAATGAATGCCGATGGTGATATCACATTCAACAGCGGAATAACGACAATTTCATCGAGCGACGACGGTATTAAATCCGAAACAAACGTGTATTTATACGGGGGAAAAATTACAATCAATAAATCATACGAAGCTATCGAAGCTCCATACATCTATGCAAGTGGTGCTTATTCAGAAGTTGTTGCAAGCAACGATGCCATCAACGCCACAAAAGGCACACTGAATGGCGGCGTAGAAACACCGGATGGAAGCTGCCTTTACATAACAGCAGGAACTCTGATTGCATCATGCACCAATGGAGACGGGATCGACAGCAACGGAGACATCGTTATGAGTGGCGGAACAGTAATTGTTAACGGTCCGTCAAACGGCGTGGAAGAAGCTGTGGACTTTAATGGCAAATTCAATATGAATGGTGGGGTGTTTGTCGGAGCCGGTTCGAACTCCAATATGACTAAAGCCATGAGTAACACATCTTTACAACCGAATATCTATGTTTCAACCAATTCAATAATCTCAGCCTCGACTTATATCGATATTCGTATCGGAACCAACGATGTGATTACATTCAAGCCAAAAAATGGAGCCTATAAGTTTCTTTTTTCAACACCCGAGATGAAAAAAGGTGCATCTTACACCATTTACACGGGAGGTTCATATTCATCGGGAAATAATACGGGAGGACTTTACAACAGCGGGACTTACACGGGAGGAACTTCGAAAAAGACAGGAACACTAAGCACTTCGAGTACGGTCACTACGATTAATTTCTGAATTTGAAGCTATGTGACTGCCATACTGCGAATAAATACAGCGTTTCTTTCAGGTGAAAATAATCTGAACCGGGATTTTTAAAAACCTGATACCATTTTAAAGACAGAAAACTTATTAATAATAATTGATAAAAAAACCGGTTGAAAAAATCAACCGGTTTTTCATTTTATTTCTTCGGATAAACTCAGGGTTTAATCGGAAATTCAATCTGCAATCCATACTCATTACTCACTTTCTGAGCATCAGACTCAAGCAGAAAGTTGATTTTCACTTTATTTTTGGGGTTTTTGGCCACAAACTTAAACGGCAGATTCATCCATACTATTTTCGGTGTGAAGTACAACTTTCCGTTTACAAAGTCCGAATTGGCTTCGAAATAAGCTTTAATAGAATCCGGGATAATCACATCGATATCGCCCGGTTCAGTCACGTCATATGAAAAGCCGGTCAGATTGTTTGTATAACCTTCTCCGATGACACTTATGGTAACCGTATCGTTCACGTGCAGCGAATCGAATTTGATATTTCCTTCGTTGGTATAGCTCATTCTGATGGTGCTGTCGGTATTAATTAATGCGGGATTCAGAATTGTGATTCTGGGCGAATAATTTGAATCATCTCCCAGCCTGCAACTACCCAAAGATACGGCCAGAGTAATGATTAAAACCGGAAAATAGAATTTACGTTTCATAATAAATATTTTAGAATTAAGAAAAATCATACATTCAGCAACAAAAATTCAGGCTGAACAGGAAATTTGAAAAAATGATGTGAATAAAAAAAAGAGAATCAGCGGAATGATTCTCTTTTCAGTCGGGATGACAAGACTCGAACCTGCGACCTCTACGTCCCGAACGTAGCGCGCTACCAACTGCGCCACATCCCGCTCACATTTTGTGGGTGCAAATTTACTGCTTTTTTGGCAATAACAAAAAAGAATTGTCAATTAATTTCAGTTTTATTACAATGAAGTCGTTTCAGCTTTTATTGCTGAACAGAATACAGACTACGAAAAACGCAAAAATCATTTTTTTGAGTTTGATAAGCAGGCTTCATCTTTTCCATCTTCAATCAATATTTTTTGCATATTACACCATGCATTTAAGTTTTTTTCCTTAAAAAAATCACACGAAATGGTACAAATTACTGAAAGTTGACAATACAACTATTTTCTTAATAAATTTATAATCCGGGATGAAACCGACATGCAAACTTCGGAAAAAGATTTTTCGTATCTTTGCAAAAATATAAAAAAGATGATTGAAAAATCAATAGAGAACTACCTGACAAAAAATCATTTTCAGAAACTTAGCCTGAAAGCCGTTTTTTTTGACATGGACGGCGTACTCTTCGACTCAATGCCTCATCACTCGGTAGCCTGGGTAAAAGCCATGCAAGCTTCCGGACTTGAGTTTACCAACCACGACGCATACATGAACGAAGGGCAGACGGGTACGGCCACTATCAACAGTGTATTCGTACGTGTCAACGGACGCGAAGCCACCGAAGAAGAAAAACAAGACATTTATAAACTAAAGGCTCAGTATTTCGAAGAAATGGGAACAATCGGCACGATGCCCTATTCATTAGAACTTCTGAAAAAAATCAGGGACAAGGGATATCGCCTCTTTGTGGTTACCGGTTCGGCGCAGCCCACGCTGCTCAACAGTCTTCAAGATCACTTTCCCGGATTTTTTAAGCAGGAAAACATCATTTCGGCTTTTGATGTCACGCAAGGTAAACCACATCCCGAGCCTTACCTGAAAGCCCTTGAGAAAGCAGGTGCCGAACCCTGGGAAGCCGTGGTAATAGAAAATGCGCCACTGGGTGTTCGGGCATCGGTTGCTGCAGGTATTTTTACCATAGGCGTCAATACCGGTCCGCTGAGCAGGAATGTTCTGACTGAAAACGGTGCAAACCTGGTGTTTGACAATATGCAGGAACTTTGTGAAAAATGGAATGATTTCGGGTTCTAAGTCAAATCAAATGATTATGATAACAAAACGTATTAATACCGTGTTTTTCTTTCTGCTTATCGTATTTGTCACCTCGGCTATCGATACCGATTCGCTGAAGAAATTCACTCCGCGCATTGAAGGAACTATCCGGGCTAAATATGAATACAACTCGAGCCTGGATGCACACCGCTTTCAGGTGCGCAACGCACGTTTCAGTGTCAACGGAAACTTAAATCCCGTAACATCGTACAAGGCTGAAATTGATTTGTCTGACGAAGGAATAACCAAGATGCTGGATGCGTACGTTCGGTTAAAGCCTTCCGACTGGTTTACTTTTACCATCGGGCAGCAGAAGATTCCTTTCAGTACCGATAATCTGCGTTCGCCCCACCAACTTTATTTTGCAAACCGGTCATTCGTCGGGAAGCAACTTAGCAACGGGCTGCGCGATGTGGGTGGTACCTTGCTTTTTTCAAACCGGAAAAAAATTCCTTTCGATTTTCAGGCAGGTATTTACAACGGTGACGGACTTTATAATCAGAAAGACTGGCAAAAGTCTCTGAATTATGCTTTCAGAATCGAAGTTTTCCCGGTTAAAAACATGGAAATCAGCCTGAACTACAACTCCATACAACCCGAAGAACTTCGTATGAACCTGCTGGATGCCGGTGCATATATTGACTTTAGGAATCTGCACCTGGAGGGTGAATACATTTACAAAACCTATGCAGGTAATGTTTTTCCCGACACGCATTCCTATTCTGTCTTTGCAGCTTATGATATTCGCACCGGTAAACGATTTCTGACCAAAATGACACCTCTTGTCCGGTTCGACTCCATGACTGCCAACAACAAGGGTATTCCTGACGAAAATAATGTTTATCAGACAGACGACCAGGCACGCAAGCGTCTGACCGGTGGCATAACTTTTAGTCTGGGTAAACCATTCATCAATGATATTCGATTGAATTATGAGAAATATTTCTATAAATCAGGCATTGTTGACTACGATGATAAACTTGTAGTCGAATTTGTCGCCCGATTCTAATCATTTAAAAATAATTGAAATCACCATGCAACTAATCAAATATCCTCCCAGAGAACAGTGGAACGACCTGATCAGAAGGCCGTCACTGGACGTTGCTTCGCTCTACGATGAGGTTAAACGCATAATCGATGAAGTTCGTGAACAAGGCGACACTGCATTGCGTAACTTTACCAGGAAGTTCGATAAAGTGGACATTGAACACCCTGAAGTGACAAAAGAAGAAATGGCTGAAGCAGCAAAATCTGTTTCGACCGAACTAAAACAAGCCATAGAAATGGCCCGGCGAAATATATGGAAATTCCACTCCGAGCAGCAAAAGGAATACTCCGAAATACAGACTTCGCCCGGTGTATACTGCTGGCAGAAAGCAATACCCATCGAAAAAGTAGGTCTGTACGTTCCGGGTGGCAGTGCTCCACTGTTTTCTACCGTGCTTATGCTTGGCATTCCGGCTCAGATAGCCGAATGCAGGGAAGTGATACTTTGCACTCCTCCTGATATCGAAGGGAAAATACATCCTGCTATACTGTACGCGGCTCAGGTGGCAGGTATTCACCGTGTATTCAAAGCTGGTGGCACTCAGGCTATCGGAGCCATGGCTTATGGCACCGAAAGCATCCCGAAAGTGTATAAAATTTTTGGTCCAGGCAATCAGTATGTAACTGCCGCCAAACAGCTTGTTTCGCTCACCGATGTAGCTATCGATATGCCCGCGGGTCCTTCTGAAGTAGAAGTGATGGCTGACGAAACGGCAAATGCAGTATATGTGGCTGCCGACCTGCTTTCACAGGCAGAGCACGGCGCCGACAGTCAGGCTATGCTGGTAACCACTTCCGAAACACTTATCGGCGAAGTGCTTGAACAGATTGAATTGCAGATTGAGAAACTTCCGAGAAAGGAAACTGCCCGTAAAGCACTCGAAAACAGCAAAATAATACTTGTGAAGTCACTGGATGAAGCCATTGCTATTACCAATGAATACGCACCTGAACATTTGATTATTTCTACAAAAAGTTATATGGTAGTGGCTGAGCACATCGTTAATGCCGGTTCGGTATTTCTGGGAAATATGAGCCCCGAAAGTGCCGGAGATTATGCTTCGGGTACAAACCACACCTTACCTACTCACGGGTATGCTAAAGCTTACAGCGGAGTAAACCTGGACAATTATTTTAAGAAAATCACATTTCAGCAACTCACACCCGAAGGTCTGAACAACCTCAGCAATGCTATCATTCTGATGGCTGAGAATGAAGGACTGCAGGCACATGCCAACGCTGTGAAAGTGAGGACGGAAGCCCCCTGGTTATCCGGAAAGTAAATTTTATCCGGAAAGTATAAAACCACTTAATGATTCATATTCAGGAAGTGATAAAACTGTTTTTCATGAAAATTAACACCGAGAACAATAAAAATTCTGTGTATAACACCGATAATTCCCGTTTCGCAGGGATAAGTAAACTTCTTCGTGAAAACATCCAGTCGCTGGAGCCATACTCCTGTGCACGTGACGAGTTCAAGGGCGAAGCATCGGTGTATCTGGATGCAAACGAAAGTCCGTTCAATGCACCCTACAACAGGTATCCCGATCCGCTGCAACGGAAACTTAAACAAAAAATAGGCAAAATCAAAAATATTCCCGAGGAAAATATCTTTCTCGGAAACGGAAGCGACGAAGCTATTGATTTGATTTACAGGGCATTCTGCGAACCAAGAACAGATAACGTCGTTGCTATCGAACCCACGTACGGTATGTATAAAGTCAGTGCAGCCATCAACGATGTGGAATACCGGAAAGTGCTGCTCGACCATGATTTTCAGCTAAGTGCTGAAAGCCTGCTGGCAGCTGCCGACTGCAATACGAAGGTTATTTGGATATGCTCACCCAACAATCCGACAGGCAACCTGATGAACGATACGGAGCTGCAAACGGTGCTGAATAAGTTTACGGGCTTAGTAGTACTCGATGAAGCATACATCGATTTTGCCACCCGCAAAAGTTTCGCTGCCGAAATGAATCATTACCCGAATCTGATCATTCTTCAGACCTTTTCGAAAGCCTGGGGAAGTGCCGCAATCAGGCTGGGAATGGCATTTGCATCGGCCGAAATCATTTCTGTGTTCAATAAAATTAAATATCCTTATAACATCAACCAGCTCACACAGCAAAAAGCCATCGAAATGCTTGAGAATGAGAATCTGATGCGAGAAAGGGTGAAAACAACGCTCACAGAAAGACAAAGACTGACGGATGAACTCGGAAAACTGAAAACAGTGAAACACATCTACCCTTCAGATGCCAACTTTCTACTCGTGAAAGTGGATGATGCCGTCGGAACGCACCGGTATCTGGTAGGAAAAGGAATCATCGTACGCAACCGGAATAATGTTTCGCTATGTGAAGGTTGCCTGCGCATTACAGTAGGAACATACGAGGAGAATACCACACTGCTCAAGGAACTAAAAAAAATACAGTAAAAATCAAATAATTACCGATAAAAACAAAAATCAAAAATCACTCTAACACAAAACTATGAGAAAAACGTTTATTTCACTTTTTTTGTTGATATTCAATGCTATAATTGCTTTTTCTGCCGGAATTATTCAACCGGAGAAAGTTTGGATGTTTGGTCCGGTAAATATCGTCAGGCCCCTGATGATTGACAATACAGATTTGAAAGGTGAAAAATTCAAACCTGAAAGTCAGCTTGCCGTACCGTTGAATTTTCCACCTCAAAGCCGGTTTATTACACCAGTTACAACAGACAACAACGGCTATTTCCGTTTTAAGAAACCCGAAGCAGAAACGGCATTCTACCTTATTTCTTTCTATGTGAACAGCGACAGCTATGGCAAAGCTAAAATTAAAGTGATTTCACCCGACCGGTTCGAATTATATGTGAACGACAAGATGAAAGCCGATAAAAAATCGGTGGAAGATTCGCTGAAAAACGCAAAATCTGCCGAAGTAAATCTTACCGGACGTATAAATTCGTCGCGTGTTGTCATCAAATACCTGGCCACATCTGCTTCAAAAATTGATCCGGCATTCAAAATCGAAATTCATCCCGATACCGCCTGCAAATCATCATATACCATTACCAGTGACGACAGGAGAAGGATAAGCATAGAGGATATCATCGTGGGTAAACGTGTGAACAGTGCTTCGGTATCGCCCGGAGGCAGATTTGTACTGATGAGATTTTCGTATACCAACGATGAAGGCAAAACACAAAATTCCGTTGAAGTGTACGACACGAAGGAGAAAAAAACCGTGTTGTCAGAAAGCGATACCCGGAATCAACTGAGCTGGATGCCAAAATCAGAATTATTGCGTTATTTCACTGATACTGAAGATGGATGGAGTCTGATGACACTCGACCCGCTGACAAACGAAACCCGCCTGCTGGCCGGAAAACTGCCGAAGGAAAACTTTACCTTTTCACCCGATGAAAAATCATTGTATTATTCCAGAAAAGAAACCCTGGATGCTAAAAGTCCGAAAGGGTTAAAACGAATTCTGGCTCCCGACGACCGCCAGGATAATTACCGGAATCGATTCTACCTTTATCAGTTCCAGCTTGAATCGGGACTTTCACAGCCGTTGACATTCGGGCAAAACACAGCTTATATTCAGGACATTACTGCAGATGGCCGGTTTCTGCTCTTTTCCACACAAAAGGAAGATTTAAGTGAACGTCCGTTCTCGAAAAATTCATTGTTTTTACTTGACTTGCAGTCGATGAAAACCGACACACTGTGGAAAGATGAACGGTTTATAGGTGGTGCTGTTTTCTCACCCGACGGAAAACAAATTCTGATAACGGGAAGCGGGGAAGCTTTTAATGGTATCGGATTAAACATCAAAGCGGGACAAATCTCAAACAGCTATGACAATCAGGCATTTATCATGGATATTTCCACAAAAAAAGTTGAACCGGTTACCAGGTATTTTTACCCCTCAATCAATTCATCTGCCTGGAGCAAAAAAGACAACCTGATTTATTTCCGTGTGGAAGAGAAAGACCGCGAGCTGATGTACTCGTATAATCCGAAAAACAGAAAATTCACAAAACTCCCGTTGAAAGAGGAATTAATTCGTTCATTCAGTGTAGCCGACAATGCATTTACAGCTGTTTATACAGGTTCAAGTACATCCAATTCGCGCCGTGCATATCTCCTGGATTTGAAAAAAATGGAATCCGGACTACTTGCTGATCCTTATGCTGAAAGACTGAGCAAATTATCGCTGGGTGAGGTGAAAGACTGGAATTTTGTGAGTGAGACTGGCGACACCATCCAGGGAAGATATTACCTGCCTCCGGGATTTGATGCGGGAAAGAAATATCCGCTAATTGTTTATTACTACGGGGGTACAAGTCCTACTCAGCGTACATTCGAGACTACTTATCCGCTCCATGTTTACGCAGCAAACGACTACGTGGTTTACACGCTGAATCCAAGCGGGACTACCGGATTCGGACAGGAATTCGCAGCCCGCCACGTGAATGCCTGGGGCAAAATGACTGCCGGTGAAATAGTGGAAGGAACGCGAAAATTTGCTGCCGAACATGCTTTTGTTCAAGGTGATAAGATTGGCTGCATAGGGGCATCGTACGGTGGATTCATGACTCAGTACCTGCTTACTCAAACCGATATTTTTGCAGCTGGTGTATCGCACGCGGGCATCAGTTCCATTTCAAGTTACTGGGGCGAGGGCTACTGGGGTTACAGCTACAGTGCGGGAGCGAGTGCTGGGAGTTATCCGTGGAACAACAAGGAAATGTATGTGGGGCAAAGTCCGCTCTTCAATGCCGACAAAGTGAAAACTCCCCTTCTGCTTCTGCACGGCACTGCCGATACCAATGTTCCTCCTGGAGAAAGTATCCAGATGTTTACGGCACTGAAATTACTCGGCAAACCGGCAGAACTCATTCTGGTGGAAGGTGAAAATCATGCCATTTACGATTTCGAGAAAAGAATCGGATGGAATCACACCATCTATGCCTGGTTCGACAAATGGCTGAAAGGCAACGACAGCTGGTGGAAAGAACTCTATCCTGAAAAATAATCTGACGGCAAGCTTTGTTAACCGGTAATAGCTGATAATAAAGTTCCTTAATCCTTTACAGGCCTGATATACAAAAAAGTTTACTGAATTAATTTACAGTAAACTTTTTTTATTGAAAAATTAAAGAAGAATTATAAGTTTAATGATCCTGGAATGCAAATTAGCGGCTTTCTCCGAATCATTCCTTTCAGTTTATAATTCGGTTTTCTTTCCGTTGCTTGTTTCTTCTTTCTCTTTTTTTCGCTTCAGGATTTCATCGTCGAACCAGTTATCCAGTTTTTTAAAGGCAAAATTCACAATCAAAACAGCCGCAGTGCTTATAGCTGCTTCGATATACATTCCCAATCCGGCTAAGCAACCTACGGCAGCACTGCACCAGATGGTTGCAGCAGTAGTGAGTCCGTGTACACTTGCTCCCCGGTGTAAAATCACTCCGCCTCCCAGAAAACCGATACCGGTCACTATTTGTCCGACTATACGGGTAGGGTCTCCTTCACCCTGTTTATCAGTTAAAGCCAGATTAATCAACACATATATACTTGCGCCAATAGATACCAGCATGTTTGTTTTTAGCCCTGCACTCTTGTTGCTAAGCTCACGCTCCAGTCCGATAATACCTCCGGCTGCCATAGCAGCCAGTAACCGTAAGATGAATTCTGATGTTTCCATGGTTTATTTTAAAAGGGTCATTCTTGTTTGAGAAAGCGGATGGCAAGCCGGGAATCATTTCATCGAATCAAGTTCCATTTTTTGCATTGCTTTGATTGTTTCATCCATCAGCCTTTCGAGTTCCCATTCCAGCATGTCGGCTCCTTGCAGGATAATGTCGCGCGAGCATCCGGCTGCAAATTTCTTATCCTTGAATTTTTTCTTCAGCGATTGAGTGGTGAGGTCAAGTGTACTTTGGCTTGGGCGCATAAGTATGGCAGCCCCAATCAATCCGGTGAGTTCGTCCACGGCAAAGAGAATCTTTTCCATCTCGTGTTCCGGTTTAACGTCTGTATGAGTTCCGTAAGTATGCGAAACAATAGCCCTTTCAATCTGTTCATCCACACCTTCCTCCTCCAGTATCTGCTGCACTTTTATGCAGTGTTCATCCGGAAACTGCTCGAAGTCCAGATCGTGGAGCAACCCGACCAATCCCCAGAATGGTGCTTCATCTGCATATCCAAGTTCAGTTGCAAAATAGCGCATCACGGCTTCAACTGTTTCGGCATGCTGAATGTGAAAAGGTTCGAGGTTGTATTTATTCAGGAGTTGCCACGCATTTTCACGGGTCAATTCAGGATTCAATCGTCCTGAATTATCAGCTGGTAAATGTTCGATTCTCATTTAGTTGGATTTTTTCTTCCTTATAACGTCGGTGTAGGAGTCGATGACTTTGAAAACACTGTGGTTCGGGCTGTAGAGATTGCGGAACAGGCTTCTTGCCCTTTCGAAATTAATCTTGGCAGCTACCCATTCTTCGGTTTCGTATTGAGCTATCGCCTGATGGAAATGGATATTGGCCATCACGGGAATAACCTGCCTGTATTTCGGTTTCATATCTTCCATAAACTCAATGAATTCCTTTTCTTTCTCATTTTCGCTGTACATTTTCAGCAAATCCTGAAAAATGACCGGATTATCGGGATCAAGACAGAAAAGTTGTTCCGAATGATTCTTGTAACGATAATCATTAGTCCGGATTTCAAGTTCGAGCATCAACGAAAGTGTGTTGTAGTCGTTGGGCTGTATCTGATCGGATATCATGTAATATTCAAGCGCTTTTTTATCATCCTTCAAGTCTTCGTAAGTCATGGCAACCAAACGTGCCGATTCTGATTTAAACTCGGGGATAATTTGCAGTTCATACGCTTTCAGTGCACTCTCAAGGCATTTTTCAGGTTCATCGATGTTGGAATAAGCAAAAGCCAGATTGTAGTAACTTAACGAGTAATTGCCGTTAAGCTCGGTTGACCTGAGCAGGAAAGGTATTGCCTTTTCATACTCATCTTCGAGCAACCAGGCATACCCGATACCAAACAGCGACCAGAAATCATAAACTCCGTTGTTGTAAGCTTCCTCGTAGCTGTTTTTCATATTCATTACCACTACTGAATCGGGCAGCAACCAGTCTTCGGGATACTTCAGATGTACCTCGTAGTAGAAATTACCGAGCGCGTTGCGCAGTTTGTAGTTGGAAGGATTCTCCCTTATTAATTTGTTCAGAATGGAATCGGGTTTGTAGGGAAACATCCTGACGGTTGCATTACTCTCACGAAACTGGTGAAGATCCTGATTTGGTGTAAGGTCTTTGAGTCCGAACTCCTGATACCGGTTGGTTTTAATATAGTAGTTGAGCAGCAGATTCGATTTTGAAATAGCTATTTCGGGATTTTTGTCGTACGGATCTCCGGTTTTCAGGAGTTCGTACGCTGAAGCATATTTTTGATTGGCAATGAATGCATTGGCTTTGTTGACAATGGAATCCTGTGCCCTGAGACCAACGACCGGCAGCAGTATGAATAGTATAAAATAGTAAAACTTCATTGAAAATCTAATTTCTGTTTACGAAACCTGATCATGCATTCAGGTAAAATTATTAACGGATAAAACCGTGAAAAAAGTATCTGAAACACGACGGATTTCTATCTTATAACATCATCCGTTTTACATAAATTGTTCCAATTATTACAAAGGTAAGGATTAATAGACTTACATATTCCATTTTAAGATTTTTTAAAGCCGATATGATTCTTTTTACAGCCCGAACAAATGCTGGATGTAAACAATAAAAAGCCTCAGACAGAAGCCCGGAATAACACGATAAATTCAAACATTATGAGCCGTTTAGAGTGGTATTTAATTCCGGTAAAAATCAATAATAACTTTTTCAAACAAAAGAGGCTTACTCAAAAAGTTATTTGAGAAAGCCTCTTTTTTAGGTTTATACCGGTATCAATAGATTCAGGTTTATTGAATTGAATTTACCGGGCTAAAACGCACTTAATGTTTACATTTTGATAAATTTACCTGTATATATCTTATTATCAGCGCTTCTTACAATCAAAATATAATTACCAGCCCGTATACTCTGTACATCTATTCCCTTTTCGGTATATCCGTTAAGTTGCATCACAGTTTGTCCCAATACATTCTGAATTCTGATTTCTTTGATGGATGCATCTGTATTTATATAAAGATTATCTGTAACAGGATTTGTTATACGTTTGATATTCAAATGCGGCAAGAAAGTTTACAAAATAAAAAGAGATGAAATAAATTTATCATTCGGTTCTCATAAGGCACTGAGTCAGTGAAAATAATACTGAAAAAGGGATTTCAATAAAATGAATGCAAAAAATAAGAGTGACTCTGAAGCCACTCTTATTTTTGTTTCTTATATCTGAATTATTTCCCCTGTTTGGGAGGTTTTGTTTCTCCGGGTGCAGGTTTGGCAATGTTTTCGCGCATGGAAGTATCTGCTTCGATGTTTTTCATGCGGTAGTAATCCATGATGCCAAGGTTACCTTCGCGGAATGCTTCGGCCATGGCTTTGGGCACTTCAGCTTCGGCTTCGATAACTTTTGCCCGCATTTCCTGCGATTTGGCCTTCATTTCCTGTTCGGAAGCAATGGCCATAGCACGGCGCTCTTCGGCTTTCGCCTGGGCAATGTTTTTGTCGGCTTCGGCCTGATCCATCTGTAGCTGAGCTCCGATATTCTTACCTATATCGATATCAGCAATATCTATGGAAAGGATTTCGAAAGCTGTTCCGGCATCCAGTCCTTTGCGTAATACCAGTTTTGAAATCGAATCGGGATTTTCGAGCACGCTTTTGTGCGATTCGGACGATCCGATGGATGATACAATGCCTTCGCCTACACGGGCAAGAATGGTTTCTTCTCCGGCTCCACCCACCAGTTGCTTAATGTTGGCACGAACGGTTACACGTGCTTTGGCAATGAGCTGAATACCGTCTTTGGCAACAGCCGCTACCGGTGGAGTATCTATCACTTTGGGATTAACTGACATCTGTACTGCCTGAAACACGTCGCGTCCGGCAAGGTCGATTGCGGTAGCCATTTTGAAATTCAGGTCGATATTAGCTTTTGATGCCGATACGAGCGAGTGTGTTACCCGTTCGATATGACCTCCGGCAAGGTAGTGAGCTTCGAGCCCGTCGCGTGTCACTTCATTTCCCAGGTCAGCTTTATGTGCTTCGATCATACACTGCACGATGGTGCGGGGAGGCACTTTCCGGATTCGCATCAGAAACAACTGGAGAAGCGAGATGCTTACTCCTGAAACTTTGGCTGAAATCCAGAGCAGAAATGGTACGTAGTAGAAAAACATGAGTATAAGCACTACTAATACTCCTAACAAAATCATTTGAAACATAATTGTATTGTTTTAATTTTGAATGAATTATTTATCCGCAAGTGTTTTTATGAAGACTGAAAATTACGCTTTTCCCACCAGTACATTGGTTTTAAATACCTCCAGCACCACAATGGATTCGTTCTGATCGATGAATTCGTCGTTTGTTTTGGCCTCAATGATGGTACCGTTAACCCGAACCTTTCCCATCGGGGCAAGACGTGATAGGGTAACTCCCCTGTCGCCGGTTTTTATAATTTCTTCATCAATTTTATCCACAGTACCGGTAATGTTTGTTTTCAGCGACATTTTATCCAGAGCACGGGATTTGATGAATACCCATACCGAAAATCCGGTGAGTATGATGCTTCCAAATAGCGTGATATTACCTGCCAGAGACCCTATATGGCTGTAAGCATACCAAACGGACACCCCCATGAGCACCAGTCCGGTACCTCCGGCAATTGAAAAACCGGGAATCAGAAAAAATTCGATCAGCAAAAAAGCAATTGCCAGCACGATAAGTGCGATAACGATGATAATGTCCATTTTCTGAGTTTATTTGGGCTTAAAGTTAATACTATTTTTTCACAATCCAAACCTCAGCGGATAGATTTTATTTCTTCGTTCCTCATATTCATGCTTAGTTTCTCAATTTCGGGCTTTATTGCTCTGATACGGTATTCCAGTGCCTGTATCTTTTTACTGATTTCGGTCAGTTGATTATCGCCGGGATTTTCAGAAACATCCTTTCTGAGCGTAGCAAGTTCTTTACCGGATGCATCCATTTCTTTGATCAGCTTTTGTAACTGAAAGTAGTTATTCCGGGCAATATTGCTTCTGAACCCGGAAGCATCGGAATAGAAGGTAGTATCGTTGATAAAAATCTTTTCGGATTTTGTATCTTCCTGATTATCAACGTTCTGAGGCATTATCTTAAAATCACCCTCCATTTTTTCGATGTGCCTGATCTGAGCAGTAGCGGCAAGTGTTTGCTGATTTTCCGATTTTACAATTTTTTTCTCGGTATTGGGAATAAACTGATATATGGCTACTTTACCTTCGGGTAAAAAACGGTCGGATGCAAACCAACCCACTTTGTGTAATTCATCCACAATCATCATGTAGTCGTTGTATGGAGAGTTGAAGGGCATTCCTATATTTTCGGGTTTGAGGTATGAATTGTCGGAAGTATTCAGCCTGGTAATAAAGATGTCGTACCCGCCCATGGAGTCGTCGCCGTCAGATGCGAAATAAAGTGTAACACCATCGAGCATCAGAAAAGGATAATTCTCATTTGCACCGGTGTTCAGATCGTCGAGCGATGTTTTTTCAGCCCATTCATCGAGCAATTTGTATGCTGTAAAAAGGTCGGTTTGTCCGTTTGCCAGTTCTGAAAAACAGGTACGGTCACCGCGCTGCGTGATGTAACGTATAATATCTACAGCACCCTTTTCGGTAAGCAACTGTTGCTGGGCAAGTTTGCCCGACTCTGCAGGAATCTGAATTTTCTTCAGAAATTCATTTTTATCCACCACCATGCTGTCAATGATTTTCACATCCTCCACCCTGTTCAGAAAACGGGCACCGAGTTCGGCTTGTTTCTGTTTTTTCGCTACTTTGGGCGCCAGCTTATCATCCGGTACAGGCTTCAGCAGATAGGCCGAATAAGCTGCTGCAGCTTCGGCAAAAGCATAATCGTCGAAGTACATTTCGCCCAGGTAATAATATCCCTGAGGATACTTATCTGCCGATTTTTTGAAAAAATCGATGGCTGTTGCTTTGTCGTGAAGCATGTATGCGCTATATGCGTAGCGGTAATTATATAATGCCTCTTTTGGTTTTTTCTTCAGTAAACTCTGATAAGCTTCCAATGCAAGCTGATAATTACCTGATTCGAAACAGGCGTTTGCATCTGCCGGTGTCTGGGCTACAGATACAGCACTGAATAAAATCAGTACAAGAAGTAGTGTCATTTTAAGTCGTTCTGTCATTTTCATCAATATCCCTGATAATTTTTAATCTAAAATTCTGTTTTTTCGGTTACTTCCCTTATCATTTTATCTGCTTCGGATTTGGCTTTATTGTTGAGGTTATCCGCCTGTTTCTGAGCTTGTTTCACAAGTTCGGCTGCACCTTTTTTAGCCAGTTCCCTGGCTACCGGATTGGATGCTTTGGCTACAAGGCTGTCACCCCGTACCTTTGCTTCATTAATCAGTCTGTCACCCTGCAATCTGGCTTGATGAATGAGCGCATCAGCTCTTTTCTGTGCTTCCAGCAATGCTTTCTCGCGTTCTGCACGGCCTTTGTCAAGCACCTGCTTTTTCACAGAGTCCACTTTCTGCAACGCTATATCCTTTTTCTCTTCAACGAGTGTGTTGAGTGTGTTTTTCAGATCGAGTTCAATTTTTGGTTTCTTAAAAGTACCTCCAATTTTGAAACCTACGGTCTGAAACCTCCCGAGATTTAGCTTGTCTGGCAATTTTACATTTCCGGCATAGGCTATTGTCTGATCCAGTCCGGTACTTCCTCCCAGATTCAGGTTATAATCCTTGTATTTCAGATTGAAAGGTTTTGTTTCCAGACGCCCGTCTTTTATATCGAATGCCAGAGCTATATCTTTCAAATTTACCCCTTTAATTTTATCTATTTTAAGCGAGTTAATAAGTTCATTCAAAGCAGTCACGTCGTCTTTGAGTGTAACCGAGCTGGCATTGAAATTTCCTTGACTCAATACAGATGTAAGAACCGGCATCATATTGCCCTGCAGCAATGTATTGAGCGAAAGCTTTGTGTTGAATTTGCCTTCAAGTTTTTCAAAAACAGGTATAAATTTCTGCATCGACGGTATTTGTGAGAATATTCCGTCAAATGAGATTTGATTCAGATCGATGTCGAAATTCAGAGCAGGCTGTTCGGGATTAATGGAACTGTATTTGCCTGCCAGTGACATATTTCCGCCAAATGCACTGACATTCATTTTCCGGATATTGATTTCCCCGTCAGCAATTATCAGAGCGGCATCTGCATTTTTAAAATTCATTTTATTGTAAACAAGTTCCCTGAAATTTCCGTTGAGCATCAGATTCAGGTTCCCGGGTATTTTTATTGCCTGCAGTGAGGTTGTATCATTTTTAGTGTCATCCGTTGCCATAAAATCGGTGATATTCAGGTAGCCGGAATTCACATTGAAATTACCCTTCAGCGTTTTGTCCCTGAGTACATATGCCATGTAATTTTCCACTTTACCTTCGGCACTCAGATCATTTCTCCCGATTTTCAGATTTATGCCTGTCAGGTTCAGAAAACGGTCGTCGAATATCAGGTTGGCATTGTTTACAGCTACATCCTGTGGCAGTTCGTTCATTTTCAGCACCACGTTTTTCAGATTCATGGTTCCACTGAATCTGAAGCTTTCATACCTGTTTTGCTCCACGTACGACATTTTTCCGGCAGTATTCACATCCATATCGAGCAGTCCGCTGAGTTCCGTTTCTTTCGGGAGCGGATATACCTCCTTTATGATTCCCAGATTGAGTTTTCCCAGCGCTTTCACTTTGAAATCCGGGTCGGAAACGGGATTGATAATATGAAGCTGTGAGGTGAACGGATTACCGCCCATATTGAAGTTCAGCTTCGAAACATCAACAACGGTCAGGTCCAGTGAGCCTCCCGGATTGGTTATATGGCTTTCTATCTGAATATTATCTACCGATTTTGGTAAATCTGGATACTTAAATTTCCCGTTTTCCACAGTCAGATTCAGGTCGAAAGCCGGATAATTTTCACCCTCGTATTTTCCTTTGGCGAAACCGCTTAAAGTAACCTTTCCGTCGGCTTTTATCTGGTCGAACATATTGTTATAAATCGCCGGAATGAGCGAAAGCAGCGATTTGAAATCAACCCGCCCGGTATTCAGTGTCAGGTCCATGTTCATTCCTTCGTCGGGCAATTCTATCCAGCCGTTCAGGGAAAGAGGTACTGCATTGATTTTCATCTCGTTATTAGCCAGCACATACTTGTCCTGGCTGAGCTTTGCATTGATATCGGCATTGACTTCTACAATGAAATTGCTGGCATATTGCACACCTCCGTTCCAGAAATTGAGGGTATCGATTGTCAGGTTAGTGGTCAGGAGTGTACTGTCGGCGGTAAGGTCGCCTTTCAGCTTCAGATTGAGATTTTTGATGTCAGCAGCTACGCTTCCCGAATCGCTCAGGTAAACAACATCGGCACGGTTAACGCGAAAATCGTGCAATTTGAATTTGAAACCCGAACCGGCGGTGTCCACTTCGGTTGTGTCTTCCGGAAAAATTTCCCAGTTTGCTCTGCCGTCTTTCAAAATATGAGCATGTATTTTCGAATCGTTAATTTCTACTTTTTTCACTTCATATCCGGTATCGCCGAACAAACTTTTCAGATTGACCACCATATTCACATCCTTGCTCATCAGCAGCGTATCTCCCCCGAAATCGTCTTTTCCGGCTACATATAAATCCTTAAGACTGAGCGAAGCATCGGGAAAGCTGCGGATAAAACTGACTTTCAGATCTCTGAAATTAACTTCAGCCGTCAATCTTTTATTCAGCTCGTTTCTGGCAATTTCCATTATTTTTTCTTTGAAAAAAAATGGAAGCGCCAATAGCGATATCAGAAAAAGTATAACAACTGAGAGCAGAACTATCCAGATTATTGATTTTTTAGATTTCATACTCTTTCAGGTTAAAAATGAATGTTATACAAAAATAGATAATTTTCGTCATAATGCCGAATGATACCTTTACAAAAATCATACAGAATAAGGCTGAACATTTGATTTTTTTTGTAATTTTGGAAAATATTCCCGGATTTATTCCGGATTTTTGAAATTTCACTGATTAAAAATTGGAAAAACAAAACGAACATAATCATTCACACAGTCATACCCATCAGCATTCTCATCATGGTGAAGTAAAAAACATTAAAATTGCGTTTTTTCTGAACCTGAGTTTTTCGGTTATTGAGATAGCAGGTGGTTTTCTGACCAATTCCGTGGCAATTCTTTCGGATGCTATACACGATCTGGGCGATAGTCTGTCGCTCGGGATGGCTTGGTATTTCCAGAAATTTTCGGACAAACAAAGGGATAAAAATTATACCTACGGCTACAAACGATTCTCGCTGGTCGGAGCTCTGATTAATTCCATTGTTCTGTTAGCCGGAAGCGTACTTATTTTAAGCAAAACGATACCCAGGCTTTTCAATCCGCAGCCTGCAGATGCCCGCGGGATGTTTCTGCTGGCAATTCTGGGAATTATAGTGAATGGAATTGCAGTCCTTAGACTCCGCAAAGGGAATACACTAAACGAAAAAGTGGTTTCGCTCCATCTGCTGGAGGATGTGCTGGGCTGGACAGCTGTACTTATCGGTTCTATCATCATGAATTTCACCGGTTTGCATATCATAGACCCGATTCTCTCGGTTATGATATCAGCATTCATTCTTTTTAATGTTTTCAAAAACATCAGGGAATTATTCCGTATCATTCTGCAGGGTACTCCTCATGAAATCAAAACCGATGAAGTGGAAGCTTATATTCTTGACATAGAAGGCATTGACAGTATCCACGATCTGCATCTCTGGACAGTTGACGGTAATTACAATGTACTGACTATCCACGTCGTTCTGAAAAACGCTCTGAATATGGAACAACTTGCCGAACTTAAAAATCAGATACGCAATGTTTTAATGAAAAAAGGAGTGGAACATATCACCATTGAATTTGAAACAAAAGGTGAGAAGTGTTGCATGGAGGATTGTTGCTGATACCTCACAGAAATGCGAATAAAAAAAAAACAAACCGGTACATTCGCCGGTTTCTGTTTTTTCGGTTATTTTTCAAAACGGTCTTTATGCGCCCAAAGTCCCAGGGCAGGATTGGAAATGTAAAATATTTCTTCGCCATCAGGAAGAATATTAAATCCTTCTTTCAGGGAATCGAAATTATATTTCAGCATTATTTCATCTATGTCACCCCACTTAAATCCGACACTTTCTATCTCTTTCCGGCTTACATTATCCGGATTTTTTCCGGGACAATAAGTAATTGAAAACCGGCCTTCGGATGATCCGTGAATAAGATGAGCGGCAGCACCCAGGTTATCCTGTAATTCTTTGTTTTCATTCGTTGCTTTCAAAGTAGCCGGTGTACCAAAATAGCCGTATTTGCGTATCAGCCGGTCAATTTCCCTGTCTTCGCCAAACTCTTTGAGTGCGGGAGCCAGCACTATCAGTTCGCCACCATCGGCAATAGCCATACGGGTGCGGTAAACGGATTTATTGCCCAGCCAGGTGCTTTTGAATTCAGCCGGATCGAGCCACACGAGTACTTTTTTCAGGGGTTTTTCAACCAATTCAAAATTCACCTGAAGCGATAATGCAGCTGCCCGGTCGAACACTTCGAAATCATCACCAATGAACAAACCATAAGTTTGCAGTTGTCCGTTTGACTTATTCAGCCCCACGACTGTCTGGACATATACGATTGGCAGATGAGCCGCAAAATGCTCGGTGGCGTAGTTGAATACCTTGCGCACGGGCGTATTGGCACGTCCCATCATTTTTTCCATTCCATAAGCAGCTCCGATAAAATGGCTCTTGTTGATACCTTCCGAACCACCTGTACCTACAAAAATATTCTTGTTGTAATTGGCCATACCCACAACTTCGTGGGGTACTACCTGGCCGATGGAAAGAATCAGATCGAATCCGCCTTCCTGAAGCAATCGATTAACCTGAACAGGCCAGGAAAAATCCACGGCACCTTCGGATACTTCTTTCACGTATCCGGCCGGAACATATCCGAGGGTCACCACATCGTTTCGCCAGTCGTGATCGCGAAAAATGCTCCGGGGGGTTTTTCCGAACATTTTGGAAATCTGGTCGTCGGTCATGGGTGTATGAGTACCCAATGCCGGAAGTACATCAGTCAGTTTCTCACCGTAATACTCCCAGGCAAATTCAGTCAACTCCCCTGCCCTGCTCGGAAACCGGGTAAAATCGGGCGGGATAGCCAGAATTTTTTGTTTTTTACCCATTTTTTCCAGTGCTTCATACAGACCATTCTTTAAGTCATTGGCCGATAATGCGGTTTCAGCAGAACCTTTTGAATAGTAAATCATATATATTCTTTTTCGTCCGGAAGTAAAATTTAAAAATACGGATGTTCGTCCGTATTTTTAAATTTCAGATGTTATAATTATTTATGAACACTTTTTTTTAGCTGGCTTATCCCTCCGGGATAATAAAATTGTTACACTACATAGGTTGTTGAAGCTGTGTCCCCACCGCGTCCAGTCCAGTTAGTGTGGAAAAATTCGCCGCGTGGATGATCAAGTCTTTCGTATGTGTGAGCTCCAAAGTAGTCACGCTGAGCCTGAAGCAGGTTGGCAGGGAGTCTTTCGCTGCGGAATCCGTCGAAATAGGCCAGCGCCGACGTCATGGCAGGCACAGGAATTCCATTTTCAAGAGCTGTGGCACACACTCTTCTCCAGCCTTGCTGTGCAGCTTCCACCTGTTCTTTGAAGAACGGGTCGAGCAGCAGGTTGTGAAGATCCGGATTGGTATCAAATGCTTTTTTGATATCACCTAAAAACACCGAACGGATAATACATCCACCGCGCCACATCAAAGCAATACCGCCATAGTTCAGATTCCATTTGTATTCTCTGGCAGCTTCCATCATCAGATCGTAGCCCTGGGCATACGAAACTATTTTTGATGCGTAAATGGCATTTTCAAGGTCGCTTATAAACTGTTGCTTATCACCTTTGAAAGCGGGTTCAGGTCCGGATATCGCTTTAGAAGCTTCCACACGCAAGTCTTTTTGTGCCGACAGGCATCGTGAGAATACCGATTCGCCAATAAGCGTCAGTGGAATTCCTAAATCCAGCGCTGCAACGGCTGTCCATTTTCCGGTACCTTTTTGTCCGGCTGTATCCAGAATTTTTTCTACCAGCGGATTCCCGTCTTCATCTTTGAAAGCCAGAATATCACGTGTAATTTCAATCAGGTAGCTGTCGAGTTTTCCGGTATTCCATTTTTTGAAGATTTCGTGCTGCTCAAATGCATCCATCCCGAGCAGTTCTTTCATAATATGGTATGCTTCATTAATTATCTGCATATCACCATATTCAATACCGTTATGAACCATTTTCACAAAATGTCCGGCACCATCTTCGCCTACCCAGTCGCAGCAGGGAGTACCATCTTCCACTTTGGCCGCAACAGCCTGAAAAATATCTTTCACAAATGGCCAGGCTTCAGGCGAGCCTCCGGGCATCATCGAAGGACCCCTCAGAGCGCCTTCTTCACCACCCGAAACTCCTGTACCAACATACAGCAAACCTTTGCTTTCCACGTATTTGGTACGGCGAACCGTATCAGGGAAATGACTGTTACCACCGTCAATGATGATATCGCCCGGTTCCAGAAGCGGAATCAGTTGTTCGATAAAATCATCCACCGGTTTCCCGGCTTTGACCAGCATCATCACTTTACGCGGGCGTTCGATTGAAGCTACAAGTTCTTCGAGCGAATGTGCTCCGATAAAATTTTTGTCCGCACCGCGTCCGGTAATAAATTTTTCAACTTTATCAACCGAACGATTGAAAACTGCTACCGTGTAGCCTTTACTTTCCATGTTCAGCACCAGATTCTCGCCCATTACAGCGAGTCCGATTAATCCAATATCTGCAAGTTTTTTCATACATATAAGCCCCCTCGCCCCCAAAAGGGAGAATTAAGAGCGTTTATTAAATTTCTACTTTAAAAATTTTCTAATACAATTTCTATTCAAAAATATTTGACATTTCCACCATGATCCCTCTATCAGGAGGCTTGGTGGCATGGCAATATCCTTACCTTTTCACCCTTGCATTTCCCTTCCATATACTCCAGATCATGTCTTCGTCGGCAGGCTGAGCATAGTCTGTGAGGAATGTAGTAGCCAGCGCGCCGCTTGCCCAGGCAAACTGAACCCATTTAGATGGTTCCCAGCCCTTCAGAATACTGTAAAGTAATCCTCCGACAAATCCGTCACCACCGCCGATACGGTCTAATACCACGATTTTTCGCATATTTTCGACGTGGAAGGTGTCATTTTCATAAACAATCGCACCCCAAAGATGTTCATTCACACTGAGAACTTCGCGTAGTGTATTTGCAAAAACTGTTACATTCGGATAGGCTTTTTTCGCATTCAAAATCATGCCCTTGAAAGCATCCATCGTGTCTTCAATGTTTTCACCACCGGCTTTGGGCCCTTCAACACCAAGGCAAAGCTGAAAATCTTCCTCATTGCCGATCAGAATATCCGACAAAGAAGCAATTTCATCAAACGCTTTGTGTAATTCATCTTCACGACCCTTCCAGAAAGTAGCTCTGTAATTCAGGTCAAATGAAATCAACGTTCCGTTTTTCTTCGCATAACGGGCTATTTCAAGGCAGAAATGACTGGTTTCGGGCGAAAGTGCTGCTATCAAACCAGATAAATGGACAATCTGAACTCCTTCCTGCTCGAAAATCCGTTTCAAATCAAAATCTTTGACGTTCAAAGTACGCCCCACTTCACCGGCACGGTCGTTTTGCACGCGGGGTCCGCGTAGTCCGTAACCGCTGTCGGCAATATTAAACTGATGACGATATCCCCACGGACCGCCCTGCGGCACTTCAGGTCCTTCATATTCCATATTTCGCCGACGCAAATCGGATTTGATAAAGGCTGATACCGGACTGTCTTTGACAAAGGTGGTGAGCACTTTCACCGGAAGCCCCAGATAAGATGAAATACTTGCCACGTTGGTTTCGGCGCTTGTTGCCTGCATTTCAAACAGATGGCTGCTATGAACCGGCTGTGCGTTGACAGGCGTGATACGCACTCCCATGCTTGTAGGAGTTATCAATGCGTATTTTGAGTTTTTTCTAAGTTCCATTTTTACAGATTAAACGAATTATTACGAATTTCACTAATTAGTTTTACACGTATAGTAGACAATGTACCCGAAAGATAACATTTTCTAACTATGCAGATAAACACCAATCAACTATTTTACTATTCAACTAAATACTGAATGCATCGAATCCGCCGTCAACGATTGCCACTGTTCCGGTTACAAAGCGTGAAGCATCGCTTACCAGGTAATGCAGTGTTCCGAGCAAATCATCCGGATTGCCAAAACGACGGAATGGTGTATGCGCAATGATTTTATTTCCTCTGTCAGAGTAACTTCCATCCGGATTTGTAAGCAGCGTCCGGTTCTGCTCGGTAATAAAAAATCCGGGACAAATGGCATTCACACGGAATGTTTCGCCAAATTTGATGGCCATTTCGCCTGCCATGTATTTGGTAAAGTTGGTCACAGCAGCTTTGGCAGCACCATAACCGGCCACGCGGGTGAGCGGACGCAGTGCCGAAGCTGATGAAATGTTGATGATATTTCCTTTTCCGGCTTTAACCATGTATTCGGCAAATGCCAGTGTAGGTTGTACCGTTCCCATCAGATTCAAATCAACAACCTTACGAAAATCATCCATTTTCAGGTCGAAGATATTGTTGTTCGGCCCGATGGTTGCGCCGGGCATGTTTCCACCGGCACCGTTGATCAGCACGTCTATCCGGCCGTAAGCAGCAATTATTTCCAGGGCATTTTGTTTTAATACGGTTTCGTCGTTCACATCGGTAACCAGAAACATGGCTTCACCGCCATTTGCTTTTACTTTTTCGATTAACTTATCGCCCTTTTCCCTGTTTCGTGCCATCACTGCTACTTTTGCACCATGAGCAGCCAGGTATTCCACCATCGACTCGCCCAGTACACCGGTGCCACCGGTAATAGCTATCACGCGGTCGCGGATATCAAATAGTTCGTACATATTTTTTTATTTACAATTTGATTATTTACAACTTATAATTGGATTGGTTTTAATGTCAAAAAAACATACTACAAAGTTACAAATTCACCCATTTTTATTTATGGATAAAAACGCAATGGTCTGTTCATTAAACGAAAATATTCTACAAAAACACCGTTTCAACTCATTAAAAAAGATAGATAAGTGTTGTTTTTACAGGCTGAACAATCTTTTGAGATGACGTTCGTAGATATTTTCTTCCACGCAATCTCCTACAATGCCTTCGTATTTTTCCAATAAACCGGTATATTCAGCACCCAATTCAGCTGCTACGGCATAAGCCACATGAATCAGCTGGCGAAAATTGAGGTTGTAATCCGGATGTCCGGGAATGTGACGCAGGGTGTTTTGAAATTTCTCACTGCTCCAGTTGTTCACTTCTTCAACAGATGGCAATTTACTTCCGTCAATATCAATCACATCGGCATAAGGCGCACAGAGAGCGTCTTTGCGGTTCAGTGAAATGGCGTAGATTTTCTTTGCGAGCTCCAGTCCTTCACCTCCGGCTTTTGCCAGCCCGATGACCTCTTCGAGCCAGGTGGTTCCGGCAGTTTTCAAATGGAGTCCTTTGTTGTGGCGGTTAATCACTTCGGCCATTATCGGATAAATGGAAAATTTATCGCTGCCGGAGTGTACGCTCAACTTCAGTTCTTCGGGAAGACCAAACTCCTTCACTGCGAAATCAATAACCAGCACATCTTCTTCAAATTCTTTGGCAAATTGTTCTAAATCACCCACATAATCTACTCCTTTATTGAACCGTCCGGTAAATTTCGGAGCTATGGTCTGAGTAGGCACACCTTTGTCGGCCAGCATTTTCAGAATGAAAAGCATTTCAACAGGAGTTTGTGGTTTTTCAACTTCGTCCATCGAAACTTCGGTGATAAAATTTCCGGCGCCTTTGGCTTTCACTAAATACGAATAAATTTCAGAAGCCTGCTGAGTGGCGGCCAGAAATTTATCAGCAATACTTTTCAGAAGTTCTTTCGTGATTTCAAGCGGTTTTTCCATTCCCGGAATTTGAAGCTGACCTATATATTTCCCGCAGGATGCAATAAAGGCATCAATATCCTCCTGTTCGCTCGGTTTTCCGATGAATGAAGCTACATCGAGCGTAAAGAAATCCGACACGGCAACAAAACGCTCTACAGTGTTAAGATTAATATGATCGGCATCCACAAAATAGGGTCCGGAATAATTCAGCATTTTTACGGCTTCATCAGCTTCGCGGCGGGTATCTACCGGTTCTGAATGTACATAAGTGTGTTCACGATTTGACTTATTCCAAACCGGATTGATTTCCAGGCCGCTTTCGCTGGCTTTCATAATTGCCCGTAACTGAGCTTTTCCCTGATGAGAGAACCTGTCTCCCACTCCGATACTAAATTTTCCTAATTTCATAATTATGTATATTTTTATTTTTTATTTCAGAACTGAAAGAAATTCTTCGCGTTTTTGTAAGAGATATTTTCGACCATCCCTCCCAGGAATTTTATTTCCGATTTCGGAAGCAAACCTTTTTCCACGTCTTCGCCAATGAGGTTACAAAGAATACGGCGGAAATACTCGTGCCGGGGATACGACAGGAAACTACGGCTGTCGGTCAGCATACCGACAAAACGGCTTAGCAACCCGAGGTTTGACAATGAATTCAGTTGGTTTTCCATGCCCGTTTTCTGATCCAGAAACCACCAGCCGGAACCAAACTGGATTTTTCCGGCAACAGAGCCATCCTGAAAATTGCCTATCATCGTGGCAATCATATCGTTATCGCGCGGATTCAGATTGTAGATAATGGTTTTGGCAAGTTTGTCCGATGTATCCAGGCTGTCAAAAAATTTGCTCATGGCTTTGGCAACGGTAAAATCACCGATACTGTCGAAACCGGTGTCGGCACCGAGTTTACGGAACAGGCGGGAATTATTGTTGCGTATTGCTCCGTAATGGAATTGCTGCGTCCAGCCTTTTTCCCAGTCCATCACGGCACCTTCGTAAAGCATGGCTGATTTGAATTTCAGTATTTCATCGTGTTCCAGTTCTTTACCGCCGTAAACTTTATTGAAAATCCGGTCGATTTCGGCTTGCGTGTAGTTTTCGGCATAGAATTCTTCTATTCCGTGATCGGAAAGCTTACATCCTGCGCTTGCAAAGAAATCATGCCTTACCCGTAATGCCTGAATCAAATCAGCAAAGTTCGATATGGAAATTCCGGAAACATCGCTCAGTTTTTCCACATACCTGCGATATTCAGCCGGATTATCCACTGCCATTGCTTTGTCCGGTCGCCAGGTAGGAAGTACTTTGATGTCAAAACCTTCATTTTTCAAAGAAATATGATGTTCGAGTGTATCAACCGGATCGTCGGTTGTACAAACTACCTTCACTCCGAATTTTTTCATCAGTCCCCGGGCCGAAAATTCTTTGGTACGCAGTTGCTCTGTACAGATATCATAGATTCTTTTGCCTGATTCGGGATTCAGGAGTTCATCAACTCCGAAAGCCCGTTTCAGCTCCAGGTGAGTCCAGTGATAGAGCGGATTACGCATGGTGAAAGGTACAGTTTCCACCCATTTCTCATATTTTTCCCAGTCGGAAGTTTCTTTACCGGTACAAAATTTTTCATCAATTCCGTTTGTTCGCATTGCACGCCATTTGTAATGGTCACCTTCGAGCCAGATTTGCCCCAGATTATCAAACTGATGGTCGCCGGCAATGTATTCCGGATTCAAATGACAATGATAGTCGATTATCGGCTGCATACCGGAATAACTATGGTACAGTTCCTTAGCAGTATCGTTTTGTAATAAAAAATCTTCGTGAATAAAACTTTTCATTGTATGTTGTTTATTTGATTAATTTCTATGAGTCTTTTCAAACTGTGTACGTGCACAAAGATACACATTTTATTTTATAGTTGAATTGCGATAGCACTTTATTGTCAAAAAAAAACAGTAAAATATCAATTATTAAAATGGTCTGATCATTTTTTGGGAATTTTCACAACCAGAGGATGGTTAAGTTTCCGCAAGACTTCGTCGGTATATTTCAGGAATGTGTTTTTATCAGGCACCGGATCCCATTCGAGTTCCCAGGTGACCATAAAATAATACTCTGCATAGCCTTTGTCGGGTTGGAGCACTACCAGATGATTCAGTTCATCTTCAGTAAGGGTTTTGAGTTGTTTCTTTTTATAAAAAACGGCCAGTCCCATGTTGTCGTTGTTCAGACTTTGTTTGCCGAAAGTGGCTATATACGCCCATTCGCCCCCGATGCCGTCCGAATGTATCAGTTCGGTATCTTTATTTTTGATTATTCCGGTTGTCAGGTTGTCAATGTTCTGATCAGCAAGCAACTCCATGTGTGAAGCTCTGCTTCCGGCATCGATGGAAATCAGTGATTTCAGGTTAATTTTCTTTCCACCTGTATCCCAGCCGTAATAAGTGGTATGAACCTGTGAGCGTATTTTGCCATCGGCAGCAATAAAACATGTGGCGCTGTCGCGGTTCTCCACGCGCAGGGCTTGTTTCCCGTCCCAATAAGCTATGGATCCAATCCCCAGCGATTTTCCCACTTTCATATTGTCCATTCCCCAGTCGGTCATGTTGTGATAACTGTCATAGCCATCCACACCCACGGCTGGCAAAACAATTCCGGGTGTTTTCTTGCCGAATGCATCGATAGCGTTCCGCTGATCCAGGTAAAAACGGTAGCCTACTTTATCGCTTTCCCATCCCGGTCCTTCGTATTTGATGTAGTATGCATGGTCGAGAAAAGTACCGGGAACAGTCATGTAGTTTGGTTTTACCCACGAAAATCCTCCCTCGTAGCTGTTTCCGTTGAATTTTCCGCCAATTTTGTGTGCCAGTTCGGCATAAGTCCGTTTCGGATATTCAGCAGCTTCGCCTTTGAGAAGTAAAAACGCGAGTGATGAGTGCGGCTGCAATTTTGAAACCGGAAAAATGGCTTTCTGATTTCCCTTCAAATCGGCGACCACTTCCATAGGAGCCACAGAAATTTGTTTTGAAACGACAGAATGGCATCCGGGTGTCAGAGGCAGTTCATTAACAGGTATTTCCACCACGTAATCGGTCAGCTGGTAACCAGAGTTATTTCTGATGGTAATGGTTTGCGAAACACCATTCACTAATAATTGAGAAAGAAAAAAAACAAAGATAAATCTACTGAATTTCATTGTATTCTATTTTATAATTACTTATTTCCCTGCATATTAAACATAAAATCATTTCCCAGCACATTTTCCGGGGAGTATTTCTTCATTTGTCTGTTTGTCAGCGCTTTAGTCCAGGAGGTTCTTTTGTTTTGCAGATTACCGCCTGTCCCCGGATTTTTATATTCTGAAAAACGGGCTGTTTTTTCGTTCGAAGCTTTTCCCCAGTTGTTCCAGCCTTCGGGTATTATCACATCACTCATTTCACATTCTGCAAATACAACACTGGCATAAGGTCTCCAGGGTCTACCCAGATAGAATGAATGCGGAGTATCGCCCGTTATCCTGCACCGGTAAAACACATACCCGAAATGACTGTTTTGTGGTGTGGAAGCAGCAGTTATGTAGCCTGCATTTTTGCTAAAAATTTCACATCCGTCAAAATAAGCTACCGAAGAGCCAAAAATGAAATCGACCGTACCTTCGATGTAGCAGTTTTTGTAATATTGCCTGCTGCCGGGTTTGTGGGTGTAGAGCGTATCCTGAAATCCGATGAACCGGCAATTGTAAAACTGCGCCTTATCACTTCTAACAATCACTGCCACAGCCTGCCCTACGGGTCCTGCAGCATTTTCGAACGTTATGTTTTCGGCTGTAAAATTTGACGGGCAGATATACACGCTTGCCGAGCCGGAAGTTCCCAGCTGATCGCCATATCCGGATGGTTTAGAGGCAAAATTGTTGTATGAAATTATGGTTTTGAATGCATCTTCGCCGATAAGAATCAAGCTGTCCTTTGTTTCCGGAATAATAATTTTTTCACGGTAAAATCCGTTCCGGATAAAAATGCGGGTCTGCTTTTTCCTGAAATCGGGTACTGAATTAATGGCTTGCTGAACCGACGAAAAATCACCTGTTCCGTCCTGAGCCACTACGATATCATATCCTTTCCGGTCAAACGAATCAATCGGTTTTTCAAAAATTTTATCCAAAAAAATGGCTGCATAGTTTACTGTTGAAATATGCCAAGGATGAAAATGCCAGAATGTATGGGGTGTATTTTCAAAAGTATGAACTTCGTAATATATTTTCAGGCTGTCCAGTTTCCTTACATGCTCATCCCTGCCATTGTGGAAGCGGGGTATGGAACTGTTGATAAAGCACACGGGAGCTGATTTTACGTTCACAAAACAAAGAGCTGACGCATCCTTCCAGTTTTCGGTGCGTTCCTCATAGGTTCCGCCAAGCCACTGCGCGTCCACGGGCATTTTTCCGCCGGTTTCGCGGGCTTTTCGGGCTCTTTCCATCGTTGCCGAATCCTGAAATGTGGAAATTCCATCGATATTGACAACGGCTTTGATTAATCCGGATTTATTTTTAGTTCCGATTAAAGCGGCTAACTGTCCGCCAGCAGAACAACCCGAGAGAGCTATTTTTGTGTTATCAATGCCATATTCCCGGGCATAATCGAAAATCCATTTCACAGCATCTTCCAAATCTTCCACTCCGGCCGGATACACAGCTTCGGGAATGAGACGATACTCAGTAGTGATGGATACAAAGCCCTTTCGGGCAAGACTGACAGCCAGCGCTTTTTGCAGTTCGGGTGAGCCCGAATTCCAGCCGCCACCGTGAATCATCAGTACTGCAGGAAGTTTTTCGGTGGTTTTCGGTCTGAAAATATTCAAAGTCAGTCTCCTGCTCTGAGAAATTGTTTTGTATGGAATGTCAGAGAAAACAGACAAGTCATCCGTCCTGTTATCAACCAAACGGATAAACGGGAAATTCTTCTTTTCCTTGATAAAAGAGCTGTACACCGTGTAGCTCGTATCACGCGGAATGCCGTTTATCAGTACTGTTTGTGATACAGAAGTGAAACCACCTGAATTACAGGCAATAATCAGAATGACCAGTATGTACAGTTTAGTATGTTTCATTTTTCAGTAAAACATCATTTCACATTTTTTCAACCCGGAACCAATCCATTTCGATTCTTCCACCATCGTTATTTTTAACCAGACGGCTACAGAAAACACCCATTTTTGCACCAATCCATTTACCTTCGCGGGCTTTGAACGGTTTGCCGGTTTTTATAAATTTCTTTCCGTCCAGGCTGTATGAGAACGAGCAAATTGCTTTCCGATCAACATCTACTCTGAAGAAAACTGCTGACTTTCCGATACTTACGACTTCATTTTCGGCTTCCGGTTTTCCTTTTTCGGCACCGATGCACTCTCTCTGGGAAACAGCAAGACCATTTTTTGTTTTTTCAACCGAAACCAGTGCATAATCCATTCCCATGATGACAAGTCCTGCCCTTTCGCCGTCAAATCTTTCGTCGGGGATAAAATTAAGTTTCACTGTAGCTGTAAACTGATCCGAAGGAAATTTCTGAAGGAATAAATTCGGAACATCCCACAGATTTTTATAATTATCCGGTAATGAAACTGAAAACAATGTCAGAACACCCTTCTGAGCGTCTGAGAAGCTCCACCAATCCATCGGATTGGCATGCCACTGCCATTGATAGCCATACTCACCGGAATTAAATTCATCGCTTTCGGCAGGTGTTTGAACAGCAAAACTGCCTGTGATTCCGGGTTTTTTGTATTCAGGTACCGGTTCACCGCATCCGTCGCCGTCTTTATCGAGACCGATAACCGGAAATCCGTTGTCTTTCCACACCATCGGCTGCAGATGGACAACGCGTCCGAATGCACCCCGGTCCTGAAAATGGAAAAACCAGTTTTCACCACTCTGCGTATCCACCCAGGCACCCTGGTGCGGGCCGTTAATTATTGATTTCCCCTGTGCCATAACTACTTTTCGTTCGTATGGACCGTACACGTTTTTGGATTTCAATACCACCTGCCACCCGGTGGCAACACCTCCGGCTGGTGCAAAAACGTAATATTCGCCATTACGTTTATGAAATTTTGCCCCTTCGATAGTCGGGTCAAGTGCATGACCATCGTAAATAGTTCGGCTGGATGAAATCGCTTTGCTTCCATCCGCATTCAATTCGGCTATGGCCAGAATACTCTTAATACCTGCACGGCTACCGGCATACGCGTGAACCAGATATACCCGTCCGTCGTCATCCCAGAGCGGACAGGGATCAATAAGTCCTTTACCGGGTTTAACCAGTTCAGGTTTTGACCATTTTCCGGCAGGATTTTTGGTTTTCACACGGAAAATTCCCTGATCAGGGTCGCCCCAGTAGATAAAAAATTCATCGTTGTGAAAACGGATGGAAGGAGCCCAGACTCCGTTACCGTGCTGAACGGACGAGAAAATATCCTGTGGTTCAAGCCGTTCTAATGCGTGCCCGATAAGCTGCCAGTTGACCAGATCGGTGGAATGAAGGAGAGGCAATCCGGGCACACAATTGAAACTCGAAGCAGTCATATAGTAGTCATCGCCCACCCTGCACACATCCGGATCGGAGTAATCGGCATTCAGAACCGGGTTCTTGTATTTCCCGTTTTCCAAATCAGATACCCAGGTTTTGGAAACCATATCCTGAGCATTTAACGTAAAAACCGAAACAGCAAGAACTAAAAACAAAAAAACCTTTGAATGAATCATTTGATATTTTGATTATGCTTTTTTATACAATTTCTGAATTTCGGGCTGTATGGTTGTCAGGTCTTTGATCATCACCGGTTTGCCTGAAGCAATGCTTTTACGGGCGGCAATCCCTACCAGGCAGGCCAGCGAGCCATCCCTGATTCCTGCTGCCTGCCTGAGAGGATCGGCGGTATCGGGTATGAAAATATGATCTTTCAGCAGTTTGTCGCCACCGCCATGACCCTCTCCCTGAGGTATCTGTATGTATTTTCTTTTTGAAAAATTCGCGTAAACCACTATCTCATCGTAATTAACGTCGGACGTTGGATTTGATTCCTGAATCCATGCTTCCATACGTCCTTTGGTTCCGTTGAATGCAATCCGATAACCTTCATAAGGCGAATAAGCTGTCAGCGAGTAAGACACCTGTACTCCGTTCATGTATTTAATGGTTGCAGCCATCTTATCATAAATATTCACATCGTTTCGGAAAACGCATCCGTCGCGGAAATACCCATCGTACTTTTCATTATCCGGGTATAATCTCCGGAGCCGGTCGTTTTTCAGAATATCAAAAAAGAATTTGCAATCGCTTGTATGAGCACAATTCCGGCAATTTTCAGCTCTGAATGGTCCGTTTTTTCCATAAAATTCCAGATCACCCAGGGCATAAACGCTTTCGGGATCGCTGTCGATCCACCAGTTAAGCAAATCGAAGTGGTGACTCGCCTTGTGTACCCACAGTGAGCCCCCTTTTTCAACCAGCCGGTGCCATCTTCTAAAATAATCGGCACCATGCGAAGTATCCAGATACCAGTGAAAATCAATGGAAGTTAAATCGCCGATTTCGCCCGAACGGAGAATTTCCCACATTTTTGCCCTGTGAGGCGAATAACGGTAATTGAAAGTAACCCGGCAGGTTTTTCCGGTTCGTTTTTCGGCATCAATTATGGATTGAATTTTCTTTTCATCGATAGCCATTGGCTTTTCGCAAATAATGTCAGCACCCAGTTCCATTCCACGGATAATGAAATAATCATGCGTGTTGTCATCCGTGGTGACTATCAGAAAATCAGGTCTGGTTTCAATCATCATCTTTTCAAAATCGGTGTACGTCGGACAGGTCGTGCCAATCAGTTGTCTGCCGACTTCGAGTCTGCCGGGATTATGGTCGCACAGACCCACGAATTCAACCTGACCGGAATATTCTTTCACTACGCTGTTGCCCCACATGCCGGTTCCGCGGTGTCCGGTTCCGACTAAAGCTATTCTGGATTTTTTCAGATTCTGACCAACGTTAACCTTTTCGGCTGCATAAAGCGGCGACACCGGGTCAATGAGAACCGAACCCGCCAAAGCTCCTGACATGGTTAAAAATTCTCTTCTGGATATGTTTTTTGTGTTTTTCATATTTTTCAGATTTACCTGTTATTATGAACTTTTATTTAAAACATGCAAAAATGCCATCAATTTTTTATAATTAACCGTGAAATGACACCTTCACGGGTATAGATCTTTATCAGATAATTTCCAGCCGATAATGTACTAAAATCAATAACTGAGATTTTTCCGTTTATCTGTTTTATTAACTGACCGGCCAGGGTGAAAATTTCCACATTCTTCAACTCTGATCCGGAAGATATATGCAGTTTTTCGACCACCGGATTCGGATAAACAGCCAGGTCCGGAATTTCGGTTTTTTCAACGGATGTTGAATTTTTATATTCAAATTTCATGTAGAATAAATTCATCACATCAGCTTTGGTGATGGTGTGAGTACCCGCCGGCAAATTTAAAGTAACTATTCCCGATGCATCAGAAGTGCAGGATACGCCATCAATTTTGATATTTTTACCGGCTTCGATAAAAACAAGAGTCAAAACACCTTCCTGTGATGCTGTGAATGAGATATTGGTGGTGCTTTCAATCTTCAGGCATTGCGTGAGCGTCAGATTCTCATACATAACCGTCCCTTTGGTTGTAGAGAGATTGCCTGAAATGGAGTAGAAAGTACTGTTTTTGCCATCGGTGGTAAAATTGTGGACAAATGACGAACCACCGCCGGATGTAATGACTTCAATCATTCCGGAAACACTGACCGGAACACCTGTAGTGCCTGTTGTGCTGACCGTATAAATTACTGTAGCTGTGGGAATACCCGTGATGGTAACCGTTTTTGCAGCCGGATTTTTCACATAAGAAATTCCCGAAGCAGGTAATCCGGTAACTGTAACATCGGTAGCTTCGCCTCCCCAGGTCAGCACAATTTCACTGATAGCAGTTCCTGCTGTTACGGTCTGATCGGTATTACCGGACGAACCGAGCGTATGAGTGCTTACGGAGGATGAATTTTCACCCTGAACAGAAACCAGTTTAGTTTTATATCCCGTAAGCGCAGCTTTCAATCCTGTATTAACTGCATACGAAGCGTCGTCCACCGTATTGTTGAATGTCCATTTCAGATCACCGCCGGTAACACGTCCGGCATAGAGCATGACCTTGTTTCGGGCAGCTTCTGGTTCATCGGGAATGAAGATTTTGACATAAAGCGAAGCATCGGTATCAAAATTATTGTAAACATTTGCACCCTTTTTCGATTTTATAGTATTGCTTATTACCTGATCTCTGGTTGATGCTTCGATGGCATCAAATTCCACCGGAAAGTTGGTTGGATCGTAAGGTACATAACGTGTTTGCCCACTGATAATATTATTAAAGGCCTTGATAGTTCCGCCGTCTTCACCGGAAAATGTACCGCCACCGCCATAATAAATATCAGTGCCCTGCATGGAAGTTAGCATCGGGTACTTGCAGTTGCGGAAGAAATTATTTTCGACAAATACCGATGAACCCATCGTGGCACCCACGCCATATTTGGCAATACCGTCGTAATAATTATTGTAAACGTGAGCAGAATAAAACCTTACCCGCGGGTGGCGCGAATCGGAATGATCGTACCAGTTATGATGATAGCTGATGTACAGGCCAACAGTAGTGTCTTCGCTCAATCCCAGCAGGTTTGATTTGCCCGAATCCCAAAAATGGTTGTAAGAGAATGTAACATATGTTGAGCCTTTGCAATCGAGAGCGCCATCGCCTTTTATCTGATCGGCATCGGAGCCTGCGTTACCATAAAACATGTCGCAGTTGTGCACCCAGATGTAGTCGTTGTTCTGCTGCAGACCTACGTTGTCTCCTTCGCCGCTGTTGCAGTTCATAAATCCGATATTGCGTACTTCGATATTGGTTGCATTCTTGATTCGAAGTCCCCAGCCATCGGCCACCGCATCGTCGCCCACTCCCTCAATGGTAATATAGCTTGATGCATTGTTATCATTCTCAATAACCACATCGCCATTCAGCATATAACTGAAATCGGTGATTTGTCCTATCAGACGCACGATTAACGGTCGGGTATCTTTCCCTTTTTTGAAACCATCCAGAATTGCCTGCAAACCGACACAGGGATTGGCATTGGCTCCGGTTACCGTCATCGAAACTGTATTTTTGTTGTTTTCGGTAATGTAGAGGATCACAGCATTGTCCCTGGGTGTGCCGTCGGCTTTGTAAGCGCCTGGCACGCGTCCGTTGTGAAATGCAAAACCGTTTCGGTCGTGGGGAAGCACCGTTATTTGCTGGCTTACAGAGGCTGCACCTTCCACACCTGCTATAACCGGAACAACTTTCAGGGTATAATTTCCGGCTTTCAGACCGGGGATGTCTGCGCGGAAGTAGCTGCCGTAACTTCGGATAAGTTGCGTGTCAATTTTATTATCAGTCACGCCATTACCGGTATAATACACGTTATAGCTCTGCGCTTCTGTCACAGGCAGCCATTCGATGTAAACGCTTTCGAGCCATCCGGCTGCTTCGGTAATTGCCGGTACTTGAGCCCGGGAATGAAAAGCTAAGGAGATAAAGAAGATAATGAGAATATTTTCTTTTCTGAAATTACGGATCATTCTGATTTTGATGAGTATAAGAGATATTAAAAAGAATTGAGTTTTTATCTGATTCAACTTCAATAAATATATTGCCTCTGAAAAACGGATAATTAAAATCAGAATGATAAACTGTTCAGGCAGTGCCGGAAATTGCATCGCCCGACCAGTTTATTTCTTTTGTTTCAACTTATCAATAAGCTTATTTCTCCGTTCTGATGAATGTTTTGAATGTGGAAGTTGTACCATCGTCGTATGTTTGTCTTTTGATTATCAAACCTTTAGACTTAACGCTGACTTCACGACCCAGAATATCGAATAATTTTTCGCTAACCACTGTTTTGTGGATATTGGTATTGCTTACAGAACTTACTACTACGTTGGTGGCTGTAATGTAGTATAGATTAATAGCTGCATTACAATATATATATAATGTTGTAGCAGGGCCGGTGTAAGTAAAAGTACCTTCTGAAAGCGGAGTGTCAGGGAAGTTTACGGTACCAACAAGTGTTGTTCCGTTAGTCAGGAATAAATTTCTGGATGAGCCGCTGCTTCCTGAAGCTCCAATTACATAAACAGTGGAATTTCCACTCACCTGAACACTCAGATAACGCTGTGTTGGCATCATTACGGTAGGTGTAACATCACCGGCAGCAGCACCCGAATAACCGGCACCATTAAATTTAAACCTGTTGGCAAATGTGTATGCTGTAGAAGTGGTCGGACTTGTAAAAGTTTTAGCATTAGCTTCCACCTGTCCCATGTTCGTGTTTGTAACAGTTCCGGTATGTATTCCGAGTCCGTTAACGTAAACCGATTTATCCGGTCCGGCTCCTATACCAGCTGAAACCGGAAAATTCGTCAGATCGTTACCTACATTCCATATGGTAACCGTCTGTCCGAAAGACATTGATACAATAGCTGTCATTACAGCCATAAAAAGTAATTTTTTCTTCATTTTACTATAATTTTAATTGGTTAATAATATGATTATTATCTTTGGTAATTATTTTAATCTGACACAAATATAATCATTTTTATTCTTATTTTGTTCAATATTTTCAGGTTAATGATAAATGATCGTTAATTTTCACTTTCACACCTGATTCATTAATATAATGCTATCAATTAAAGAGTTAACTGCAGGTTACTGATGTTTCGGTTATTCCGGATAATTCCGCAGATTACTCTCAAACTCTTTCATTACGCTGGCCCTGGTAATTTTCCGGCTTTCTTTCTTCGAAAGAATTTTTGCCCATTTCACACGTCCGGCAGTGCTGCTCCCTTCTCCACGGTTATTGTATTCGGCATAGCGGGCTGTTTTTTCGTTCCCGGTATTATCCCAGTTGTGCCAGCCTTCTGCCCGTATACCTTTGGGCAGATAACAATTCATAAACACGGTCATGGCATACGCGCGCCAGGGTCTGCCCAGATACATGGCATCCACGCTATCCGCCAAAGCTATTTTGCAGTTGTTGAAAATAAATCCGTATTTAACATGCTGAGCTGTGCTTGCGGCGGTGATGTATGAATTGGTTTTGCAGAAAATTTCACAGTTTTCGAACCAAACGGTAGCACCTCCAAAAATAAAATCGGTAGTTCCTTCAATATAAGTGTTCTCCAAATAAATCCGTCTGTTTTCACCGGCAGCATAGAATGTATCCTGATTACCAAGCAATTTACAGTTTCGGACTGTAATCCGGTCACCTTCGGAGTGCAGCGCCACAGCTTGTCCCAGACGTTCCGCATTGTTTTCGATGGTCAGATTTTCGAGCGTGATGTCGTTACCGCGTACTTGCAGCGTAAACGTCCTGAAAGTACCCATTTTGTTGATATTCGCATGGTCGTTATAGGTTATTATCGTTCTGTCTTTATCCTCACCTACAATTTTCACGTTGCAGGTATGTTCGGAAATAACTATTTTTTCGTAATATGTTCCGTTTTTCACAAAAATTGTTGTTGGTCCGGCAGGGTCAAAAGCTCTGACGGAACTGATGGCTTCCTGCAGGGTTTTGAAATCTCCCTTTCCGCTTTGATCAACAACTATTTTTTTGACAGTCAGCTGATTGCCATATCCTGCGGAATACATGCAACATAGAAGTATGACGAATATCAATTTTTTCATTTCAGTTCTGGTCTATTTCTGGTGTACGGTGCCAATTTTTTTCAGATTATTTATCCCGGAATCCGGACCGGCAAAGATTTCGAACACAGCAGAATGAATGTCCATTTCACGGGTATTTTCGTTCCACCAACTGAGTTGATTTCCGCTAAGCTGAAAATGAACATTACGGGTTTCACCTGCCGGAATGTGTACTCTTTTGAAATCGCGCAAAGCCAGTCGTGGTCCTGTTTTATCATTTACATTGCGAAGATATACCTGTACAACTTCATCACCATCCATTTTACCTGTATTTGTTACCGGGATGTAAAAACGAATCTCCTTTCCGGATTTTATTCTGGTCTTACTTATCCGGGCTTTCCCGTAACTGAATGTGGTGTAACTCAATCCGTATCCAAACGGGAACAACGGCTCTTCGGTCATATAACGATACGTTCTGCCTTTCATGTTATAATCCTCGAAATCCGGCAGTTGATTTATGCTTTTGTAAAATGTGACAGGCAGTCTTCCGGCGGGATTGTAATGGCCGAAAATCACATCGGCAACCGCTGTTCCGCCTGCCTGACCCGGATACCAAGCCTGCAAGATGGCTTCACAATTTTCTGTTTCGGGCACCATAGCTATCGGAGAACCCGAACAGTTAATGAAAATTACTTTCTTTCCGGCTTTATGCAAAGCAGCAATAAGTTCCCGCTGAACCTCCGGTAGTTCAATGTCGGTTCGGTCGCCTCTTCTGAATCCGGGCAGGTTTACCCCCATTTCTTCACCTTCGAGCGAGGGAGAAATTCCACCGGCGAAGATCACAACATCAGCTTTTTTTACGGCATCAACCGATTTTTCGATATGAATCATTTCCCTGAATCCCATGTCAAAATTTAATTGGGCATTACCTTTGTGAGGTCTGAAATTGATTTTGATTTCGTAAGGACGACCGGCAACCACCTGCATGGAATATGCTGACTGACGGCTTCCATGGCTTGTTGTCAGGTTTTTCACCTCCGTATTATCCACATAAAGACTTAGTATTCCGTTTACATAGAAGTCAAAAAACACTTCGCCCGACTTTTCAGGCGTGAAAACGGAGTGATAGGTAGCCGAGAAACCGGTCAGGTTTACTCCGGGAGCAAAGACGGTAGCTCCGGAGGTATCGAATCTGAAAGGTGTATAAATCTGATTCTTAACTGCCGGTTCGCCTTCGGGAGTGGGGCTGTTCCAGTACGTGGCACTGAAACCGGGTCCATCAGCCGAAGCGCACTGACCGAAAGCACTTTTCATCAGTGTTCGTTCCACCAGTCCGCAGCAGGGTTCGTAGATTAGCTTGTCGTCAGAAGTCAAAGCCGCCCTTATACCATCGAGAATGGTAACGGTATGAGGTGGTATTCCGTTGTAGTTACCCCATTGCATGATCGGGTCGTCTGCATTCGGCCCCATCACAGCCACGGTCAGTCCACCCGTTTTGAGCGGAAGAATGTTGTTTTTGTTCAGCAGAAGAGTCATTGATTCGCGGGCAGCTTCCAGTGCAAGTTTATCATGCTCAGCCGAAGCTACAACCGAATAAGAAATTTGATTCCAGGGATTATTCTCCGGTTTATCCATTTCTCCTAGTTCGAAACGGGCTTTAAGTAATCGCCTGACGGACACGTCGATTTCTTTTTCACTGATGTATCCGGCATTCAGACCATCAATCAATGTGCTGTAGGCTGTGCCGCATTCCAGATCCGTTCCGCTCTTCACTGCCGCCGACGATGCAGTGGCGGCACTTGTATGGGTTAAGTGTGTGCCGGGTTTGTAGAAATCGGCAATTGCACCGCAATCAGACACTACAATACCTTCAAATCCCCATTTTTTACGTAAAATATCGGTAAGCAACCATTTGTTGCCACAGCAGGGTTCACCTTCGAGTCTGTTATAAGCACACATCACCTCTTTTACCCCGGCTTCCTGAACCAGCGCCCTGAATGCCGGAAGATAGGTCTCATGCAAATCTCTGTCGCTAATATTTTCGGCATTGTAAGAATGTCTGTTCCATTCCGGCCCGGAATGTACGGCAAAATGCTTGGCACAGGCATGGATCTTGTCGTACCTGCCAGTATCGGGTCCCTGCAAACCCGTAACAACCGCAATTCCCATTCTCGAAGTCAGGTACGGATCTTCGCCATAGGTTTCGATACCACGTCCCCACCGGGGATCCCTGAAAATATTGATGTTGGGAGTCCACATAGTTAATCCCTGGTAACGACCGTATTCACCTTTCGATACAAATTGTGCATATTTTGCTCTTGCCTCGTCGGATACGGCGCTGAAAACCCTGTGTACCGATGTTTCGCTGAATGTGGCGGCCAAACCGATCGGCTGCGGAAAAACAGTTGCCAATCCGGCACGTGCCACACCATGTAAAGCCTCATTCCACCAGTTGTATTCTTTAATTCCCAGTCTTTCCACAGGCATGGACACATCCTGCATAAGACCCACCTTTTCCGCTAGGGTGAGACGGCTCAGCAAATCGTCTGCCCGTTCATCAAAACTAAGAGAGGTGTCCCTGAATTTGTAATTATGTTGTTGTCCGTTCAGCATAAAAACAGGAAATAAAATTATAAAAATGATGAGTTTACTTTTATTCAGCATGTTCATGATATTGATTTATTTTCAGACAATTATGAATTTTGAAACATACACGGTTTCTTTATCGGTAATGGCTTTAACAATCAGGATGTGACCTGATTGTTCAGCATTGAAACGCATATTCACGGTACTGCTATGCAAAGAAGACGCGAGATTAATAAGGTTGCCTGATAAATTATACAAGTAAACAGATCTGACTAAAGCAGGTGCTTCTATCAAAAGATGATTTTCGTTTGCGAGATATTTGATACTGAGTTTATATTCCGGGGGAATCGCATGTTCAGAAACTTCGGTAACATCCTGATTTTGCTGCTGAGTAATGTTTTCAACAAGGCTGTTGAGATATACCTCAAGATAAGTATATCCGGCCGGATTCAGTTCGTTTGCCTGTTTTCCGGGATAGTGAGTTTCGAGCCATCCGTCAGGGATACCGTCAGAGTCAGAATCGGCAGGAACAGTTCCGGTGGCTAAAGCAGGCCAGGGCGACCAGTCTGCGGCCGCGCCCACAGGTTTTGTATCCCATTGAGTATCAATTATTCCCTGCCTGTAAGGATTCCTGCTTCCGATGAAGTGAGTTGTACCATTCATGACCTCGTCGACGACCCTGGAGTCATATTCATCCCGGTGCAATGAAGCACCGGCGTAGTCAAGCACCCTGGCGTAAGCTATGCGGGCAGAATGTGTGGTAATCTGAGCCGGAAATTCTGTTTCGTTCCAGAGTCCTTTGACAGCTATGGGAGCGTTCAGCTTCATCGCAAGTTTATCTGCTTCCGAAACTGTTCCGTAGGATGAATGGAACTGATTGTAAACACCGTATGTCCAGTTATCAATGGTAGCATTCTGGCAGGCAGCCACATCCTGAGAAACCGAACTTGTAGAAGCATCCACAACATTTCCATCCACATACAGATGACCCCATTTGTCGTATCGCAACTGAGTGATGTCTTTTGATTTGTCGAAACTGATTATTCGTCCTCTGCCGGTTTTTGTCTGTGTTGCCGGACCCGGTTTGTAAAAGTTATTGATAATGTTGATATCCATTGCTTCGCCTCCGTAAGTGTTTCCGTGATTGTAGTTCACATTATTACGGAAATCAACTTTCTCGGTGTAAGGCGGATCTTCAAGTCCCGGTCCAAAACGGGGCGTACGACTTGAATGATGTGCCAGTAAATTATGATGAAACGAAGCATTGGTACCTCCCCAAATGCCTCCGTATCCGTGGGCACCCTTATCGTGGTTCGACAAACGCAAACTTTCGGAAATGATACTCCACTGCAGGGTAAAATAATCGCAGTTGTAAAACGAGGCACATTCATCGGTGCTCCAGCTAACGGAGCAATGATCAACAATGACATTTTTGAAAAACCTTCCGCCTAGGGCATCAGCACCTCCCGAAGCTACGGCATCGTCGCCCATCCTGAAACGCAGATACCTGATTACCACGTTGCTGCCCGAAATGGTCACAGGGAAATTTCCGATACACACGCCCTGACCGGGAGATGACTGTCCGGCGATGGTCACATCTCCGTTTTTTATATCGAGCGGGCTTGTGAGCATGATAGTACCGCTCACTCTGAAAAGGATGGTTCTATTCCCCGTTCGGTTGACACACCACCTCAGCGAGCCTTCGCGGGTAGTGGCTGAGCCGTTGTTGCTGTCTTCCAGCGTATTTACAAAATAAACGGTTCCACCTCTCCCTCCCGAAGCATACATACCCCCGCCTTCAGCACCAGGGAATGCAGGTACCTGAGCATGGAGCACTGTAAATGCTAAAAACAAAGCGGCAAAAGGCAGAAAATATCTCATTACATTATTTCAATTAAATCTGATTACCTGAAAAACCATCCATCTATCTGATGTGTTTCACGATACTGTTCAGATACACTTCCAGAAAAGTATATCCGTTTTTATCTGTATCCGTTGATTTCTTACCCGGAAATTTCTTTTCGAGCCACCCATCGGGTATTCCATCGCCGTTACTGTCGGGCAAAGCCGGAAGCGAGGTATACTGAGGCCAGCCGCCCACATCGTTCTGAGAATCGATAAGTCCGTTTTCACTTCCTTTAGAGCCTTTGTAAGTAAATGTGCCTGAAGCGGTTTCGCTCACATACCTCTTATCAGGCAGATCTCTCACCAGCGAAGCTCCTGCATATTTCAGTACTTCCCTGTACGCTTTGCGAGCAGAAGTAGTTCTGACCTGAGTCACCGGAAATTCTTTTGTAACAAGAATTTCGTTTTTGGATGTTTCCGGGGCATAAGTGCTGAATGTATTTTTATTCAGTAACACTCCTTCGGCATTATTTCCGTTTATCGTTTTATTCCCTTCCAGGATATTTCCTTTCACAAAAAACTTACCATAAACACCTGCCGGTTGATTGTTCTGGCCATCGTCTGCATACGGATTAAGAAAATGTTTTTTATTGCCGGTTGCCGGACCTGGTTTATAATAATTATTCACAATATTGTAAACTCCGCCTTCGCCTGCGTATGAATTGTTGGCACCCCAGTTGTAAATAACGTTGTTTCTGAAATCCACTTTTTCCAGTCCGGGCTGATTGCTGTAACGGCTTCCGCAAAATCGCGGACTCCGGCTATCATGACTCACGAACAGATTGTGATGAAAACTGGCGTTTTTACCTCCCCAGATACCTCCGTAACCATGTTCACCCTTGGCATGGACTGATTTTTTGAGGCTTTCAGCTATCAGGCACCATTGCATGGTGAAATTTTCATTATCGTAAAAGGAAGCACATTCATCCACGCTCCAGCTCATACTGCAATGATCTATTATCACCTGTTTGTTTCTTAATCCGGTAAATGAGTCATCAATCTGGCCTGTTTCGTCGCCAAGGCGGAATCGCAGATAACGGATAATGACGTTGTCGGCACTTACGGATACTTTGTAATCGCGGATACAAATTCCGTCGCCCGGAGCTGATTGTCCGGCTATCGTTACATCACCGTTGTTAATAATCAGCTGACTTTTGAGCCGGATGACTCCTGATGTTTTGAACAAAATAGTACGGGGTCCTTTCTTACGAACAGCCCATCTCAAAGTTCCCTCCTGTTCCGAGTCATCCAGTGAAGTGACATACAGCACTTTACCTCCGCGACCGCCGGTAGTGTACATTCCCCCGCCTTCGGCTCCCGGGAAAGCCGGTGTCTGAGCAAATGATGGTAAAATACCGAGAATAATAAGGACAAAAATGATTCTGGTTCTCATGGTATTTATTTCATTATTTTCGAAGATATTTTTCTATTGTTAGCTAATGTTGTGGAAACAATGTAAACTCCTTTTGGCAGGAAGGCAGCATTAAGTTCAACTTTAGAATCATTGATTATTCTGTTCATCAATAATTTACCTGAAATATCAAAAACAGCTACCTGTTTGATGACAAACATTGAATTAACCGAAATTTGGTTTCCATCATTTGAAAATTGTACGCGAACCGTCTTTGAATCACTATTCACATCCCTGACTCCTGTGGATATAGCTTCGAGGTATTGGTTGTAAGTAATATCTGCAACCAGGCTATTCAGATATACTTCCAGATAAGTGTAGCCTTCATCGTTCAGATTATTGGACGTTTTGCCGGGAAAATTTGATTCGAGCCATCCATCGGGAATACCGTCGGCATTAGAATCCGCCGGCGCTTGTCCGTTTTGATATTCAGGCCATCCTCCAACGTCTTTTTGTGTATCAATAATCCCTTTATAACCCGTTTTGGAGCCTGTGTATGTCGTTGTACCATTTAGTACTTCGTTTGAAATGCGGGCATCAACAGTATCTCTCACTAAAGAAGCACCTCCAAAAGTCAGCACCTTTTCAAATGCTTTTTCTGCTGTATGTTGAAGTATGGGAGTGTTTTCAAACGGAGTTTCAGCTTTACAAGCAACCTTATCGACACCGGATGAATACGTAACGCCATTCCAGTTATTGGAAGTGACACTTGAATTATTATGAAAAAAATTTCCGGTAATATAAAACCGGCCAAATCGAGGAGTGATGGTTGTACCACCATCAATGTCCACATTTACAATTCTGCTTTTGCTTGAACTTGAAGTTTGAGGTCCGGGTTTATAATAATTTGCCACTATGTTGTATTTGCCGGCTGCTTCACCTCCGTAACCGCTATTACTGCCCCAGTTGTATATTACATTATTTCTGAAGTCCATTCTTTCTTCATCCAGCGGATTGGTATAATCTAACCCGGAACGCTTCCAACCGTTGAATCGCGGATTTCGACTGTTGTGATGTGCTAAGAGATTGTGGTGGAATGTTGCATTCTTTCCACCCCAAAGACCACCATATCCATGATTTCCTTTATCGTGAATGGAACTGTTAAGCGATTCGGTAAGATAGCACCACTGCATGGTAAAATTCTGATTGGAATAAAATGAAGCGCATTCGTCTATTGACCAGCTTACCGAACAGTGGTCAATTATTATATTACTCTTGTATCTTCCCCAGATCGCATCCGGCTCATGGGTAGTAATTTCATCGCCCAACCGAAATCGCATGTATCGGATAATTACATTATCTGCATTAACATTCACTTCGTAATCTCTGATGCAAATTCCATCGCCCGGCGCAGTTTGTCCGGCAATGGTAACGTTTCCGTTCGAGATATTCAGACGACTGGTTAACTTAATCGTTCCTCCCACTTTGAATACAATAGTTCGGGCTCCCGAGCGTCCGAGACACCAGCGAAGTGAGCCTTCGCGGGTTGTGGTATTACCTGTATTGGTATCTTCAAGTGTATTAACAAAATAAACAGTTCCACCCCTGCCTCCGGTAACAAATTTTCCTCCCCCTTCGGCTCCCGGGAATGCGGGAGTCTGAGCACCTGAACTGGAAATGCAGCCAATAAGTGCTGAAACAGCGAAAAGCAGAATTTTTTTTCTGAAAGTCATTTTTCTGTGATTGTTTATTTCTGAAAGCCGGCCAAACACCAGCTTTCAGAAATTATTTCAACAAATTTGTTTTAATTTTTACAGTTTATTTTATCAGTACTTTTACAACCTTCAATCCTTCGGCCGATTCTGCCTTGGCAATCCAGAGTCCGGCGGGTAAACCGATACTGCTGTCGGAACCGATTTTCCGGGTAAGGAACGTACTGCCATCCACGCTATAAACGGTGATTCGTGTTTCGTTTTTAACATTTGATACACAGAGTGTCCGGTTATAAGCATACATATGAACGGCAGAAATCTGATGTGTGCCCATACCGGTAAGTCCATCCTTTGATTTGAGCATTGGCAGCGGATCCCAGCCGTCGTTACCTTTTGTAAAGTTGAAAGTGGTAATTTCTGTTCCATCGGTTAATACGGGAGCAGAGAGCATATGCGCCCAGTTTGCGCGAGCCGTAGCATTATTTTCACCGGACGTTTCAACTGATCCATATTCATATACTTTATCTGAAGTGCCTCCCAGTGTGCTCAGCCAGCCAACCGGTGCAATAAGCGAATTTCCGTAAGAGCCGGGGAAGTTGGTATTGAATATATTCGTATTGAAAAATACCACTTCGCTTGTTACACCCTGCCACGGACGACCCAGATAACCGGGTTTCGACAGATATACCGATGCTGTTTCGGTGCCGGGCTGTGCAGAAGTTATGGTACATTCATACATCAGATAACCACGTGCTGAAGTTTGCTGAGCTGCGGTGATATAACTTACATCGGTATTCACTTCGCTGGTATTCATTGCCAGGTCACTCTGATAAGCTACCAGAGTCATACCTCCGAATATGTAATCGGTGCCTCCCATCAGAGAGCCTTTATAGGTTACAATCCTTGCACCTTCGGCTCCGTAGAACGAATCCTGACGGCCGATGATCCGGCATTTGTATAAAATAGCCTTATCGGCACTTTTGGTGAATGCGATGGCTGCACCACGCTCTACAAAACTCTTATTCTGAACGGCTGTATTTCCTATATCTGTCGGACGGGTTCCTTTGCCTCCTGAAGTCCATTCTACAACAATATCTTCGGATTCCTTCCGGGAAATATACTGATTGAATGAATTTTCGAAAATGATATTTTCGGCATGAAAACCGGCTCCCGTAACAACCACCGTTGCATTCCAGTAAGAACCGTTGGTTGTGCCGCTTCCGGCATTAGCGTAAGATATATAACCGTTTTCTTTGTTCACTCTCAGTACGTCGGCATTCCATTTCTGATTGGTTCCCATACTGAAATAGTTGTATCCGTGTCCGTAGTAGGATGTAATCCTGACTGCATTGGGATGAATATCAACGCCATTATTCGCCATCTGTATTCCGGGTGACGAAATAGCGTTGATGAGTGAAATACTATCCATGTCGATCACCAGCATTTCTTCGTAATTGCCCGGATCAATCATGATTTTTACACGCTGATTGTCCGGCCGGTTCATTGCCCGAACAGCTTCAAGCGCTTCGCTGATGGTTGCATAATCCATGTTGATACCAACTGTAACGACATCGCTGAAAGGTACATTTTTCATAACCGCTAAATCAGTAATGTAAGTCGTACCGGCATCAGCTCCTATCGTTACATACCCCGGGGCTGTACCGGGATATATGTATGATACAGATTCAAATTTGCTGGTGCTTCCGCTTGCTGTACGAACGGTATCGCCTCCGGCTATCGAGAAACCTGCATCGTAATAGTATGTAACAGTAAGTTTTTCGCCGGGATTCATCGGTACAGCAATATTGGCTTTGGCTTTGGCTATCAAATGACTTTTGGCCATTTCATTATAAACATTTCCGGTAAAGAGTAATCCTTTGTATGCGTGAGTTGCATTAGTTATCACGGCATCATCGAAAGGCCAGAACGTTACGGGTTTGAATATCAGATGTTTTGCTGCCGGTGCTCCGTCGATTTTCAATTCTGATGTCAATCCAAGCTGAACAGGAACAGAATCCAAACCGCTGCATGATATTTTATAAATTCCATTTCTTAGGTTTATATTGTCTAATCCAGTAAATTCATATTTATATCCGGATTCGTCCCTGTTTGTAAAGATTAGTTTCACCCGCGGTTTTAACACTTCATTTAAACCTTCGGTAGTGATTGTAACGGGATATACCGGTTTAGGCACAAATTCAACATTGACTGTCTTGTCGCCCGAAATGGCAATAAAACCGGAAAGAATAGCGTAGTCGTTAACGCCTGTAGCCGAAATTGTATAAAAATTAGCTGCTTCAAGCTGAACTGAATACTCACCGGTGGTAGTATTGATAACTGGTTTGGGAACGTAAATCCGTGGCTGCGCCGGAGTATATTTCAATGCTACTAACGACAGCTGGGCGGGTGTTAATCCTGTGATAAAACCAGTGACGGTAAAAAGTGTAACTTTCAGTATAACAGGATTATACGTTGTATTAGCGGTAACAGTAACCGGATCTGAATTAGCAAGTATATATCCGTTGGCATTGCCCAACCCAACTGAATAAGTATAACCTGCAGGAAGCTGTACTGAATAATTATTGGATGCATCAGGTGTGGCACTCCATACTTTTCCTGCTGAATTGGTAAATGTAATTGTATATCCGGCCGGAATGCCTGCTCCGTTGGTAATGTCGGATGTTCCGCTTACTGTCACGTAATTAGCCGGTTTTCTTAAAATCCGGTAATAAAACGGTTTGTCAACAGTATCGTAAACTTTGTAATTTCCGGCTTTTTTTGCAACGTATTTATAAATTACAGGAGCTGTCGTTAAAGTAAAAATATCCTTCTGAGTGGCATCGGCAGTATATTCAAACGTCATTTTACCACCCGCATTCTGCGACCTGGCATATATTGTCACTTCATCATCTTCATTCAGGGATAAGGTAAAAAATCTTCCTGTGGCAGCACTTGAATTTACATAAAGATAGCCAGTCAGTATATCTGTACCAAGAGTATAAGGTAAACTGGAACCCCCGTCATAGCGGGTTAGAGCAGTGTTGGAAGTTCGTAACCGGTCGTTGGAACCACCTGTCCAGCTTAGAATACCTACGGTAAACGAAGTGGGTAATGTTTTTCCGGAAGTACCCGGAGTTACTGAAGGATACCAGGCATTAATGATTGTTCCATCGAGCATGTTATTGTACATGCTGATATCCAGTTGTGCGGCTCCAAAATCCCAAACATCGGTTTTGGTTTGAGCACTTGTTCCCAGGAAAACAAAGAGGGAAACAAAAATAAAAATGTAAAATTTGTTTTTCATACAGTTAATTATTAAAAATGGTTTGTTCAGATAACTGGAAATTGAAATATATTTTACAAAAAAAGAAACCACACGAAATCATTTTTCAAAACGTCAGCAGGAAATGTTTGTGTTATTTATTCAGCATGATGCTCATCCAGATAAACGGGGCGACCACTTTCGGATCGTTATCCCTTTTGGGTTCTGAAATGTAATACTCAAAACTTCCGTCGCGATAGTTTTTTTCACCACCGAGTCCTGCTACTGAACAGGCATCGGTAATGGAAATGGTTCCATCCGGATTTTCCTTCAAAAATTGTTTTAAGAACTGATCATACGCTGTTTTTCCTTTCGTGAGAAATTCCTGCGGCAGATATCCTTTTTGAGCACCCTTCACCCAGGTATAAATAAACATGGCCGAACCGGACGATTCCAGGTAATTTCCTTCTTTTCCACCTTTGTCGGTAACCTGATACCACATTCCCGAGTCAGGATCGCGGTATTTTTCAACCGCTGCAGCTGTTTTGTTTAAAATCCCGATTATTTCCGCTCTTTTAGGGTGATTTTCGGGCATAAAATCGAGTACATCCACCAGTGCCATCATGTACCAGCCGATACTCCGCGACCAGAAGTTGGGCGAACGGCCTGTTACCGGGTCGGCCCAGCGCTGCTGACGGCTTTCGTCCCATCCGTGATACAGCAATCCGGTTTTTGCGTCAATCAGATCGGCATAAGCCGTTGTCAGCTGTAAAGCCACTTCGTCGAACATTTCAGGAGCATTGAATACAGCTCCGTATTCTGCCAGAAAGGGACCGGCCATGTAGAGTCCGTCCAACCATACCTGGTTCGGATATATCTTTTTGTGCCAGAAACCGCCGTTGGATATGCGCGGATGCGTGTCCATCTGACTTTTCAGCAAGTCCATCGCCAGCCTGTACTTATTATCTTTCGTTTCGGCATAGACCGGAAACAGCATTTTACCCGAATTCAGGCGGTCAATATTATATTCCTCCAGTTTGTAGGATATGATGGTTCCATTCTGGTTTATCACTGTGTCGGCATAGCTTAAGGCATAATTATAATACTTTTTGTCTCCGGTTTTCCGATATACATCATAAATGGCTTCCAGTTCCAGTCCGTGGCAGTAGTTCCATTTCAGATCTTTCGAAAAATCGACCATCCAGCTTTCGGGATTACGTTTCATTTCCGAATCAGCCATTCGGACAAAATTCTTTTTTCCGGCACAACTGCTCAATACAATCAAACCTGCAGTAAAAACTGTGAATAAAAATGTTCTTTTCATTGTTAAGTAACGGACTTCTTCCTGTTTATAATTTTGTTTTTTCTGAAACTCTGCCAAAGCAAATTTACTTTGGCAGAGTTTGTTTTTTCGCTTAATGACAGGCGATTACCGATTTAATGCAATAATCTGACTGACAATAAGTTTCATTTTTCACCTGAATTAATATTCCGGGTTTTGCTTGAATTCATCCTTGTTGGTTACGGCATCCATCTGCACCTGCGGAATCGGACGGTAATAATGTTTCTGGGCAATATTTGTTTTTGCCTGTGCATTACGTGTTTTCACGTAATCGATCAGCTTTTTGGTACGTTTAAGATCGAACCACCGCTGCATTTCGCCGCATAGTTCGATGGCACGTTCCTCAAGAATGGTATCAATGTTAACAGTACCGGTTCTTTTGTTGTCTTTACCGGCAATAGCACGCACATCGCGCAGCTGATTAATGGTTGCTAAAGCATTTCCACCGGTATATAGTTCGGCCTCGGCTTTAATCAGGTACATTTCGGCCAGTCGAATTACAATGGCATCACGGTACGAAATATCATGAGTCGGATAATTCGGATCAAATCTGTTGTCGAGGAATTTTTTGATTCCGGGATATGATTTCCAGCCTCCGATATTGTCTTTGTAACGATTATCACCGTAAACATCTGATATTGCTTTGTTGGCTTCCGTTGGCAGTGCTGTTGAAAAATCACCGTTTGTGTAAACCGGAATATCACCATTATACATAAACTGGATGCGGTAGCGGTTTTTAGCCCATTGCTGTTTGGCGATTCCCTCGGGAGAATTACCATTGAGCGGACAATAATAAATGGCAGTGTCTTTCATCAACGGATATTTGGTGGAACTTCCTGCCAAACCTGCCGGTATGGTGTAAGCCGTGAGTAAGGTAGCATCGGGACGCTGGTCGGTTGCACGGTTCTTTTCCATCAAATCCCACAGGTAAAGCGATGGCAAATAGCGGGTGAATCCACGTCCGTAAGGCGAATAGTAATCAGCCACATACACTTTTTCCTTTGTTTTGGTATTTGTCACATAATAGGACGATTCTGCCAGAGGACGAACAAAAACTTCCTTTCCGTTTCCGCCAAGATCAGTTGCGCCGTTGTTCCACATACTTACAAACATAAGCAGCATGGCATTGCCACCACGAGAGTAGCCTGTACGTGTAATCAGCGAATTGTACTCCAACGGATCGCCGTTGGCATTGGTGCGGTAGCGTTTCGGAATGCAGTTGACATTGGTTTTCAAATCTCCGGAATAGGTGATTCCGAAAATCGATTCTTTATTTTTACCTGCATCTTCATTCAGCATATCCCATGTATCGGCATAGTTTGTATAAAAACTTGCAATTCCACTTCCTATTACTGCCTCGGCTTCAGCTTTTGCCAGCGCATAAGATGCATTTTTGCCCAACCAGGATGCTTCGTAAAGCAAAACGCGGGCTTTCAGAGCACGTGCTGCCCAATAGTTGGCTCTGCCATCGTCTTTCTTTTTATAGTTGGCTGCTTCAAATTTTGCAATCGAATTATCCAGGTCTTCCAGAATTTTTGTATAAACATCGGCTTCTTTCATACGTACCGGTGAGGTGGAGAATACTGTAATCGGAGCATCGTTGTAAGGTATATCTCCCCAGATATTCACCATGTGGAAATAATAAAATGCACGCATGAAATAAGCTTCACCCAGGTAAATGTTTCGGTCGGTTTCGTTTATCACGTTGTTTTTCGGTACGTAAAAGAGAGCATTATTACATACGTCAACGGCACTGTAAAACAGTTCCCAGTATTCGTCAAGACAGGCATTATCATTCACACCCGGCATGGTAAGAGCTGTGATACTGTATGAATTGAGCGATTTTTGTTTATTATCGAAACCATAATAGAACAGGTCGGAACCCATTTCGGCCAAACCTAATGCCGGTTCTTTTCCGTACCAGCCGCGGGCAAAACTGTAGCACGAGCCAACAAGGCCTTTAATGCCCGATGATGTTGAGTATGTCAAATCGGCTGTCATCCCTACTTTGTTTTCTTCTTCCAGAAAATCGGAACAGGAGAAGAGAATGAATATACTGCAAAATGCAGCAATGAATATTTTAATTTTGTTTTTCATATTTTATGTTATTAATAAGAGTTAAAAGATATTAGAATTCAAGATTTAGACCTACTACTGCCTGTTTGGCAAGCGGGAATGAAATGGAACCTCCGCGTTCAGAATCGTAATTGGGTACCGCGCTGAAAGTAAAGTAGTTTTTTAACGAGCCAAATACTCTCAGGTTGCTGATTTTTATATTCTTCAGAATTGATTGAGGAACGCTGTATGATAAGGTAATATCTTTAATCTTGAAGAAATCGGCTTTTTCGTACCGCAGCGACGTGGAATAGGATGAATATATTGCCGAAGCGGCTCCCGGGCTCGGGAATTTTGCTCCCGTATTGGTTGGTGTCCAGTAATCCAGATCGCCCCAGTTAGCGGTTTCATAATTCATCTGGTTGTTCATATCGTAAGAAATGTAACCTCCCAAACGGGCATAAAGCAGGAACGAAAGGGCAATATTTTTGTATTCCAGCGTGTTGTTCATACCGAAAATATGTTTCGGAGTGCGGTCGAATATTTTTTTGTCGTCGCCATCGATTTTTCCGTTATCGTCGCGGTCAACAATTTTCATTGTTCCGGGATTTCCGTAACCGGCAGGTGCTCCGTTGGCAGTATAATTCAGTGTTTCACCCGGGTGACGGGCTTCCCAGTCTGTTTTAAACTGAGCAAATTCTCCCACGTTCCAGTTTCCGTTTGTTTCAAAATCATAGAAAATCTTTACCGGCTGACCAACGATGAGCCATTCCTGACCGCTAACCTGGTATTTGTCGATACCTGAAGTCAGGCCAACAATTTCATCTTTACCGGTTGAATATGACCAGTTTATGTCATACGAGAAGTCTTTGCTTTTTGCCACGAGTGTATTCAGAGCAACTTCAAGTCCCTGACCTTTTGTTTCGCCCACGTTGGAGAGAACCGTTGTAAACACCTGCGAAGGAGGAGCTGTTCGGAGGAAAAGCAAATCGTTGGTGTGTGAAGTATAATAATCGATGCTACCCGAAATACGGTTGTCGAAAAATCCGAAATCGATACCAAAGTTGTATGCCTGAGTGGTTTCCCATTTCAGATCGGGATTTCCCATCTGACTCGGAATCCGGCCTGTAATATCTTTTCCACCCATATAATAATATACGTCGTATCCGCTCAGCTGTGATAATGTCTGATATGGATCAATAGCCGCATTACCTGAAACACCCCATGAAGCACGCAGTTTCAGATTGGACAGCCAGCTTTGGGCTCCCTGCATAAATGCTTCGTCGCTTACACGCCATGCACCTGAGAGTGACGGGAAATAACCCCATTTGTTGCCTTCAGCCAGCGGTGAAGTTCCATCGGCACGAACTGAAGCAGTGAGCAGGTACTTACCATCGTAGCTGTAGTTTACACGTGCGAAGTACGATAGCATGGAGCTTTGTGTAAATCCGGTTGTAACAACAGGCGAACTAATCTTTTTAACATCGTAAAATGAACTTAAGTAGTAATGTTCTTTTCCGGCATCACCTTCGGTTTTCGATGATTCGAACACATACTTGTTCATACTGTGTCCGAGCAATGCGGAAATATCACTTTTACCTACTTTAGTGGTGTAATTCAGCAAATTATCCCAGATGTATTTGGTGTTTTTGTCGTATGTCAACGAGATGTAACTAGTGCTGGGTGACTGATAGCGCGATACACTCTCGAAGTCCTGGTATGTACCGTCACGGCGGTTCGAACGGTCAACTGCCAGCATGGTTTTGAAACTTAAACCTTTCAGGGGTGTAATTTCTGCATACGTATTGCCAAAGAAACGTGTTGTTTCAATATTGTGATCAAAATTGCCATCAATCTCGTCGAGCAATGGGTTACAGTGTGCTGCATATCGTGCGTTTGGAGTTGCCAGCAGCGTACCGTCGTTGTTGTACGGACGGGTAATAGAAGTCATTTTCATGGCTTGTCCAAACACGCTGCTGTTGCGCGAGTCGTGATCGCGATACGTGAAAAGCATGTTTGTACCTACTTTCAGGAGGTTGCTGACTTTGTGATCAAGAGTTAGTTTTCCGTTATAACGGTCGAGTTGGTCATTTTTCATCAGTCCCTGTTCAAACATAGTTCCAAGAGAAGCGTTGAAGTTGGTTCTTTCATTTCCTCCCGAAACAGATGCTTCGTAATTTTGTGTCAGACCATTTTGCAGGATGATATCGAGCCAGTTGGTATAGTCACCTGTATTATAAACATCCATTTCGTTAAAATCGGCACCTACGGGAGTACCTGTGAGTACCTGTTCTGCGGTTGTATTGGCTGTACCCCAGCTACCTGTCGGAGCATCCAGCTGATAATTTTTTTTGTCGATCAGGAACTGCACTTCCTTTTGCCCGAACATTACCATAGGAATATTGGTTGGGCTGTTAGATGATAAGAATGAGTTGAAATTGACTTTGGTTTTACCGGCTGTACCGCGTTTGGTAGTGATGATGATAACACCGTTTGCACCTTTGGTTCCATAAATTGCAGTTGAAGACGCATCTTTCAGAATTTCCATCGATTCGATGTCAGATGCGTTGATATCGAGTGTGGAGCCATATTCAACTCCGTCAACCAGGATAAGAGGGCTGTTTGATGCTGATATTGAACGGTTTCCACGAAGTGTCATGGATAATCCAGAGCCGGCTTGTCCGTCATTCTGCCTGATATCGAGGCCGGGAACTTTTGCCTGAAGTGTCTGCATGGCATTGCTTCCGGTGGTTTTCATTATCTCAGCCGGTTTAATGGATGATACTGCACCGGTAAGGTCGCGTTTACGTACAACACCGTACCCGATTACCACCAGTTCGTCGAGCGATTTGTTGGTTTCTTCGAGGACAATCTTTATGAATGTACGTCCCTGTACAGCTACCAGTTGCGAAGAAAATCCGACATACGATACTATCAGTTTGCTGTTTTCAGTCACATTCAGGGTAAAATTACCATTAACATCGGTAGCTACACCATTCAGCGTACCTTCTTCGAGTACACTGGCGCCGATTACCGGCTCGTTATTGATGTCAACTACCTGCCCGCTCAGGCTTAGTTTTTTATCCTGAAGATTGTTGTTAATTTCAGTAGCTGTCAGTTTTTCAGTACCGGCAGTGACCGAAGTTTCACGATCTTTGGCATAAGTGGAATTTGTAAATAATAGCAAGCCTGTCATCAGACAAACTTTAATTTTTACATGTTTCATTTGTTTTGTGTTTTTTAATGTTATTAATAGTGGTTAAGAAAATTCCGGCGTTTCGTTTCAGTTTTTTACCTGAAAAGTGAAATTAATTTTTTAATGCGCTGTTTTTCAACTTCTTTCACAAACATACCTGCTACAATACGTGCGCCTGCTTCGTTGAAATGAGTGTTATCATCCAGTCCGCGGGGATATAGGGGACTCTGTCCCGGTGCAAATTTGTGAAAGTATTTCTTACTTGCCTCTGTTCCTTCGTTCTTCAGCCAGTCTGAGGTAAGTTTTTCCATATCCACGAGTGGTACTCGCTGCTCGCGTGCAACAGCTCTTATAATGTCAGGATATACGCCGTGTGTGGGCTCGAGTTCGCCTTTTTCATTGAATTTTCTGCGGGCTACCGGAGTACACAGCACGGGAGTTGCACCTTTTGCCCTGACTTCGGCTACAAAAGCTATGAAATTCAGTCGGAATTGTGCCGGATTGGTATATCGTTCACCTTTTGCTACCGACGAATCGTTGTGTCCGAACTGAAGAATGACAAAATCGCCTTTGCCCGTATTGCTGATTAATTCGGTCCACAATCCTTCCTCAACGAACGAGCGGGTACTCCGGCCGTTTCTGGCATAGTTTTTTACTATTGCCTTTCCGCTGATAAACTCCGGCAGCAGTTGTCCCCACCCGCGTTCCATGAACGGAACTTCGGTTGATACTCCGCTCAGACTGTCCTTAACAGTCTTTGTAAGTACTTTGTCGGCCATAGTGGAGTCACCGGCCATCAGTATTTTCACCTGCCTGGAGGTGTTACTCTGGAGCAATATAACGGCTAAAATGAATGGTATGATAATTTTGAGTTTCATCAGAACTGGTACTATATTATTTTACTTCGGTCTTTTTTACTTCTGCAGCAATATCCGGCACACCGGCCATCCGGCACTCCGGCAATTGGATATTTGCAGTATTCTTTCCCTCGATACGGATGGCTTTCCCGGTATTCGTGTCCCCGAAATTCAGATTTTCTGCTTTGAAATTTTTTACATTTTTCAGTTTGAAAGCAGGACTTTTTTCGGAAATCACGGTTACATTATCAAAATGGATGTTGGATGACTCTGACAGTTCGGCTCCAAGTTCAGACGTAATAAAGGCATTTTTAAGCCGGATATTATCAATGTTCATCTCGGGCAGACCGTTGAAGAACAAGGCGCGCCGGGCATTTCGCGAAACGATATTTTCGACGAAGATATTTCTGAACACGGGTGTTGTTTCGTCAACCGCCGGAAGGACTTCTTCTACCGGAGTTTTGTCGCCATCGGCTAACGATTCCGAAGCTGATTTACCTCCGTAGTACAAGTCGAAAAGAAAAGATTCGGTAGCGATATTAAACATGTATATATCTGAAATATAGATATTTTCGACTATCCCACCGCGTCCCCGTGTACTTTTGAACCGAAGACCGACATCGGTACCGAGAAACTGGCAGTTTTTCACCGAAACGTTTTTCACACCTCCTGACATTTCGCTGCCCACGATGAAACCTCCATGACCGTGAAATACTTTACAGTTGTCCACAATCAGGTTGACCGTGGGGCGCGCGCGGCGGCGTCCGTCTTCGTCCTTGCCCGATTTGATACAAATAGCATCATCTCCCACATCGAATGTGCTGTTCACAACGATGGAATTGACACACGATTCCAGATCCAGCCCGTCGCCATTCTGCGAATAGCTTGGATTTTTCACATAAATGCCGTCGATGATTACATTTTCGCACATCAGCGGATGGATGTTCCAGGCAGGGGAATTTTCAAAAAGCACTCCCTGAAGATACACATTTTTACATTCAATAAAACTGATCATTACCGGACGCAGAAATTCCCTGATTTCCTGCCATTGCGCTTCGGTCATATCACTGCGTGGTACGTTCATGTCGCTCATTTCGTGTCCTTTCAGCGAACCAGGTGTCGGAAACCAGTAATTTCCATTGCGCACCACACCGCCTGACGCCACTTTTTTCTTCCACATCTGCTCAGTTACCTTCTCCTTTTTCAGAGGCCGCCAGGCATCGCCCGAACCGTCGATGGAGCCCTGGCCCGTAATGGCAATATTCTGAAGATTCCGGCCTGAAACAGGTGACTGACACCGGCGGGTATCCAGCCCTTCGAAAATGGTTTCGACCAGCGGGTAGAGATTAAAATCGGGTGAAAAAAGGATGAGTGCTCCTTTCTCGAGGTGCAGGTTGATATTTGAACGAAACACAATCGGTCCGGTAAACCATACGCCTTTCGGCACAAGTAATGTACCGCCGCCCTTTTCAGCAAGCGACTTCATGGCTGCTTCGAATGCATCGGTATTGAGGGTAATTCCATCCGGTTTTCCGCCAAAGTCAGGCAAATTTACCTGATTGTCCGGAAACTCCGGAACCTTTACTTCCGGCATTCCGAAAGGCAGTTTTTCATATAAATGGCCGTACTGATATACTTGTCGCGCCGAAGCACATGACGCAAACAGGGTTGACAATACGAGCAGTGAAGCGATAAGATGTTTTGAGTGCATGAATTTATCAGGTAAATGGTCGTTTGTCAAATAACGGCCTTGATTTTCGTACCGCTTTCGTTTTGAAAACGGTCAGTTTTTTGTAAAAAAAGGTTTTACCCTCCCGGTTGAAGGGTAAAACCTGCAGTATGTTACCACCAGCGCGGATCGCCGATTTTTCCTTTCAGTACAGGCAGCGAAACCTTATAGTTTGAACTTGCCGGAGCTTCAAAGACTTCGTCGGTGGTTTTTCCCAGATCAGTGAGATCGTCGATGGGTGCGTTGGGCAACTGGGTAGTTGCATTTAGAGTCCATTGCAGATCACTGGTTTTGTAATTATTTATTATCGAAATGTTGGTACATGCACTTCGCATGCCGTGTACGGTTGCCATTCCGGGTTTGCCGAACAGGCTGTTCTTTACAGTAAGTCCGCCGGGAATTGCATTGCCGTTATAATCAAAGAAATAGTTCGTGGTACTTACAGTTGGTGAATAACAGATTGTCACATTCTCAACGGTCAGCGAGTTGATTCCAAGCGCTTTTCCGCCGACAAATACTTTTTCGGCATGCAGTATGGAAGTATTTTTAACGGTAATATCACCTATGTAAGAAGCGTCGTTGCCATTATTGATGATTCCGTATCCGGCAATTGAATCGAACAGGCAGTTGTTGATTGAAATTTTATCAATGGTAGCGGTAGTCTGCATCCTTATTCCGCCGCGTTTGTATTTCACGTCGCAGTTTTCGAGCACGAGATTTTTCAGGTTGCCGTTTGCCTGGTTGAAATTGAACAGATAGGTTCCTCCGTAATTGGAACTTGTTTTCGGTTTGTTAGGCCCTTCGGTGAAGAAAATTTTCTCAAACCGTACCTGATCAACCGTAACAGAAGCCGGAACTGCAAAATTGTTGTCCATGGCAATGATGGCTTTTCCTTTGAAACTGAGACCTGTAACGATGTTCATTTTCACGGGAATGAGAATGGTGGTGGTATTGTAAACCGTTCCACCGGCAAGTATCAGGTTCATTCCGGCAGGATGAGCAACGGCAAGGCTGTCGATGAATGCCTGCGAAATGAGTGAAAGACTTGCTTCGGGGCTGTAATCCCTCAGATCGACAACGTCGCCTTCGAACACCTGCGATTTGGCTGTTTTTGCCATTTTCTTTCCCTTGTATTCGTCGTTCACATAAATTTTGAAGTAGTACGTAGTCTCAGGCGAGAGTCCGGTTATGATTTTTCCTCCGGCTTCGTTGTCCTGTGCTGTCAGCGGTACGCTTTTGAAAAACTCATTTTTTCCTCCCTGCATCACATCAATCCGGGTGTACACCATATCGGTTTTGGTCCATTTCAACCATACCGAGTTATCGATAATATCAGTTGAAGCGGGTGCAAGCAGCAATGTGGGGAAATCCAGCGTAGTGATATCATCGAGAATGTTGTATCTGGATTCTATCGGACTGCCAGACGAAAGCATTGTTTCACCCACTGACTTGATCCGAATCTGATAGGGTGTGTCGAATTCGAGATTTCGGATGGTGACGGCTGCACTGTCAGTCACTTCGGTACGCATTATGGTTTTGAACGAATCGGTGGATATATCAATTTCGTATGATTTCACATCTTCGTATTTGTCCCACACCAGGCGGAACCACGTATAACCTACTATTTTTTCTTTCAGTATCGGTCTGAACAACCGGTCGGGGTTACCCAAATCTTCTTCTTCATTACAGCCTGAAAAACACATCATTGCTATAACAGACACGAGCAGTAATGACTTAAATTTCAATAAGTTTTTCATGTGATTGAATTTTTATTTTTTTACTAACGTTTCATGCAACACACCATTCAGCAATACACTTCAATCGAAGTTATACTCAAACGGATGTTCCATGTCTCATTTTTTTAGTTGGATATGGATACAAGTCCATATCCATCGTTGGTTAAATAATCGCTGTTAGCCACCGTAGAACTTGAAATCGGGAGCAGGAATGGTACTGCCGAAACTCCTGAAGGGTCTTGATAACCTCTCCAGCACCTTGCTGTGTAATCGGCTGTTTCGTAAGTTACTGTTCCATCCTGTGCCGTCACTTTTTTATACAGATTTCTTGTCCAGTCCACTGTAGTTACTTCGCCCCACGATACAATTTGCTCGGGAGTCGGTTCGAAATAATCGTTTTTGAAAATGATTTTTCCATCAGTTACCGTGTAATACAGCTTTTTAGCCAGATTTGAATATTGGGCTACCTGTGGATTTTCGGGTTCGAGCTCAAAGGAAGCTTTACCCATATTATCCATTTTAGTTTTCATTTCTACAATTTTTTTACCGTAGATATTCCAGCGTCCCAGGTCAAACTTGCGCAGACCTTCTCCACCGAATTCCCAGGCTCTTTCATCCACGATGGCATTGAAGAATTCTTCCTTGCTGGTGAGTTTGCTCAGATAGGCATTCACTTTTTCGGCATGATCGGCCGGGCTGAAAGCGCGTTCTCTGACTTTCTTCAGCATTTCCACTGCCAGCGGTGTTGGTCCGTTCAGTTCATTTTCGGCTTCTGCCAGCATGAGCAGTACATCGGAATAGCGCATGAGCGGCCAGTTTATTCCGGTTCCTTTGGACGATGATTCGCCCGGGCTGTTGGGAAGCAGCAAACGGTTCCATTTGCCTGCCGATAATTCTGTCAGTTTCAGTACTTTTTGTTCCGTGTCGCTGGCATACGATATTTTGGAAACGGTCACATCCCTGCGGGTATCTTTCGGGTCGAATGAGAAATAATAAGTCGGGGTAAGTCCAACCTGAATGGTGGTAGTTCCTTTCGAACTTTTTGTCACCGGCACACCCACACACCATCCCACATCTCCTCCGCCGTTTGTACTTCCGAATGCTACTTCATACAGTATGTCATCGTTCACGGTCTTAATCCAGCGGCACTGATTTTCGAAAATGGCAGCAAAACTCGGATTCAGTTGTCGCGGTCTGGCAGCAATGAGTTTCTGAGCATAATCTTTAGCCAGCTGGTAGTATTCAGTGAAAGTGCGTGCTGTTTTTTTCACTCCGTCGATGGTGTAATTTACAGCCAGGCTGTCATTGCCTGCCACATCGAGGTATTCATCGGCGCGTTTCATCGTTCCGTCTTTGGTAGTACCGTATCCGGCGCGGAAGAGCGACAATCTGACAATCATGCCGAGCGCGAATTCGCGGTTCATACGTTCGATACCATCGCTGAACTCGTCAGCATAAAACATATTGGCTTCATTATCAACCAGGTCCTGTATCAGACCCGAATAGATGATGTTTTTATCGGTTTTGGGCACGTCGAGCTGCATTCCTGCCTTGGCTGCTTCGCGAAAATAAGGCACATCGCCCCAGAAATTGATCAGCAGGAAGTAACGATAGGCGCGCAGGGTGTAACTTTCGCCCAGGAGCATTTTCATTTCCTTTTCACCGGCTGCCTTGCTTGCCTGTATTCCTTCAATGCACTGGTTTGCGCGGTCGATAGCCAGGTAAGTTTCGTCCCAGGCTTTTTTGATATCACCGAAATTGGCCAGCAATCCGGCCTGCAGCGACCAGATATCGCGGCGGCTTCCGTCGGGTAAGGCTCCCGGTGCTATGGCTTCCACGTCGGTATTTTGCATCCATACAGCCGACATACGCGAAGTGTACGAATCCTGCGAGAAAAGGGCATAAGCTCCGAGCACGGCTTTTTTGGCATCGTCAGCATTCGAAAATACATAATTGGTGTCGAAGTTCGACATGGACTCAGGAGTCATCAAATCATCGCACGACGGCAGCAGCAGAACTGCCGAAAGCATTATTGCTGCTATATATGTTACTCGTTTCATCATTGTATACGTTATTTAGTGATTACTGATTAAAAGGTTATGTTCACGCCTAAAGTCCATGAGAAACTTTTCGGGTAAGATGAGTAGTCGACTCCCGGAGTGAGACCGGAAGTGGAACTTCCCCTCACGGGTGAGCTTATTTCAGGATCGTAACCGGTGTAATTGGTCAGAACAAACAGGTTGTTCAGCGTACAATACAAGCGGAATTGCTGTGCCAGAAATTTCTTTGTAACTGTCCGGGGAATGGTGTAACCCACCGTCAGGTTTTGCATGCGGAGGAACGAGCCGTCTTCAACTGCCCACGACGAGGGTAGTACCGTGGCATTTCCGAATGAGAATGGCGACCAGTATTCTTTGGCATTGGCACCTTCATTCATTTCGGCGAGCGTGGCCAGATCGGTAACAATATTGCCGGTGGCATTATCAAGGTACGTGTAACGGTTGTCCTGACTCATGAATGAGAGCATATTCGGATAGGAAGTACGGTATTGCTGTGACGATGCAATTTTATTGGCATTGTAGATTTTATTGCCGTAAACATAGCTGAACAGCATGGTGAAGTCAAAATTGTACACATTACCGTTGAATCCGAAACCTCCGCTAAACTTCGGAGCTGTTTCGCCGATGATGGTCCGGTCGTAGTCGTTGATTACCCCGTCGGGTGAACCGTTGGGTCCTGAGAGGTCTTTGTACTTAGCTGTTCCGGGTCGCACACCGATTCTTCCGCCCAGCGCTACTGTTGGTACGCCGCTTTTCAGTACATAGGTGCTTTTGGCTGCATCGTACGAATCAAAGTCGGCAGTGGTATAATACCCGTCGCTCACCCATCCGTATATCAGCCCCACAGGCCTTCCTACCACCACCCGGTAATCCTTTATTCCTTTCAGGTCGGTTCCGGCCCATCCTGATTCGTATTCCTGATATTGAATTCCATCAGCCAGCTTATCCACATTTGATTTATTCATCGAATAGTTGAAGTTGGCATTGATGTTCACATTTTTCCTCTGAACGATGTTTGCGTTCAGTGTCAGTTCGAATCCTTTGTTGGATGTTTGCCCGATGTTGAGCGTGGTGGCTGTATATCCGGGAGCTACAATCGGAATTTCGAGCAGCAGGTCTTTGGCCGTGTTATTATAAAGTTCAAATGTACCGGACAATCTTTCATCAAAAAATCCGAAATCAAGGGCAACGTTTTGTGTGTAACCCATCTCCCAGTGCAAAGCGGGATTAGGAAGCTGTGCCGAGGCACTTCCCCAGTAGTTATTCTGAACATCATTCAATCCGTAGGTTTTGGTGCTCATGATTTTGTAACTTGCTCTGGACAACCCCAGTTTCACATTGTTATTTCCAGCCACACCGTATCCTGCCCTTAGCTTGAGGTTCGAGAGCCAGTCGCGTGTTCCGGCCATGAATGGTTCTTCGTTTATTCGCCAGGCTGCCGAGAGTGCCGGGAAATGTCCCCGCTGATAACCCTTTGCAAACCGGTTGGTCTGGTCCATGCGGTAAGTGACAGCCATCAGATACCTGTCCATGTAGTTGTAATTCACACGTCCGAAGATGGAGAAACCACGGTCGGGTTCGTTGTAGTAGCTTGAAATATTCTTGGTTTCACCTCCCAGCCCGAGATTGGCAAAAATCACTTCGGGAGTGAGGTCGGTTCCGAAACCGGTTGCATATAAATAAGTATTATAGGAGTTGTAATCATTCCACTCTGTTCCGGCCATTGCCGTCAGGTTGTGATTTTTATTGATTACGGTATTGTACGTTAGCATATTAGCCCACCTGAGTCTCGACACTTCTGTTTTTGTCCAGTCCACAAGCGGTTTTCCATCCACGTATGATGCGTTGCTGGTGTATTCTCCCCAGTAGTTCTGGTTATCTCTGAATCCGTACTCATAACCGGCTTCGGTTCTGAATGTCAGACCTTTAATAATTTTCCAGTCCAGTCCGCCCTGGAAGTTATATGAGCGTTCTTTTCTCCGTTTCCAGTATTGCTGAGCCTGTTCGGTGAGTGTCATGTTGCTTCTGAGCCATTCTTCGTATTCCTCGTCGGTGAGGAGCGCCGGATCGATAACCACCTGATCGCTCAGTCCGCGTACTGCAGGAGATGTGACAGCCTGCGTAGTTCTGATTTTATACGTTCCGCCGGAAGTTCCCGAGCCGTTTACGGTTACATCCACCAGCCTGGCGTTGAGGTTGAAGGATAACTTCCGGGAAATCTCGTGATTCAGTTTGAAGTTGTTCGTCAGGCGGGTGTAGTCGTTGTTTACCATGAGTCCGCCATCCTTGTTGTAGGTGGTACTCAGCGAAAATTTGGTTTTGTCGGTACCTCCCGTAATGCTTACATTGTGCTGATGCGAAATCACGCTGGAGCCGAACATGTCATTCTGCCAGTCGATGGGACGCTGATATTTGTACAGGTCTATATCGTCGTACACCCCGAATCTGTTTTCGAATCCCTTTATTCCATCGGTTCCGTTCAGTGCGGCAAGTTCGTAGTTCAGCTTCACGTATTCGTACGGGTCAAGCACGTCCAGGCGTTTGGCTAACTGTTTTGACTGCATGAAACCGTTGTATGATATCTGTGTTTTACCTGCCTGAGCCGATTTTGTAGTAATTATTACCACACCGTTTCCACCCCGCGAACCGTAGATAGCAGTCGAAGAGGCATCTTTCAGCACATCGATGCTTTGGATATCGCCAGGGGCAACATTGTTGATATTTTCTGCCGGAAATCCGTCGACAATATAAAGCGGTGTATTGTCGCCGGTAATGGAGCCACCGCCCCGCACACGTACAAGTATTTCTGCATCGGGCGAACCGTCGGCTGTGGTTACCTGCACACCGGCCATTCTTCCTGACATTGCCTGAGCTGTACCCGTTACAGGTATCTGACCGATGGTTTTGCCCTGAAGGGAGGTCACCGAACCGGTAAGATCGCGGCGGCGTGCGGTTCCGTAACCGATTACCACCACTTCATCGAGCACTTTCTGATCGTCCTCCAGAATGACGTGAATCACGTCACTGGTAATGGCAACATCTTTCGGATTTTTACCCACATATCTGAAAGTCAGCGTAGTGGCTGAACCCGGTGCCGATATGCTGTATTCCCCGTCCATATTGGTGATTACACCCTGACTGGTACCTTTGACTAATACAGATGCACCAATAATCGGCTCACCGCTGACATCTTTTACTGTTCCTGATATATTTCGCTGCTGAGCCATCAAACCTGCACCCATCAACATCATTCCCAGGAAAAGAGCAAAACTTTTTGCCCTTGTTTTGTGTTTTTGCATCATACTGATCGTTTTATTTAAAGTTGTTTTTTCCTTTAATATGGTTATCCGATTGTCGCTGCCATTTTCTTTCAAACCCTGAAGGCATTTATCTTTTTCTGCTTTTCAGGTGAGAAGAAATGTGTTTTTCATTGTGTTTAAAAAATTGTGCACGTACACAAAATAGCATTCACAAAATTACAACTTATATTTTCATATAAAATACTCCGGATGTTAAATGTTGTTAACTGCCTTATATTTGAGTCTTAATCTGAAGGAAAAAAACGGAAACAGGTGAAATTATAAAAATAATTGTATTTTTGCGTGTTAAAATATTCAGTTGTATGCAAAAAAGAATCAGAATCAAGGATATTGCCGAAATAGCAGGTGTCTCTGCCGGTACAGTTGACCGTATCATCCACGGCAGGGGAAATGTATCCAAAAAGAGCAAGGATATCGTGGAGAATGTTCTCAGGGAAGTCAATTACCGGCCAAACATCCACATGTCGAGCATATCGCTGAAAAAAACCTACAATATCCTGTTCATTGCTCCCGGATTCTCATCGGGCGAATACTGGGAAAGCATCTACAAAGGCATACTGCGTGCGCTGAACGAGTTTGAAAACATATCGGTCAACTGTAAAAAAATAACCTACAACCAGTATGACGTGTATGCCTGCCGCGAGGTATTCGAAAGCGCGCTGAAACCCGATTTCGACGCGATCATCATCGGCCCGATTTTCCAGAACGAAACCCGCAATTTCTGCCGTAAACTGATGGAAAGAAATATTCCTTTTGTTTTTGTGGATTCGAATGTAAAAGACACTTCCCCGCTTGCCTATTTCTGTGCCAATCACTACATCACGGGTTTCCTGATGAGTAAGCTGATACATTCCATCATGCAGAACGGCAAAGACATCGGCATCATGCAGGCTATGCGCGTGGGCAACGAGAGCGCCAACTCCACCCTCCTCCGTATCAGCGGTTTTTCGGACTACCTGAAAAAAAACAACCTCGAAAACAAAATGCACCGCATACCTTTCTCGGGTACCAAACCTGAATCAAACGAACAGTATTTTGACGATTTCTTCAGGCAAAACACCAACATAGGGGGAATCGTGGTGCTCAACTCGCGCGGAAATGTGATAGCCAACTACCTGCACAAAAGAAAAATACGCGATATTAAAGTAGTGTGCGTGGATTTGACCAACTTAAACATCAAAGCCCTGAAAAAAGGGTACATCGACTTTCTGATAGGGCAAAAACCGGAAAGGCAGGGCTACCTGGCCATGAAATTTCTGATTGAACACCTGATATTCAAAACACCAATTATTATCGAAAACATCCTTCCCCTGGATATACTTACCAAAGAAACCATCGATCTGTACAGGGAATTCAACGATCTGGTATATGTTGACAAGTACGAATAATACTTCCCTGAAAAGTCTCTCACGGGAGAAAACCTGCTACGGTAAAGTATCTGCAAACACATCCGGGTGCTGTGGTTTCTTAAAACTGGCCGATAATTAAGGTACGCGGCTGCAAACCGAATCAGCCTTTGATTTGTGCATATCAGCGGGAATAACCTGTACCATCGGATATACTCACTAAAAGAGCCAATATTGGCGCTGGTCGGCGGGATTTAACTAATCCCGCCTTAGGTATCAAAAGGAATTTATCTTTACGAAATAAATAATTAATTCAACTTTTCGGTGCATTGATTGCCCGGTTAAAAATCCTGATAATGGAAAAGCCGGGATTTTGGAAAACCGGTATGCAGTGGCGGAATTTTAGCCAATAAAAGGCATTTCCTGAAGAAAGGAAGTGATTGATTGCTTAATAAAAATGGTTCATCGCGGAGCAGAAAGTAAATATTACAGAGAGGAATCGTTCTATCGTACTGCCGGATGATAATATTATACAGCATTTACGATTTATCAGACAGCCAAATCGTTGTGTAGCAAAGCCGAAAGCAGATGTTGCACAGCAAATGCCATTTATTACGAATGCATCGCGGCATATCGCAAGTCCGAATGTATATATCGCAAATCCGAAAGTTAAAATCGAAAATCAAAAAGCATATATCGCAAGTCCGAAAGTATATATTGCAAATCAAAAAGTTAAAATCGTAAATCCAAAAGCATATATCGCAAATCAAAAGCATATATCGCAAGTCCAAAAGCTAAACACACAAATCCAAAAGCTGATATCGCAAGTCCGAAAGCTAAACACACAAATCCAAAAGCTGATATCGCAAAAGAAAATTCATTTATTACTCAGATACCGGTGCTGCTTTTTGAGAATGTGTCTTCGAATCCGCTATTAATAGAATGTGTCTTCGAATCCGCTCAGACACCTGTGCTGGTTTCGGGCATCGCAGCGGTCACTGAGCGCGGTGCATTGAGCGGAGCCGAAATGGAGCCGAAATGAAGCCGAAGTGACTGTTCTGAAATGGAGTCGAAGTGACCTTATTGACAAAGAAAATAATAAAATTACCCATTGAACATTTATACTTTAAGCAATCAAAGGGCATTTCCGGAAGGACAGGTGAAAAACAAGAACCAAAAACGGTCAACGTTTTTCAGGCATTTACAATTCACTAATCACCATTCACTAATCACCATTCACTGATAAATCCAAAAAACTTCAGCAATTTTTTCTATCTTTGCAGTTCGTATTAAAAACAAATAAAAAAACCATTTGTAAGGTTCAAAAAAAGTATGATTAACATTACATTCCCCGATGGTTCGGTTCGTCCCTTTGCCGAAGGCACAACCGGACTGCAAATTGCTGAGAGCATAAGCTCACGGCTGGCACAAGAAGTATTATCTATCGGCGTAAACGGTGAAACCTGGGATCTCTCCCGCCCCATCACTTCCGACGCTTCCATTAAGTTGTACAAATGGGACGACGAAGAAGGCAAACATGCCTACTGGCACAGTTCAGCCCACCTGATGGCGGAAGCATTGCAGGAACTTTATCCGGGTATTAAATTTGGTATAGGTCCCGCTATCGAAAACGGATTTTATTACGACGTTGATCC
>CAZWLJ010000002.1:0-192030 GCA_964634605.1 uncultured Paludibacter sp.
CACATCCCTTTTAAGGATGGGGTCCTGGGTTCGAGCCCCAGCTGAATCACTTAAAAAACGGTTTTACTGCCGTTTTTTTTTATTTTTAAATGCACCCGCTTTGGGATCAGCTTCAAAATGAGTATTTTTTAGAGCAAATTAGCATCGTTAAAGTTCAAATTGTTGTATCTTTGCAGTGAAATCGAAAGCTTTGACTTTCAACACCATGTTTAACCAAACAATCAAAACTTGAACTTAATAGGCTACATAATTCTTTCACTCCTGGGCATTTTGTTTTTTGCCGGCATAGAGACTGCTTACATGGCTTCCAATCGCCTGCGTTTTGAGCTGGCGAAGAAAGATAATACCCTGAATTCTTACCTGGTATCCATATTTTACAACAACCCGCAGCAGTTTATTTCCACTTTATTTGTAGGCAAATACATCAGCCTGGTTACATACGGAGTACTCATTGCCATGTGGCTCAACGAGCCTTTTGCAACTATGGGACTCGCATTCAGCCTTATACTTCAGATTTTCATTGCAGCCACTATTCTGGTGGTTGTCGGGGAGTTTTTACCAAAAACCCTGTTCAGACTCCATCCAAACCTGTGGCTGAGAATGTTTTCATGGCTTCTTTTTCTATTTTACATCGTGTTATATCCCGTATCAAGAATTATTTCGTGGCTTTCGCTGAAACTTTTCAGGCTTTCACGTACCGATATCCCTCAGTCTACCGAGGAGAATGTTTTTTCGCGTATCGACCTGAATTACCTGCTGCAGGAAAATCTGGACGCCAATGAAGATATCAAGGACATGAACAATGACGTGAAAATTTTTCAGAACGTGCTTGATTTCTCCAAAGTAAAGCTGCGCGATTGTTTTGTTCCACGTACCGAAATGGTGGCTCATGAGTACGGCGTGAACGTGAACACCCTGAAACAAACATTTATTGAAACCGGACTTTCCAAAATTCTTATTTACAAGGAGGATATTGATAATATTGTGGGCTACATACACTCTTCGGAGATGTTCAAGCATTCTAAAGACTGGGTAAAACACATCAAGCCGATCCCTATTGTACCGGAAAACATGGCAGCACAGAAACTGATGAAGATATTCATGCAACAGAAAAAAAGCATTGCCGTGGTAGTGGACGAATTCGGTGGAACAGCCGGAATTGTTACCCTGGAGGACATCATGGAAGAAATTTTTGGAGAAATAGAAGATGAGCACGATATCAAAGACATTACAGCCGAAAAAACGAATGAAAATGAATATCTCTTTGCCGGAAGACTTGAAGTGGAAGAAGCCAATCAATTATTCGGCCTGAATATTCCCGTGTCGGAAAACTACACTACAATTGCAGGATATATTTTACACGCTCATCAGCGTTTCCCGAAGCTGAATGAAATCGTCCGCGTCGACCATTTTACTTTCAAATGCCTCAAAGTGACAAACAACCGGATTGAACTCGTGAAAATGCAGGTTAATACCTAACCTGTAAAGCAGACATAAATCAGCAAAACAATCATTTATCAAAAAATCAGGAGAATTATGCACGTAAATACACTTTTTTTTCGTAAATTCGTGCCCTCAAATTAAAATTAAAATTTATCAAAATATTATTATCAACTTTTTTAATAAAATGGCAACATTACAGAGTATCAGGAACAAAGGAGTTTTACTCGCTGTTATTATCGGTTTAGCTTTGTTAGCATTCATTATAGGCGACTTTTTGAACTCCGGTTCCACCCTGTTCCAGCAGGCAAAACGTAACGTAGGAGAAGTAGCAGGTGAAAAAATCGATATCGAAACCTACCAGGAAGCTATCGATCAGATGAACACCGTTTACAAAATTGAATACGGAAGAAATGATTTTAATGAAAACGAAGTATCACAAATGCGCTCTCAGGTTTGGGAAAGTCTGGTGAATGAAAAAATACTTGCCCTGGAAGCAAAAAAAATGGGTCTTTCGGTAAGCAAGGAAGAACTGACAGACCGGTTAATCGGAAATAATATCCACCCGATGATTATGCAGCGTCGTGCTTTTGCCGACCCTCAGACCGGACAGTTCAGCAAAACAGGTTTACTTCAGTTTTACAACAGTGTATTCTCCGACGAAATTCCTCAGCAAGATCAGGAGCAGTTAAAGGAAGCAAAATCATACTGGTTATTCTGGGAAAATGCCGTAAAAAATTCCATCCTTCAGGAAAAATACATCATGCTGATCACCAAAGCTGTAGGTGCAAGCAAAATTGAAGCTAAGTACAACTTTGATGCCCGGAAAATGTCCGGAGATGTGAATTATGTGGTTCAACCCTATGCATTCATATCCGATTCGACTATCAAGGTTTCTGACTCTGAAATCAAAGCGCTTTACGAAAAGCAAAAAGAATTATTCAAACAGGAAGAAAACCGATCCATCAAATACGTATCATTTGAAGTAACTCCGCTTCAGGAAGACTTCAAAGAAGCCGAAGCCTGGATTGCTAAAGTGAGCGAGGAATTCAAAACAACGGATGATGTAGTAAATTTGGTAAATTCAGAATCTGATATCAGCTACACGGGTGAAAATTACTCCAGACAAACCGTTCCGTCAACACTGAAAGATTTTGCCTTCGGTAATGGCACCGGTGCTATCTTTGGCCCTGTATTCCAGAACAACACCTACACTATGGCACGTATCATGGAATCGGGAATCATGGAATCCGACTCAGTGAAACTCCGTATGATCGTGCTCCAGCCTAATCAGGATAAAAAAGCCGACAGCATTATCAACTCTATCAAAACAGGGGCAAGTTTTGCTGACATGGTTATCAAATATTCATCACCTCAGGCAGCTGCCAACGGAGGCGAAGTGGGCTGGATAACCAAAGCAATGGTTGGTAAAGAAATAGCTGAACCGGCATTCTCAAAAGCAACAAATGAAATTTTCAAAATAAGCGGACCTCAGGGAACACAAATTTTCCAGATTATGGAAAAAACTCCTGCCCGTTCGAAAGTCAAACTGGCAATTCTTGAAAGAAAAGTGACTCCAAGTAACGAGTCATACGGAAAAATATTCAACGAAGCAAAACAATTTGCCGGAGCTAGCACTGACACCAAGAAATTCGAAGAATTAGCAAAACAAAAAGGTTACGTGGTGCGTCCTGTTGTAGGATTGATGAAAACCACTGATCAGGTTGATGCAATTCCGCAGTCACGCCAGGTGGTAAGATGGGCTTTCGAGAACAAAACAGGCTCAAGTTCCGATGTATTTGACTGCGACAGGAATACTTTTGTGGTTGCAACTGTTACTGAAATAAATACAAAAGGTTACAAAAGCGTTGCTCAGGTAACACCTCAGCTGAAAGCACAACTTATGAAAGACAAAAAAGCCGATGTTATCAAAAAACAAATGAGTGAAATGCTTGCAAAAAACCCGACACTCGAAGGAATTGCAGCTTCGATGGGTTCACAGGTTAAGACAGCCCCTTCGGTTAGTTTCGCTTCATTCCAGTTTGGCGATGCAGGTCCCGAACCATATATCATCGGAAAAGCATCAGTAACTGCAGACAATAAAGTCTCTGTTCCGTTGAAAGGCGAAACCGGCGTGTTTATCATCCAGCCACTCACCAAAACAGCTGACCAGACTCCATTCGATTCAAAAATTGAAGCATCGCAGCTCGACGGTCGTATTGCCCAAACACTTCCGTACATGATACTCCAAAAACTGAAAGACAAATACAATGTCAAAGACAATCGGTTTAACTATTATTAATTTCAATATTTGATATAATTTTACCTAAAAACGGAGTAAAGCAAGTTTACTCCGTTTTTATTTTTAAGCTAATAATCGTACTTTTGTAAATGTGAGACAAAATTTGCATCTGGTTGATGCTGTTTTTATATTTCCTCATCAATTCAACTTGATGTTTTTTTAATTAGACTGAAATGAAGAAGGGTTTTAATATTAAATATATCTGTCTGCTTATTTATTTACTACTTCCCGCGTTTTCACAATCGCAGGAGCAGCTGATCAAAATCCTGGAGGACTCTCTTACTAACCTTGGAAAGAAATATGCAAATGCAGGTTATGTAAAAATTAAAAAAATCACTCCGGACGAGAATAAACGCCGAATAATCCTTACAACGAATGAAACATTAAGTTTTCTGCCCCTCAGACCCGCGAATGTAGATACCATTTACAGGTTAACGAAAAAAATTCTTGAAACTCCTTATCCTGGTTATTCACTCAGTATCCTTTCCGACAACAGACAACTGGAAGATTTAATCCCGGGATATTTTCGGAAAGGCGGGATAAGCCCTTTAAAAAGATTCAGAGTACCTGAAATGGTCCATCCGTTAGTCAGAAACCTGTCGCAATCATTCACCGTAACCAACGGACTTCAAAACCGCCACCTGGCTGTATGGCAAAGTCATGGCAGATATTACAACCAGACAAAACAGGAGTGGGTGTGGCAGCGTCCGGTAGTGTTTCAAACCGTAGAAGACCTCTTCACGCAGTCATTTGTCATTCCATTCCTGGTTCCCATGCTTGAAAACTCCGGTGCAACCGTGCTGCTTCCACGCGAACGGGATGTGCAACGCAACGAGATAATCATAGATGAAGAGAGATCTACCGGAAATTCCACATTCGAGGCTGACCAGGAACACTGGACAAAAAGCACTCAGAGCGGTTTTGGCAATATGCAACTTACTTACACTGACAATCAAAATCCATTCAAGATGGGATTTTACATGCACGCAAAAACTGTCAGGGATTCACTGAAATCCGCGAAGGCTATCTGGACTCCCTTTATACCCGAGAGTGGAAAATATGCTGTCTATGTTTCATACAAATCATTGCCCAACAGCACACCCGATGCCCGATATACCGTCAGGCACAAGGGTGGCGAAACACATTTCTCTGTCAATCAGACCATGGGTGGAGGCACATGGATTTATCTCGGGCATTTCGATTTTGAAAAAGGGAAAAACAGCGATAATTGCATAACACTTTCGACTTACAGCAGTCATAATAACAAAGAAGTAACTGCCGATGCCGTAAAAATAGGTGGTGGAATGGGAAATATTGCCCGAAAACATGCCGACGAAACAATCAAAACCATAGTGGGTAAAGGACGGAGAAAGCGAACGATAACCTCTGTGAAGAGGTATTCAAACTACTCGCTAAGTCAGTTCCCACGCTATACAGAAGGAGCAAGGTACTGGTTGCAGTGGGCAGGTGTCCCCGACAGTATTTACAGCCGCACCAACGGAAAGAATGACTACTCGGACGACTTTCAGTCGCGCGGATTCTGGGTGAATTACCTTGCAGGCGGATCGGCTGTACTCCCCGGAGTGGAAGGTCTGAAAATACCTCTCGATATGGCTTTTGCATTTCACTCTGATGCCGGAATCAATATAAACGACTCCGTTATTGGTACACTTGCAATTTATACGGTAGACAATTCTGATAAAAAGAGATATTATAAAAACAACATTTCACGCTGGAATGCCCGCGAAATGACTGATATTATTCAAACACAGATTGTGGACGACATCCGGAAGACAATTTATCCGGCATGGAACCGACGTGGCCTGTGGAACCGAAATTACAGCGAATCGCGTGTACCTGAAGTTCCCACCATGCTGCTTGAACTTTTGTCGCATCAGAACTTTGCCGATATGCAATCCGGACACGACCCCAGATTTCGTTTTGTGGTGAGCAGGGCTGTATACAAAGGTATATTGCGATATCTGGCAGCAGTCAATGAATTCGATTGTGTAGTGCAACCTTTGCCCGTGCAGGAATTCAGCACCCGCTTTATGACCGATTCGACCATAGAACTAAGCTGGAAAGCAACACCCGACAAGCTGGAACCTACTGCCCTGCCCGATTCATACGTGGTATATACACGCATCGACAATGGTGGATTTGATAATGGAGTACTCGTAAAAAATCCGAAATTCACAAAAAAAATTGAAAAAGGGAAAATCTATAGTTTCAAAGTAGAAGCTGTCAACAAAGGTGGAAAAAGCTTCCCTTCGGAGATTCTTTCGGTCTGCAAAGTTCCAAATTCAAATCCCCCGGTATTGATAGTCAATGCATTCAACAGGATTTCAGGTCCGGCAAGCTTCACCCAAGGAACCGGGATAGCAGGTTTCAACAACGAATTTGACGCTGGTGTGCCGTATATTTCAGATTACAGTTTCGCGGGCTTCCAAACAGAGTTCAGGAGGTCAAAGCCTTACATCAACGACGATAATGTGGGTCACGGAGCAAGCAACAAGGATTACACTGACAAGGTAATTGCCGGGAATACGTTTGACTATTCTTATGTACATGGAAAAGCTGTTAAAGCTGCCGGACATTCATTCGTTTCGACAAGTGAAGCATCGGTTGTAAGCGGAAAAGTGAAACTCACGGATTATAAAATAGTTGACCTTATTCTGGGAAAAGAACGGCAGAGAGTGAATTTTACAGACTCTTCCAGGACTGATTTCAAAACATTCGTACCTGAGATGAGAAAAGCGATTGAAAAATTCACCGATGCGGGGGGTAATCTGATGGTTTCAGGTTCAAATATCGTTTCAGATTTGGTATTAGCTGATAAGAGTACTAACTTTGAGAGGCGATTTATAGAAAAAACTCTGAAGATAATGTGGATGTCGGATAAGATTAAGAATGTAGGGCAGGTAAAATTCACTACACCGGGTGTCAGGCATTTTGATAACATACAATGCTCGTTTCATATCACTCCGAATGCCGAATCCTACTACATTGAATCACCCGACGTAATTTTCCCGGCAAGCAAAAAAGCACTCAAAATATGCGAATATAGTGAAAACGGCTACAGTGCAGGCATTGCATATAAAGAAAAATACGGTATCTGTGCATTTGGATTCCCGTTTGAAACTATTAAATCTGCAGAAGATCAAAATAAACTGATGAGAAGTGTGCTTACTTTTTTCATGGATCAAACCATACATTAATACAACATTCAACAAAAAAATATAATACTTATGGAATCGGATAAAATTATAATCGGGATAACACACGGCGATATCAACGGCATAGGCTATGAAGTTATTCTTAAATCGCTGGCAGAAAACCGGATACTTGACATGTTCACTCCTGTTATCTACGGTTCATCAAAACTGGCTGGTTTTTACAAAAAAAACCTGGATATTCAGGGGGTAAATTTTAATATTATCAACCATGCCGGTGAAGCGAGCAGCAAACGCATCAATATCATCAACTGTGTGAGCGATGATGTTAAAATTGAAGTTGGACAGTCCACATCTGAAGCCGGAGAGGCTGCTTTGGCAGCTCTTGAAAAGGCTTCAGAGGATCTGAAAAAAAATAAAATCCACGCTATTGTTACAGCACCCATCAACAAAAACAATATCCAGAGCGATTCATTTCACTTTCCTGGTCACACAGAATATCTGGAGGAAAAATTCGGTGAAAAATCATCCTCACTGATGATGCTTGTAAGTGATGCCATACGCATTGCGGTAGTCACGGGTCATATTCCGCTGAGCAAAGTTTCCGGAGTGCTCTCTTCTGAACTGATCCTGAAAAAAATGCACATCATGAATTTATCGCTTAAAAAGGATTTTTCTGTTGTGAAGCCCCGAATAGCTATTCTGGGACTCAATCCACATGCCGGTGATAATGGCGTGATAGGTGATGAAGAGCAGAAGATAATTATTCCGGCAATCAAAAAAGCGGAGGAGCAGGGTATAATGTGTTTCGGACCTTATTCTGCCGACGGTTTTTTTGGATCGGGAAATTTCAGGAATTTCGACGGGGTACTGGCTATGTACCACGACCAGGGACTAATTCCTTTCAAAACAATGGTGATGGACAACGGTGTGAATTTTACAGCCGGACTGCCCGTAATCCGTACTTCGCCCGATCATGGTACAGCATACGATCTGGCGGGGCAGAATAAAGCTTCCGAATTGTCGTTTCTTCAGGCTTTGTATCTGGCTACCGACATCTACCGCAACAGAATTATTTATGAGGAAATTCATGCAAACCCCCTTCCGGTAAGCGAACCAAGGCACGATAACAAAAAAAATACGATTGAATAGGTTTACATTAACTCATAAAAAAAGCACCTGTGTCAGGTGCTTTTTTTATGAATTTTAATATGTTACGGATTAAATTTTCTCATCGATTAAGTTGATTTTTTGCTCGAGCAAACGGCATTCTTCTTTCAGTGTATCGATTTTTCGTTCCATTTCCTGCAGCATGCCGCCTCCTTTTTTGGACGATATACTGAGGAAGCCGATGTTGTTTTCATACGTAGCAATCTCCGATTTCAGGTGTTCGTAAGCTCTTACAAGCTTTTCACGCTCGCGGTAGAGCTTGTTTTCCCCTTTTTCACTCATGTCTTTCAGATTACTTCTGAAAGATTCAAGGCGGCGTTGTGATGCGTCGATATTAAGCGAATCAAACTGAGCATCCAGTACATTGCGGTATTCCTTATAAATTTTATCCTTTTCTTTGTAGGGCACATGTCCGATATTATTCCATTCGGCAGCCAGGGTACGCAGTGCTGTGAGCGACTCCGATACATTTTCGGATTTCTTGAACGATTTGATTTTCTCAATCAGTTCTTTCTTCTTTTCAAAATTGAGGATTTCTTCGCTTTTTTGTCCGGTCACGTTTTTATTTCTTTGTTCGAAGAAATAATCACAGGCGCTGATAAAGCGTTTCCAGATTTCATCCGAATACTTTTTCTGAACGGGTCCGATTAATTTCCATTCTTTCTGCATTTTCACAAATTCGTCGGAAGCTTTTTTCCAGTCGGTGCTTTCTTTCAGTTCCTCGGCTTTTTCGCAGAGACTCTTTTTCCTTTCCAGATTATCGTTCAGATTTGATTTTACAACTTTATAGAAATCTGCCTTAGCCGTAAAGAAGCTGTCGCAGGCTTTCCGGTAACGTTCGAATATCTTTTGATTGGCTTTGCGAGGTGCAAATCCAATTGTACGCCATTCTTCCTGCAGGTCGAGTATTTGTTTGGTTACATCATCCCATTCTTTGTAAGTTTTCAGCGAACTGATTTCAATAGCCTCGATTCGTTCACAAAGCGACGTTTTAGCTTCCAGATTTTGTTCCTCAATACCTCTTATATCATCAAAATGGGCCTGATGTTTTTTGTTGATAACTGTTGAAGCAGCCTTGAAGCGATCCCAGGTTTGTTCACGCAGATCGCGTGCAACGGGTCCGAATTCATGCCATTCTTCATGCAGTTTCTGAAGCTGACGGAATGCAGTAACTACATCTTCCTCGTTAGCAAGGGCTTCAGCAGCCTCTATAAGCTTATTTTTCGCTTCAAGATTCTTTTTGAAGTCGTATTCGCGCAATTCGTTGTTAATCTTTATCAAATCCCAGAACGATTCCTGATACTGATTGTATTGTTTCCAAAGATCATTGTTGGCCGAAGGAGGAACTTTTCCGGTGTTTTTCCAATCCTGTTGCAACTGGCGGAAAGTATTGATATTGGCAGATACATCGTCTTTGCTATCGATCAGGAGCTTCATCTGCTCGATAATATGATTTTTTTTCAGAAGATTGCTTTCTTTTTCTTTTTCAAGTTCTGCTGTGATTTTAGCTTTTTTGTTTTTATAATCTCCAAGCAACTCCTTGAATTCGTTTTCCAATTCAGTCGGATCCGGTATAAAATCGGTTTCATTTCCTCCGTTTTCGATGAATGCAGCCCGTTGCAATTCGGTTTCAATCTTGCTTTTCCTGTAAAAATTTTGCTTTATTTCCTCAACTTCCTCTTTCACTTTTTCCACATCCTGATCAATCAGCTCTTTTAATCGTTCAATCAGTTGTTCCTTCGTCATATCAGTCACTTCCGACTCTTTTTCTGTTTCAGATTTGTTTTCAGATTCCGGTACAGACAGAGGTATCGGGAGAGGAATCGCAATTTCTGATTCTGCAGTTTCTTCTTCAGGTTCTGATTCTTCTGTGATTTCCGGAGCATTTTCCGGATCCGCAGTCTCGATAGTAACCACTTCAGGTTCAGCAGATTCCACCTGTAGTGGTTCTGAAACCGATTCCTGATCTGGTTCTATTCCGGCCGGATCACTTGTTGCTTTGCTTTCCTGTAACATTTCTTCGGGCAAAATCTGATCGTTCAGATTCTCCTTTTCATTCAAAGAGTCTTTTGAGTTCATTTTCATTCAATTTTTTATACCGGTATTCAATTATCGGTCATCCGTATCATATAATAGAGACAAAAGTAAGAAAATATTTTAAATAAAATACAGATTTTTGCTATTTTATTGATTTACTGTATCTGTTCTGTGTGAAATATAGGTATTTGCCTGCCTTGAAGGATTTATCTGAATATCATTGATCATAACATGATCCGGACGTGTTACGATGAATTCGAGTGCGTCTGCAATATCTCCGGCAGTTAGCGGTTCGAGTCCTTTGTAAACGGCTTTGGCTTTATCCGTGTCACCATGATACCTTACAATGGAAAATTCGGTTTCTGCCATCCCGGGGGAGATTGAACTTACCCTTATGCCATATTTTATCAGGTCAATGCGCAATCCTTTGGTAATAGCATTCACAGCATGTTTTGTGGCACAATACACATTCCCGGTGGGATATACTTCAATACCAGCTATGGATGATATATTGACAATGTGTCCCGTCTTTCGATGAATCATTCCGGGTACAATCAGTTTGGTGATATACAAAAGTCCCTTCACGTTGGTATCAATCATTCTTTCGAAATCTTCCGGGTCGCTTTCGTCGAACGGCGATGCTCCGGCAGCAAGCCCGGCATTATTCACAAGCAAATCAATCTGACTGAACTCCGCGGGTAACGAGTTCAATGCCTTTTCACAGGCATTCTTATCGCGCACATCAAAGTTCAAAGCAAGAACATCCGATTTGAATTGTTCTTCAATTTCTTTCACGAGTGTATCGAGCAATTCCTTGCGCCTTCCGGTAACCACCAGATTATATCCCAGACCGGCAAGCCTGAGTGCTATGGCTCGTCCGAATCCCGATGTTGCTCCTGTTACGAGTGCTGTTTTCATGCGTTTCGTCATTTTTTAGTCTGATTTGACAGCCGGAAGTTACTTCCCTGCGAATTTCAGTTTATGTCCCATTCTTTCCTTTTTGGTCTGCATATAGAACGCGTTGAATTTGTTAGGTTCTACTTCCAGCGGTACATTTTCAACCACTGAAAGACCGTATGCCTCCAGTCCTATTCTCTTTTTCGGGTTATTAGTCATAAGCCGGATTTTTGTCACTCCAATTTCTCTCAGAATCTGCGCACCAATTCCATAATCGCGTTCGTCGGCATTAAAACCAAGGTGAAGGTTGGCATCAACAGTATCGAGTCCCTCTTCCTGGAGTTTATATGCTTTTATTTTATTCATCAGGCCGATACCACGTCCTTCCTGATTCATGTAAACCAGCACGCCTTTTCCTTCCTTTTCTATCATATCAAGTGCTTTGTGTAGCTGTTCGCCACATTCGCAACGCATGGATCCGAAAATATCACCCGTGATGCATGATGAATGCACACGTACTAAAACCGGCTCATCAGGTAGCCATGTCCCTTTAATTAAGGCAACATGTTCGAGTCCGTTTGATATCTGACGAAAAGGAATGAGTTTGAAATGTCCGTGTACAGTTGGCATTTCAACCTGCACACCCTGCTGTATGAGCGACTCGGTACGAATCCGATAGGCTATCAGGTCGGCTATGGTTATTATTTTCATATCATACACTTCAGCCAGTTCGAAGAGTTGTGGCAGGCGCGCCATAGTTCCGTCTTCGTTCATTATTTCGATCAGCACTCCCGCCGGATTAAGACCAGCCAGGCGTGCTAAATCTACCGATGCTTCGGTATGACCAGCTCGTCGTAATACTCCTTTGGATTTTGCTCTAAGCGGGAATATATGTCCCGGCCGCCCGAATGTTTCGGGAGTGGAATCAGAATCTGCCAGCGCACGAATGGTAGCAGCCCTGTCGGCAGCCGAGACACCTGTAGTGCAACCCTCAAGTTTATCCACACTTATGGTGAATGGTGTTGAATGGATGGAGGTATTCACTTCGGCCTGCATGCCCAGATCCAGTTCATCGCATCTTTCTTCGGTAAGCGGCGCGCAAAGCACACCTCTTCCGTTTTTAAGCATGAAATTGACCATTTGGGGAGTGATTTTTTCTGCAGCACATATAAAATCTCCTTCATTCTCACGGTCCTCATCATCAACAACGATTACGATTTTACCATTCCGTATATCTTCAATGGCATCTTCTATTTTATCAATTTTTTCTTTCATAGTTATATTATTTAGGAGAACCACATCCGGTTTCTCTGAAAAACATTGTGATTATCTGCTAATTAACTGATTTATATTTGTTTCTCCGGAAATAATTCCGTAAGTTGTCGAAAATCTTTACATAGGACTCTGTGCGGAAGAAACTTGCATCTGTCACCGCTTTCCAGGTAAGAAACAAACCGAGCGGAAAAAGTACAGCAGAACTTAACCACATGCCTTCAAAGACTTGCCAGAATCCCTCACGAGCCATTTTATAGCCGGTAGTATCAATGATGTAATAAATAACAAACAACACCACTGATACAACAATCGGAAATCCAAGTCCTCCTTTACGGATAATCGCTCCGAGGGGAGCCCCGATAAAAAAGAAAATCAGACAGGCGAATGACAAAGTAAATCTTCTGTGCCACTCTATCTGATGACGGCGTACAGTCATTGTGGGATCTACAAGCATTATTCTGTTATAATCGATTTTATCTTTCATTGACTGGGCACTTTGGCGGGCTACTGTTATCGCTTCTTCCATTTGCTGCTGATTAAGCGACAGGAAAAGCGAATCGGCTGAATAATTTTTCTCCACTACTTCTTCCGTTAATACCTGCTCCTGCAATTCTTCATCTGTCATGAGAGGTATCTCATCAATATTTGAAGCATTTCTTACACCCATAAACTGTGTGGTAATCATCTCCCTGCCCTGCTCATCACCGCGTGCCTGTACTATTTTTGACACCGAATCAATCGTTTGGGTAAGTTCCACCACGTTTTTGCTTACATGCTGGTCTTTTAACAGCGATTCGTCGTACCTATTAAATTCAGTATCGAAATCAAGCAGGAGATCTTTTGTCTGAAACGTTTCACGACGATACGGAATACTGCTTGAATTGTATCCGGAACTTTGTTGCCGCATATTTTCGAAACTTTCCCCGGAATATATACTGAATTTCAGATATTTATTATCTGCAGTGAACTGCACACGTCCCGAATCGGCAAGAGTAACCGAGGCGTTGTCAAATCCTTTTGAAAAATCATAGATCATCAGGTCTCTGAGTAGTTTTTTATCGGGATCTTTTTCACGAACATAGAGGTTGTAGCCATCAATTCCTTTATAAAATTCACCTTCCGGAATGTCAAATTCGGGTGATTTCTGCCGCAGGGATAAAATAAGAGTCCAGAGCTTCTGTTGCGCTACGGGAAGTACATTGTTCGAAAAGAAAAATGCAAGAATGCAAATAATGGAGATAAAAACAATAAGTCCCCGCATCATTCTGAAGAGCGAAATTCCAGCCGATTTCATCGCTGTAAGTTCAAAATGTTCGCCCAGATTTCCAAAATTCATCAGAGCGGCAAGTAATATGGCTAATGGCAAAGCCATCGGTACTGTCTGCAACGTAGCATACCAGAAAAATTCAGCCAGCACGCCCCAGCTTACACCCTTACCGATTAATTCGGCCATGTGCTTCCATGTAAACTGCATAAGCAAAATAAGCATGCAAATGAAGAATGTCATGAAAAAATAAGCTAAAAATGACCGGACAATATATCTGTCTATTTTTTTAATACCAAGCATAGAAAATCTAATTTTTATCAGTGAACAAAAATACTCAATTTTCGACAGACTGAAGCAGATATTTACAAGAATTAAATTATATCAAAGCGTTGTCTTTTTTGAATTTTCTGACAAAAAATACCATCGTGGTGGTCGTTACAATCACAGACAACGAGTCAGCTACGGGCATCGAAGCCCAGACACCATTTAATCCGAAGATTGGCGGTAAAAAAATCAGACATGGAATGAGGAATAGCACCTGACGGGTAAGACTCAGTGTCATAGATATCCTGGCTTTTCCTATCGATTGAAAAAAGTTGGTAATTACAACCTGAGAGCCAATCAGGGGGAAAACCGTTACCGAAATTCTCAATGCTGTGGCTGCCAAATGCTTTAATTCCTCGTCATTTGTAAAAAGACTTGCAAGCGTATAAGGGAAAAACGTTCCCATCACAAAACCTGCTGTTGACACAACTGTAGCAGCTATCGCCGTTTTTTTCAATGCCGAATACATCCGGTCGTATTTCCGTGCTCCGTAGTTGAATCCGAGTATTGGCTGTGCTCCCTGGTTCAGGCCGATGATAAACATGATAACCAGAGTTGCTATCCCGTTCTGAATACCTAGTGCTCCCATTGCCAGATCACCGCCATGTTTTATAAGTGCACGATTAATTAGAATTACAGTTATACTTGCAGCAATCTGCATGCTGAATGGTGACATGCCAATATTCAGGATTGACTTTACAATCTGCGAATCGAGTCTGAAATTTTTTCTGTGAAAACGGATATTCGCTTTTTTATTGAAAAAATGCAGCATTACCCAAATCATACCGATAAAAAAAGCAATATTAGTGGCATAAGCTGCTCCTGCAATACCCATTTTAAAGACAAATATAAACACAGGCGCCAGCGTCACATTGACTAAAGCACTGATAATCATGGTAATCATGGCTTTTTTCGGATATCCGGAAGCCCGCATGATGCTGTTGAAACCAAATAAAAGCGCAGATAATATAGTTCCCGGAATGATAATCTGCATAAATTCCCTGGCGTACTTCAGAGTGTTTTCGCTTCCTCCGAACATAACAAGAATCGGATTCAAAAAAATGAGAGAAAAAGCAATAATCGAAACAGAAATGATTATGGTAAGTGTAAACGCGTTGCCAAGAATCTGCTCAGCACGGTTACGGTCACCTTCACCAAGACGAATAGAAATACGTGACGCGGCTCCTGCTCCCACCAGCATACTGAATGCCGACAGGAAATTCATGAAAGGAAAAGTAAGTGCAAGTCCGGAAATAGCCATAGGGCCAACTCCAAGACCAATGTACATACGATCGATTATATTGTAAAGCGATGACACCATTGTTCCCACAATAGCTGGTAGCGTGTACATCCAGAGCAGTTTGCCCACACTCATGGTACTTAGTTTGCTGTCTGCATTATGTTGAGAATCCGACATTCTATAAGATATTACCCGTACAGGGTATCTGATTTAATTATTTGATATTGAAATGTATTACTGACTCAGCTTTTAGAAATAAAAATCGGTTTCACTTACAGTAAAACCGACCGTTTTGCTCAAAACTTTCGTTCATTTATAAATTAAAATTCGTACTCAAAACAAACATACCACCCTTTTATTTTCTGAGAATAATTTTTATTCCGGCTGATATTATTCATTCCCCAGTCGTAACCGCTTCTGACGCGATAATTTTTCCATTGTAAACCACCTCCTGCTCCCAACTGGATATTAATTCGTCTTAAGTCATTTTTATATAAGTTATAACTGCCGCTCACAGGATAATTCAACGGATTGGTCGGTGCCGGATCGAGCACTGAGGGTGTAAATTTCACGTCTTCAGATTGTGCCAGTCCGATATTGAAATCGGGACCTGCATATGCAAACAGTTTCATCCCCCAGAAAATGGGAAGCGTGTAAGTTAAACGTGCGGGAATATCAAGAAAATGTCCGGAATAATTGAAAAACGCAGTATCACTATGTGCGTACAATTGCTCGCGATCTCCGAAAGCAAATGAATACCTGAGTCCGGTCTCCACTCCAAACCCCCGTTTTAAAGGAAATTCAACGTTCACTCCGCCTCTGATAACATGATAAGGTGATGTGACATTGTAGTCCCCGTATCGAAAATTCTGTCCGTAACCTGCTTCAGCCCTGAATACCGGTCCGGAGTTTACGGATTGAACTGTATCTTTTTTCTGGGTTTGAGCTTGCATTGATATCAATATTGCAGAAAAAAATGCAAGTAGAAAATATCTGTATTTCATTCTTTTTTTATTTTTAATTGTTGTTGCAAAGCTTCACCCCGTTTGCAGCGGGAATCTGCTCTGAACCTGATCTTTTCGTTAAGCTCTTGTTTATACTGCTTGTTTCAGGAATAGAAATGCTATTTTGGACAGATTTTTATTGATTTAACTCTGCAAAAGTAATGAAAATACCTTCACCTGCATTATTCTAAAACCTTTATTAACATTGATTCAGGTCTTGAATTCCTCAATCAGAATGCTCGTGTGAGGGATTTTATTTGTTCCGGAATTTCTAAAAATTACTTTCAGTTAAAATGTGTAGCCCAGTGAAATTTTCAGATCGTTGGAGCGTAACCGGGCATCAGGAAGAACTGTACGGTTCAACAGGCCCCAGTCATATCCGCCTCTGAGCGACACTCCCATATACTGTACTCCGATACCTGCCCCTAACTGTAAATCCAGCGCGCTGTAGTTGCCTGGAGATTGGTAAATATTCAGTCCCTGGGTCTTATTTGTAAGCTTGTTGTCGACAAAATTTTCGGTTTGTACTATTTTGCTGTATGCATAATTCAGACTCGGTCCGGCAATAATTATCAGATTGAATTCGTCAGCCAAAGGGAATGAGTACATAAAGCGAAGTGGCACATCAAATGCAGTGAGCTTATTACGATCCTGATACCAGGTGCCAAGGTTTTTTTTAAGCGATAACTGGCTGCTGTTAATGCTTACTCCGCTAAAATAGTTAAACAGTAATCCCGTCTGAAGCGCCACCTGCTCGCTGAAATTGAATTTCAAAACCGGACCGGCATGAAATCCGCTCAGATTATTTTGACTGATTGCCGGATTTTTAACACTTCTCGAATCCTTAAGTTTTGGCATAGTATGACCATATCCGGCCACAATCCCGAATTCTACTTTTTTATCCTGCGCTTTGAGTGTAAATGCTGATAAGACCAATATAATTACGACCGCTAAGAAACCGTCTCTTTTCATCATAATCGTTTATTTTATTATTTTTGATTGCAAAGATAATCAAATCATTGCTTTCATTAAAATTCTTGTTTGTCTATTTAAAAATAAAACCAGCCGCGATAATTCATCGGGCTGATTTCATAGTTAACTAATGTTTTATGCTTTTTAGAAATGATAGGCAACGCCTATTTTCATGTCGTTGTTTTTCCATACTCCATCAGAATTATTCCTGTCGAGCATTCCCCAGTCGTAACTGAAACGAACAGACATTTGATTGAACTTGAGACCGGCTCCGGCCCCTAACTGAAGGTCGAACGGTGAATAAAGCTTTTTACCATCTGTCATCTCGTATTTATAGATGTTTTCACTTTCCACGCTTCCGGTTGTAAACGCAGCTAAAGACACAGATCCTTTTGTAACCTGTGATAGAGCATAGTTGAAGTTAGGACCGGCAAACACAAATGCTTTAACAGCACCACTTAAAGGAAAAGTTGCAGCCAGTCGTACAGGTAAATCTAACCTGTGAGCGGTAGTGGTAACATCAGCAACTTCAAAATAACCCTGATTGCCTGTCAGATAATTATACAACAAACCATACTGAAGACTTACTTTGCCCTGAATTGGCATATTATACACCAAACCAACGTGGAATCCGTTAAGCGTAGCATCATGTTCCACATCTTTCGAGTTGCTATAACCGGCTTGTATGCCTACCTGTGCGCTTGCAATACCTGCTGACAAAATGACAGCTAAAACTAATAACGAGATTTTTCTAATTGTTTTCATAATTTTTCCTATTTAGTTGATATTTTAAAAAACATAATGGCTAAAAACCAAAAATCGTGCCAATAATCATTTATTTTGACATATAACATGCCTCAGCACATATTCTCAGTGCCTCTTATATGAGAATACGGGTATTGAATGACGTAAAAAAAAAAACAGGCAACATCATTAGCTTTTACACTATGAAATGTTGCCTGTATTTTATAAAACACTAATAATCGGCTATTCCGATATTATCAGATTTACTGAATCTTATTTTGAAATTTCAAATTCAACGCGACGGTTAGTCTGACGACCTTCTACTGTACCATTGTCAGCAATTGGTTTTGATTCGCCAAAGCCATTGGTCATCATAGCAGCCATTGACAAGCCTTTGGATGCCAGGTATTTTTTAACCGAATCAGCGCGTTTTTCAGACAAAGTCTGGTTGTATGCATCCGGTCCGATATTATCGGTATGACCGTTGATATTCAGCTTGGTCCATGTTTGATTTTCAAGCAAAATTGATGCTACATTGTCAAGTATACCCAGTGATTCGTCTGTAAGTTTAGCCGAATTGAAATCAAATTCGATATTTTCGAATGAAGCGCTGATTGTTGAACCGGCTTCTTTGTCTTTCAATCCTTTTACAGCATCTTCCAGGTTTTTCAGACGGTTCTGAATATCCATTCCGGCTTTATCAAGTCCATCAAGACGGCTGTTGATTGCAGATGGATCGAATGCGTTTTCAACATGCTGAATAACAGGAGCTGGTGCCGGGAAATAATCGGCTGTAGTCATGTCGCGAACATGAGTTTTGCTTCCTGTTCCAAGTTTGAAACGCAAAGTAGCCATCAGTGTATTGGCATCGTTGTATTCAATGTAAGGAGACAGCGGAGTGATATATCCACGATAGGTATAATCAAGTCCGATAGCTACTAAAGGACTTACATTATATTCCATTGCAGCTCCGGTATAAGCAAGTGCATTGGTTTTGGTAGGCATTGCTGACATACCTCTTACGTATGCTACATCCGGCATCACAAGGTCAGAATAACTTGGCAAGCTGAGACCTCCTCCAAAATTGGCATAGAAGTTCAGTTTTGCGCTATTACGTTTCGGGAAAAATAAGTTTGAAAGATTAACTGATGTAAATAAACTTGGATCAATGGTTTTTCCTTTGATAGTTGAACGGTTGAAGTTCAGATAGTCCAAATTAAGTCCTACACCTACAATGGGATTGATAGTGTATTCAAGTGCTGCGCCGGCACCCCAGCTACCGTTGTCAATAAAATCGTCTCCGGCTGGATTGATGTTGAAATAATCAATACCACCTTTAAGTGCAAATGACCAATGTGCAGCATCAGTTTGAGCAGATGTGTAAGTAATAGCACTTGCTATTATCATTACGGTTAAGAAAAGTTTTTTCATTTTTTTGTTTTTTATTAGCAGTTAAAATAAATTATGTTGTGTTACATTTAATAATTTACAAAAATACAATTAATTTTTAACTTATATTCTTTTTTGAGAAAATATTTTAATTACTGATGAAATAAAAGAAAAAAAAGGAAAATATCAGATTATAAATATCATCAATTATCGATTTTCCCCCGGGTTTGTTGTTGTTAATTCAATATTTCTTTGAAAAAAAACCCTTTTGCATCAGATTTAAACTTTGAAAATCATTGCAAAATGATGTTAACATAAACTGTATATCCGTGATTTCAGATATCGACTATTTAGGTTCAGAACATACTGCAATACATGAGAAACAAATGAACTTAAGAAATGTTTTCAACCTTTCTTAAGAATTTAACGGAATGTGGAGCTGGAGGGAGTCGAACCCTCGTCCAAACAAGGAAACAATATGCTTTCTACATGCTTATCTTCGCTTTGATTTTCGAGCAGCAGCAAGACCAAAGCCACCTACTGCCACCTTATCCTTTGTTATTTTGCTGTCCGCACAAGGCTGCGACCAGCTATCCCCGATTTATCCGCACCTCTGTATCAAATCGCCTCGGGGAGAGGGCATTTGAGAGATGTCCCGTCCAGATACCTTGTATCCGGATTAAGCTTGATCTACTATGATTCGATTAAGCAGCAAGAGCGTAATTATTTTCGCCAGTTATTGTTTTGAAATCCGGGATTAACGAGCCGGCATTCCGACGCTCGACATGCTTACATACCTTTTCTGCCTGCTGTCAAAACCAAACAGCCCCAAATCGCTTTTTGGAATAATAGAAATTTAACAATTCTTATGCCAAAACTTCAAAGATTATAACAATCTTTTAAAAAATATGTTCAGCAAATGCTGAACATATTTAATTTCAATCACGTATATATCTGTTATTAAGCTATTTAGCATAGCTCACCGCACGTGTTTCGCGTATGACGGTAATTTTCACCTGACCGGGATATGTCATTTCGTCCTGTATTTTTTTGGCAATATCAAATGACAAAAGTTCCGTTTCTTTGTCATCCAGTTTTTCAGCGCCTACAATTACCCGCAGTTCCCGTCCGGCCTGGATTGCATATGTTTTGATTACTCCCGGATATGAAAGTGCCAGATTTTCGAGATCATTCAACCTTTTAATGTATGCCTCGACGATTTCCCTTCGTGCTCCCGGACGTGCACCCGATATAGCATCGCAAACCTGAACAATCGGTGCGAGCATACTTTCCATTTCCACTTCGTCGTGATGCGATCCTATTGCATTGCAAATTTCCGGTTTTTCCTTGTATTTCTCTGCCAGGCGCATTCCGAGCAGTGCATGGGGCAATTCAGGTTCATCGTCGGGTACTTTACCGATATCATGGAGCAATCCGGCGCGTTTTGCCTTTTTTGGATTCAGACCCAATTCCGATGCCATTGTCGCACACAGGTTAGCTACTTCGCGCGAATGCTGGAGCAGATTCTGGCCGTAGGATGACCGGTATTTCATTTTCCCCACCATACGGATTAGTTCAGGATGCAATCCGTGAATACCCAAATCGATGGTTGTTCGTTTTCCGGTTTCGATGATTTCCTCTTCCACCTGTTTGCGAACTTTGTTCACTATCTCCTCAATGCGTGCGGGGTGAATTCTACCATCGGTTACGAGCTGATGGAGCGAAAGCCGTGCTATTTCACGCCTTACAGGATCAAAAGCTGAGAGTACAATTGCTTCGGGGGTATCGTCAACGATTATTTCCACTCCGGTGGCAGCTTCGAGTGCACGGATATTTCGTCCCTCACGACCGATAATCCTTCCTTTCACTTCATCGGACTCGATATGAAATACGGTCACCGAATTTTCGATGGCTGTTTCGGTGGCTACCCGCTGAATGGTTTGAACTACAATTTTTTTGGCTTCCTTATTGGCTGTCATTTTGGCTTCATCCATTATTTCATTGATGTATGACAGGGCATTTGTTTTTGCTTCTTCCTTGAGCGCTTCCACCAGTCTTTCCTTGGCTTGTTCGGCCGAGAGTCCCGAAATTGCTTCCAGTTGTTCCTTTGCTTGCCGGTTCAGATGTTCTGTTTCACGTTTTTTGTTTTCGAGTGCCGTCAGTTGCTGCTCCAGACCTTCGGATTTTACATCCACTTCGTTCATTTTTCGCTGAAGTTCGCTCTGGCGCTGATTGAGCTGCATTTCACGCTGCTGTATTTTTACTTCAGCAGCTTGTACTTTTGCATTTCTTTGCTGCACCTGCTGTTCGTGTTCGGCTTTCAGAGCTATAAACCTCTCTTTAGCCTCTATTTCCTTTTTCTTTTTGAGCAGGTCGGCTTCCGCCTCCAGTTCTCTTCTGGCTCTTTTATTGAATACTCCGAGCATTAAGTATGCACCGAGGAATCCGAGAGCCAAAGCAACTACTGCTATTATTACGTAACTAATCATATTTGTTTTTTTGTTTTATAAGTGGTTTAAAAATAAAAATCGCATTGTATCGTACACTCATTTTCAGCAGAAATCTCCCTGAGAATAGCAGTACAATCTAATGCGGTACAAATTGAATTAAATGTATAAAAAGAGAGCAGATATTAATCCAGCAATTTTTTCAACTCTTTATTAAGTTCCTCAATTTTTTGAGCCAAAGGTGTTTGATCCTGGTTTGTTGCTTGTTTTGAAACTATCACTGCCAGTTGATATGCTGTCAGTGTGAGAATTTCTTCCATGCTCCGCTGGCTGAATTGTTGTCTGTATTGTTCGAGATACTTATTTACTATCTTTTCGGCGTTTCTATATATTTCCTCGTCTTCCCGACGTATATTTAACGGCATCCTAACTCCGTTAAGCAATATATTTATTGTAAAAACATCACTATTATTCATAAGTTTATTCGCTTAGAAGCGCCAAACATTTATCAATTTCCCGCACTATTTTATTCAGGTGCTGACGGGAGAACTGGCGATTTTCATCGGAACCGCCTAATCCATTTGCTGATTGTAAAAGTGTGTACTCTTTACGCAAATCCAGGATTTCTTTATGAGCTTCCATCAAATCGTTCTTTTTCCCTTCCAGTTCGGCCGCCAGGCTTTTATTTTTTTCACGCAGTGCCTTTTGTTCAGAAATCAGTTTTTTAATATTCGATTCAAACTCCCTGATGAGATCTGCATATCGGTTTTCCATACTTTTTACTAAATCTCCACAAAAATAAGATTTTGCTTTGAATAAAAAAAACAATTTATTTAAATTTAATTAAAATACTGACAAATACAAACTATTTGCCGATTAAATGTTTTGATTTTTCAAGCGCTTCCAGGATGTTGTCGCATATATTTTCGCTTCCGATCAGCTTGTCAATGCCGACTTTCTGAAGCACTTCACGCACATTATCATTAACACCTGACAAAAGTATCCTTGTTTTGTCTTTTTGCGACATTTTAATCAGATTTTCGAGATTGTGGACACCTGTGGAATCAATAAACGGTACTTTGCGCATGCGTATTATCCTGACTTTGGAAGCATCTCCGACCTGTTTCATTGTTTCTTCAAATTTATTGGCTACTCCAAAGAAAAACGGACCTTCTATTTCATAAATAGAAACACCCGCGGGAACTTCAAGTTTTTCGTTCTCCATTCCATCTTCCGGGTAGTCGGATCTATCAACCACATCTCTGATAACAGAAACGGTTGAAACTTCGGATATTCTGCGGAGGAAAAGCAGTACTGCAAGCAGGAGTCCGACTTCGATGGCTATGGTAAGATCGAAAATTACAGTGAGCAGGAATGTGGCCAGCAACACTGTGACGTCAGATTTTGTATTTCGCATGAGCGATCTGAAAGTGCGCCATTCGCTCATATTGTAGGCTACTATCATCAAAACCCCTGCCAGGCAAGCCATAGGAATATGTTTGGTAAGTCCTCCCAGGAAGAATAGAATTAATCCAAGCACTATGGCATGTACAATGCCTGCAACGGGGGTTCTTCCACCGTTGTTAATATTGGTCATTGTACGGGCTATGGCTCCTGTGGCCGGAATACCACCGAAGAAAGGAGTAATAATATTGGCAACACCCTGTGCTATCAGTTCTGTATTTGAATTGTGTTTGCTGCCAATGACACCATCTGCCACTGTAGCCGAAAGCAAAGATTCGATGGCTCCGAGCATTGCAATAGTAAATGCAACGGGTAATAAGGTACGTACAGTATCAAAATCAATCGAAAATTTATTGGCTTCGGGAATAGCCGGATTGATTACAAAACGGTCACCAATGGTCTCTATGCCCTGTATGCCAAATTTATTTTTCAGAAAATACACTAAAACTGTCATCACCACAATGGCTATCAGCGAACCGGGAATTTTTTTCGAGAATCTGGGAGTAAGAGCTATGATGGCAATTGAAAGCACCCCTATCAGGAGCGACCACCAGTTGATGGAGGAAATGTTCTGAATGTAGACTACCCATTTATGAATAAAGTCTGCCGGAACTTTCTCAATCTGCAGCCCGAAAAGATCTTTTATCTGAGTTGCAAAAATGGTGAGCGCTATACCGCTCGTAAATCCAACCACGACCGGGAAAGGGATAAATTTGATAATGGTGCCAAACTTCAGAATCCCCATTGCCACCAGCATGACACCTGCTATTATGGTTGCAATAGCTAACCCCGTTACGCCGTACTGCTCAATTATTCCATACACAATAACTATAAAAGCACCGGTAGGACCACCTATCTGAACCCGGCTGCCTCCGAGAAAAGAAATAATAAAACCCGCTATAATGGCAGTAAAAATTCCTTTCTCGGGCGATACTCCCGAGGCAATACCAAACGCAATAGCCAGCGGCAACGCTACAATGCCAACAATGATACCGGCCATGAGGTCGGAATAAAATTGTTGTTTGGTGTAATGCCTTAATGTGAATGCAATTTTCGGATCAAAAACTTTCATATCAATTGAATTATCAAAAAAGTGTTAAACCTTTTATTCTTCTGATTGTTCTATTTGAATCTAAGTACAAACTATCTTCATAAAATTAATCACGGGTGCAAAGGTACTGAAAAAATGTTATTTTTTGACTGACATTATACCGAAACATTTATTTGCCCCATACAAACAGTTTAATTAAAAATGTGGAAATCAGATCCTTACAATTACAATCGCCGGCCTACAGAAGCAGTAAAAGCAGGTACTATTACTATAGGAGGAAACAATCCTGTGCGACTACAGTCGATGGCAAACACCAACACCAATGACATCGGCAGTTCGGTGGATCAATGTCTGCGCCTGGTTGATGCAGGTGCCGAACTGGTAAGATTTACCACTCAGGGAATGAAAGAAGTGGAAAGTTTGAAAATAATTCATCAGAACCTGCGAGATAAAGGATGCTATATACCTCTGAGTGCCGACATACATTTCAACGCCAGCGTGGCCGACTTAGCTGCTCAGCATGTTGAAAAAGTGAGGATAAATCCGGGAAACTACATCAGCGGGATAAAAACAGATATCATTTACGATTATACCGATGAAGAGTACCGTCTTGAATACGAAAAGATAAGGACGCGGTTTGTCCCTTTCCTGAATATCTGCAAAACACATGGAACAGCCATACGTATAGGAGTAAATCATGGCTCGCTGAGCGAGCGCATGCTCAACCGCCGGGGTAATACCGCGGAAGGTATGGTAGAGTCATGCATGGAGTTTCTGCATATCTGTAAGGATGAGGATTTTCATCAGGTAGTTATTTCCATGAAAGCCTCAAATACAGTAATGATGATTCAGGGAGTAAGATTGCTGGTTGAAAGGATGGAACAGGAAGATATCCGTTTCCCCATTCATCTGGGTGTTACCGAAGCAGGTGATGGTGAGGACGGACGAATAAAATCGGCAGCAGGAATCGGCGCTTTGCTCGCCGAAGGCATTGGAGATACCATCCGTGTGTCGCTCAGCGAAGAGCCTGAAGCAGAAATTCCTGTGGCAAGGCTTCTGCGCGATCACATCACGCGGCGGGCAAACCACACTCCGATCACACTAAAGTCAACCAAACCATTTTACACTGAGCCATTCAGGAGACGCAAGACATACGCTGTGCAAAACATAGGTGGCGAGAATGTGCCGGTTGTAGTATCCTGTGCGGCCAACAATCCGTCATTGAAAGCAGATTACACATTGAATGGCGAATCAATTACAGGTTTATCAGGGGAAACATTCAACATTTATTGTCCGGAAAATTACCACACTGCTGAAGATGAAGTTATTTTTGTGAGAATGAATTATTCACAACTCAATTCAGACATACTCCGGCACCTGAAAAGGAGCAAAAAAACAGTAATAATACTTGAATCAACACATATTAATCCGGTTGGTGAACAACGTGCCTTTATCCATACGCTCATAGCCGAAGGTTGCGAAACTCCGGTCATCGTGTCAGGAAAATACAGTGAGGACAATCCGGAATCGCTGCAAATCAAGTCAGCTGCAGATTTGGGCATTATTTTTGCAGACAAGCTGGCTGACGGTATTTTTGTGGAAAATACAGGCAGCGTATCCGGCGAAGATGTTTTATCTGTTTCGTTTGGTATCCTGCAGGCAACCCGCGTACGGGTAAGTAAAACCGAATTCATATCATGCCCGGGATGTGGCCGCACGATGTTCGAACTCCAAAGCGTGATAGCCCGCATTAAAGAGCGAACCTCGCATCTTACGGGTCTGAAAATCGGCATTATGGGATGTATCGTGAACGGTCCCGGTGAAATGGCCGATGCAGATTACGGGTATGTGGGTGCAGCTCGCGGAAAAGTCAGTTTGTATAAGAAGCACGAATGTATCGAAAAAAACGTTCCTGCAGAAGAAGCCGTCGAAAAACTGATTGATCTGATAAAAGCAAATAATGACTGGCAAGAACCTGAAAAGTGAACATTATCGGATTATTGATTTTTTTTTACTGAAAGATAATTACACAATTAAACAGATACATAACTTAAAAAAAATGAAGAAATGAAAAAACTATTCTTAGCTTTAGCGCTGGTAATGACAGTTACAACAGTTACAGTAGCACAAACAAACGACAAAACAATCGGTATACGCGGCGGTAATGGAACCGAGCTATCCTATCAACATCCATTGTCTGGAAATACCCGTGTGGAACTTGACTTAGGCTTACCCGGATGGAAATATGCAGGTATTGTTTTATCCGGCGTACATCAATGGTTATGGAATATTGATGGTGGTTTAGACTGGTATGCCGGTGTCGGGGCTCAGGTTGGCTCAATCCGTTGGGCAACAGGAGATCCTTATAATTTCGGACTGGGTGTGGCCGGTCAGATCGGAATAGAGTACAACTTCCCTATCCCTCTGCAATTGTCACTTGACTGGCGTCCGGTTTGGAATATTCTTAATTCCGGTCATGGATTCGGATACGATAGTGCAGCACTGGGTATCCGCTACAGATTTTAATAAAAAACAAATTGTCTTTATAAAAAAAACAGGATGGTCAACGGATCATCCTGTTTTTTTTAACTAAGCTTTTGGTTCTTCAGTTGGTTCGGTTGGTTCAGCGGGTTCTGCCGGTTTTTCTTCATCATCTTTATCAAACCTGTCAGCCACTTTGCTGAAAGTAGCTTTCATTTGATCCCAGATGGATGCAGCGCCTTCTTTCACATCATCCCAAGCATCGTCGGCTGTATCGGCAAGTTCTTTGAGTTTAGTTTTGCCTTCCGCAATTTTCGGCTCCAACTCATCGATTAACTCGGTGTATTTTACTTTTGCTTCTTCAGTAGCTTCTTTTGCTTTTAATTTCAATTTATCTACCTGAGCTTCCAACTCATTAAGCTGAGTATCCAGTTTTTGTTTAAATTCAGATTTTTCTTCCATAATATAAAATTTTTAAAAAGATTGAACATACATGCAAAGGTAATAAAGTTCTTCAGTTATTATTTTTTCCGGTAAAAAAATATGAATACTTTGTAAAAAAAGTAATCAATATACCTTTTACCACATTTTCAAGAATTCTGTTAATTCCTTCAGATTCAATTATTAATGCGGACTGTGTCAGTGTGCAATTATTACAATTCCGGACATATGTTCCCCGCCGAGCCTGATTCTCACCATGTAAGTACCCGAAGGTACACCTGAAACTTTCAGATAATCCTGCTCCGACGAGCGGATTAATTGTCCGCCAAGGGTGAATAATTCAATTTTTTCTACTTTCCGGTTATCTTTTACCGATGTCCGGATCATGTCATCTGCCGGATTGGGAAATATTTGGGCGTCGATTACTTTCGGAGACCTGACAGATGTAATATCGTTACCAAAAACAAGCATATTATCAATAAACACGTTTCCGGTATCAGAAAGCGGAGCTTCCATCTGAACAAATCTCAAAGCTGATAAACGATAGGTTTTATCAGGCATCAAAGCGCTCAAATCAGCCCTGGCAAACTTCCAGCCGCCATAGTGAATGCTATCCAGATTCACTTCTTTGGTATCGGCATCCGATTCGAAAATTAAGTGCAATTCATTTCCGGAAAGGTCGCCGAATATGTGCAAACCAACAACGGAGTCGTTTGTAACCGCAGTCAACGGTTCAGCAAATCTGTAAACCACACTTCCTCCGGTTTTTTCAAGGAATGAATAACGCAGGTTATAACTGTACGAATCGAAAAGTTTGGTCGATGACGATTTTTGTACGATGGATGCTGACATCATCCGGCTTGCGAGCGTATCGGTTTTCATACGTCCGTCGGTTTCGAAATTTTCGGGTATAAGTTTTCCCGTAGTTCTTTCGTCAGAGGCTTTGAAAGGAATCTCCATGGTTTCGGTCAGGTAAACTCCATCCGCGTCTTTTATTCCTTTTGCCAGTTTCACCACGTAGTTTTGGTTCGGAGTGAGATTCTGTCCGACCATGAATGAAGTTGATCCAAACGGCTCAGGAACATTATTATGTTTGAGCGATCGCAAGTTCTTCGTCAGCTTGTTTCCCTGCGTATCATACACCTGAATTCCATCTATCAGCTCTGAAGTCTGAAGTTTTTTATCAAATACAAACGTAAAAACCGGTGTTTTGTAATCAATATTTGTTTCACCGGGCATCGGGTACGCAGCCAGCAGGGTAAGTTTATTACGTTTGGCCGTTTTGAACTGGAAGGTGAAATCGTTTTCCATGGTGAGTCCGTCGAAATGTTTCAGCGTTTTTGCCAGCGTTACAGTATAAACCGTCGATGTATCGAGCGGTGCATCGGGTACAAATTCCATAACAAAATTGGATTCTTTGAACACAAACTGACCGCTTACGGCGGGCGCGATAGAAAATGCTTCGCGGGCACTTTCCGGATCGATATCCCAGTTGAATTTCAGGCGGATAACCGAACTTGCAAGCATGAGTGTATCGGGTGTGAGCGCTTTTGGTGAATATTCCACCACGGCCGGAGGTGTGTTCCGCACTTTATTAGGCCGGATTTGTGCAAATGCTGTTTGATTTGCATTTACGGTTACAGTCGTCGTATCGCTGTGATAATCGGGATGCGTGGTTATGAGTGTATATGTACCCGGCTGAAGGTCTTTGAACAGAAAAAATCCGTTGTTCAGGTTATCCAGCGTATAAGTTGTATCTTTTGGGAGCAGTGTCACCGTTGCACCGTTTACAGGAAGCAAAACATCATGCGTATTGGGCAACTTGTAATAATTTGCCGGGTTGAGCAGGTATTTATCTTTCACTGTACCGGCAATGTTCCCGGAAGGCAGACTTGCCGATTTGAAATAGGCAGTGAATGATTTCAGGAAATTCCAGGCTTCCATCCATTTGTATTCCTTATTCATCAACCGGTATGTTTCGGGTATATAATCGTGCATGGAGCCTTCGGAAATAACTCCTGGTACGGTGAGTCCGCGCAATACGCCATAACCGTCAGACCATCCGCCCATAGCTGTACGTCCGAATGTTTTATCGCCGCGGACTGAATAGTTTGAGCTCCAGCAGGTAATCTGATTCGCGTACAGGTTTTTTGCAATTTCGGTGCTGATGGCTTTGCTGATTTCTGAGTAAGGTGTGGGTGTGGGATAAACGTGCGTATCGCCCGTATCGACACCGGAATAAAGCATAAGTACATGATTGGCGACACCGTTGCCTGCATTACTGTGAATGGAAAGCATAAAATCAGCATTCGATGCATTGGCCGAAGCTACAATCTGTGATAATGGCAAATCACCTGCAGTAGTATTGGTAGTACGCGAAATGAATGCAGTGGCTCCGCGGGCTTCGAGCATTGACTTCAGATACAAGCCCTTATCAAGATTGCTTTTCGATTCCCAGAACCCATTCTGGTCGCCCTGTGAATAAGGTGCAATGACCACGTTTCGGTCGTCGCTGTCATACCCTCCGTGACCCGGATTGATGTAGATTCTGACATCCGATAAATCCTGTGAAAAACCGGAAAAAGCTAAAACTGAAAACAATATTGTAACTATGAATGTATTTTTCATGACTCATTCAACTTTAATTAAAAGAAAGTTCAGATACTATCAGTTTTCCTTCAGGAGTGCAGTAAACCATGCGGCCTGCACCGGATGATGCTGTGGGATATAAAGCGATGTGTAGGGGATTGCTTATTTGCGTTTGAGACTTCCCGTCAGCTGACATCATGACAATCCGCGACGCGGTGACAAACTGACCGTCGTCTTTATCCTGCATGCCTGCAACGAAACTGTCGTTGTACCATACAGGCGCGTTCAGATAACCCAGCGAGGCTATGATTTTCCCTTTCAGATTGCAGATGTAAGTTCCTTTGCCGGTTGCTGTAAAAAGAATCTTTGAGTTGTCGGGCGAAAGTGATACCCAAATATAGTTGGCGTTTTCACCCCCGAGCGGATCAATCAGGGTTCTTTTACCATGGATGTACACGAAAATTTTCAGATTCTCGGAACTGACATACACCGGAATTGCAACCTTAGTGCGTCCGAATGTGGATTTGTATAGTTTATTGTCGGCCCGGATGAGCACCCCGTTGTGATAACTGCGCGCCGAGCGCAAATTGCGTTGCGGTTTAATCATCTGTAGCCTGCTGCCGGTTTTGAGTTCAATACTTTCGAGTGCATCGTATCTGCGACCGTTTTCAAAAATAGTTTTTCTGAAGAAAATCCTGGAATTATCGTTGCTGAAAACCGGCTGATAACCGGCATTCTGATCTTCAGAAATTACTTTTTCTTCCTTTGTTGTGAAATTGTAGAGATGAAGGCCTTCATAGCTTTCTGAAGAAAAAAGAAGCATATCTCCTTTTTCGTTAAGCGTTGGATAATGTGCTGATCTGGTATTTTTCAGTACAATTTCGTACTGCGATGTCACCCGGATATTCTGTGCTGACAGATAGAACCCTATGCCCAAAAACATAACGATTATTATTTGTTTCATGATGGATATATTCAATAAACTAATGAATTGTTTTTTCAAATTTATATTAATTATGCGCATATTCTCAATAATTTCAGCGGACAAAAACCTTGGCGGTTTCGTTTCCTTTTTCAGAAATTAACTCAAGAAAATAAGTACCGGGAGTGTATTTCACGGGAATATTCACTTCGTTGTAACGCGGTACTCCGTAATTTTCTGAAAAAACCAGCTGACCCTTCAGATTGTAAATTCTTATCCCGATTCCGGTGTTTTTCAATTTATCGCTGATCCGTACTGTTAGTTGACTGTTTTCCTTAGCGGGATTGGGATACACCTGAAACATGTTCAGTTTTTCGGGCGAAGAGTAAGAAATAATAAAATCCCTATATGCCAGAGCTATTTCTTTAAGTGCTAGTGAATATGATTTGGTGGCTCTCATATTTGTTGCATCGATATAAAAATTCACATTATCGAAACCAACGGGATAAATTGCCCTGTCTTTTATATCAAAAAGCTTATCGACAGGTATATTGAGCGTGAAATCCTTGTTCAGTTCAAAAGTATTAAACTCCATCGACGTGGTAGTCGTGGTATTGTTTGGTTTAAGACTGACAATGGCACGCGAAATTGCCATATCGCCGGTATTCAGAACAAGTTTTACCGTATCGGGCAGACCGTAGAATGTTCTTTTGTTACTGAGTTTAATAAAAGGCGCGCGACCCGCGGCATGCACGAAATTCACCACAGCGCCGGTTTCCCAGTTTTGAGGTAAATTGTCCGTATTCCATTTTGCATTCAGGAATGACGAGGCTGATAAAGTCCAGTCGCCGGTGAGGATGCTGTCAGCTATCATTACAGCTGAAAGAGGATTTTCGACCTGAACAAAGAGTGTATCACGAAACTGTGCCAGACTTCCGGTTACAAAAGTACTTCCGTTTTTCAGCCCTTTAAGGATTCCTTTATCAACGGCACAAATTTCCGGGTCTTTCACTTCCCAGGTGAGAAATTCAGGTTGAATTGCCATAGGAATGTCATTTGAAACACTCAGAACTTCCACAGCATAGTCATTCCTTGCATCAATAATTACCGAATCGCATTTCAAACTAATTTTTCCGCTTATAATTTCAACCTGTTTACTGGTTTCAACTCCATTCAGCGACAATGTAAGTACACCGGTTGCGGGATTTCCGGCAGCCTGAAAATAATGCCCGCTGGTAACTGATCCGATATTCGGAGTACAACTCATTGAAAAACCTGTTACATTTTTATCAACCAGTACTCCGTAACGGTTGTATCCCAGAACAACAGGCACATAAGCAGAATACGATGGAATCCGGATTTGATAATCTGCAAATTCAATACGGGTAATGGTGCTGTCCTCCGGAGTATTGTGAAACAGAAACCATCCGTTTGCAACCGGACGTTCTTTTCCGTCGGATGGATTATTAACTATCTGCCCGTCAAGCATCATTTGTGCCGACCCTCCTCCATCCATCGATGTGACATTTCGTGCCCCGCAGGCTTTCAAAATGCCACACATTGTTTCGGTTGATGCTCCGGCAGATTTCGGACCCTTATCAATGACAATAAAATACAGGTTCTTGCCATCATGAGAGCTACCTATACCGGTTCGGGGATAAAGCTGAGTATTATATGCTTCGTTGTAATTTCTGCTGGTCAGAGTTCCATCTTTCATTACCAGGGCATTGCCTGTAACCATCTGAGCAACCGACGGAAACTGATTGTCCGTGAGCGTTTTAACCGACATGTTTACAAACAACTTATCACCGGTATTCAGTTTTTCGAGAAATGTGCGGGCGCTCCCGTTGCCCGACAAAACTGTTTCGCCTGCTTGCAGGATATTCGAACCTTTATTCACCAAAACCCGGGTGACCTCACACTCAACGTCACGGTTTACTTCCCATTTTTTGCCAGAAAGAGGCCTGATAAACACCTCGGTTCCGTCGTCATCAGTCCTGGTTGCCTGTGAACCAAGATATTGGTTGAAAAGCACCAGTTCATTTTCGTTTCTGATTCTGTTTATTTCCGAAAGGGGAAATTCACTGTTTCCGGGAATTTTTACAGTTCCCGAGAAACTTATATCGTCAATCCATGCCTTCCCGGCCGAATCAATCATTGCAAAACCAATGCTTCCGTGTCCGCGGTTCCAGTTGTTGGGGTCAGTAATCATTTCTCCGTTGCAGGCACTTCCGCTGTGCGGAACACCCAGTAATGAACCTGGTTGTCCCTGTCCGGAAACAATCCAGAAGTTACCGTTTATTCCGGCGATAGTACGATGCTGGTCGTTGCTTAATCTGCTGAAAGCAGATGTCATTGATTCAGTTTTTCCAACCTGATTCAGAGCCTGAAATGTTTCTACGTGGTTGTACGGGTTGTTCAGATCAATTGTAAGCATATACCCTGAAAGCGGATATTGCGGCAATACAAATTTCGTGTATTGAATTCCGGGGCCAACAGATTTATGTTCAAGCGTGTCGATATTCTTCGAAACGCCTAAAATTTCAATATTTCCTGCATACAATGCAACACTCTGAATGAGGAGAAAAATTCCGGACAACAAAACCGGATATCGAAGATTTTTCATTTACTTATTCCTGATCAGCACTTTTACAGCAGATGATTTTCCGTTTTGTTCCAATGAAATTAAATAGATACCTGAATGCAGCTTGTCTACCGGCAGAACAGTCAAACCTGAAGCGTCAAAGCGGACATTTCGGGTAAACATTTGCTTTCCTGTATTATCAAACACCCGAATGCTCACCAGGTCCGGTTGCGGATCTGACAATTGAATAAAAAGCCGGTTGTCATTTGCCGGATTGGGATACACCTGAAACATGTTCAGTTTTTCGGGCGAAGAGTAAGAAATAATAAAATCCCTATATGCCAGAGCTATTTCTTTAAGTGCTAGTGAATATGATTTGGTGGCTCTCATATTTGTTGCATCGATATAAAAATTCACATTATCGAAACCAACGGGATAAATTGCCCTGTCTTTTATATCAAAAAGCTTATCGACAGGTATATTGAGCGTGAAATCCTTGTTCAGTTCAAAAGTATTAAACTCCATCGACGTGGTAGTCGTGGTATTGTTTGGTTTAAGACTGACAATGGCACGCGAAATTGCCATATCGCCGGTATTCAGAACAAGTTTTACCGTATCGGGCAGACCGTAGAATGTTCTTTTGTTACTGAGTTTAATAAAAGGCGCGCGCCCGGCGGCATGCACGAAATTCACCACAGCACCGGTTTCCCAGTTTTGAGGTAAGTTGTCCGTATTCCATTTTGCATTTAGGAATGACGAGGCTGATAAAGTCCAGTCGCCGGTGAGGATGCTGTCAGCAATCATTACAGCTGAAAGAGGATTTTCGACCTGAACGATCAGTTCATCTTTTACTTCATTAATTGCTCCTGTGATTTTTGTCTTCCCGTTTTTCAGCGCTCTCAGGTTTCCGTTCACTACAGTACAGATTTCCGGATTTTCCACTTCCCAGCTGAAAGCAGCAGCCGATATGAGTGCTTCACCGGCGGAAGTAACAGCCAGCACTTCAATAGGATATTCTTTTCGATAGTCTGTCAGAACGGAGTCGAGCCTGATTTTAATCCCGGAAACAGGTAGAAAACCGATTTCTATTGTAGCTGTCACATTTTTATTGTAAGTAGCCGTGAGTTTTCCGGGTGTAGTACCGGTTACGATTAACTTATTTCCATCGATTACACCGAGGGATTCCGGACATGAGAGTACAACTCCCTGTAAATCTGAATGTAAAAGCGTTCCGTATTGATTATAGGCATAAAATTTCGGGGTATACTCGCCCAGATAAGGCAATGAATAAAACGCATCGTGAGGTTTGATGACAGCTACAGCAGTATCGGCAGGGGCGGTTGAAACAACAAAAACACTGTTGCATACCGCTCTTTCGCCTCCCGGATCACTCGGTTTATTGACCGGTCCGCCGTATTCGGCTACATACATAGCGCTCGATCCACCTCCGTCCATATTAAATGCAGTATAAGCGCCACCGCTTTTCATCACTTCGGCCAGCTGTTTGGTAGTAGCACCTGCAGATAATCCTCTGCCATCGATTACACAAAAAATGATTGTATCCTTCGCCTGGCTATAGCCAAGACCTGTACGCGGGTGAAGCTCGTTCCAGACACTGCTTTGTTCCACCACACCGTTTAGCAGCATCGTTTTATAATTATCGCCACCGGTCATTTGAAGGAAATTGGAGGTGTTGTTCGAATTGACTGAAAGATTGAGCCGCAAATCAATCACATCGTTTACAGCCAGGTTGTTCAAATCGACGGCAGCCGTGCCATGACCTGAAAGTACTGCTTTTCCTTTCGGGATTGCCATATTGCCTATTCCCTTTTCAATTTGCAGCACTTTTGCTTTCAACGTTTTATTGCTCCCCCAACTGTATCCGTCCTGCAGTTCAATCAGTACTTCGGTGCCGTATGAATTAGTATGGGTGTATTTTCCGTTGTTCCGGTTAAAAAGTACAAGTTGATTTTCTTCGCGCAAATGATTTACCGAGTTAATGGTCCACTTTGATTCTCCAAACTTTATATTTCCGGAATAGCTCATCACTCCGATATCGGGAATTTTGAGGTCATCGATTGTGAATACATTTCTGGAACCCGGAATACGGGCAATTTCACCGTTCACCATATTTCCGCTCACAGGATAGCCTACATAACCAGTGGTGACATAAAAGTCGCCGTTTGTTCCGCCAAAATAAAAATTCTGTTCGGTGCTCAATCGTTTGGCAAGCACCGATGGTTGTTCGCCTCCATAAATAGAATCTCTTCCGAGTGCCGTACGTACTTCGATGTGTGGATTTTTGAGGTCAGCTTTCAGAAAATAAACATCCAGACGCTTGGTTGCGGTAGTCAAACGGAGCGATGTGAATTGGGTACCTGGTCCTACCTGATGATTTTCAAGTGTATCAACCGAATAGCTGACTCCATCGACAAGTAAAGTCTGTGCCTGAACAGCACTAAGTAAAGTAAGCAAATAAATAAAGAGGTAAAATTTTTTCATGGCATGCCCCGAACCGGGTGTTTGATAAAAAAGTTAAATGATATTACTGATAGGATTAAAAAAGGTGGTGGAATTTCCACCACCTTTTATTTTACAGAGATTATTCAATTCATCTTCTGACTATTTCACGATCACTTTCTGAACTGCAGTTTCGCCGTTATAAGTTATAGATTTAACAACGAATACACCTTTTCCGGCTACACCTACCGAAGAAACCCTGTTTGCTTTAGCAACGAGTTGTCCTGTAACTGTGTAAACAGTTACATCAGCCACTTCTTTATCCAGTTTCAGTGTTTGTCCGTCAACGGTTACCCTGACTGCATTGTTGTTGTAAGTATCTTTAACCGAAGTAGCAACAGTACTGAATTCATACATTCCGTAGCCGTTTTCACCGGTGTAAAGATATAGTTTGGCTACTTTATTCACTTCGTCCACTTCTACAGAAGGCACTGCTGTACGGTATTGATTTGTGGAGGCTCCCATTCCGGCAGCGGGAAGTGTCCATAAACTTTCTATTCCTTCAAATAATTTATTGGCGTCGGCCCATTTGAACAGACGGAATGAAGATGTAGGTACTCCAACCGTATTGGTAGCTGCAATCAGGAAGAAGTGTTCGTCGCCGATAGAGAATTCTACAAGACCGTTGTGACCTTTGTTCATTGTCAGAGTGGTTCCCGGTCTTGTTGTTTCGTCAATCAGTACCTCGGGTTTTTTATAGAATCCGTCAATCACATTTCCTTCCATATCTATCAATGTCGGGAAAGTTTCATTTCCATCCAGATAGAAATAATTTTCGTCGAGCGGGAACACCTGTGGTGCAGTACCCGGATTGGCTAAGTTTGTGAGGTATGTATTGGGCTCAGACACATCAATGATGATTACTTCTGCCTTACCGGCAACACCGTTAGTAATTGTCCATTTGTAAACTTCCATGGCACTTGCATTGGCTGCCATAATAATGGCATTTTTGGTAACATCACCATACACCCCGAATGCATCAAAACGAACGGAAACATCTGCAAAATCAGGATTATCCTTCAGAATTTCCTGAAGAACCAATGTACCCTGACCGGTAGCTAAGTCAATTTTCCAAACCTGAAATGGCTGAGCATTGGAAGTAATACAGTTTCCAAGCAGCATATTACCGGCATTATCCTGTTTGATATCGTTGAAAGGAAGAGTACCTGCTACAGCGATAACTCCTTCATTATTCTCGTAAGTGAAAATATTTGAAGCCAGTTTCACGGGAGGTAATATTCGGGATGTAGCTCCGTCGACCACAGTAAGCTGTTTGAGGTTTCTATCTACAAAATACATTTTCCCGTCTTTGGCATTCATTCCCCGGACAAAGTCCAGAACACCTATCCTGTTGGAAGCAAAGTTGTCCATCGTGTTGGAGTACAACCATTTATTTGTCAATGAATATTTGCCGTTTTTCACGGGATAAATGAACGGATCGATTCCGGCAAGCGGTGATTTTTTGATATTAGCCACCGGACCCACCAACTGAAGCGTATCGTTGTAACCTACAATCAGTTTGAAGTCAATTTTTGTATTAATCGGATAAGTGGATTTTTCGAGCACTACTGCCATTAAAATCTTATTCGCTCCTTCAGACAACGTTGCAAATCCGTTTGTATCATAGGATTCTATTTTCAAACCCACCATTTCTATCAACTCAAACATGTACGAATTGTATTTATGAGTTACATCTGCTAATAAATCTGCTAATGTAATTTTTTGTGCTGCAGGCATGGTGGCAGCTTCCTTTGAAGTCACTACACCATTCATCAGCTTGATCTTTCCACCTGAAAGTCCGGTATTACCGGTTACAACTATTTTTTCACCTGCTACAACAGTAGGTGCAGCAGTCAAGCCAACCAGCAGACCACCGGTACCATCCTGGATATACACATCATTACCAGTTACGAAAGTTACGACACCTCCTGCTTTTGTAGCCACATTATTGGTACCCTTTGCCCAAACTTCAGCAATGGTAGGCACGTATTCAATCCACTTGGCATACAACGTTTTATCACCGCTGGCACCGGCCGGAATTGAGACTACTTTAGCACCTGAAAAATCTGCTGCTTCGTACCATCCGTCAAAGGTATAACCTTCCCGGTATGGATCGGGAATAACTACTTCCGCTGTTCCGTCGTAGGTTGAGGGCCCGGCAAAAGCATGTTTCCATACAGGCATAAAAGCAACGGGTTGCCCAGTGATAGTGTAATCTGCAGAAGCAGGCCAGCCAGTACGAACGCTGCTTAAGAAAAATGCAGACAGATTGTACCTTAAAAATGAAGCATTTGTTGAAGGTAATGTTTTTCCCTGTGCTTTACAAATTGTATCCATATAATTAACCAGCCACTGCCATTCAGCTTTAACGGTAGCATTTTGAATAAAAGTCAAAGCCATAGCGGATGCCTGAGTTGGAATTCCTAAAGGCACTGCATTGATTGCTGATCCACCTTCTGCAATTAGTTGAGCTAAAGATTTCCATGTAGTTGTTGTTGAACTGAATGTATTCCAGGATGCATTTAATCCCATATACATGTCATTTTTGTTTTTCCAGCCATGATCGTTGGTTATTCCACCATTGAGCTGGTACGTGATGTTTCCTCCTGCTGCAAAGCTAAGAATAGCCACAGAGCAAGCCATCAATAATAAAGTAAGTTTTTTCATGTGGTAAAAATTTTTTAAAAAAGTTAATAAAATTAGTAAGTTACTTATTCTTAATTTTCATAGTTCTTTCAAAATTATCCGTCCTGATTTTCAGAATATATACTCCGCCGGGATATTGATTCAAATCAAGTAAAATATCATTTTTATCAGAAGCCAGAGAATGAACGGTACTCTGAAGCAATATTCCGGTCGCTGAATAAAGATAGATTTGTGCAGAAATCTCATTGTTAATATTCATTACAAGATGAATCTGACCCTGCCGGTCGGTGTATGTATAACAAATTTCGTAGTCTTTGGGATTATTGACGGAAGTTGTCAGGATACTAACCTTCACTTTCCCTGAAGGTTCAGTCAGTCCTTCGCTGTTTACAGCTTTGAGCTGAATGTAATAAGTTCCTTCACTAACATTCGTAAAAACGGTATTATAAACAAAGGGATCCGTTTTTTTCACTGTTGTACTTCGCGGAGGGAACAACGGATCTTTGGATAATTCAGCACGAAATCCCCTGGAATTCTGTTCCTGCCATGTCACCTCTATTTCGTTTCCATAAATGGTTGCTCCATCCACCGGTTTAATTATCACCGGAACAGGAACCGGCAGATCTTCTGTGGTAAAATGAATACGCTCCGAAACAGCCTGAATGTCGCCCATCTGTGCTTTTACCCGGGCATAATAAGTGGTGGAACTGGTGAGAAATCCACCAGGGACGTTCACGGTTGTATTTTGTACATTTGTTGTATAATTCAGTACCGAGAAATCTGATTTAACTGATATTTCAAGTGTGTAATCGGCAGCATCGCCAATAGCAGTCCAGGAAACCCCGGGAGTAAGTGAAACCTTTTCAGCTCCGTCTGCAGGTGAAAGTATCCTGAACTTGGTACCTTTGAAGCTGCGCACTTCGGACTGAGCAACCGGTGCGTTTGGTCTGAATGCCTTTACACGCCAGTAGTAAATGGTATTTTCCTTTATATTGGTTTGCAAACCAGAATAGAACTCGGTCCCGGAAGTTTCGCGCGAAGTGATCGGTTTTGAGAACACGGCATCTTCCGATAATTCCCATACATAATACACATCTGCCCCGGAGTTGTTCCAGGAGAACAATGCGGGTAAAACGACATCCTCAGCATGATTTGCGGGATATTTTAGTTGTGGCGGCAGGAGAGTATTAACCGTTTCTCCGAGTACACGCGGTGCGAACTCGTTCCCGAAGCGATCGTAAACTGCAACGGCAATATCATGTGTCAGCGAACTTACATTTGCAGGCAATGTAAAATTCTTTGTGTACGATATCCCGACCAGGTAACCCGATCCGGTAAAAACTCCAGCATCATTTCTGTTTGCTTTTGGAACGGCATATATACTGTATCTTACAGATTCGTTGCTGTATGTCCAGGAGAGATTTTGGCCGGTAACAGCCAGATTATCGACCAGACTCTGGACCGGGGCCATTTTCCATCCATAGGCAGCACGCAGGGCAGGCGACTGATAAGAGCTTGTTTTTAGTCCGTTCAGTCTGTCCTGATAAAGGTTGTTGGTACGGAAATATACACTACCGGTTGTTCCGTTTAAGTCAGCATTGCGGTTGGTTGCAACTTCGTTATTCAATTCGGTAATCGAAAATGTGCTGGTATTGCTCGAATAAAAATGACGCCCGAAATGATTGGCAATTTTTGCCCACCAGGGACTAAGTTTCGAGAAATCGTTGGTAGCATGTCCTATAGCCCAGTACAACTGTGGTGAAATATAGTCGATGGAGCCATCGCTGAGCCATGCCAGCGGATCGCTGTAAATACCGTCGTATTGCCAGTCGCTACCTACCGGAGAAGGTTCAACTCCGTATTTTCCCGCCATAACGGGACTTGAAGCTGCAACTCCTGCCGGGCTGATACCGAATGTAATGTAGGGTTTTATACTGTTGATACGATTCTGTACATTTCTGACCATCTGATTGACATTATTACGTCTCCAGTCTTTGCGCGACAAACCTTCCGGATTGTACAACTGATATTGTTTGTCATCCATATCATCGGTGATGCCCTGAACATAAAAATAATCATCGAAAACTATTCCATCCACATCGTAATTGGTAATAATATCAGCCACTACATCACTGATTCGTTGTCTTACTTCCGGCATACCCGGATTTAGTATTTTGGTGTAATTACCATAATCAAGCAGCCAGTCGGGATGAGCTACAGCATAGTCATCGGGAAGGTTTCCGTGTGATTCGGCCGATGTGGAATAACGGTAAGGATTAAGCCAGGCGTGCACCTCAATTCCCCTCGCATGAGCTTCCGAAACAATATATTCCAACGGATCCCAACCGGGATCAGCCCCTCTTTCAGAAGAAAGATACTGACTCCACGGTTCGTACTTTGATTTATACATTGCGTCACTCATGCCTCTGATCTGAAAGAAAACAGTATTGAAATTAGCAGCCTTCAGTTTGTTGAGAATTGTAATCAGTTCGTTTTTTTGGGTAATCCGCACTGCCTCCCGGGTGGCTTCGTTGGTACCTGTTGCGGCAGGTACTTTGCTGGCAGGCCAGTCCAACTGCCAAACGGTCGAAAGCCAGGTGGCTCTCACGTCCCGTTTAGGAGATTGGGCTAAGAGATTCATTCCGGTAATAATCAGAAAAACTGCTATTTGAATAAAACGTTTCATTCAGATTGATCTATTTTTTTTGAAATGATTAGTATTGATAATTATTGATTTAAAATAATTTTGATTTGATATTGTTGATCGCTACGCCATATACTTCGATGCCTTCTATTACATGTTCAATTTTTCCTGTTCTTGCATTGTATCGCATTAATCCTGATTTTACCTCATCGGGGTTTGCCGAGCGTAATCCGAAATACACATCTCCGGTTGCTTCGTCGAGAGCAAGCTGGCAAATACCGATAAATTCACCTGTAGAGCCTTCACCTTTACCTGTTTCGGTTATTGGTACTACCGTTTTCCCGTTTGCAGTTTTCATCCTGTAAGGTGCTATTGAGGCTTCCGACACAGCTCCGATAGCATTTAACTGATCAACAGTGCAACGATACAATCCTTCTTTACCGGTGTCGTACAATGTAAAATAGATCATTTTATTTTTTTTGTCCCATAACACCGATTTTGGGTTTACTCCGTTTAATACAGCCCCGGCTTCAGGTGCCGGAGCGATTCCATTATTATCTTCTTTCAGGATATCAGCATCTGTAAAACGATAGATGCCTGTACCTGCATTGGTTTTACACCAGTACCAGATATTGTCAATTTTTGTAAAACCGGCATTGAGTGAGGCAAATCCCATACCTCTGCCATAGTATCCGAGTAATGTTCCTTTTATATAATACGGAAAATCGGCAACCGAGTGGGTTCTGTTTCTCTCTTTAATATCGATTTTTGTAATACCGGTCAACCTGTCTGAAAAATACAGGTTGTTACCCTCAATATAACCGTAAAAAGGATCGTTGAAAGCAGTTCCTGAATTCGCCAGCATGGTTTCTACTTTTGAACCATCTTTAGCCATCACAGTGATACGGCCATCTCCGAGATTTCCTTCTTTATCATCCACGTAGGTAAATTGTTGTCCGCAGTCAAGAATAAAAAGCGATTCGTCTTTAAATAAAATATTCAAAGGGTGCTTTCCCGACGAAACAGCCATATCAAAAGGTTTGATCTGCATACCCGATGGTGCATTTTCGGGCAGTTTAAGTGCCATGATATTGCCCCCTTTCAGAGCGTAATACAATGTTGGAACATCCTGATTATAACCCACCTGAACGTTTACTTTTCCTTCTTCAAGCGCACGTCCCCCGAGTTTGGCCTGTAAACGCACGGTCTGTGAGCCCACATTGCTGAATTTTAATTTGCCGGGATTTCTTTCGGTTGAAGTGGTTAGCTCATTTCCGTTTTCATCAGTTGTTCCTTCGGGAAAAATCCACAGGAATTCTTCGGATAAACTCTCGGGATTGGGCAATTCCATCGAAATGGTGACCGGTGTATTCAGCACTTCGCAAATTCCACCTTCAATTGGGTCAACGGACATAATTGGAATTATATCCCGAACCATAATCGGCTTTGTATTGTATTTGTCGCCGCCTACAGTCAGTTTTACCTTGTAAGTACCGGATGTGTTGTATTTATGACTTACCACATCACCTGTTACAGTCGGGCTTCCATCACCGAAATCCCAGGTGCAAAGTCCTTCGAGACTTGATATACTGGTAAATTCAATGGTTGCACCGGTGTAATAATCGAGCTGGTATGAATCATCCACAACTTCATAAGTGAAATTGACAGCTGCTGAAGGCAAATCTTCAATATCCGGCACATTGTCTGTACATCCTGTCGCAACAAATCCTATCAGGCCAATCAGCAAACAGCGTTTAAATAATATCATAGTCTTCATACATTATTATTTATGATTAATTAATGTCAATTTTTTTAAATGTAGTCATACCGTATACTCCTTTCTTGTCGTACACACGCATGATGGCTTCAATATTGTATGTCCGCTTATACTCCACTTCGTAATTATTTGAAGCAGAGTTTGCAATGAGCTGTTCAAACCTGATACCATCGAATATGGTTTTTATTGCATCGGGCACGGGAGTTTTTCCCTCATTATTTTTCGGGAAATGATATACGTAAGAGTCTGAATTGGGATCGTATGTAGAGTCAGTGTAGTTTATAAAATTATCCACCAATCCCATGCCCAGAAGCATTTTCTTGAAGTCAGCAAATTTCATCATCGTGTACAAACTATCCTTAAAATGCTTCATAAAACCGTTTCCGAAATACGAATTCATTTTCTGTTCATCGAATTTCTCGGGTTTGGCCCATTGATAAGGACTTAGCGTACCACTTACCGGAAAGTCGGCTGAGAAAGTGTAGGCATGCAGCGAATCCGACCAGACAGCCAGCGAATGAGGAAATGTCTTGATTTTCTGCGAAATACGCTTCTCTTCAGAAGTAGTGGAAGCAAAGGAATAAGTAAACGTTGCAAGCCAGGGACAGGCAACTGATTTGCTTACTGTTTCAGAAATACTGTACCACACTTCAGAATAATCTATTTCTGAAGATGTAGAATAATATTGCAAAATAAAGGGAACATTTGAACCTGCAGTGACCGTTGAACTACCTACCTCCCAGTATGATTGGGGTCCAACTTCACCTGTAATCACATTTTCATCGATAAAATCGTGTTTTTCGCACGAAACGAAAGTTGAAATCAGGATGATGAAAAATATGAATGATTTATTTTTATATAAATTCCTTTTCATTCTGTATATCTTATTTGAATTAGTTGCTGATTAATACTATTTCCATTCTGTTGGATCATTAGCCACCGCTTTGCCGCTTGTATTGTAGGCCCATATCATTCTTTTTTTCAACCACTCGGGATTTTTGAAGGCTCCGAGACGTTCGAGTTCTGCACGGTTGTATTTATCTTCAGTTTCAGGATCGTAATTCAACCTGTTAATCCAGGCATTGGGCGAAAGTTCAGCATTCTGCCCGAACGCATCCGGTTGCATCCAGTATGGCTCATACAGATTATAAGGACGCCTTAAAGAGTATTCCATTGTGAAATTAGTTACAGCGTATCCTGTGGAGTGACCATTATGGCATGTAGTAACTGTATATACCGGGGTGCCATCATAGGTTATTCCATTGGTTTTGCTGCTGTAATTGTAGCGGCGTACGTCATTCCAGAGCTCGGGCTGCAGATACATGGCAACAAATTTCTGTTGCATAAGATCGGCTATATTAAACTTGCTTTCACCCGGCAAGCGGACTTCGAAAAATCGGTTGTAGCGGGTCAGGGCGGTTCCTACAAGTTCTGATTCGATCACTCCGAGACGTTCCATATTAGCTTTGACTGCCTGTGTGGTGGTGTTGAATGCTCCGGTTTTATCTCCGTTCCAATATTGTGCTTCGGCTTTGATAAACATCAGCTCTTCATTCGTAATTAATGCCAGATAGCCGTTATTTTTTGTGTACGGATTGTTTCCGCTTTCGGCAAATAAATCGGGATAAAAGATTACTTTCATGGAAACATCCATTCCGATATTGCTTTCGAGCCATCTGATGGCATCGCTGCCGGAACCGGCAGCACTCACCCGCGGAGTCATCAGTTTTTCTGCACGGGGATCCAGGGCATACCGGCGTGCAGTCGTTTTGCGTTCATAACCCCCGAGCAGCGCGTACCCAAAAAACCTGGTCGGTATGGATGAAGACAGACGGTTAGCACGACTTTCCCAGGCGTTAATAACGGGTGCTGAAGAGCCCCAGGGACAGTTCTGTTCGTTGGTTCCACCCGGGAAATGATAGCGTGGTTCTTTCCATTCCGGATCATTCAGGACCTCATCGACCATACTAATAATGCGATTACATACCGTAGGATTATTTTCCCAGTTGGGTAGCTTTCGCAACCATAACCTTGCCCGGAGTGCCTTTGTATAGAGTCCCCATTTTTTCAGATCACCACCGTATATCCTGTCCATTTTAGGAGTAATGGGAATATTTTTCTCATTTTTTATCCAAGCCTCGTTTTCGTACAACGCAACCAGTTCATCTGCTTCCTTAAACATCCACTCATATACTTCAGCCTGTGTATCGTAAGTAGGAGATGTGGAAGTGTATGCATTTGACCTTGGCATATCACCAAAGACATCAGTAGTAAATAAAGTGGACTGAAGCATGATAGTTCGTCCTATAAGTATAAAATTTTTCGAATCAATTTTTTCGGCTGCACGTATCATTTCATTAATATTGGCACCCAGGTCGTAATAATGGCGGCGCCACTGAGGATGCCTGTTCATGGAGAGAAATTCCCATCCGGCACTGTAGGCATATACACCTGTCTGACTTTTAGATGCTGTAGTAAGCGCCTGAGCCAGGTAAACACCATATTCAGCATGATCGTATGTTTCCTGAGCAGCATAAAAAACGGCAGTTGGCAACGCCTGATCAACTGTTATGGTGGTCGGACTGTTTTTACTGGTGTTGATGTCCAGAAAATCCCCGCAACCTGCTAATGCGAATACGACTGTAAAACTTACAAGTATATATCGAATAACTTTCATATCTGTATCGTTTTATATTGGTTAAAATGAAGCACTTATACTGATATTAATTCCCCTTGTATCAGGTACTGCATAATTATCAATACCGGCAGATCCTGTTCCTCCGGCACTTGTGTTAGCATTCAGTGTAGGATCGGCACCAGTGTATCTTGTGAGTAAAAACAAATTATTACCGGTCAGCGAAAAACGGAGTCCGGTTAAAGGAGTGTTCTTTACCAGATTGCTGAAATCATATCCCAATGTCACATAACTCAACCGGATAAACGATCCGTCTTCAATAAAATTAGAACTCACCGCGTAGAAATAATTGATCAAGGTTGGATAATCGAGCGTGATTGCAGTGGTATTCGGTTCATACTTACCGTTGGGCTGAAGGACAACTCCGTCGACCACTACCTGTCTTCCCCGGTATGTTTCGAGCATTTTGCTTTGTCCGTTCGACAATAATCCGCGTCCTGTAATGTTTGCCACGTCACCTCCAAGACGTCCGTTGAACAGAAACGACAACGAGAATCTTTTGTAATTCAGCGTATTACTCAGCCCGGCCAAAAATAGTGGTTCGCGGTTACCGATGAGTTTGTTTTTGTCTGTACCGATCTGGGGATATCCATTTGCGTTCGTGATTATTTTACCATCGCTGGTTCGCAGGTAATCTTTTCCGGTGATACCTGTGGTAGAACCTCCCAGATAAGCTGAAGTGAAAATATCTCCGTACTGATTGCCAGTAATTTCGGCAACATCAGCCGGCAGGCTTACCACAGTTCCTCGGTTTAAGCCAAAGTTAAGCGATGATATCCAGGAGAAATTTCTGTTTTTAACTATATCCTGTTCAAGGGTAAATTCCAGTCCGTGATTTTTGACTGTCCCTTCATTTCTCACCTGAAGAATGTATCCTGATGTAGGTGATACACGTACGGTGACAATCTGATTTTCGACCATTACAGAGTAGTAGGCCAGATCCAGACGGGTTTTGCTATTGAAAAAGCGCAAATCTGTGCCAATCTCCCATGAATAGGAAAGTTCGGGCATTAAATTTCTGTCGGCAGAAGCCAGCGTCGGATCAATTCCGTATCCATTATCCGGATAGGTGGCAAATTGTTTGAATTTGCGGTCGTACAAATAAGGCTGAGTATCTTTACCTACCACAGCGTAATTACCTCTTAATTTCCCGTAACTCAGCACATCGCTTTTGATATTAAATAATTCGGTAAATAAAACACCTGCAGTAACAGACGGATAGAAATAAGGATTTGAAATGATGGTGGAAGACCAGTCCCATCTGCCTGTAACACTGAGCGATGCAATTCCTTTGTAATCGCCCCGGACTTCGCCAAAATAGCCATATGTACGTTTTTCCCGTATGGTAGATTCTCTGTCATCCAGGTACAGATAGGCCGGATTTGTATTGCTCAGGCTGTAGGTACCCGGTATCATGAAGTCCCGTCCATAGTTCGACATGGAAAATCCGTCTTCCATTTTCAGTTCAGTTCCTGCCAGTAAGTCAATATTGAAGTCATTCGGCAATTCTATTCTGTAAGTTGCCATTGCAGCTGCAGTTAGAAGCTGACTCCTTCCGGATGAAGTGCTGTATGCTCCGAGCAGGTCTTTATCCATATCCTCGATGTCCTTTGTCGAGAGATAGGCAGTATTCTTGTGCTGATTCAGAAAATCATCGTATGCAGCCAGTTCCTTTTCATATTGGGCAATTTGATCTGCCGTAGCATCGCTGGGCAGAGTTGGGAGCGAAAGAAACGGAAGTTTCACCGTATCATCCCAGCGGGGCACTGTGTAACTTCTGCTCGAGGAGTTACTTGTATCGTAACTGAGCCTGCCTGTGAGTTCCAGGTTTCGTATGGGTTTCCAGTTGATTGCACCGCTTATGATATTGCGTAATCGTTTGCTTACTCCAAAGTCATTATTCCTCGAGTACAATGGACTGTAAGGTGAATTGAATTTATTATTATCGCTGTAATAGAGAAACCGGGGGTAGCCATTGGTGAGCTCATAGTTGGTTATATCATCATTTATAGGCCAGTTGTATACCGATGACATCCCCGTAGAGCCAAACGAGCGCGATGTGTTTTCAGAAATATTAGCAGAAATAGTGAGTGAAAGTGATTTTAACGGATTGTATGTACCTTTAAGCATTATACCCATTTTGTTGAGGTAATCGTTCGGAACAATCCCGTCGTTTTTCGAATAATTTGCTGAAGCGTATGCCTGGAATTTTTCACTGCCACCTGTCATGCTGACATCATATTTCTGATACATACCGTTTTTCAGAAAGTTATTAACATTGTCATAAATCTTTTCGCCAGGATTCAGTAAAGGCCCCCATCCTCCCATGGATTTTTCGACATAAAAGCCCTGCGAACCGGGCAAATAGCTGGTTTGAAGTTCTCTGAGCCGGATTGGCGTGTCATATTGCCAGCTCGCATTAGCAGTTACACTAACCTTACCAATTTCACCGCGCTTTGTAGTAATCATGATTACACCGTTGGCAGCATCCTGTCCGTAGAGAGCTGCGGCGGCGGCGCCTTTCAGTACAGTCACATTTTCGATATCATTCGGATTAATGTCGGCTGCCGCACTGCCTTTTCCCGAAAGAGGCATCCCGTCGAGAATGAACAGCGGCTCATTATTCTGCGAATTGTTGACAGAAGAAATACCCCTGATAATAATCTGTGTACCGGAGTTGGGCGAACCGCTTGAATTTGTAACGCTTAGTCCGGCTATTTTCCCCTGAAGCGCATTGACAAAATTCTGAGATTTGCTGTCCGTCAGTGCATCGGCTCCGACACTTTGCACCGCAAAATTCAGTTTTTTCTTTTCGGTCTGAACACCCATCGCAGTCACCACCACTTCTTCAAGCTGTTCTGATGACGGATCGAGTGTTACATTGATAACATTCGACTCGCTAACAATTTTCTCCTGAGGTATCATCCCCACGTAGGAATAAACGAGTGTCTGCCCTCCTGATGCCGATATGGTGTAAGCACCGTCAAAATTGGTGGAAACTCCACGACTGGTTCCTTTCACCATTACCGAAGCTCCAATGACCGGAAGGCCATCTTCTGACGAAGTCACTGTACCGGTAATGGTTTGCTGAGCATAACCTGATATGGCAAGAAGAAAACTCAGAATTAAGAAACAACATTTCTTCATAATAATATTATTTACTGTACGCGTATTACTTCTTTTTATCAATTCCCGAAAATACGATTTTTTTTACAGTTCTGTAAATTTATTTAGACATTATTAAGGTAATTTAATCGAAAAAACCGGTCACTTTACATAAAACCAAAAAAGCAACATTTTCATGACAAAATGTTGCTTTTTTGGTCTAAAATACGGAATTAATTTAATTCCTTACTTTAGCCGGAATCTCACGTATCGAACTATGTATTTAGTTTTCAGGAATTTTCACAGCCATTTATTTCTTTTGAAGTACAAAAGTACAGCACCTGAGAAAAGTACCATAAGCAGAATGGCAAACGGATAGCCCAATTTCCAGTCGAGTTCGGGCATAAACTTAAAGTTCATACCATACATGCTGGCAATGAGCGTAGGCGGAAGAAAAATAACCGAAACCACCGTGAATATCTTGATAATTTTGTTTTGCTGGATGTTAACCATACCAAGGAATGTATCCTGCAGATAATCAAGCCGTTCGAAACCAAACCTTGTGTATTCAAACAAAGAACTGATGTCTTTAATAATCATGGTGAGACGCGGAAGCAATTCGCGGGGGAACAACCGGCTTTTCAGCATATTCGAAACGATTCGCTGCTTGTCGATAATGGTTTGACGAATCACCATTACTTTTTCCTGCAGGTCCTTGATTCGGATGAGCACGTCTTCGTCGGGTTCATCGACGGCATTCAGCGATTTACTCAGGTTTGATATCAGGTCTGTGGTATCCTCTATCACGTCGGCGTCGTATTCCACACGGGTTTCGAGCAGTGCTACGAGTACATGAAAACCGGTAGGGAATGCTTTGGTGTTTGCAAAGATTTTTTTCACCGTTTCGTTGAAAGACCTCAGATCGACATCACGTACCGAAACGAGAATTCCATTTTTCAGGATAAAAGATACAGGTTCGAGGGTGAAATTATCGAGCAGGAAATTGGAGTTTGCCACCAGGCTGTCGTCTGTTTCGATATACCTGGAACTGATTTCAATTTCTTCCATTTCTTCATCCTCCTGAATGTAGATTTTCAGAAATTGCTCAAGCCGGGTTTCCACATCCAGCGCTACGTTGTTCAGGTCGATCCAGATAATGCTCTTTATATCTATTTTGGTTAAGATATCAAGACTTTTGGATATTTTAATTTTATTATCTTCGTGATAGAAGAGTCTTAATTCTGACATGATTTACCTCCTTTCGTTTAAGCCATCGGCTTTACAAATGATTAATAATGAGAATTTAAGACCTTAAGCGCAGGCTAACAATCTTGCAGTGAAATTAATTTTTCAGTGCTTTTTCCACCAGATTAGTCAGGTAAACAAAACCGGAAACATCCAGCTGCTCGGGACGTTTGTCGAAAATGGCATCCTGATACATAGGATTTTCTTTTGCTACAAGCGGTTTCAAAGAATTGCGCATGGTCTTGCGTCGCTGGTTGAAGGCTGTTTTCACTACCGTCCGGAAGAGCTCCTCGTCGCAGCCGAGATGTTCTGTTTCGTTTCGGGTAAAGCGAATAACAGCCGATTTGACCTTTGGCGGAGGATCAAACACATGTTCTGACACTGTAAAAAGATATTCGACTACGTAATATGCCTGCATGAAAACGCTCAGAATTCCGTATGCTTTTTTCCCGGGTTTTGAGGCGATGCGTTCGGCCACTTCTTTCTGGAGCATTCCGCTCACGAAGGGTATTTTGTCCCTGTAATCCAGAACTTTGAAAAAAATCTGGCTGGAAATATTATACGGGAAATTGCCAATAACACAGAATTTCTGGTCGTATAACTGGTTTAAATCCATTTTCAGGAAGTCGCCTTCGATTAGTTTCAGACCTTGATAATGCTGTTGCAGGTATGCCACAGATTCGCGGTCGATTTCCACAGCGGTCAGATCAACGAGAGGATTTTCAATAAGGAAGCGGGTAAGAACGCCTGTACCGGGTCCGATTTCAAGCACAGGCATTGCCTGACGGAGAGGCAAACTCTCCGCAATGCGACGTGCTATTTCCATATCCGTGAGGAAATGCTGTCCCAAGTGTTTTTTGGCGCGTACTTGAGTCATATTGGTGATAGTCGTCAGGCATATTCTGTTAGAATAGAAAATGTTATGAAAAAATAAAGTTTTACGGACTTACCGGTTTTTTAGTATCTTTGCACCGGTATTTGTTTAGTCAGGCAAAAGTAGGTAAAATTATTTTATTATCCTAAAAAAACGGCGTTTATTCGTACAAAATTGAGATGAGGAAATTATTCGTTCTCACAGGCAAATTAATCAGCGATATCATCGATTTCTTCTATCCGCCTTTCAGCAGGTACTTCAGCCTGCAGTTTTTTCGTTACGGGGTTTCGGGTACCGCCAATATGGGTTTCGACTGGGTGTTGTATTCTTTTGTATACAATATTGTGCTTGGAAAACAAATGCTGAATCTCGGAGTTGTAACCCTGAGTTCACCTATTGCCGCCTTGTTCATTACTTTCCCGATAACGCTTTTTACCGGTTTTTTGCTTCAGAAATACGTTACTTTTACTGCCTCTGAAATGAGGGGACACAAGCAGCTGGTGCGTTACATGCTTGTTGTAGCTCTCAATCTGCTTATCAACTATACCGGACTGAAAATACTCAACGGATTGCTTGGTCTGTGGCCGCTGGCATCAAAAATGATAATTACGGTAATCACGACTATTTTCAGCTATACATCGCAAAAGAAATTCACCTTCCGTATTAAAAATGTATCTGACAAGAAATAAAGCCTATACTCTCCTTAAATGGATTGTACTGCTGGCTGCCTGCGGTTTTCTGGTGTTTAAGCTGGCGCATATCGGGTATTGGGAGCAGCTCCGCACATCTTTTGCTTCTCTCAGTATGGTTCGTGCTGTGTTTATTGTTGCCGTAGTTGTATTGATGCCTCTCAACTGGATGCTTGAAGCGCGTAAATGGCAAATGCTTACCCGGAATATCTCCCGAATCTCATTCCTCACCTCGCTCAAGGCTGTTCTGGCAGGTTTGAATACCGGTTATATCACCCCGAACCGCATTGGTGAATTTGCCGGTAGGATTCTCTTCCTGCCTCCGGGCAAGCGCATTACGGGCATTATGCTGAGTTTACTGAATAGTCTTACCCAGAATCTTATTATTACGGTTTTTGGTGTCGCCGGAGCCGTAGTGTATTTTTCGGATAATCAGCAGGGAACAAATTTCGGTACCTATCTGGTGGTAGTAAGTGTGGTTTTTGCTTTTGCTGCAGTTTTTTATTTTTTTTTACCGTCATTGTCAAGAAAAACCGAACAGAATAACCGCAACGTGAAGATCGCACAAATAGCCCATGCATTCACACAGTTTGAAGCAGGACAACTTCTGAAAATTATCGGTATTTCAGCCATTCGATATTTCGTTTTCGGTTTCCAGTTTTACCTGATGCTCCGGTTTTTCGATATCGGAATTTCGGCCACTCAGGCAATTACGGCTATACCCGTGATGTACCTGCTGGTGACCTTCACACCTTCGTTTGCGGCCTCCGAACCGGCAATCAGAAGTTCGTTAGCAGTATTTGTTTTAGGCGCTTTTTCAGCCAATACGGTTGGAATTATCCTTACAGGAATACTGGTCTGGCTAATCAATTTCGTGGTGCCAATGATTGCAGGTGCAGTTGTCACAGCTTCGTCGGGAGAGGAAACGGACTGAAACTATCTGGATTTCTTTTCAAACGTCAAATCTATTCTTCCCAGGCTCAGCCCGCTCTTGCCCACTTGTGCTATTATCACAGGCTTAGCATTGGCATTCATCGCTGTTTCGTTCACAAGCAGTTTGTGTGAATGCCCGCCTATTATCACATCGATATTTTTCGAAGCTGCGGCCATATCATAGTCGGTAGGCGAGCTGTCGAGACTGTTGACTCCGAGATGGGATAGACAAACCACCAAATCGCACTTCAGCGTATTCTTCAGATAATCAGACATTTCGACAGCAGTCTTCAGCGGGTCATTCAGTACCAGTCCTGCGTAATTCTTTTGAAAAGCCAGACCGGCGAGATTGACTCCTATACCGAATACACCGATCTTTAGTCCACCTTTTTTAATTATTTTGTATGATTTGATGTACGGGCTGAGCGGCGTATTGGCAAAATTGTAATTCGAATTGACCACCGGCAGGTTGACAGACCTCAGATTGGCAGCCAGGGAGTCCATACCGTTGTCAAATTCGTGATTTCCCAGCGTTACAGCATCATAACCCATCATTTCCAGCGCCTTCACTTCCACCCTGCCGTTGTAAAAGTTAAAATATGGAGTTCCCTGCAGGAAGTCACCTGCATCAAAAAGCAACACATTCTTTTCCTCCGAACGGATTTTGTTAATCACACCCAGGCGGCGGGCGTATCCGCCGGTATCGCTGCTTCCAACAGGTTCCACCTGGCTGTGTGTATCGTTGGTGTGCAGTATGACTATTTTCGCGGTTTTTCCGGCAAACGCCGAAACCTGGAATATTACCAGAAAAAATATTAATAATCTTATTTTCATAGGTCTGTAATTTTTTATTACACAAAGCAAATGTATGAATAAATGATTAATCTTCAAAAAAAAATAACCGTCAACTTATTCCGAAAAACGGGAATCGGGAAATTTCTTCTTCTTAAAATCACCGGGTGTCATTCCCTTTTCTTTTTTGAATGAGCGATAGAAGCTGCTCAAACTTGAAAATCCGGACATTGATGCAATATCTTCCATCGAATATTCATTTCTTGCATCGCTTCTCAATAGTTCATCGGATTTCTTTATTCTGTATTTGTTGATTAAATCAGCAAAATTGGTTTGAAAAACCTCATTCAACAACCTGGAAGTATAGGTCCGGTTTGTATTCAGCATTTTTGTCAGATCGGTGATACGCAAATCGGATTGTGCAAATATTTCCTTATTCTCAAGCAAATCAATCAGCAGCACCCTGTAGTCCTCCTTTTTATGTTTCCCACGAACCGGCATCGAAATTCTTTCGAGCTGATTAATATCCTGCTGAAAATGCTCGATGGTAAAATTTTGCTTGTAACCTGCATATCCAACCCCATAAAGAAATAAAGCATGGGTAAACGAAGGTATAAACAACAACCAGTGGTGGCTGAAAAAATATGTTTTTCCTATGCCTGATGAAACAACTGAAACAAGCGATGCAAAAATAAAAACTATCAGAAGCCACTTCATGGAAGACAGGTCTTTTTTATCGGTATCCGAATAGAAATCTTTAATTCTGGCATTGTATTTTATAATGTGTTGCAGACCAAAATATATGACAATAAAAACCTGAACCACAAAAACGATTTTAAAAAGTAACATCCTGAAAATCTGCACCCTTACCATGGTGGGAAACGGTTGTTCATATCCTGACCCGAAATATAATATGCCATGAACAAATGTAATAACTTCATCGGGAGACATCAAAATATAGGTTACAGCAGAAAATAACGACACCAGCAACGAAGGAATCAACACCAGGCTCCATTTCCACCTGATTTTCGAATCGGTGGTCAACAACCGGATATACAGATAATAAAGGGGATAAGCTGCAAGCGAGGTGAAGCACCAGATACTATCTAAAACAGTATATAACCTGTACTGCTGATTAAAATAAGCAGCGTGAGAAAAATAATTGATAAAAGACAGACCAAAAAAAAGGATAAGAAACCGTTTTGACAGGTTCACCTGTTGTCTGTCGGTAAGCAAAAGTATGAACCAAAACAGACAAACAAACATGGGTAAAGTAGAACTGATAGCATTTATCATATCGACAAATATTATTTTCCAAATATATACATTTTGGACGTTTAATGAAATAATTTTACGATTTGACAAAATATTTTTACGATTTGATAATAAATATATTAGAAGAATTACTATGTTTGGATAATTTTGAAAAATAGGATTGAACTGATGATTATTTCGGAGGAATTGAATTACCGGATGTGACAAAAATCCGGATTATTCATTTATTTTCGGAGAAAATTAGTGATTGTTACAGATTGTCAGAAAACCAAAAAAGAGACAGTGTAATTTCAATCTTTAATAATTCTACCTGGCAAATTCACGGCAGAAAACAGAAATAACACTCCCTGAAATCGCATCCTGTATCGTCAAATCCGGAATGGAGGTATTATTAAACATCGAAAATCAAACATTCAAAGTTACCTGATGGATTTCAAAATGGACAGACAAATTTCCTCTTTCTGCAGGGTATTTCTATTTACCATTCTATTTTCTGGTTTTACCATTACCTCAAGGAGCCAGGAGATTTCCGTACATGAAAACGACTCTTCCTTTTATTCGGGTATTAAAAAAGAATTTGCCAAAGGAATTTCAATCAGGGATTTTTTAGAAACTGCCATTATTCAATGGAATCCGGTTAACAACGATTCAGCGAAGTGGGAACCTTTCGTTGTTGATATCAGCAAACACATCAGTTATACCGGATTTGATGAAATTATCCGTAAACTTACTGCATCATCCATTGTAAAAGCATACACGGCATCATTAAAATCGGAAGATGGTAGGCCGATATATTGCCTGGAGATTGGAAATGGCTCAAAAACAGTCAGTTTTACAGCCGGAGTGCATGCGCGCGAAGTAGCCAATCCGCAATTTTTGCTCAAATTTGCTTCGGAACTCGTTTCGGAATACGAAAAAGGCGATACCGTGATTAAAGACCGGCTTTCAAAGATAAAGCTGGCAATTCTTCCCTGCGTAAACCCTGACGGGTACGAAGCTGCAACCAACGGAAACAACGCTATTACAAACAAAAATCATTATTTGTCAACATGTGATAACGGCGATGTGTTGATGGCAAAGTCAAATGCAAGAGGAGTGGATCTGAACCGGAATTTCCCGTCATTTTCTGCTTCTTTACTGTGGAACGAAAAAAAAGCAGACACCTATTTTATCAAAACACACAAAAACTCTTATTACTTTGCCGGCGACACACTGGGCAGCGAGAATGAAACACGCGTAGCAATGAATTTTTTGATGAAATACATACCTGCTTCGTTTCGGTATGTTGATTTTCATTCAGTTGGAAGAGTTATTTATGCCGGGAAAGCTCATTTATCTGATGAATTTAACAAAGCATGCATGGAAACGGGAGGTCTGATTTCAAGCATTACCGGCTACCGGTTGCTGGGGCTGAAAGATGAAAATACAGGTGAAGGAACCGATGGCTCTATAACCGATTTTGCAGCTGAAATTGCCGCCGGTTTTGTTTATAATCCGGTTATGGGACGGCTTGCACCACCTGACTCTGTAAATCCGGCAAGAAAAACCGAAATGTTCAAATATCACTGCTCGGTAAACACTGTGGAAACACTGAATTCATTATTCAACGAAAATAAACCGAAGTTACTAAAAACTTCCACCTCTCAGATGCATGCAGATGAATGGGAAAGGCACAGTTTATATCGTTTATTTCTGTCATTAATCAAAGAATAAAATAACAACGTTTATTATGAAAACACGCAATTTTTTTCTTTTGTTATTTGCTAACACGTTTGTTGCTGTCAGCGCTCTGGAGCCTGCTTCTTTTCTGAAAGATGAAAACGTAAAAGGCAGCGTAAAATCAATGACCAGTATTTACACAGGTGTAAAATACAAAAACGAACAAAGAAAAAATGTGTACCTTTTCAACTCCAAAGGTCAGCTGACAAAAAACACGTATTACTGGCAGGACAAACCTAGTAGTTCTGTTACAGATTATACATACGACGCCAGGGGATTTCTTATTTCCGAAAAAGTGACAAATCCCGTAACAGGAAAAGTGGAAAGTAAAGAGTCATATCTGAATGACCCGAAAGGACTGCCTGTAAAACAAACCACGTACTATGACGGATCTGACAAACCCTCATATATTAAGACATATACCAGAAATCCTGCCGGGAAAATACTAACCGAAAAAACAATTTCAATGCCTGAAAATAAAATCTATTATCCAAAATTCACCTATAAGTACGATTTGAAAGGAAATATAACAGAGCAACACACTGAGTATGGCTCGGGTCTCTTTTCTCATTCAAAGTTCACGCTTACTTATAATAAAAAGGGAAAAGTGGAAAAAGAATATGAATACAGCGAATCTTCAAGCATGACTTCAGATGGTAACGATTACAAAACGACAACAAAAGTATATAAATACGACGAAAAAGACCGGGTGTCGACGATAGAAACGGAAGGAGGAGGTATTATTCAACAATATGTATACGACGAATTCGGAAACATAACAAAAGAGACAGATGCGGAATATTTATATGAATACGACAACAAGGGAAACTGGATTAAAAAAACCACGATTAAAGAAGGTGAAATGTATTGTATAGAAGAACGAAATTATGTTTATTTGTAATTGTTTCTTCATACAAAAAATATGATGTAAACAAAAAAACCTGCAGACCTTAAGTAAAAAACAACTGTAAATAAAAATCTGACTATGAATGCATTACAAAATAAACCCCGGCAATCGCAATCATTAATTGTGTTTTTCATAGTTGCTCTAGTATGTTCGTCAGGATGCTTCACTCAGTTGAATGCTCAGATGAAACCGGCAGATATTGCCGGCAAATTTGCATTAAATTACTTTAATTCAGCAAGCCGGAAAGGCAAAATGCAACAAGCTCCTGTGAGTTCAGCCGAAATTCAGCTGAAATACCAGTCGGCAGAAACAGCCCGCACTCCATTGTATTTGTTTCAAAACGAACAAAAAGGATTTGTGGTTTTTGCACAGAGCACGAAAGGTTTTCAGATTCTGGGATACTCTGACAAAGCCAATTTTAATCCGGCTGAAATGCCTGAAGGGTTACGACATTTGCTAAAACTGTACGAAAATGCCAATCCGGACAGCATTGTAGGGATACAAAACACCAAGGGTACAACAATAGCAGTTGAGCCACTTTTAGATAAAGCTGGTGTGAACCTTAACCAGTTTCATCATGAAAATGTGGGCGGAAGCTGGAGCGGGTGTATGGCCACTGCAATGACACAGATTATGTGCTATTACAAGTATCCGGACAAAGGCATCGGGTCTCATTGTTATACAAATGCGACATACGGAGAGCTTTGTGCCGATTTTGAAAATACTCATTACAACTGGGTTAATCCCACTGACGAAGATTTCAAATTATTGTCTTATCACGTAGGAGTATCCATGGACATGAATTACAATGGCAGTCCATTAGGAAGTTCACCATTATCTCCACAGTCTCTCTATGCCTTGCATGATTATTTTGGATATACATGCGAATCATTTAATGAATTTTCACGCAATTCACAAGTTATTCAAAACGTCATTGCTCAGCAAAAACCCGTTTACGCTCATCTTCTTGGTAATCCGGGACACGCTGTGGTACTGGATGGATATGACAGCAATGGGTTTTTTCATATCAACTTTGGCTGGGGTGGAAGTGCAAATGGTTATTACATGCTGAATAACAATTCCTTGTTGTACGGAGGAAATTATAAATTCGGCACCAACCTGGGTGAAGTCATTTTGTATCAGCCCGGACCAGTTCACCTGAACAAGACCGATTCTCTCGCTTTAGTGTCAATAAAAAACAACATCAGTAATCTGGACTGGGATTTATCTGATACTCAGAAACGTACAGGCATTACCACGCTTAACGGCAGAGTCATTGGTTTGCACATTTACTCCTCCAATATGATCGGCAATGAAGGCTCCATACCAGAAGGTATTGATAGCCTGAAAGAATTAGTCAGCTTAACAATTGCAGGCAAATTACACGGTACAATTCCTCAATCCATCTCAAACCTCACCAACCTTCAATCGCTTAATATTTCGAACTTTTCCGGAACGTTGAGCGATACTATCCCTACGGAAATCGGAAATCTGACAAATCTGACAAATCTTAGCATTTTTAATGCTGCCAAAGGTCCTATTCCGGCATCAATCGGGAAGCTTACCAATTTATTGAATCTTTATTTACCCACGGGAAACATCGACGGAACGATACCGGTAGAATTATTCGGTCTGAGTAAATTACAGTCAATAACACTGGACGATCAAAAACTGAGCGGGACTATTTCTGAAAGCCTGGGAAATCTGAGAAATCTGAATTTTTTAAGTATGGCAAATAATCAACTGAGTGGAAATATACCCTCAACAATCGGCAACCTGAATAATCTGCTGTATCTCGATTTTTCGGGCAACAAGCTATCCGGTGTAATTCCTCCCTCGCTGAATAAATGTACATCCTTATCAAACCTGAAAATTAACAATAATGAACTCGAAGGCGTAGTGCCGCCCGTTTTTGACAACAAATTCAAACTTTTAAGCCTCGACCTGAGCAACAACAAACTAACCGGAATATCTGAAAACATAGGCAAACTTACCAATCTGCAGACATTAAATCTTAACAACAACCGGCTCACTTCTCTCCCCGATTCGCTGAATCAACTAAGAGCATTGCAATCGTTGTCGGCCAACAACAATAAAATAAACCGTTTGCCTCAGAATCTCAACAAACTTACAAATCTGACCACGTTAAATCTGGTAAACAACGAAATAACCACGTTTCACAACGACCTGTGTTTCCTGCCAAATCTGACATGGATTGACCTGAGCTTTAACAGAATAACTCGTTTACCAACCATGATTTCCGATTTGAAAGCACGAATACTTCAAATTCAGGACAACGAACTTTCGGGTGAAATACCGGCTAATTTATTACGCACCGAACCGGGTTACTACCGTTTTCACAACAACCGGTTTGTTTACAACGACATACCCAGGGGAAATGATTTTACAAATTACATCGGAGAACAGAAACCACTTAAACTACTGAAAAACACTTTCAAGGCTAATCCGGGCGATACCATCGAAATTGATATTCGGAAGATTTGCAGTAATCTGAATAAATACGATAAATATGTGTGGTGCGAATATCCACAGGTTAAAACCGAATATCAGACAAATATTGAAATTGAACAGGGACCTGTTTTGCATCTTGCATTATCCGATAAAAATTTGTCAAAAAAATATTACTGCAGAATAACAAACGACAGCGCATCCACCTACAAAGATCCGCAGATTTATTACCGTATTACGTGTCTGAGTAACCTGATAACCGATACTGTATATCTGGGAATACAAACCGAAGATGAATTTCTCGCCGAAAAATATCCCGAACAGTACATCGTTAAATCGGAAACCTTACAAAAAAAGGAACTGAGCGATAAAACCGTCACACTCATTTCGCCATTCAAAATGCGTGGAGAAAAAAAATGGGAAGCTTCGTCAGACCAAAAAGAATGGTACGAATTATCAACGTCCATGACACAAAACGACCTGAAAGCTAATCTTATATCGGTAAAGGAAGAAGAACTGAAAATCTCACCCAAAACTCCGGCCTATTACCGGTGTGCTTTGCACGAGCTAAACTGTGCCCCTCATTACAGCGACACACTCAAAATCAATCCGTATGGAAAGGTAATCTGCGATACTACGATAAATGTACTGAACAAAACCGTTACTATCAGGAAAGACAGTATCGAGGTAACCATTCCGCAGGGAATAAACAACGGTGATTTCAGACTTACTATCGTTAAACTCGACAATCCACCTCCGAAACCGGACTCGGTTTTCCGGTTAGGCTCCGTGTATGACGTGACGGTGAGTTTCGCTGATTCTTTTTATCTGCCGGTTGTCGTCAAGCTGAAAAACCTGAACAAAAGGTCGTTTAATCCGATGAATATTGACAACTACAAGGCCGTTTATTTCGACGACATAAAACAGCGCTGGGAGTACTACAACGATGCAAACATCAATCTGAATGACACCACACTCACTTTTGGCACTTATCATTTTACAAAAATCGGATATTTCGAGTTCAACGAGATGAACTATACCCACAGGCTTACGCGGGGAAGGGTCAATGTCATTTACAACGTGAGTGATCTTAATTATTTTGATCTTTATGGCAGAATGACTGAAAATGACGGATTAAAAGACTGGCACAACACCAATACCGACCCGGATAAGGATGGCAATCCGTATATGATACAGGACATTGCAGAGTATATGAACCAGATTATCAATAAATGTGATTTACTCGGACTCGAAACTCCGGGTTTGCGCTTTAATGTATATGTAAAACAGGTAGGAAATTACGGTCAGATAGGCGCAGCAAGCTATCTTTCGGGGCGCGGTTTTCTTTATGTCGATCCGGTGTTTATGTGCATGGAAAAATCCATTGATGATAACCGCAAAATGATGATGACAACTCTTGCACATGAATACACGCATTACACGCAGGACTACTACATGTCAATGCTTATCAACAATTACTTCTGGCAGGAAGCAGTAGCGCCCATCGGGGGCAGAATGATCTGGAATACAACTCAATTACCTGAATCCGAACCGGAAATGCTCCTGAGAGAAGCATTGTCGCCTTCGAAAAACAATAAAACAATTTTTGAGATACTCGCTTCTACCTGGTTCAATGATTACAACCTTCCGGTGGTAAGCAAGCTTGCATCAAATTCGGCCGATTACAACCTCGCAAGTCTTTTCCTGCATTACATGCAAAATTATCGTCACGGGACAACACTGGATGCGGCTGTTTTATTGAAAGAAACATCCTATTTCGACACCTGGCTCGGTTATCTGGAGAGTTACATTAAAAAAAACCTGAAGTCAGATACCGGAACCGAGTTTGCCGATTACATCCGGTACATTTTCAGCGGTGTAAATCTCAAATTTACGGTCATCAATCAGGAAGATGGCAGTCCATACAAATACATTTATAAAAATATTGATGAAAAGGGCAATTTTGCCAGTTTATTAAACTACAATTTCGAGAAACTTGATTTTCAGACCAATAAGGTTTCATTAAAAATACCCTATCTGGGAGCACGAATGTATCTGCTGAATAATATGACGAAGGAAAAAGCCGTGGTGGTAAGATACAAAAGGCTGACCGAAAAAAATCAAAACGAAAAAGCATTCTTCGGAAAATTCGATGAGAAAACCAAACAGATGAAAATGGTGGAAATCACCGACTCAACTGAATATGTCTTTTTGCTCGAAGCTCTGAGCGAAAAATCGAATACCGATTTTCTGAATTCGGGATTTCTGCTTTTTGTCAATGCCAAAACTAACAGCACGATTTTTACCGATTACAACGCCTCGTTCGAGTTGTCGGCAATGCCAATTCCGAATATCACTGATTTGTGCTATGCCGATGTCACACAGGATGCCATTCATAATTTCGACAACGGAATGAAGAATCTCTTTTTCATATCAGGTAAAGTGAAGATGCCTTACATTACCGATTTAAGTTTCAGTACCGAGAATTTTCAAACCGCTATGGAATTAATAGAAGACTCGATAGTTCAGGTAAACTGCAGTTTCACGAATAAATTAAGATACAATAGCGGACCAAATCTGCCAGCATCCATCCAGAATACAGATATTACACAAAAAATTGAATACGATTTCATTTCCGGAAACATGATGATACATCAGTTCAGCAAAACAGTGAATAAATGGGGTGCTTATCACGATGACTTTACAAATACTGACAAGCCTGAATATACATTTGAAATTGAGGAAAAAGACCAGAAAATGTGGCTGAAAAAAATTCTGAATCTGGTTCCAGACACCAAATCGTGGTCCGAAAGCACACTCCTCTTCGAAACAAAAACCTCTGAGGAAACGATGAACACGGTGGAAAAACTCGAAGAAAGCACAAAGACAACACAATTTGATGCAAGCGGGCAAGAGACAGGAAGTAACACGGTGAATTATCTGAATACAGATTATACATCAAATAATACAATGCATATCTGGTTACACACCAAATAAAACATTCTTTATAAACGAATTTAAGAAATTATAAAATAGATCATGAAAAACAAGTTATTCTACCTTATGATTTTGGGTTTGTTGTTTGCAACATGCAAACCCGTTAATCCGCCCGACGATCCCGATGATCCGGATGACCCGGACGATCCGCCTGTCGTAGCTGTGGATTCGCTGGGTGTGTCGATCACCACCATAGCTTTTACAGCTGCCAAAGACGCCAGTCTGGTTGTAGTCAGGACCAATAAATCGTGGACAGCCACCAAGACTGCCGACTGGATATCACTTTCGGCAAGTTCCGGAAACAAAAATACCGGTTTCCTGATTGGCGCTTCGGCCAACGACGGATTGAAGCGCGAAACTGCCATAACAATTCGCGCCGGTGATAAAACTGCTGAAATTAAAATTACCCAGGCCAGTGCACCTAAAATGACCGTAACCGTAAAAGGAATACCTGTAAGCATGATTCTGGTAGAAGGCGGACAGTTCACCATGGGAAGCAGCGAACAGAGCAACTACGGTCTGCCCCATCAGGTCATGCTGAGCGATTATTACCTGTCCGAGACCGAAGTTACCAATGCCCTGTGGCTTGCAGTGAAGGGCACATTACCCTATACCGAGCACAGCGAAGCCGATAAACCCACGCTGCCTGTTAGTGAAGCAAACTGGAATGCGGTTACATCTGATTTTATCCCGGCACTCAATCAGTTGACCGGTAAAACCTTCCGGTTACCAACCGAAGCCGAATGGGAATATGCTGCTCTGGGAGGCAAAAAAGCCACCGGCACCAAATATGCGGGAAGCAATACACTGGATGATGTAGCCTGGTATATGACAAACTCGGGCAAACTAAAAAAACCGGTGAAAGGAAAAGATCCGAATCAGCTTGGGCTATATGATATGAGCGGAAACGTAGCAGAATGGTGCAGCGACTGGTACGATTACTATTATGGATTTCAGATTGTCAATCAGACGGTTGTAGTACCAAACTTACAGGCCAATCCGAAAGGACCCGAAAGTGGTACAAACAAAATTGTACGGGGCGGAAGCATCGAAAGCGACGAAATGTGGGGATATTCCGCCTGCCATGTGAAATACCGCAATTCTGTCAAACCTACCGGAATAGATGGTTGCTGGGGCAATACAGGAAATCCGCAGGAACCTCTGTGTAATTTCATAAAATATACCGGTTTCAGGCTTGTCATACCTGTACAAAATCAATAAAAATAAAAAATATAAGATGAAAAAAACAATCATAACCTCAATGGCTGTCATCGCCTTTTTACTAAGCGATGCACAGACAGTAGTAAAAATGAATATGCCGCCACAGGCAAAAGAACCGCTGAAGGTGACTGTGCTTTTCGATGAGGAAGTGCCCGAAGGTATGCCCGTGGTACTCGGACTGATGGGCTACAGTGTATCCGGTGGCATCGAACCCTATACCTACGAATGGATTCAAAACGGAAAGGTAATAGGTACCGGCGATGTGGTAGTAATCACACCCGCAAAGGGTGACAAAATTGAGCTGAAAGCCACCGACAAAAACAAATGTTATTCCACCATGGCATTCTCCATGAAGGTGATAAGTAAAATTGGTGGTGCAAATAAAGAAAAGGAAACCGAATACAGAATTTTTCCCACGCTGATAAAAAACGACATTATAAACATTGTCCTTCCCGATACCGAAAATCCACTTAAAGCTAATGTACGGATTTTTGACACGAATGGTGCCCTCAGGTATCAAAAACAAATCACAGGAAGCACTGTAATAAACAGCGGACTCCCCGCAGGAACGTATTTTGTTTCGGTAAAAACCGACGATTACCATAAAGTGGAGAAAATCATCGTACAACAATAAAAACTATAATCAGACACCATGAACAAATTATTTATTAAAAAAACAACACAATGAAAAACATTAAATTCTTTTTAACAGGCATGTCGCTGCTACTTGTAACACTCACTTCCATTAACGGATGTGATAACGACGATATCAAAAAAAATCTTACAATAGGCGGCACTACCGATTATGCTGAAAATCAGGTAGGAAGCACATCAAAATTGTTATTGAGTGGCGAAAACAAGGAGGCACAGCTCAAAGTCATTGACAATCAGGGCGGAGTTATCACCGTTGAGGCAACCTTTACAATTCCCGCCGAATACAAAACCACGATTGAAAACTTAGGAGAAACCTTCTATGGCAGCAAAACAAAATTCATCGACAATCAGGGAAAGTTCAAAACAAGTTTCAAGGTAATGAACAGCTCGGAGGGAATAGCTTTTTATGACCCGAAAGACCGCCAGGTTGTGGCCATGAAATACGATGCAAAGGTGGGCGAAAAATGGAGTTTTGATAAAGCCAACGGTGAAAAAATTGATTTTAATGTATCCTACAAGTCGGAAACTGATGATTACAGCTATTCCTTCTTCAATATCAAAGTGGTGAAAGTGGAACAAATCTTCCACGAGCCGGGTATAACCAAAATAGTGTATATCGGCAATCACAAATTCGGACTGGTCGGCATCGAATTCCACCTCGAAGACGGAACCGTCATCAAGACTTCACGCATCTGAAAAAGCTGACAGTTGAATGAACTGTAATTCATCATGCTGAACGTGAGTTTTCAGGAAAGGGAATTCTACTGAGGGATTTGCCATAAAAACACAAAAATAAACTATTAGCCATGAACAGGATTCTGTCAACATATAAACGATTAGCAGCGATTTCCCTGATTTTTCTAATTGTCGGGTCGCTGGCTCTGCCTTTGGTTGCCGAAACACCCGATGCAGCAGGTGCCAGACAATTTGCCGAAACGTTTTTCAGAACAAGCGCTCCGCAATTTGCTCCGGGCAAAATTCAATCGCCGGAGCTGCAAAAGCGCTACCAATCTGCAAGTTTCAAACAAACGCCTGTTTTTGTGTTTCAGAACTCAGAAAAAGGTTTTGCCGTGGTTGCCCAGCGGAATAATAATTTTGCGGTAGTGGGTTATGCTCCTGACGGTAAATTTATGGCAGACAGCATGCCTGAGCAGTTAAAAGTACTACTCAGGTTGTATGAAGATTCGCTAAAAATCAATCCTGCCGCCTCTCCGAAAACTGTTTCCGGAACTCCGGTGGCAACTCCGCTTCTCGACCGGGCTGGTATCTGGCTCAATCAGTTTAGCCACGAAGAAGTAGGCGGATGCCCTACGGGGTGTGTTGCTACGGCATTCACACAAATCATGGCTTACTACAAACATCCTTCGCGGGGACAAGGTTCGCACTGTTACACACACGGTTCGTACGGTCAACTGTGTGCCGATTTCGGAAATACTACGTACAACTGGGATAATCCGACTTTCGACGACTTCAAATTGCTTTCGTACCACACAGGGATAGCCATGGACATGAATTACTGCGAAAGCAGTTTCGGAAGTGCACCTTCTAAATGGGGTTACGAAAAAGCAATGCAAACGTATTTTAAATACTATCTGAATAATGGCTCTACAGCATCTGAATACCTCATGAATGAAATAGACCATCTCAGACCGGTTTATATTGAGCTTCCCGGTACTCCGGGACACGCTCTGGTGCTCGACGGATACGACAGCGAAGGTCTCTTTCACCTTAATTTCGGATGGGGCGGTCAGTACAATGGATATTATGTTCTCAACAGCAATTCCACATTTTTTGTTGGTTACAAATTCGGCACCAATATCTCGGCTGCCTATTTCCTGACACCGACTCCGCTGCATACGAACGAACAGGACTCACTGGCTCTCGTAGCGGTTAACAATGCGTTGGGAAGCACTACCGGATGGGATTTAACACAACCTGTAAGCACCTGGCAAGGTGTAACAACGATGAACGGAAGAGTGATTGCCCTGAATCTGAACAACGGAAGTTATTTTACCTATAAAGGAACTATACCACCCGAAATCGGTAACTTAACTGCACTGCAAACACTGAATTTGCTCGGACAGTTTGACGGAACACTTCCGGCTACAGTTAGCAACCTGATTCAACTAAAGAACCTGAATATTTATTCCGGTTCAGGCACTCTGAAGGTTACTCTTCCCGGAAATATCGGAAATATGGTGCAACTGGAATCCATTCAGATACCTTACAAGTGCGAAGGGGCAATACCCTCATCGATAGGCAGTTGTACAAATCTCACTATTCTTGATTTGAATTCCGGAAACATCACCGGAACCATTCCGGCTGAAACGGGCAACCTGAAACGGCTGAAAACCTTAAACCTGAGAAAAAACCAGCTGAGTGGTGATATACCTTCCGGTCTTGCCAATCTGACAGTACTTACTGAAATTTATCTTGACGAAAACCAACTGACAGGTACATTGCCTGCCAATATCGGGAATCTGAAAAATTTGCTCGTGCTGACACTGAACGACAACCAACTGTCAGGTACATTACCTGCAAGCCTTGGTAATTGCAGCAGACTTACTACTCTGCTGCTGCACAACAACCGGTTTACAGGGGCTATGCCTGCATCGTTTGGAAATATGACTGACATTAATAACCTGAACATCAGTAATAACCAGCTGAGTGCACTACCCGACGAAATGGGCAATTGGAGCAAACTGGAAGATCTGAAACTGAATAACAACCACTTTACTTCTTTACCCGTTTCCATCAACAAACTGGTCAACCTGAAAACGCTGAATGTATCCCGTAACCGGATTTCCGTGCTACCCGATAATTTTGGATTTTTCCCGTCGCTGACTGCTATCGACCTGTCATTCAATGAACTGAATGAATTTCCGGACGCCATTTGTCAGATACCGAAATTACAAACAGCTGGTTTCAGGAAAAATAAAATAGAGAAATTCCCTCCATCCATCACCATGCTGCCTGTTACTTTGTCGTACCTGGCACTTGACAGCAACGAAATAAGCGGAAAAATACCGGCTGAATTGCTCGAAAACGGAAAAATTGTTCCGCTTTTACTGTCACACAATCGTTTCACATTTGAAGACATTCCTGTTTCAACAAGACTGAAAAATCAGGTTGGCAACCAGAAACCGGTAAAACTGAACAAACAGATTTTCAAAGCCGGAATAGGCGACACAATAAATATTGATATCAGACAAATTGCACCTTTTACGCTGGAAACGAATCAGTACAACTGGATATCTGCCGATAAAAACAAAGCGGTTGGCATCACACCAAATCCGATTCTAACCGTAATCATTGACGATAAAACCATCCACAACAAATATTTTTGCCAGGTTACCAATCCACAATCGCCGGCTTACAGTTTTACTGATTCCGGAAATACGTACACTTTCCCATGCCTGAATTCAGTGAATACGGATACTATTTCGTTTCAACTGGCATCTGAAGAAGAGTTGATTTCGGAAAAATACAACGGCGGCTATGTGGTTTCAACAAACAATATCCCAGCAAAAACTATTGAAGACCAGATAGTAACCCTTGTTCCGCCGCTGAAAGCACGGGGAATCATCCGGTGGCAGGCATCAGCCGACGGAAAAACCTGGTATGACCTCACCGAAACAATGTCTCAATCCGATCTGAAAGCCAATTTTGTCAGTGTAAAGCAACAGGAACTCATACTTTCGCCCAAAACACCGGCATACTACCGGTGCAGCGTGCAAGACGTGAACTGTGCGCCGCTTTACAGCGACACACTGAAAGTAAATCCTTTTGGGCGGGTATTATTCGATGGCACACTGAACGCTGCTACCGAAGCCAGAACCATCAAAGCGGACAGCATTGAAGTAACTTTACCCGCAGGAATTTATGATAAAGATTTCCGCCTTACGATTGTGAAACTGGATAATCCTCCTGCAGCACCCGAAGGAATGAAAATGAGCTCGGCATACGATGTAACGGTGAGTTTCGGATCGGTATTCGAAACTCCCATTCTGATCAGATTCAACAACCTCGATAAACAAAAAATCGCACACCAGAATATTCGAAACTTTCGACCTGTGTACTTTGACGATGCTAAACATCAATGGATTCCTTACGAAAGCGGAGGTCTGAGCCTAAGGGACAGTACAATTGTATTCGAGACCAATCACCTTACGAAACTCTCATGGTGGTGGGACGAAGAAACATTCTTGTGGGGATTTACAGATTATTTTGCTTCTGGCAACATATTCGTATATTACAAAGAAAGTGATGTCAAGCACATGCAGGCTTACGCATCAAAACAAACATTACAGGACTGGCACTCCACCGACGAAACACCCTGGTATATACAGGACATTGCTCATTTTCTGAGCGAAGTGATGACCTCGTTCGGTAAACTCGGGCTTCCCGTACCTTCATCCGACTTCAGAGTGTACGTGGACAGTATTGCCGACGATGGCACGGTAGGTATTTCGGGGATGGTAAACGGGTATATTATGATCAACAGAAAAATTGACAATCCCGAAAAACTCCGCAGTCTCATGGCGCATGAGTTTATGCATTACGTTCAGGATAGTTATATTGCAGCCTCCAACGGAGGAAATCTTTTCTGGATGGAAGCCCATGCTCACCTCTCCGACCGCCTGGTGTGGGACGACACAGTGATACCTGTGAGCGAATCGGAACATTACCTCCTCGACGGACGAACTCACAAAGACAACATTTATAAATTTCTTTCCAACTCGTGGGATTTTGAAGACCGGAATGCTTTGGGACAGAAGGTTTATGGCGTTCTGACACACTGTTATCAGGCCGGAACTTTTCTTCACTACATGCGAAGCTACCGAGAAGGTGAAAAAAAACTGAAACCGGATGTTTTGCTGAAGGAAACTTCCTACACAGGTTCGTGGAGAAGTTATCTTGACAGCTACATCAAAACTCATCTTCAATCAACAATCGGCGACGAGTACGAAGGGTATCTCAAATACATACTGGGTGGTACCAATAAAAAATTCACTCTGCTCGACCTTGAAGGCAACAATCCTTTCAGTTATATGATAAGCTTTACCAGGGATAAGCATTTTTCTGAAAAAATTGTCTACCGTTTCGATAAGGATAATTCAGCCCCTCAGGAAGATAAAATTAATTACAGCATCCCCTATCTGGCTTCCAAAGTACTGCTACTCTATAACTCAACCGACGACAGGGCTATGGTGGTCAATTGTAAACGATTACATAAAACAGATGATAACAATAAAATTTATTACGGCCGGTACGATATCAAAACAAAACAAACCGTCTATACAGATATTTCAGACTCGACCAGTTATAATATATTCATCGAAGCCAGAAACGAACAATCAGTAAAAAAATTGAACAATATCTGCTTTCTGCTTTTCATAAACAAGAAAAATCCATCCAAAACCGACATCTGGACTGATTTTGATGTTTCTATGGAACTGACGGCCACTCCGGTATACGATATCGAATACCTCTATTCGGGCTGGATTGCCGGTGCTTATGGCAACAACTTGTTTGTACATACCTACAGCAAAAACAAGCAGTACGCATATCTGCTTTCCGGGATTCATCTGTCGGGTTCGGGTCAGAACGAGGTATCGCATGATATCAATTACTATTCGAGCTCCCGAAGCGAAATTTCCGATTCGGCTTACGTAGTAAATATCTCATTCGGTGATGAAACTCGCCATGAATATCCGGAAGAAGGCGCTTTACCCGGTATTCAGATTACCGAAAAACAAATTCGGATATTCTACAACTTTGTGAAAGGAACGATGAAAATCAACAGTAAAGCCAAGTTTGTAAATAAATTTGAAACTGTTTATGAAGAAAAACCCCGGATAATACATGATAGCGATTGGTATTACGATACATATCTGGCACTTAAAAATCTGAACACGATGAAAATAACACCTGTGGGAGAATACTTAATGTTCGAAACGCTCAGCAGCGCCGAAACACAAGCTGTTGTAGATTATATATCCGACAATCACCGGGAAATCAGATACAATCCGGAAACCGGCAAAGTAATATCGACCGAATATTTTGATTATATCAGCACCGATTATTCGGGAGGCGATGTAGTGCTGAAACTGATGTTCAAAATAAAATAATTAAAATCAGGATGTCTTTTATATACATTTGCACGAATTGCCCTAAAAATTGTACGTTTTACATACATGCTAACTAAACAGGCAAGTATCTTTGCAGACAGATAATCTAAAAAAAATCATTTTTTGAAAAATCATAGCTAAACCTGTGATCAATTGTTTACCAAAAAGAGAGTTGCTTAATTTCAGGCAACTCTCCTTTTTTTCATAAGTTATTCAGATTGCTTCAAATCAGCGCACTACAATTCTTCCGTCGAGTTTTGAGCCTATTTTCCGTCCCTCACGGGTTTCGCGAATTACATACTCCATCAGTATATTGCGTATTTTCAATCCGGTATCCACTCTTTTTTCAGGTGTTGCCAATGGTATCATCCGGTCGTTGCCGGCAGCAAGGAAATCATTGGTGGCTATGCTGTAAAGCGATTCTTCCTCAATGGGTTTTCCCTGTATCAGGCAATTTACTGCTTTCCCGTCAACTATTTCCATCTTCATACCGCCAATTCCCTGCCCGCCTTCCGCTGCAAAAATGCCGAGTAGTTTATTCACATCCTTTCCTTTCAGCCAGAGTACTACAAGTTCATTTTCAAAAGGCATAAGCTGAAAAATATTACCAACCGTGATATTTCCCTCTGGCAGAGGAGCCCGCAGACTTCCCATATTCACCACTGCCATATCCACGTACGAATGCAGGTATTGCGATGCTGCCAACAAATAAACATCTGATGTCCAGTTGGATAAAAGACTTTCGGGTTTACCGGCCCGCATTTCACTGGTGGAATGAGCAATCACCTGATTCATTTCCCTGTCGAGATTTGATTTGACGGGCATAATAAAATCAGTCATGCGCTGGTCGGCCCCTTTCTGACGGGACGAATCGATGGAGATGGAAGTAGTTTTTGAATCGGTAAGCGCCCAATGCCGGGGTGTACACGATATCATAAATAAAATTACAGAAAGGAATAAAAGATGTTTTCTCATAACAGAATATTTTTTTATGAATGCACAAATTTAGTTTTTTATTTTATTAAAAATGAATCATTACTCCCGAAAAAAATCAATTCAGGGAATTTTTATTCTCAAAAACGGTTCGGGGGCATGACTTTTACTTAATTTTTATTAATTTAAGGGATAAAAAAACTTTTTTAGCACACTATTTGTTTAATAAAATGTAAAACTGTTTAACTTAATAAAATATCATCCATGAAAAAGAATTTAACAAAAATCGGGTTTATGGCTGTAATGTTTGCAGCATCAGTATTCTCATTCACTTCATGCAACAAAAAAGCAGAATCAACCGAATCAACCGAAATGATCGAGAGTGATTCGATTGTATTAGTGGAAGAGATTCCTGATATGAAAGACTACAGCGCATTTACTTTTGAACAAAAAAACGAAGTCATAGCCGACGCAAAATCAGAATTAGATGAATTAAACAAAAAGATTGAAGACCTGAAGTCTGAAGCAAAAGAGAAGCAAAAAAACTTTTCGGCAGAAGTAAAATCAAATTACGAAAAGTCGATTAAGGACCTCGAAAAATCTCGTGATGAATACAAACTGAAAGTAGAAGCTCTCGAAAAAAGCACTGCCGAAACCTGGGAAGCTGCAAAAACCGATATAACAAATGCTTACAATACTACAGCACAAGGTATTGAGAACTCGCTCAACAGCGCAAAATCAGCAGTTTCAGGCACCGCCGAAAAAGCAAAAAAAACTGTCAACAGCGGAATCGACAGCCTGCAGAACAAACTTCTGAAATAGCATGAAATAAAAAAATGAAGCATAAAAAAAAGAGCAATCATGCTCTTTTTTTTTATCCGGGCAGATACTGTGCCCTGGTTACGAAATAGTTATCCGGCAGTGTGAGCAGCCTGTAGTGGGGGCAATTTCCCCATCCTGCAGGTACATCATTTATTTCCATGTCTTCACCGGTATCGTTTGGGATAAAATAACGAATCATATCATGCCAGCGCTGGATTCTGCCCATGCTTTTCGTGTAGTAAAACAAATCGTTTGCTGGGTTGCACAGTTCTTTCAAAAAACCGGTATACATCTCTTTAAACTCCGGAATTGCCAGGATTTTTTTTATCATCGGGTTGGACGATTTTCCCCAGTTAAGCAAATCCTGCGTGCCGGAGTTAGTCATCAGCAGCGAAGTTCCGAGCGTATTGTCATAGTCGAACGGAATAAAATAAAACTTGTTTTCCTTATCAAAGTAGAAATAATAATTATTCGAATTATTCCAGTAATCGTCCCACATACCACATAAGGTGCTTACTGCGTACGTTTTGAGGAGCAATGGCACATCTGTTGCCGTTGTTATCCACGTTTTGAATGCATCTCCCTGCAGCGAGTTCATCCGGCTGATGAAGTCGGCCAACTGATCCCTGGCAGCCTCCAGTTCTGTATTGTTGGTTTTCAGATCATATACAGGCCGATAGGTCGATGTCAGTGTAACATTCTCTATTCCCATTCTTGATTTTTGGGGATTCACCAAATCAGCTCCCCAGTTTGCTTTCCACAAATTACCGGACAAATTCTGAAAATGAGTTCGCCTGTTTTCGATAAAATCTTTATCCACAGGTTCCAGTAGTTCGTACACACCGTAGTTTATCCATTTAGCATCTTCCTTAATCTTCAAAAACAGACGGCAGTATCCGGACTGAGGACTGGTCCACACACCGAAACGTTCGAAAAGATCATAACAATAAACTTCGCGGGCGTACACCCCGTCATCCTTAAACCATTTGAGCGTAATTTTGCTTATTCCGGAGAGGTTCTGACCTTTCACATATTTATTCAGATTGACCGAAAAATGGCTGTGATGCCAGTCCGGATTTGCTGTATTATGCAACTCTCCTTTTTTTCCCTCGGGACGCCGCCTGCTTGTATTCCCGCGCAAACGAAGCCCGATGTTCCTCAACGTATCTCTTTTCTGTTCCTTCACAAAAACAAAATCTGCCTGAATATGCTCCTCGTTGTACTGGTTCTGATCGTAAAAAGTCAGGAGTTTATTCCATTCGGCAGTTGTAGTTTCAATATAAATTTCCGGAACCTTATCTATATCAAAAACATACGAAAACCCCGATTTGACATTAACGGAATCTTTCGGCTCGGGTTTATTGATTTCTATTTCAGGATCTGTATCCCTGCACGAAAATAAAATTAAAAACAACGGAAGAAGTAACAAATATTTTTTCATTGTAAGTCGCTGAATCGGTTTAACGCAACGGCAAAGTAAACTAAAAAGATTGAGAATATAGCAATGAAAATGATTTATTACCGGTCTGAAACTGACATTTTATTTACACTCTCAGAGTTTATGAATTCCCCAAAATTAGCTATCTTTGCACCCGAAATAAAAAAACTGATTCAGATGAATTTTATTGAAGAACTTGAATGGCGCGGAATGATTCATACCGTAATGCCAGGCACTGACGAACAACTGAAAAAAGAGCTGACTACTGCCTACGTGGGAATTGACCCCACGGCCGACTCACTGCATATAGGCCATCTGGTAAGCGTGATGATGCTCAGGCATTTTCAACGCGCTGGTCACAAACCAATAGCGCTGGTAGGCGGAGCTACCGGAATGATAGGCGATCCGTCCATGAAATCGGCAGAACGAAACCTGCTCGATGAAAGCACATTGCGCCATAACCAGGCATGCATCCAGGCTCAGCTGGCAAAATTTCTCGATTTCGAAAGTAATCAGCCTAATGCCGCTGAGATGGTAAACAATTACGACTGGATGAAAAATTATTCGTTTCTGGACTTTATACGCGATATTGGCAAACACATCACTGTGAACTACATGATGGCCAAAGATTCGGTTAAAAAACGCCTGAGTAACGAGTCGAGCGAAGGTATGTCGTTTACCGAATTTTCTTACCAGCTGCTTCAGGGTTATGATTTTCTGCATTTATACAAAACTAAAAATTGTAAACTTCAGATGGGAGGTTCGGATCAGTGGGGAAATATTACCACAGGCACCGAACTGATCAGGCGTATAACTGGCGGAGAAGCCTTTGCACTCGTTTGCCCGCTGATAACCAAAGCCGACGGAGGTAAATTCGGCAAAACAGAAAGCGGCAACGTGTGGCTCGACCGCCGATATACTTCGCCATACAAGTTCTACCAGTTCTGGCTGAATGTGAGTGATGCCGATGCAGAGAAATACATAAAAATCTTCACTGCAATCAGTCGTGAAGAAATTGACACATTAATTGAGCAACACCGCGAAGCTCCTCAACTGCGTATGCTCCAAAAACGCCTGGCTGAGGAAGTAACAGTGATGGTTCACTCACGCGCCGATTTCGATTCTGCAGTAGAAGCCTCCGGAATCCTGTTTGGCTCGGCAACTTCCGAAGTACTAAAACGGGTGGACGAAGAAACGCTTTTATCCGTATTCGAAGGAGTACCTCAGTTTTCGGTTTCGCTTGACGAACTGGAAACGGGCATAAAAGCGATCGATCTGCTTACCGAGAAAGCTGCTGTTTTCCCCTCAAAAGGTGAAATGCGAAAAATGGTTCAGAGCGGCGGAGTCAGCATAAACAAAGAGAAACTGACCGATCAGGATTATCTGATTTCCAAATCAGATTTGCTGAACACAAAATACTTGCTCGTGCAAAAAGGTAAGAAAAATTATTTTCTGCTTACAGCCAGGTAATTCCGGGTTTTTTGGGCGATAGTTAGCGTTTTTTTTGTAAGTTAAAAAAAAAATAGTAACTTTGCCCCGCTTTTGAATAAAAGCAACTTTATGATTGTCTCATGGTGTAATGGTAGCACTGCAGTTTTTGGTTCTGCCTGTCTAGGTTCGAATCCTGGTGAGACAACAACCCAAAAATAAACCCTGATTCTTATTAATAAGTTTTGGGGTTATTTTTTCTGAAATTTATTTTTTACAAAATGAAATCAGACATCAGGATTCTTTTATTTAATATTCTTCTATTCTCTTCGTTGCGTCTGAGCGCACAAGTGAGTATATTGGTTGATTCGGAGAGTAAAACTTCCTTACCTGCTTCTTCTGCAGGTACAAATGCCGCCAGCAGCACATCTGTGAATGTTTACAAACCGGCACTTACTCCATATCACCGGATCATAACTATCAACGAGCAACTTCCTGACCGCGACTTGCTGTCATCTGATGTGGTCAGAACGACCTATACCGACCTGAGCAAGCTGGCTGCAAATTCCGTTTCAAATTTTCTTCATACCGAAACTCAAACTCTCTTTCCTTACAACATGGGGGAATTTGAGCGCAAACAAATCATTTCATATCCGAACGATCCGGGTAAATTATCCGTTATTTACACCACGCATAAAGAAAAATCCACATTCGTAATAAACCTTACCCCAACAAAAGAAGGTACAGAAGGACGGCTGAGAAACGAATACCTGAAAGAAATCAGAAAATTGTCAAAAGAGGAGGACACCGACTCCCTGCCAGTACCTAATATCCTGAAATACATCGGACACACTTATGTATGCAATGGTGTACAGGGCATCTTCGTCAACCGAAAATCCCTTTCTGTGGCTCAGTGTGCCGTATTTGAGTGTGGTACATGGATGCTTGGTATCAAACTGAAAACAAGTGATCTGGACTCTGCTCAGCATGCTCGGCTCGAAGAAAATTTAATGCTCTATTTCAATCCGTCCCGGTACACGGCTTTGAGTCCGCTGAACCTCAAATCCAATGTAGGATTTGAAAGCGAAGTAATGAAGGACACCGAAACCAGTTCGGCAATGGTAAATTCTGCTTTCAAAAAGCTGGACTGGGCTTCCCGGTATGTCAGCAGCAACGAACGCCACTCTGGATTCCCCGATATTTATCTTGCCATGCATGTAGCATCGTTAAGCGAATACCTGAGGATAATGGAAAAAAGGATAACGACAATCAGAAATCCGAATTCCATCCGGTTTTTCGAAGATTTGAACGCGATAAAACTTGCCGGTTTTCTGCCTGAATTCATTATGGAAGAATACGATCGGGTGATGATAGTACCTGACGACATCCAGCTGAATTTCGAGGCATACAGGCAATGGAAACAGAGCAGAGAAATAAGATCGGGTCTGAAAGAAAAGAAATACACGATAACCTACCGGAATCTGCCCTACTAAAACGACTGCATGTCAACCAGCCGTTTGTAATGACGGTCGAGCGCTATCAGTTCGTCGTGCTTACCACGCTCTACGATCTTACCCTCATGCAGCACGCAAATCAAATCTGCCCTTTTAATGGTCGAAAGACGATGAGCTACGACAAGCGTCGTTCGGTTTTTCATCAGATTGTCAAGTGCTTCCTGTACCATAAATTCCGATTCGGTATCGAGCGCCGAGGTTGCTTCATCCAGAATAAGAAAAGGCGGATTCTTAAGTACGGCTCTGGCAATGCTAATACGCTGACGCTGACCGCCTGAAAGCTTGCTTCCTCTGTCGCCGATGGTAGTTTCGTATCCGTTTTCAGTTGCCATAATAAAATCATGGGCATTGGCTATTCTGGCTGCCTGCATTACCTGGTCGAGGGTAGCTCCTTCCACACCGAATGCTATATTATTAAAAAAAGTATCGTTGAAAAGTATAGCTTCCTGATTGACATTGCCCATAAGTTCTCTCAGGTCGAATTTTGTAAAATTGCGGATATCAGTCTCGTTGAATAATATCTCGCCTTCATCCGGGTCGTAAAAACGGGGAAGCAAATCTACAAGTGTCGATTTACCGGAACCCGACTGACCGACCAGAGCAACCGTTTTTCCGACAGGAATGACCAGATCTACATTGCGGAGTACCCAGTCGGACTGGTATTTGAAGCTCACATTCCGGTATTCAATTTTTTCGATGTGTTCGGGAAGTGGCTGAGGCACAACCGGATCGGGAATGTTATTTTCTTCCTGAAGGATTTTATCAATACGTTCCATCGATGCCATCCCTTTGCGTATGCTGTAGGAAGCTTTGGAGAGTTCTTTGGCAGGTGGAACAATCAGATAGAAAACCACGAGATAGTAAATGAATTCTGCAGCTCCGATGGGACTGTTTTCACTTAAAATCAAATAACCGCCAAACCACAGCAATATAGCTATCACAACGGTTCCGAACAGTTCGCTCACCGGTGAAGCCAGATTGTACTTCCGGTGGATACGATGAAACGTTTTGCGGATTTTGGCATTCAGTCTAAAAAATCTTTCGGTCAGTATTTTTTCGGCATTGAAAGCTTTCACCACCCGAAGTCCGTTGAGTGTTTCATCAATTTGCGACAGCATTTCACCGGTCTGCTCCTGCCCCAGTTGTGAACGTTTTCTAAGCGACCTGCCTATGATTCCGATCAGCCAGACGCTGACAGGCAATAATATCAGCACAAACAGCGTAAGTTTCCAGCTCATAGCAAACATAACCACCAGATAGATGAGAATCATCAGCGGATTTTTCAGCACCATATCGAGTGAGCTGATAATGGATGCTTCGACCTCTATCACGTCATTAGTCATTCGCGACATGATGTCTCCTTTTCGTTCGTCGGAGAAAAAACCGATTGGAAGCGAAATAATTTTTGAATACATTTTATTGCGCAGATCGCGCAATACTCCCGTTCGGATGGGAATGACGAAAAATGATCCGAGGTAGGAAGTTCCCGTTTTCAGCACAGTCATCCCGATTAAAAACAATCCTATGAATACCAGGGCTTTAGCAGGTCCCTGCTGAACAATGGCAGTTTCTATCCAGTACGAGACGTTATTTTTCAGAGCATTATAAACACTCTCCGGTCCGTCGCTCCACGACCAGGGCTGATGCAGAGTTTTGGCACTGGTAACTCCGAACAGTATCTGAAGAATGGGAATAATAGCTGCAAAAGAAAACAGGCTGAACACCGTGGAAAACAGGTTGGACAGCAAACTCAGAAAAACGTATTTTTTGTAAGGCGGAATAAACCGTCTGATCAGTTTTAAAAAATCAAACATAGGTGGCAGCGAATGGCTGTATTGAAAACAAATTAATTTTATATAAAGTTTATTGTATTGATTTTCTGAATTTTACAAACTAAATCCCTGTGTAATTCCGGGGCGTAATTCTTTTCAATTCATCTTTCACATTATCGCTTACGTCAAGTGTTTCGATAAAATCTCTGATGGTTCGTTCGTTTATGCCCTCGTTGGTGCGGGTAAGCGCTTTCAGTGCCTCGTACGGTTCGGGATATTTTTCGCGGCGGAGAATGGTCTGTATTCCTTCGGCCACGACTGCCCAGGTATTATCCAGTTCTTTGTATACTGCCGTTTCGTTCAGCAGCAATTTTCCCATTCCTTTCAGCAGACTTTGAGTGGCAATGATGGTATGAGCCATCGGTACTCCGATGTTCCGGAGCACCGTACTATCGGTGAGGTCGCGCTGCAACCTCGAAACAGGCAGTTTTTCGGCCAGAAATCCAAAAAAAGCATTAGCAACTCCAAGATTACCCTCGGCATTTTCAAAATCAATCGGATTCACCTTGTGAGGCATCGCTGATGAGCCCACCTCACCGGATTTAATTTTCTGTTTGAAATACTCCATGGAAACATACATCCAAATATCACGGCTGAAATCAATCAGAATGGTATTAATCCGTTTCAGAGCATCAAAATGAGCTGCCAGATTATCATAATTGGAAATCTGTGTAGTCCACGTTTCGCGCTGAAGCCCTAATTTTTCGCTTACAAACTTACCGGCAAATGCTTTCCAGTCGATAGCCGGATAAGCCACCTGATGAGCGTTGAAATTGCCGGTTGCTCCACCGAATTTGGCTGAATAAGGTACTGTTTTCAGAAGTTCCAGCTGCTGATTCAGACGGCTCACGTACACCATCATTTCTTTCCCGAGGCGTGTGGGTGAAGCCGGCTGACCGTGGGTTTTGGCAAGCATTGCCACATCACGCCATTCGTCGGCTTTGCGTGTGAGCTCCATAACGATCCGTTCAATTTCCGGAAAATAAACTTCCTGCAGTGCATTTTTGAAAGTAAGAGGCACAGCCGTATTGTTGATATCCTGCGAAGTGAGTCCGAAATGGATAAACTCCCTGTAATCATTCAAGCCCAGCTGTTCAAATTTCTGTTTCAGAAAATACTCTACAGCTTTCACATCGTGATTGGTTACCCGTTCGATTTCTTTTACTCCCGATGCATCTGATTCGGAAAAACGGATATAAATATCTCTCAGTCCGGGAAATATGTTAGCCGGAACCGATACCAGTTGGGGGAGAGGTAGTTCGCAGAGTGCTATAAAGTACTCCACTTCAACCAGTACGCGATACCTGATAAGTGCGAATTCTGAAAAATAGGGAGCGTACACGCTTGTAGCAGCATGATAGCGCCCATCGACCGGCGAAATTGCATTTAATGAAGTTAGAGGTGTGTGAGAATGATTCATGTTTATGACTTTTATAGGCAAATGCTGAATATAACAGGTTGCAAAGTTAATCATTTTTGATGTAAATGAAAATTTGATGATCGTGCTTGTGGTATCAGATTAAAATAACTATTTTTGTTAGTTAAAAAAAACAGCTTACCACCTGAAGTAAGGAATCAGAATTATCCGGAAGAACGAAACAGCCATTTGAGAAAATGCTCAAACACAGGGGAATATCCCGGCTGCTGACACGAAATTTGTTAATTCTGAATATAATTAAAACTAATACAGTCAAACAGATGAAGTACATAAAGATACATAAAGAAGGTAAATGGATTATTGCCATCACGCTTTTTGCACTGCTGGCAATAAACGTAATCATCTACCTGCAGTTTCCAAAGCCCATTCTGGCTGTAAATATCGTCGGTTCAGCTTTTCTGTTTGTTTTTGTGACCTTTTTTTTCAGGAATCCCCGCCGCGTGGTCGAAATTGATGATCCGAGCCTTATCGTAGCACCGGCCGACGGCACCATCGTGGTAATTGAACCAACCGAAGAACACGAGTTCTTCGGCGACAAACGTCTTCAGATTTCCATATTCATGTCTGTTTTTAATGTTCACGCCAACTGGTATCCTGTCTCGGGAAAAGTATTGAAAGTTGCACATCACAATGGCAACCACCGGGTAGCCTATTCACCCAAAGCAAGCATTGACAACGAACGGTCGACCATAGTAATTGAAACACACGGAAAAACAAAGATTCTGGTACGTCAGATAGCCGGTGCAATAGCGCGCCGCATTGTTACATACGCGCATCCGGGCATAAAATGCCACCTGAACGAACATATCGGATTTATCAAATTCGGATCGAGAGTGGATCTGTTTCTGCCACTTGATAGCGAAGTTTTTGTAACATTAGGAGAATCAACTACCGGCAACGAAACAATAATTGCCCGACTGAACGAATGATATGACACTTGATGAAGCCCAGATAAGAGTTGACGAGTGGATTAAAACCTACGGAGTACGTTACTTCGGCGAACTGACCAACATGGCTATGCTGACAGAAGAAGTCGGCGAACTGGCACGGATAATAGCCCGAACCTACGGAGAACAATCATTCAAGGAAACAGACAAAAAATACAATCTGGCTGATGAAATGGCTGATGTGCTGTGGGTACTGATTTGCCTTGCCAATCAAACCGGAGTGAATTTAGATGAAGCTTTCGAAGATAATATCCGGAAAAAAACCATACGAGACCATACACGGCATAAAGAAAACGATAAACTCACCGACAGACGGAGTGAGGATTAGTAAAATACCGGCAATACCTTTTTTACATTTTGAAATTTTAAATAAAAAACAATATGGCAACAAAATTTGAAGAACTTTTCAGCATATATGGCTGTAATTCAATTACAGATGAAATGGCAGAGAAAGAAATGGAAAAAATAATTTCAGCCCATTTTAATGAAAACAATACAACTGAAGTGTACAAAAAATGTTTCAGTTGCATCGACCTCACTTCACTGAAAGAAACCGATACAGAAGATGAAATCAGGACCATGGTTCAGAAAGTAAATGATTTTGACGAAAATTTTCCTGATACACCCAATGTGGGCGCCATTTGCGTTTTCCCTTCCATGGTTTCGACTGTGAAATCAACTCTGACCGAACCGGTAGGAATAGCTGCGGTTTCGGCCGGATTTCCTGCTTCACAAACATTCATCGAAGTGAAAGTAGCTGAAACATCCCTGTGCGTGATGCAGGGTGCAACTGAAATTGATGTTGTGATTTCGGTAGGCAAAATGCTCGAAGGCAGATACGAAGAAGTTTACGAAGAACTGACAGAAATAAAAGCTGCCTGCAGAGAAGCTCATCTGAAGGTAATACTCGAAACCGGAGCTCTTAAAAATGCATCGGTTATTAAAAAGGCAGCAATACTGGCCATGGCATCCGGAGCCGATTTCATCAAAACATCGACTGGTAAAATCCCCGTTGCTGCCACTCCGCAGGCTACTTACATCATGTGCTCGGCCATCAGGGAATGGTATGAAAAAACCGGTGAGAAAGTGGGTTACAAACCGGCAGGAGGTATTTCAACGACTGAAGATGCCGTAAAACATTATACTTTGGTGAAAGAAATTCTCGGAGATGAATGGCTCAATAACAAATTTTTCCGTTTTGGCGCCAGCCGACTGGCAAACAACCTATTGACCAGCATAAACGGCACGGAAGTCGCGTATTTTTAAAGGATTCTTTCAATTTTACAACCAAAGAGGCTGTATCGGTTTTCACTGAAACAGCCTCTTTTGCGTTTAAAAGTATTTTATTCGGATTTATCTTATCTCAATATCTGTTTCCACCGGCTCCAGCCAGGGGGAGGTAAATCTGACTTTGATACTGCCTTTGTCATTCGTGGGTTTAATATAAGCCAGAATTCTACCGTGATAGACACGCTGTTTGTTGTCCGTGTAATCTCCCATATCTTCATTATCACCGGCTTCGAGCCCCAGCAGACGTCCTTCACCGGCAATGCGGCAAGTGATTTCGTTGTCGGACAACATCACTGGAATACCGTTTTCATCCACCACCTGAAGCGCGATTTGTGCCACCTGATCTTTAGCAATTTTTTTGTCGGCTGAGATTATTTTGAGCGCATAAGGTTGTTTCGACGATTGAATCTGGTTTCTGCTGATTTCTTTATCATTTTTATCCAGTCCTATTACTGTCAGCGTTCCCGCTTCGTAAGGAATATCCCAGAAAATTATGCCGGTATTGTCGTTATAAAGCTGTGTCTTGCCCACTTCCCTGTCATTCAGCAGCAGCCTGGCTTTCGGTGCATTGGTATAGCAAACCACGCGGATCATCTGCCCTTTCTGGTAGTTCCATACGGGCCAGGCATCCATCGACGGCACTTTTTCCTCATAATTGCCGGTATTTTCTGCATCGAGCTGGGACCACACGTCTTTCATCTGTGAACGACTGCCTCTGACGGGTGTCGGATAGGTTCCCAGGTAAGCCATCGGTTTATCCTGCCATAACGATTGACGGTAATAACCACGGGGTTTGATAAAACCTCCGAAATCGAGTAATCCGGCATAAAAGCCTCTTGATGGCCAGCTTCCCGATTCACCCAGGTAATCAATGCCTGTCCAGAGGAACTGTCCGAAAATAAATTCTTTGTCACGAGTCGCTTTCCAGGCATTCAGATCATGCCTGTTTTCACTTCCGAAAATAACTCTCTGTGGATATTTTTTATGGTCGGTGTCGTACATACTTTCTGTATAGTTGTACCCGGCAATATCCACCGCTCCGGGATATTCAGTTTCGTTGGACATGGCAATACCGGCAAGTCCGGCTGTAGCAGGTCGCGATTTGTCGTACTGTTTCACTACGGCAACGAGTTTTTTGGCAATAATACCTAATCTTGTGGCATCAGGAGCATCTTTCTTGTATCCGCCATAAATAGGTTGTGTAAATCCGCCCTTACCACCATCGAGAGCGGGATGTGAATACGGATCATTGGGATAATCCACTTCATTGCCAATACTCCAGGCAAAAACTGATACATGATTGCGATCTCTTTTTACCATATCAGCGAGGTCTTTTTCGCCCCATTCTTCGAAGAAATCAAATGAGCCCTGAAAACCGGGTGTTCCCTTATTCCAGCCTTCCAGCCATTTTCTCTTCGGGAATTCCCATTCGTCGAATGCTTCGTCGATCACAAGCAAACCCAGTTCATCGCAAAGATGATAGATATCAGGTGCCTGGGGATTATGACTTGTGCGTATCGCGTTTACGCCTATTTCCTTCAGGTTCAGCAATCTGCGTTTCCACACATCCCTGTAAACCGCCGAACCCAGCACACCGGCGTCGTGATGCAGACATACACCCTTCACTTTCATCTGGGTATCGTTCAGCGAAAAGCCTTTATCGGGGTCAAACGTAAAATATCGGAATCCGGTATTTGTTACAGTCGCGTCAATTACCTTTCCTTCCTGCAGCAAGGTGGTTTTCAGTTCGTACAAACAGGGATTGTCGAGGCTCCAGAGTTCCGGATTTTTCACTTTCAGAATTTCGGTAAGTTTTACCGACTGGTTAGCCGGTGTCTGAATTTTCCTGCTGTTTCTGGCAACCACTTTCCGGTTCTTATCCACCAGTTCATTCACTACCTGAAGGTTACGTACTTCGGAACTTGTATTTTCCACTTCAACTTCCACATTGAGTGAATGTTGATTTTTATTCCGTGACGGATAGGCATACACTCCCCACTGCGCAAAATGCACAGGATTGGAGTAAACCACCCAGACATTCCGGTAAATTCCGGAACCGGTATACCAGCGGGAATCGGCCGAACGGCTGTGATCAACCCTGACCGCTATAACATTATCTTCACCGAAAACAACATAGGGCGTAACGTCATACATGAATGAAATATATCCGTTGGGTCGTTTGCCGACAGAATGACCATTCACAAAGACTTCGCTCCGGTTGTAAACACCTTCAAAATAGAGATAGACTTTTTCGTTCTCTTTGTCTTTCGGGATAATTAAGTTTTTCCGATACCAGCCTGTTCCGCCGGGCAAATAACCTGTGCAACTGGCAAGCGTAGGGCTTAACTGTCCTTTCACACTCCAGTCGTGCGGCAAATCAATTTTCTGCCAGCGCGCGTCGTTGATATTCTTTTCCTGACCATCCTTTACATCCTGAAGGACAAAGCGCCAGTTCTGATTTATTTTTTCAGGTTTTCCAAAAGAAACCTGACCAAAAACAAGAACAGGTAAAAGGAGAATTACTGAAAAGAGAATTGCTTTCTTTTTCATCTGTATGATATTATTAGTTTAATTATTGTCAGTCTTAATCCCTGTATATGAGAATATTCTCTGAAGGTTGATTTGTGTTTTACTGTGTTTTTTTAATTTTTTACAAACCTCACCATCTCACTTGCTGCCAGCAGAAATGCTCCTACTCCAAAATTTGCGGTTGAGTTTGCATTCACTACCTGACCGGGAATCGCTTTTTCGCCGATAGGCTGAACGTAACCTACTTTTCCGTCAGGTTGTAAGGCTGTATGAATCAGGTAATTCCATGATTTTTCAACAACAGGCCTGTACGTTTTTTTATCCAGAATGCCGTTATTCATTCCCCACAGAAATCCGTAGGTAAAGAAAGCTGTTCCGCTGGTTTCAGGTCCGGGAGCATGCTCCGGGTCAAGCATACTTCTGGTCCAGTAGCCACCGGACTGCTGACAGGCTGCAATGGACTCTGCCATAGTTCTGAATCGGGTGATGTATTGTTTTCTGTCCTTATGACTGACCGGCAAATCATTCAGTACTCTGGCTAATCCGGCAAAAACCCATCCGTCTCCCCTTGCCCAGAAGTCTTTTTTACCGTTAAGAGTTTTGTGTTTTGGAAAAACATATTTGGCGTCTCTGTAGTAAAGTCCGGCTTCATGGTCGTACATGATGCTACCGGAGTAGTTCAAATATTGATTCAGTTTTTGAAGGTAAATCTCTTTACCAGTAATTTTATACAATCTCGTCATCACAGGCATTACCATGTAAAGACCGTCGGCCCACCACCAGTAGTCATTTGCCGGTGTACTCATCTGATACTCCATCACTTCGATGGCTCTGGCTATTCTAACCGGTTCGGGATTGATTGAGTACAGGTCGGCATACACCTGAAAACAAATTTGATAATCGCCAAATAGTACAAATTCATCGGTTTCCCCGTAGGTGTATTTCCATTTTGATTTGTCGTCTGACTTTGCTCCCTTCCATTGATTGTATTCAGCCCATTTTTCAGAATAAGTAAGGTAATCCGGATTTTTTGTAACATGATATGCTTCCATATTACCGGTATGATAAGCAGCATTATCCCAGAAAGCACGGCTCTCGGGTTTATTGTTTTTCTGCCAGAAGTCATTTACCAGATGAATGACAGATAATACCTCATTTTTCCGGGCAAGGTTTTTACCGGCAGCACAACTGCCAAACAACAGCACGGAAAGCGCCACAGACATAAATTGCATACTGCTTATTATCAGATGTTTACTACACTTCTTTTGTGTTTTCACAGGCATTAATCTTTTTTAAAAATATTCAGATTCCAGTTAGCAGTCCATTCGATTACAGGAACATTATTATTAAAACTGACAGGTAGCCACATGTATCTTCCATCAATCGGATTGTTCGGTCGCCACATGTCTGCCATAAATATATAAGCATCTTTCATTCCATGAACTTGCTGAATATATGTGCTTTGTCCACCAAAAGTAATTTCGGAATTCATGCCGGTACACGGATTGGGATGTTGCTTCCAGGGTCCGCGTATTGATTCGGATGAGAACATCCGGGCTTCGTTGGGTTTCCATCCCGTACAACCGGAGGTAATCATCCAGTAAATTCCGTTTCTTTTGAAAATGGCAGGGGCTTCGTTGTGACCGGCAAGTGCCACCCGGTAATAAATACCCGTATGATCAAGGTAATCTTCAGTCAATTCAGCGATATGTAACGTCAGATTGTCTTCGGAGGAGTAAATATGAAATGCCCTGCCGTCATCATCCACGAAAATTGTCATGTCACGAGCCATCTGTCCTTTTTCCAGATCCCTTTTTACAAATAAACCTTTCCGGACAGCTTCGAGCCATTCGGGTGTCCACCATTTCCGGTATCTTACATCATTTACATTCAGCAAATGAACCTCCGGAGAAGTGTCTGCCGGATATTTTCCGGCATTTATCCGCCCCGAACGGATGAATTTATACGGTCCGGTAACCTTATCGCTTACAGCAATTCCCGATCTGGCAGCGTTATATCCTTTTCCCTTCAGTTCGAGATGAAACCACATGACAAATTTTCGGGTAAGTTTATTGTATACCACTTTGGGACGCTCGATAATACATCCTTTTACTATATCACTGTTTTCAACCGTATCAACAGCCAACGCCACACTTTCCTTTTTCCAGTTGTACAAATCGGCAGAAGAATAACAATTCACCCCAACCAGCGCGGCATTGCTGTCTTCACTTTTATGTTCACCAAACCAGTAATAAACCCCGTCGTGATACAATATTCCGCCCCCGTGAGCATTAATGTGTGCTCCGTTAGCATCCGGCCAAATCTGACCCGGATTAAATGATGCCAGTGCCGGCTTTTTCTGATAGACCCGAACATAATCGATTTCAAACCTCAGAGGAAACTTCGTATCATCGGGAGTGCCTCCGTGCATGCCTCCTATGGCCAGATTCAGGAGAAGATAATGCGGTTGCCTGAAAGGATTGATATTTTTCCCGATTTTCCCATTGACGGTATTTTTCAGGCAAATAACATTCATCGGTTCATCATCAATATAAATTTTTATTTCATTCTCATCCCAGTCCATTCTCCACACATGAAATTTCGACATCCAGTGAGGATCTTTTTCCAGAAAATACTCATAAGGAACTTTTTTGGTTTGCCATTCAGCCTGAAAAGGGGTATCGGTGCCCCATGCAGCATTGGCAAGAATATGAGGAATGTTATCAATCCGGTAATACTCCATGATGTCAATTTCGCCACACGAAGGCCACTCCATGTCACTCCCTAATGTCCAGATTGCAGGCCAGGCACCACCCGAAACAGGAATCCGGGCTTTTATCTCAAATCTTCCATAGAGAAAATCTTTTTTCCCCGCTGTTTTTAGCAATGCAGAAGAGTATTCGGCATAGTTCCGGTTCTTTCTCCAGTTGGTGCTTGCCGGGTCGTAATCCGGATTTTTTATCTTTTCTTTTCTTGCTTCTATAATGAGCAGTCCATCTTTGCAGAATGCATTATCGGGATGATACCACTGGTATTCCTGGTTGCGCACAAATCCTTTCTCGAAGCTCCATACACTTGAATCAGGCTTTCCATCGGCATCAAATTCGTCGCTCCACACCAGTTTATAATCCTCGGCAGTCGTTTTTACAGTTGCGGCAGTATTAAGCAATATGCAACCGCTTATAAATACCTGAAATATGATCCGTTTACGATGGTGCATTCTGTATATTCAAATTTGGATGGGTATGTGCAAAAGTAACCATAATACATATTTGAAGTAATTAATATACATTCAAAAAGGTAGATTATTATTTCATTGAATAAAAAACTGAACATGCAGGATATATTATAAACTGACAGATTTTCACAGGATACACTTTTCATGGGAAAATGCAACTGATTTTCCCGGTTTCGTAAGCGTATGTATTTTTGTTTCAATCGTTTGCAAAGTAAAAATAACGCGGTAAAATCGACAAATCTTGTTTATAATTTGTATTCATTTTACCTTTGCAACCTTACAAAAGATATTGAAATTGTATTTATTAATGAAATAAAATATGAGATTATGAGAAAATTTACTCTTTTACTATGTGGCATTCTTTTGGCTGGTGCAAACCTTTTTGCAGTAGATCTTACTGTTACCGGTTCTTTTCCGGACAACAACTGGAACAACAGTAATTCTGCATTCAGGATGAGCGAAATTGGTACTTCAGGTATTTATTCGCTCGAGAAAACATTACCGGCAGGCGATTACGAATTCAAGGTTTTTTATACCGGTACATGGAACGGAACAGGTAGTGGTGGTAATGCTAAATTTACACTGGCATCTGAAAAAACCGTAAAATTCTATGCAAAAGACAACGGAACGACCATCAGTTTTTTATGCGATGCACAATCATTTTATGTTATCGGTGCTTCTGTAGGGGGCTGGGATGCTGCAAACATGAAAATCATGTCTTCGACGGCTACCGATGCCGCTTATACTGCCGACGTACTGGCAGGCGACTACAAAATTGTAACCCTGAACGGCACCAGCATTGTGTGGGATTACATCACCCCATCCAACAAGAACATTGCGGGATCAGGCAACTATACCATCAAACTCGATTTTGCAACATTTGGTGTATCTGCAACCTCGAACGGACAGACCACACCTTCACTTTCGAGTACTTCCAACTCTTACATTTTCGTGGGACAGGATCCGGCAACCGCCCAATGGTACAACGGGAGCGCATCAGCACAAAGTGAAAACTTCAACGGTAAAAATCTCGGCTCTGTAACCTCGCCTCTTTACCTTGGCGGTGAGCTCACAACTGCTCCGGTGATTGACGGAGTAACCGTAAAGATGTTTTATCAGATTGATGAAATGGCTGTAAAAGAAATGAATTTATCATGGATTGAAAATTACGGAACAGAATCATCCAAATGGAAGAGTACGGCCGGAATAAATGTTCTGGATGGTTATACTCTGACAAAATCAACCACCTATAATCTGAAAGTGTGGTTCAACGCAACGGACGGCACGGCAACTCTGTGGGACAGTAATAATTCGGCCAATTACATAGCTACATTTACATATGACATAAATACGGGCATTGACGAATCGAAACCTTCGTTAAAGCTTTCCGGTTCAAACGGTAAAATATCTGTCAGGTTCGACGGAGTGGCACAAATCAGATTATTCACGTTGTCCGGACAATTAATCAGTTCCGAAAGTGCAAACCACAGTTTCGACAAATACGTTCAGGCCGGTGTTTACATCCTTCATATCAATGGTAAATCACACAAAGTTGTGGTTGATTAATCTCTTGCAGACAGTGATCAGATAAAATAAGCATTCTTTACCGGAATGCTTTTTTTGTGTTTACTATTTTTTCACGATATTTGCATTCAAAATCAACTCTATGAATACATTAGATCTGTTTATACTAATTCCGGTTGCCCTGGGACTTATTTTCGGACTTTTCAAGGGTTTTGTCAAAGAAGTGGTTTCGCTCGTAGCCGTTGTTCTGGCTATAATTGCAGCCGAAATGCTAAGTGATTCAGCGAAAGACTTTCTTGCCGGTATTTTTGATTTCTCAGAAAAAATGGCCAAAACCCTCTCGTATATTCTTATTTTTACTCTGACAATCGTCTTGGCACTGCTAGTTTCGAAGTTTACCGACAAATTACTGACAAGCATCAGTTTGGGATGGCTCAATTCTATTCTGGGAGGGGTATTCGGAGCATTGAAAATTGCAATAATTATGAGTGTGCTGATGAATGTTTTCGATGCGCTTGACAGTAAATTCAGTTTTACCAATCCGGATAAGAAAGAACAGTCGCTGAGTTACTATCCTATTCTGAAACTGGCACCATCACTCTGGGAAGAAGCCAAAAAAACGTATGACAAGAACAGGGAAGACCATCAGGAAAAGCAGGAAGAAGAACAACTCCAAAGCATAGATGTATGAGTAAACTGAGCGAAAACCTTTTAATTTCAAATTTTTCGGGAAAATTGTATGAGTGCGGATGTGACGAAGCCGGAAGGGGTTGCCTGGCCGGTCCTGTAGTAGCAGCAGCAGTTATTTTGCCCGAAAATTTCAGTTGCAGGGGGTTAACTGACTCAAAACAGCTGAGCGAAAAGATGCGCAACAAACTCCGTCCGGTTATCGAAAAAGAAGCACTGGCCTGGAATGTAGCTTTGGCAGATGCTACGGAGATAGATGAAATCAATATCCTGAACGCTTCGATACTGGCTATGCACCGCGCCATCGACAAACTGGGCATACGGCCGGAGTTTATCATTGTGGATGGGAATAAATTCCACAAATACAACGATATCCCGCATCAGACCATTGTCAAAGGCGACTCCACGTATCTTTCCATAGCAGCTGCATCAGTTCTGGCTAAAACATACAGGGACGAAATAATGAAGAAACTTCATGAGGAGTACCCGCTTTACAGATGGGACATGAACAAAGGATATCCTACCTCCGCACATCGTAAAGCCATATCGGAGCATGGCACAAGCCCATTTCACCGGATGTCATTCCGCCTGCTCAGGGAGCCTGAACTTCCACTCGCTTTTTAGATAAACCGGTATGAAAAACCAATGCTCATCAGCTCCTTGAACTGAATTTTGGATTTTTCACCTTGTTTGAGGATGATTGTATTATCGAACCTTGGATTAAAAGAAATACGCGTGGTAAGAAACCTGTTGATAATAAAGTTGTTAACTATTTCCCAATCCACTTCCACTTTTTTGTAATCGGTATAAAAAGTCAGTTTGGAGTCGAGATCCCAGTTTCGGGCAGGTGTCAGGTCAAGCTGAGCCCTGAACGAGCTACCAATTTGCTTCAACTGATTCTCACCCTTCTTAATACCAAAGAGATTTTGATTTACATGTAAGGTATCGTTCACGTAAATATACTTGAAAGCCACAGGAGCCAGCATGAGCGAGAATGCTTTTTTGTATTTATAATCCAGACCCACACCCAGGTTGGCTCTTACGGGAGTAAACAGTCTTCCCTTGTATTCATTGGATGTTATGGACTTATAGCTGTCAAACAGTTGAGTTGACAATTCGCCTGAAACACTGTAATACCAGTTGCCACCCGCTTTCAGTCCAAACTTGGTGTTGTATCTGAGGATGTCGTCGTTAATCATTATCTTGTGTTTCGAATTGCCAATAACAGAACTTAATCCGGTGCGCCATTCAAACCTGTTGTCCCATTGCACGTTTTTGAAGTTATCATAGTTCACTTCACCGGTGATGATGCTCAGAAATGCAAAGTTGCTGTTACCTCCCTGATACCAGTTGGATGAAACATAATTTTGACTGAACTGCAGCATCGCATTTGCTTTTTTGGTCCAGTGCATCATTTTCAAATCATTAATCTCAATTTTTTTTGTTCCCAGTTCAATTTTATCTTCATAAACTGCCAGAGGATTGACTCTGCTTCCTTTGATAGGACGCGACATGAACGTGGACAAACTCGGCAGTTTATCAATTGTAGTCACATACAAGTGCATGGCATGATTTGAAATATAGTCCCGGGCTCCTTTCCTCAGTTCCGATACGAAATTTTCAGTCGAGAATACCTGAGGGAGTTTGTTCGTTTTCAGTTCTTTTTTTTCATTTCCAGTCAATGACAACTGATTGGCGCTGGCATCCCAAACTGCCCTGATGTCTGTACCTGTATATATAAGAGGTAAACATAAGGGATTTGAAGCATACAACAGCGAATCGGTACGTGAAAGCGGAATACTCATGATGGAGTCTGTTCTGTGTTTTCGGGTAAGCGAATCAACGAACAGAATGGCGGTATCGGTTGGATGCGAAGGTTTCAGAAAGACATAATTATACGTTTTTTCCGGTTCTGTGCAGGTTTGTATCCGGGCAGAATCATCAGGAAAAACAGAGGGAGTTGGAATTATTACGAAATTCTTGTCTATACGGATACGATTCTGAGACTGAACTAAAGAAAAGTTCAAAACAGAGATCATGATTACGATTATTATTTTGGAAATTTTTATCATTTTTTTCTCTTTAAGATTTGAACGCACAAAGGTACAAATAATTAGTGTTTAGAAATATCAAAAAAGTTCAAAATCAGTTGGCAGGGATTTCTGGGAGTCAAATCCGCCCAGTTCCTGTATCTTTTCGGCCGTGCGAATGATATTGCCTTTGCCGTCTTTCATTTTTTTCAATGCCTCGTTGTAAGCGCCCGAGGCTCTGTCCAGATTTATTTTTATCCGGTCCATGTCCTCAGCAAATGACAGAAATTTTTCATGAAGCGCTTTGCTCAGCCGCGCAATTTCCTGAGCATTTCTTGTTTGATTTTCCTGACGCCATACCGACGAAATAGTTTTCAGCGTAGCCAGAAGTGTTGTAGGACTTACTATAACCACTTTTTTCTCCCAGGCGTACGAGTACAACTCGCTATCGTACTGCACAGCAACGGAGAAAGATGCCTCAACGGGTAAAAACATCAGAACAAAATCGGGTGCATTAAGAGTTAAAGCCTGCTGATAATTCTTTTCGCTCAGTTCTTTGATGTGAGTACGTAAAGACAGATTGTGTTTTTTCAGACAGGTAGCCTGCTCGGCGGCCGTTTCAGCCGAAACGTACTGTTCATAAGCATTGAGCGACACTTTAGAGTCGATAATGATGTGTTTTTCGTCGGGCAAATGAACTATAACATCGGGCCTCAGGTGTTGTTCTTCATGATTAATCACATCTGCCTGAATGACGTACTCCTGACCTCTGATAAGTCCGGAACGTTCGAGTACTTTCTCCAGAATAACTTCTCCCCAGTTTCCCTGTATTTTCATATCGCCTTTCAGGGCTTTTGTCAGGTTGCTGGCCTCGTCGCTCACACGCGTATTAAGCTCGGTAAGTCTTACAATTTCTTCTTTCAGACTTATCTTATCTCTCAGCTCCCTGTCATAGGTTTCTTCCACCTTTTTTTCAAAAAGTGAGATTTTTTCTTTCAGGGGATCAAGAATGCGACTCAGATTTGTATGGTTTGATTCCGAAAAATCGGTGGCTTTTTCTTTCAGGATTCGTGAGGCAATATTCTCAAATTCACTTGTCAGACGTTTCTGCAGTTCATCAAGTTCCTGCTTCTGAACCCGGAGCTTTTCCATCAAATTGGCGTGAGCTATCTGCAACCCTGCAAGTTCCATACCACGATCGTCGGCAAGCTGGGTGATCTGCCTGATTTCATCATGAAGTTTGTCGAGCTCTTCTGTTCGCAGACGCAGGGTTTCGGTGGCAACCACATGTCTGCTCTCGGCTGTATTCAGTTCTTTCTGCCATTGAAGGTGGGCTTTTGACGAATTTTCCTGAAGTATGCTCAGCCTTGCCGTAAGAATAAGCCAGGCTGTAAAAAAACCAACAATCAGGGCTACCAGAAAAACCAGAAAGATAGTAAGGGTTTCCATTATAAGCTTATCATTGGTTCATCGAATCAAAAAGTGTAGGCTGATCTTTTTCAAGACGGCGAATAACTTCAACCATCAGTGTTTCGCGAATAAATTTTGATTTATTCCTGATATTGTATTTGCTCAGATACCTGCTCAACGCCTTGTTTTCCAAATCATTAAGTGTGAATATATGGCGGTGTTTTCGTATTGTAACACGATTTTGGGATGGCTTGGATGGCTTAATTTTTGGCATAATAATTAATTAACAGCACAAAAATAATACTTAAAAAAACAATTAATGAATTTTTTCTTAAAAATAATCATTAATTCAGTAATACACCGATTTAAGTACTCAGTTATATTTCAATATTTTATGTTTTTTAATGTCATTTTATAAAAAAGTAATAACTTTGCTGACGAATATTTCTATTGTTCCACACATTTCAATTCAACAAAAAATGAACAATCCAGAAACTGTCTACACGGACGTGCTGATTGTAGGAGGAGGTCCTTCGGGACTGTCAACAGCCATTCATCTTGCCGACCTCCTAAAGCAAAGCGGAAATCCAAAACGAATTTTACTCATTGACAAGGGAGCTTCCATCGGGAGTCATATCCTGTCGGGCGCTGTGGTGAAACCGGATGTATTCTGCACTTTACTACCCGAAACCGACCTGAGCGAAATACCTTTTAACGCAAAAGTGACACAAGACTCCATGATGCTGCTTACCGAAAAAGGCAGTATAAAGGTGCCCTTTCATCCACCTTACATGAGCAATAAGAACAATTACACAGCTTCATTAGGGCAGATATGCCGCTTTCTTGCTTACAAAGCCGAAGAAAAAGGAGTAGAAATATACCCGGGGTTTTCAGCCAGTGATATCCTGTATGAAAATGATAAAGTTATCGGGATCAAAACCATCGATACCGGTGTCGACCATCACGGTATGCCGATGGAAAACTATCAGCCCGGAACGCGCGTCGAAGCTAAACTGACCGTTTTTGCCGAAGGTACGCGTGGAAGCCTCACAAAAAAACTGATTCAAAAACATCAACTCGACCGGGATAAAAATCCCCAGGTTTACTCGCTGGGATGCAAGGAGTTATGGAGTGTTCCCGAAGGAAATATCCAGCCCGGTGAAGTCTATCACACCATGGGATATCCGCTGATGGGCAACGAATTCGGCGGAGGTTTCATTTACGGACTGAACGACAACCGCGTAGCTGTGGGCCTGGTAGTAGGTTTGGATTACACGGATCCTACCTTTGACACCCACAACGCCATGCAGGCATGGAAAACCCATCCGTTCGTTTCAAAGATTCTGAAAGGAGGGAAACTGGTGGAATACGGTGCAAAAACACTTCCCGAAGGCGGCTGGTACTCACTTCCTAAACTTTACACGGACAATGCCCTCATTACAGGCGATAGCGCCGGATTCCTTACCATGCCTGCCCTGAAAGGTGTTCATCTGGCTGTGGCATCTGGAATGGCAGCAGCTAAAACTGCCTTTAAGGCATTCTCCAGTCAGGATTTTTCAGAAAACACTTTGAAAAACTACGATACCGAAATCCAGAACAGCCTTATTTATAAAGAAATGTACCCGGTGAGAAATTTCAGGCAGGGATTTGCTAAAGGAATGATTTACGGAGTATTTAACTTCGGAAGCATGCTCGTAACCGGCGGAGCCGGATTGGCAGGCAAACAGCTCTCGCATCCCGACAAAGACACGACCAGGACTCTGGCCGAATTCAAGGGAAAATCCTTTGCTGAACGATTCAAAGGCAAACTGGAACCCGACAAAACACTGACTTTCGATAAAGCAACGGATGTGTTTTACTCCGGAGTTCAGCACGACGAGAACCAGGTTACTCACGTTAAAATAAACAATCCCGAAAGTTTCAGGAAAATAAATATTGCTCAGTACGGTGCCCCGTGTCAATTCTTCTGTTCTTCGGAAGTGTACGAGCTCCATACAGATAAAAACGGCAATCAGGAATTGCGTATCCATGCCGAAAACTGCATGCACTGCAAAACCTGCGACATCAAAACTCCGGGTGATGGCATTACGTGGTCAGTACCCAATGGCGGAAACGGACCCGACTGGCAGAATATGTAGGTATAAGTAAACGGGCAGACGAGTATAAATATGAATTCTATAGTTCGCTATCCAATTGTCAATTCCAAAATGGTAAATTAATATGTCATTAACAATTATATCTCTGATAAAACAAGTTCCGCTTCCATCCGAAATGCGAATGGGAGACGACGGACTGATGGACAGAACCAAGGCAAAATCCATCATAAATATTGACTGCCAGTTCGGTCTGGAAGCTGGTTTGCAAATGAAAAAGCAGTATCCGGATGCCAGAATGATCGTGGTTTCCATGGGTCCCAATTCGTTCGAACCTTCACTGAAAAAAGCTATCTCCATGGGCTATGATGAAGCTTATCTCCTTTCCGACCGTCGTTTAGGCGGAAGCGACACCTTTGCCACCGGACTTGCCATTTCGACCATGCTGAAACATCTGGGTTTCAATAAAGACAGCAAAGAACCTTTCATCATATTTGCCGGACGGCAGACCAGCGATGGTGACACAGCCCACGTACCTTCGCAGGTGGCAGAAAGCATGGGAATTCCCCAGGCAACTTTCGTGGAAAGCGTGAAACCGGATGGTAAGGGAAATGTAATAGCTAAAAGGATTATCGAAGGTGGCTATCAGATGCTGAAACTACCGATGCCATGCACCATTTCGCTGACTCCAACCGGAGTGCCGCCCCGCAAACCCTCATTGAGCGGAGCAATCAAAGCCCGCAACGCCAAAGTAAATGTTCTCAATATTGACGACATAGGTCTTGGTACCGAACATATCGGAATAAACGGATCGCCTACCATTGTAGCTGCCGTGGCAAACCTGGTAAGCGAGCGTCCCCCTGTAATTATGACCGAAGGGCATCAGGATAAGCAAAAGGTGGAAAATTTCATTATCAATTTCAATAAAGGTGGTAACACGCTCGAAAAAACCGAAAAAAAGGAAAAGAAAACAGCTGAAAGACCCGATTTTCCGGTTAAAGATATTCGTGAAGGGGCAAAAGGCATTCTGACCTGGGCAGAAATAACTAACGGGAAAATTGCACGGCCGTCGCTTGAACTGCTTACTCCGGCACGTAAACTGGCGGATGAACTCGGCAACGACACTCAAATCACAACCGTATTGATTGGTAAAAACACAAATGAATTAGCTCAAACCTTGTTTGAGTATGGTTCGGACGAAGTGATACTCGTGGAAAACGAAAAACTGGAAGAATACCTGGTATTGCCGTTTTCAGATATAATCAAACAAATTATCGAAGAGCGCAAGCCCGAGATTGCTTTGTTTGCAGCCACTACGGCAGGCCGGGAATTAGCGCCCCGTATTGGAATGAAAACCGGAAGTGGTGTTACTGCCGACTGCACAGGACTCGAGATCGGCGACTACATCAACCGGAAAGAAAAAGTGATTATTTACCCGATTCTTCACTCGCGCCGGCCTACCTACGGCGAAAGCAAACTTGCAACCATTCTTGGATTTGTTTTCCCGCAGATTTCAACAGCACGCGCCGGAACATTCGAAGTGCCTGAACGACAAGCCGGAAGAACGGGAAAAGTATCAACTTTCAGCCCCAAACTGCTCGACGACGACTTCAAGGTGGAAATTGAGAAAACAGTACGCGGAGAAGGCGGACTGCAAAATCTCTTTGATGCCGAAATCATTGTGGCAGGCGGACGCGGTACCACAGCCGACAACCTGGCGCTTATAAAACAACTGGCAGAAGCTCTTAAGGAGCAGGGTGTGAAAGCCGAATGGGCTGCAAGCCGCGTGGTAGTGGACGAGGGAGTTGCAGAATACGCACGTCAGATTGGTCAGACCGGAAAAACGGTACGTCCGAAAGTGTACGTAGCTGTGGGCATCTCAGGAGCTATTCAACACATTGCCGGAATGAAAGAATCGGGAAAAGTGGTAGCCATCGACCACAATCCGAAAGCATCCATTTTCCACAACGCCGATTTCGGATTAGTTGGCGAATATCAGGACATTATACCCGAACTGACAGAAAAAGTGAAGCAGGGATTCACTTTCGGTGTGGAGCCGGTGAAAAGCTAGTTTTTCACGGAAAAAATCATATAACAGAGAGGAAAGATGGCAAATGTCATCTTTCTCTCATTTAAAAGCTATTTATTTTGCTGGAAAAAAACTAATTTTGTCAGTCAATCAATTACCGGAATCAAGCTTTTAAAAAACTGAACACCATGGCGCAACACAACGAACTTGGAAATGAAGGCGAACTGCGGGCTCAGGCATTCCTTCGCGAAAACGGTTACAAAATCAAACACACAAACTGGATTGCAGGGAAATACGAACTGGACATAGTGGCCGAGAAGGACGGATGGCTGGTGGTAGTGGAAGTCAAAACCCGATCCACTGATACTTTTGAACACCCTCAGGAAGCAATTACTCCGCGAAAAATCAAAAACATTGTAAACGCCGCCCACCATTACATTCACCAGTTCGATTGGCAGGGCGAAACCCGTTTTGACGTAATTTCTGTAATACCCAAAGGACAACAATTCAGAATTGAGCACATTGAAGATGCCTTTTTGCCACCGGTAGAATAAAATTGCCTTTAAAATATCGTTTAATTACTCCTTTTTAACTTAGTTTGTAGAATACTTTGAGTAATTTTGTGGCAGAAATGAGGATACACGTTTCACTTATTTTCTTTTATGAAAAACAACACAAAGTATTATGAAACAAACTGAAAAAAATATTGCAGAAAGATTATTAAAAATAAAAGCAGTGAAACTTCAGCCCAACAATCCATTTGTATGGGCATCAGGCTGGAAATCACCCATTTACTGCGACAACAGAAAAACGTTATCCTATCCGGCTATTCGAACTTACATTAAAAATGCACTTACACGCACCATCATGGATCTTTATCCCGATGCCGAAGTCATAGCAGGTGTAGCTACCGGAGCTATTGCACAGGGAGCGCTGGTAGCCGATGAACTGGGACTACCGTTTGTATACGTACGTTCGAGCCCGAAAGATCACGGACTGGAAAATCTGATAGAAGGCGACCTGAAACCAAAACAGAAAGTGGTTGTTATTGAAGACCTTATCTCTACCGGAGGAAGCAGCCTGAAGGCAGTGGAAGCCATACGTAAAGACGGATCGGAAGTGCTGGGGATGGTTGCAATATTTTCGTACGGATTTGGTGCAGCCGAAGAGAAATTCAAAAACGCAAAAATTAAGCTTACCGCTCTGAGCAACTACGACGCAGTGCTCACTGAGGCGCTGGCAATAAATTATATTCAGGAAAAAGACCTTGAAACGTTGCGTGAATGGAGAAAAAATCCTTCACTCTGGAATAAAGATTAACTAACAACTCCAACACATGACCACTTACGAAAGTGAAATCAGAACCATTTCTCAGTCTCAGGAAACGGTTTTCAATACGCTGAGTGACTTAACTAATCTTCAAAAAATCCAGAACACTGATTTCGAAGGGAAGAAAGTATCTGGAGAATACTTCAAGGATATCAGTTTTGACAAAGATTCAGTGCAGTTTTCCATTCCCGGAATCGGCCAGGTCGGATTTCGGATTATCAACCTGGAGCCGTTCAAAACCATCAAACTCGAAGCCGAAAATTCACCGGTTAGCGCGAATGGCTGGATACAGGTTGCACCTGTCTCTGAAAATGTCAGCAAAATTAAGATTACCATCAAAGCCGACCTACCCATGATGATAAAAATGATGGTGGACAGTAAATTAAAAAAAGGGGTGGATACTATTGCCGATGCTATTGTAAAGGCTGTTGAAGTCATTTCGGCCCCTGAAGCCTGAATTTAGTGACACTGGTTAACGTTTCAGCAACAAAGAATTTAGTAAATTGCTCACCAATAAATTTAATTAATCATTAAAATGCCCTTCATCCGTTCCCATTTCGGAAAAAAACGACGGGCAGAGCAGGATTTATATGAAACTCTGGGAAAAATCAATACAGGTAAACGAAAAAATCGAAAAATTTACCATCGGTTACGATCGTGAAATGGATGTATATTTAGCTCCGTACGATGTGCTTGGCTCACTGGCTCATATACAGATGCTCGAATCAGTTGGTTTGCTCAGTACCGACGAACTGAACATTCTTCAAATCGAACTGAGAAACATCTATCATATTGCTGACAAGGGTCAGTTTATCATTGAAGAAGGAGTAGAAGACGTTCACTCGCAGGTTGAACTCATACTTACCCGCAAACTCGGCGATACCGGCAAGAAAATTCACAGCGGTCGCTCGCGCAACGATCAGGTACTCGTCGATTTGAAACTTTTTACCCGCCAGGAAATTGAGAAAACGGTTGAAAGTGTATCAGCACTTTTCGATGTACTTATAAATCAAAGCAATAAATACCGCAACGAACTGATGCCCGGATATACCCATTTGCAGGTTGCCATGCCTTCGTCGTTCGGCCTGTGGTTTGGTGCCTATGCCGAAAGCCTGGCAGATGATTTACAGTTGTTGCTTGCAGCCTGGAAAATTACTAACCGCAATCCGCTCGGGTCGGCAGCCGGATATGGTTCTTCTTTTCCGCTTAACCGGCAAATGACCACCGAACTTCTGGGTTTCGAAACCATGAATTACAACGTGGTTTATGCGCAGATGGGACGCGGCAAAATGGAACGCGTGGTTGCCACGGCTCTGGCCGGAGTGGCTGCCACAATTGCCAGGCTGGCTTTTGATGCATGTATGTTCACTTCCCAAAACTTTGGCTTCATCAGATTGCCTGACGAGTTTACCACAGGTTCGAGTATCATGCCTCACAAGAAAAATCCGGATGTATTCGAACTTACACGGGCCCGATGCAATAAAATCCAGTCGATTCCCCAGCAGATCACTCTCATTACCAATAATTTACCTTCAGGGTATTTCCGTGATTTACAAATCATCAAAGAAGTTTTCATTCCTGCATTCGAAGATTTACGTCAGTGCATTGAAATGACCACCATGATGATGGCACGTATCGAGGTGAAAACCGGCATTCTGAATGACCCGAAATACGATTCCATTTTCAGTGTCGAAGAAGTGAACAGACTTGTTCTGAGCGGAATACCTTTCCGTGATGCCTACAGGCAGGTTGGTTTAAGCATTGAAGCCGGAGAGTTTGTGCCTGAAAAAAATGTTCATCACACGCACGAAGGCAGCATTGGTAACCTTTGTAACGATGAAATCAGCATTTACAAAGCCGGAATCGAAGAACAATTCAATTTTTTCACCGTACACCAGGCTATCCGGAAACTGGTGAACGGCTGATAATGCGATAATCATCCGGCCTTGCAGATTTTTTCACCCTGGAACAATCACATAGCCAGTGCCAGCGTGAAAACACAGACCTTCACATTCGCAGCCTGCTGCAAAGCCTGTATGCATGCCTCGATAGTAGAGCCGGTTGTGAGCACATCGTCCACAACCAGGATGTGTTTCCCGTCAAGATCCGCCGGATTTTTCAGTCCGAAAATACCCAGCGTGTTCTCATACCTTTCATAGACCGATTTTCGGGTTTGAGTTGCGTTTTCAGAAATTCTGTACAGATTGTCGGCTACTACAGGTTTTCCCATCACATTAGCCAGTCCCCTGCATATCATCTCACTCTGGTTATACCCTCTTTTGGCCTCTTTCTTCACATGAAGCGGAACAGGTATTATCACATCCACCGATCTGAAATCATCCGAATCGATTAAATCAACGGCTGCAAAACTGCCCATGGTTATCCCCACCTCTTTATTACCCCTGTATTTCAGCTCGTGAATCAATTTCTGAAAGTCAGAACCTTTCTGAAAAAACAAATACGATGTGGCTCTTTCAATCCGCACCTTGCCCCAGAATCTTTTCTCAACCGGATTATCAGCCTGCAAATGATAATTCGTTTTCGGTATTTTATTGAAACAGCCAAGACAAAGCTGATTCTCGCCTGTTACCAGGCTTTCCCCGCAGATCAGACACAGGTTAGGATACATCAAATCAATAAAATGCTTGAGAAAACTGAATTTCATTTGATTTTAATTTTACGATATACTTGTTTTTCTGACAATTAAGAAATCAACCGGTTAATTTCAGAATACAAACTGTATCAATTTAGGCAGAAAAACCAATATCCCGACAACTACCGAAATCAATGCTGCGAGCAGTACAGCTCCCGCTGCTATATCTTTTGTTTTTCCGGCAAGATGGTCTTTCTCAGGCGAAATTTTATCAACAAGCGTTTCGAAAGCGGTATTAAACATTTCCGCACTGAAAACCAGGCCGATACATATTACAACCGCAATCCACTCGGTGGCTGAAATTCGAAAAACAAATCCGAAAAAAACGACCAGCAAAGCCACTGCAACATGTATTTTCATATTTTTTTCCGATGCGAAAACAGCTTTCACTCCTTGCCAGGCATATCCGAAGCTCCTGAAAAATCTTTTCATGGATGAACTGATAAATTGATTATAATTATTTGCAAATGTAAATAAATCCATTCAGGTTTCAAATTTAAAATGAAATTGTAACTTTGCATGAATCGAAAAAACAAAAAAAAATGTTCGGAAAATTCAAACATATTCCGGTTTGTATTGCATTGATATTTCTTGGGTTTAATTACGCAGCAGCCGCCCGGCCATTGAAAAACACGAGATTTGCACAGGAAAATGTGTATTACGAAATTTACAAAATGGTGGATGGTGACACGTTCTGGATTACTGACGGGAAAGGAAATACAGAGAAAGTCCGGTTTATCGGCATCGATGCTCCGGAAGCCAAAAACTACGGGAAAAAGCAGAAACAACCATTCGGCGAAGAATCCACTGCTTTTGTTTCTCAATTTCTGAAAGGGAAAAAAGTCAGGCTCGGATTCGACATTCAGAAATACGATCAGTATGGACGTACGCTGGCTTATGTTTTTTTAAGCGACGGCATTATGCTTAACGATTATATCGTTAAAAACGGATTTGCAGTAGTTTCAACCTATCCTCCGAATGTGATGTATCAGCAGAGATTTCTGAAAAGCGAACGGTATTCCCGTCAAAACAGACTGGGAATGTGGGCTGATGCACGGCGGAATAAATAAAAAAATCCGGAAAAAGTGTTTTTTACCGGACTTTTCATTTTTTTTGTTCCTGCTGTTATGATTTTACCCGTTCTACGTACGAACCGTCGCGTGTATCCACTTTGATGGTTTCACCTTCGTTGATAAACAGCGGTACACGTACAGTTGCTCCGGTTTCAACCGTGGCAGGTTTGGTAGCATTCGTAGCGGTATCACCCTTCAGGCCCGGTTCGGTATAGGTAACAAGCAAAGCCACCTGAACAGGCAGATCAGCATACAGTATGGTATCGGAATCTGCATGAGTTACCACTTCAATTTCCATTCCTTCTTTCAGAAAATCGACACCGTTGATTTGGTCTTTTGAAATTGAGACCTGCTCGTATGTTTCGTTGCTCATGAAGTTGTATCCCATTTCATCTTTGTACAGAAACTGATAGGGACGATGTTCGATGCGAACTTCTTCAAGACGGACACCTGAGTTGAATGTGCGTTCCAGTGTACGCCCGGTAACTACATTCTTCATTTTTGTACGTACAAAAGCAGGACCTTTGCCCGGCTTAACGTGTAAAAACTCAGTAATGTAATAATACTGACCTTCAATGTCAATGCACATTCCGTTTTTAATATCTGCTGTAGTAGCCATAAAATTTTTCGTTTTATTATCGTGAAAACAAGGGTGCAAAATTACTTCATTTTTTTTAAAAAAACAAACGACCCGGCTTAAGGTCGGCAAAGGTTCAACATTCTGATTAAAACATTTTCGCATTATAATAAATTTATTTACCTTTGACATGTTAATTCTTAAATTTATTATTTTATGAAAATATCTTTTTTGAATATAAAATCAGTGGTGCTGTTATTATTTTTCCTCACGGTCTGCACCAGTCTGATGGCCGGGACAGAACATCTATTACCCAAACCACATCTGATAACAGCAGGAAGTGGTTATTTTAGTCTCAACCAACCTGTCCGGATTACTGTTCCGGAAACCGGAACAAATGATCCTGCCGTATTAGCTGAACTTACCTCACTAATTGTTTCGGGTGGTGGTACGGTTTCCGGTTCAGGCTCTGTATCCGTCGAAGCAGAACTTGTAACCTCGATACCGAATGCCGAATTTCAGGACGAAGCCTACTTACTCGAAGTTACGGAGAGTAAAATCTCGATTAAAGCCACAAAAATAAAAGGTGCATACTGGGCAACCCAAACGCTTCATCAGCTTGCCGAAAACTCCGGTGGTAAAATCGAAGCATGCACCATCACCGACTGGCCTGCATTCAGGCTTCGCGGCTATATGCATGATGTAGGCCGCAGTTACATCGAATTTAATGAACTGAAAAATCACATACAGAAACTTTCACGCTACAAAATCAACACATTCCACTGGCACCTGACCGAAAATCAGGGCTGGCGGCTTGAAAGCAAGGTATACCCGCAACTCAATGCAAATTCAAGTTTTTCACGGTATCCCGGAAAGTTCTACACCATTGCACAGGCAAAAGAGTTAGTGACATTTGCCCGTCAGCACGGCGTACAAGTCATACCTGAAATTGATATGCCCGGGCATAGCGAGGCATTCCGCAAAGCGATGGGACATGTGATGCTTACCGAAGCCGGACTTGCAGAAATGAAAGCCATCATGACCGAAGCCTGTGAAACCTTTGCCGGTGTGGAATGGATGCATATAGGCAGCGACGAAGTAAGAGCTGCTGATACTCAGGGAGCTACTATGAGTGATTCTGAGTTTATTCCAATCATGTCTGCTCATATCCGGGCACTGGGTAAGAAAATTGTCGTATGGCGTCCCGGACATGGTTACTCCGAAAGCGATGTGGATATGGTACACATGTGGTCGAGCAGCGGTAGTACGCTAGGTTCGCTGCCTGCCATCGATTCGCGCCTGCACTACATCAATCACTACGACCAGTATGCCGATGTGGTAAGTCTGTATAACAGCACCATTGCCATGCAAACCAAAGGAAGCCAGCAGTATCCGGGAACAATTATCGGAATATGGAACGACCGGATCGTACCCACCGACAGAGACATTGTGATTCAAAACGCATTTTACCAATCCATGCTCGCAATGGCAGAACGTGCCTGGCTGGGCGGCGGAAAAGGATATTTTTACACCATTGGCACCAAACTGGACCCTGCTGACCTGGAATTTGCCGACTGGGAACGACGCTTTTTGTTCCAAAAAGCCAATTTCCTGAAGGATGAACCCATTGCTTACGTCAAACAAACCAATGTGCAGTGGAAAATTACCGACCCGTTCTCCAATGGTGGAAATGTGAATATGGTTTTCCCTCCGGAAACATCTGAAACTGCATCCTCATACACCTACAATGGCACTGTATACAACACAGGCAGTGCCACAGGAGCCGGTATTTACCTGCGTCACGTTTGGGGTACCACCATTCCGGCATTCTTTCCGAGTCCGTTAGCCAGTTCCACAGCTTATGCTTACACGTACGTTCATTCACCCTCTCAGCAGACCGTTGGATTGCAACTGGAATTCCAGAATTACGGACGCTCCGAAGCGGATCTGGCTGCCCCGCAAGGGCAATGGGATTATTACAACAGCAAAGTATGGATTAACGGAACGGCGATAAATCCACCGGTATGGCAAAATACACACACCAGCAAAAGCAATGAAATCACGCTGAAAAATGAGAATTTCACGGCACGTCCACCCATATCAGTCACTTTACAGCAAGGATGGAATAAAGTGCTGATCAAGTTGCCGAACAATGGTTTTTCAAACAGTGCTGTTCGGTTGATGAAATGGATGTATACCTTTGTTTTTGTTACACCGGATGGTAAAAACGCGGTGGAAGGCCTTATATATTCTCCGGAAAAAAACATGAATCCATCATTAGATGTACTGATAAATGCCATTGACAAGGCAAATTCAACTAAAAACTCGGCATCAGTGGGGTCTGAGCCGGGAAAGTACTCAACGGCAGTGGTAGCAGAGTTTCAAAACCAAATAGATGCTGCTTCTGCCGTAAGAAACAATCCGGGTCTGACTAATGATGAATATAAAGCTGCCGCCGAAATTCTCATAACCCAAACTGAACTGTTCAGAAAAAAAATAAATTTACCCAAAGTAAGCACTGAAAAAAAACAGTACTGGTATTCACTCTCGGCACCACTGAGAGATGCCACACGAGCAATTGCATTTCCAGGCGACAACACAGCTCTGACAGGTCTGGTTTTCACTGCCGGTACAGATAAATTTCTCTGGAAAATAATACAGAATACAGATGGAACTTATAATATTGTAAGTAAAGTAAAAGACAGCCATATCAATCAGAACTCGGCTTACAACACTGCATTAAAAGCTCAAAACGGTATTCCTGTTTCAACCGGATGGAACTTTACCCCCATTTACACCAATCAGTATTTCGCCATATCAAACGGCGATGTTCAGATGAATCAAACCGGAAGTGGATTGAGTTATCAGATATACAACTGGGGAGGTGGCAACAATACAACCGACACCGGATGTCAGTTTCTTTTCAGACTGGAAAATATGGCCGGAGCCGACGCTTTAGACTCGTTATCAACAACGATTGAAAATGTATCGGGAAATATAATCCTGACTCCAGCCGGAACAGAACCCGGGGAATATACTGTCGAAAATATATCCATTCTGAATGAAGCCATCGATCAGGCTACAACGGTAAAAAACAACCCCGCCTCCACACAGGCAACCCTCAGAAATGCCAGAAGTGAGTTACTGACAGCTTACGAGAATTTTAAAAATTCAATCAATCTGCCTCTTGCAAGCAGTACCGAAACCACCATCTGGTACTCACTCACCGCTGTGAGAGAAAACAGATCTGTTTCCTTCCAGGGAATTGGCAATACATTGCTTGGAGAGACCTATCAGAGTAATACCGACAAATTTCTCTGGAAATTAGTCCCGCTAAACGACAACACATACAGTCTGGTAAGCAAAACACCAGAAACCCAGAACGTGTATATTTCCACTGCTTCACCCAAATTATCCGCCTTATCGGGTACACAAATTTCCGGAGGCTGGAAATTTACGCCGATTTATAAAAACAACTATTTCATCATTACTGCCGGAACTTCGCAGTTTAACCAGGGAAATTCCGGAACTGCCTATGCAATAAACAACTGGGGAAATGGTACGAATACTACCGACGACGGATGTCAGTATATCATTACTACCCGGCAGAAAATCACTACAGGCGTGGAAAACGAGTATGAAATTCCAAACCATATCTGGACTGAAAAGGGATTTCTAAGATGTTCGGGAAACATGGACAACCTGAAAGTGTTTTCCATTACCGGACAGGAACTCGAAATAAACCGGCGCTTGCCTCAGGGGATAGTGGTTGTAAAAACTCCAAACACTTCCCTGAAACTTATTGTCCGGTAAATGACCTCTTTTCCCATCAGTTTTACGAAAAAAATCATCCAATGAATTGGAGTTGTTTACAAAAATGGTTTTGAAGCTAATAATAATTCAAACATTTTTTGTTTCTTTGCATTCCAATTTTTTTCGAATTTTAAAATGAAGCATCTTTTTTCTTTTTTGTTTATTCTTATCGGGGTGAGCTTATTTGCTCAGGCTCCGTCAAATTATTATCTTTCTGCCGAAGGAAAAGCCGACGCAGCACTGAAAACACAACTCTACAGCATCACTTCATCTGACTATCAGAGTAAAAGTTACGATTATCTGTACACGATATACGAAACCAGCGATAAAACCCCCTCGGGAAAAGTTTGGGATATGTATTCCACATGCGACTGGACATTTGGCTACAAAGAATGTGGCAATTACAGTTTGGTTTGTGATTGTTTTAATCGTGAACACTCCGTCCCTCAAAGCTGGTTCGACAGTCGCTCACCCATGGTGAGCGATGCTTTTCACGTGTATCCCACCGACGGAAAAGTGAATGGTCAGAGGAGTAATTACCCCTACGGCGAAGCGTTAAACGGCATCACATTAAGTTCTAAAGCATTAGGTAAACTCGGATCAAACACATTTCCGGGCTATTCCGGTACCGTTTTCGAACCGGTGGATGAATACAAAGGCGACTTTGCACGAACCTATTTCTACTTTGCCACCCGTTACGAAAATATCATGACCTCTATCGGCGGAGCATCATTCAGCGGAAATAAGTACCCTGCTTTGACAGAGTGGTCGATCAATCTCTTCCTGAAATGGCACCGGCAGGACCCGGTCAGTCAGAAGGAAATTGACCGGAATAACGCGGTATATAATCATCAAAACAACAGGAATCCGTTCATTGACCATCCTGAACTGGCTGAATACATCTGGGGCAACAAGAAAGGTATAGCCTGGTCGCAGTATATTCCATCAGGGCCCCAAATACTTACTCCGGCCAATAATTCAATTGTCGAATTCGGTAACATACCTTATCAGCAGAATTATTCCATTGTGATGGATGTAAAAGCTGCAAATCTGACCGGAAATTTAACTCTGACACTAACAGGTGCCGATCAGTCTTACTTCTCGCTTTCCACTTCGACCATTACAAAAACACAAGCAGAAGCCGGTTATAAACTGACAATTACCTGCACTCCTGAAAAACTGGGACTTGTATCAGCCGACATGACCATAAGCGGAGGCGGAATTACAGAGAATACAATTCATCTGAAAGCAACTTCCTCCGATACGTTTATGGCAACAGCACCAACCGGCATTACTCCAACCGGTTTTACGGCTAACTGGACAGCCTCAGCTAATGCAACCGGATATCAGCTAAATGTTTATTCGTACAAGGTTTCGGGTACTACATCAAGAACCATTCTCGAGGAAGATTTCAATGCAATTCCCACAAACTGGACAATTACAGGTTATTCTGAAATTAGTCCTGCCAGCAACTTAAGAATGGCTTCGGGCAGCCAAAACTGTATTCTTACCACTCCGGCCATCGATTTATCGTCAAATACTACTTTAACCGTGCTGGCTAAACGGTATAGTTCAGATACAAATGCCACTATACGGGTAGATGTGAATTCCGATTCACTCACTACATTTACCACCGGGGCTGATTACGAATACTTTACAGCTCCTGTTCCTGAAACGGGCACGAATGCTAAAATTACTTTCACGGTCCTGAAAGGCAAGCGGGTTTACCTGGATTACGTGAAAGTGGCAACCGAAGGCAGCGTGGAATCTTCTGTATCTGTGGCCGGTTATCCGAAGCAAGTCGGAAATGTGCTGAATTATCAGGTTACGGGTCTGGAAAATGATTCAACCTATTTCTACACGGTAACTCCGCAAGGAAACGGAGCACTCATTTCAAACGAAATCCGCGTGAAGACTTCAATTTCTGCAGGAACAACTCCGGTTTCAGACCTGTCGGAACATGTTATTTATTTCGCCAACAACACTCTGTATATCAGCAATCTGAAATCAGACAGCCGGATTGTCGTGTATTCAGTTTTAGGGAATAAGATACTTGATTATGAAGTGAACTCCGATCAGGTGAGTCTGCCTTTTGACTTCAAAGGGATTTTCATATTACAAATAATGACTGAAAACAAAGTGACCGGAAGCAGAAAAATGATTTTACATTAGCCAGATTTGTGAAGTAATGTTTTTGGTATAAATTTTCAGAAGAAATTGAACAAAATTCGACAATAAACGTTTGAGAATTATATTTTTTTTAATTATTTATACATGAAAATACACGAATACCAGGCAAAAGAAATTTTTGCGCGTTACAATATACCTGTAACCCGCGAACTACTCTGCTTCACAGCCGATGAAGTGGTTGCCGCTGCCGGGAAACTGGGTTTTCCGGCCGTAATAAAGGCTCAGGTGCTCACCGGCGGACGAGGCAAAGCCGGCGGCGTGAAATTAGTGAAAAACGCTGACGAAGCCCGTGAAGCTGCCGGAAAAATCCTCGGTATGGATATCAAAGGTTATACCGTTGAAAAAGTATTGCTTGCCGAAGGTGTAAAATTCCACTCCGAAATTTATGTCGGGCTCACCATTGACCGCAACTCCAAATCGGTAATCCTGATGGCTAGCCGCGAAGGTGGTGTGGAAATTGAAGATGTAGCCAGAGAAAATCCCGATGCCATTCTTAAAATCCCTGTTGAAGCTGATCTGGGAATGACACCATTCCTTGCCCGCAAAATTGCATTCCGCCTTTTCGACGATTTTAATTTGGTGAAACAGGCAGCCGATTTATTCCGGAAAATGTACAAAATCTGCCTCGATACCGATGCTTCGCTGGTTGAAATCAATCCGCTTGTAATAACCGACGAAAACACGCTGCTGGCATTGGATGGTAAAATGAATTTCGACGACAACGCCCTGTTCCGCCAGCCGGAAATCGAAAAGCTATTCGAACCGGACGAAAACGAACTCAAAGAAATCCTGGCGAAAGAAAAAGGACTGAGTTACATCAAACTCGACGGAAACATCGGCTACATGGTCAACGGTGCCGGACTGGCCATGGCAACCATGGATATGATAAAAATGTATGGCGGCGAACCGGCAAACTTCCTCGATATCGGCGGAAGTTCCAACCCGCAGAAAGTAATTGATGCCATGAACCTTATTCTTTCCGACGAAAACGTAAAAGTGGTAATGATCAATATCTTCGGCGGAATTACCCGCTGCGATGATGTAGCACGCGGTCTGCTTGCTGCACTGGAGCAACTGAATGTAAAAGTGCCGGTCGTTGTCCGTTTATCCGGAACAAATGCTAAAGAAGGTTTGGAAATTCTGCACGGTACAAATCTTACTGTGGTTGAAAGCATGACCGAAGCTGCAAAGAAAGCAATCGAACTTAGCAAAATGTAATCATGAGCATATTAGTCAATAAAAACACACGCCTGATAGTTCAGGGAATTACAGGCAGAGATGGTGGCTTTCACACCTCCAAAATGAAAGCATACGGTACAAACATCGTAGGTGGCGTGTCGCCCGGAAAAGGCGGACAGACCGTGGAAGGAATTCCCGTTTTCAACACCGCCGAAGAGGCCGTGAAGCAAACCGGTGCCAACACATCCATTATTTTTGTTCCGGCATCGGTGGCAGCCGATAGTATTCTCGAAGCAGCTGAAGCGGGCATAAAATTAGCAATTGCCATTACCGAAGGCATTCCAACACTCGATATGGTGCGTGTAATGCCTTATCTGAAGAAAAAAAGCACCATGCTGATCGGCCCAAACTGTCCGGGATTAATAACTCCTGACGAAGCGTTGGTGGGAATTCTGCCGGGAAATATCTTCAAAAAAGGAAATGTCGGACTTATCAGCCGAAGCGGTACGCTGACATACGAAATGGTAAACCAGCTTACCACCAACGGAATTGGTCAAAGCACCTGTGTAGGCATTGGCGGCGACCCGGTAGCCGGATTGTACTATCAGGAATTGCTGAAAATGTACCAGAACGACCCTGAAACCGAAGCAGTTGTACTCATAGGTGAAATTGGCGGCGATGCCGAAGAAAAAGCAGCCGAATACATCAAAAATCACCTGACAAAACCGGTTGTGGCATTCATAGCCGGGCAAAGCGCACCTCCGGGAAAACGAATGGGACACGCCGGTGCCATCATCTCCAGCGGAAGTGGCACGGCGGCCGAAAAGATTGCAGCATTCGAAGCAGCCGGAGTGCCCGTGGCCAGAAAACCGGAAGATATTCCCGTGCTGGTGAAAAGGGCACTTCAATACGGGTAAAATGCTCCCCGGGCACTGTAACACATTTTTTGTACAGAAAAGTCAGCGGACAAATTGTCCGTTGGCTTTTTTTTGTTTGACTTGCAAATGTACCTGCCAGATTCCCCGATAAATTCAGAATAAAAACAAGAATTTCGTTTTAATCCCTGAACATAAAATATACGGCAAATATCAAACAAATAAAACCTATCAAATGGTTTGTTTTGAAGGTTTCATTCTTAAAAACCAGAAAAGAAAATGCCATAAACACTGTGAGAGTTATCACTTCCTGAATTACCTTGAGCTGAACAAGGGTGAAAGGACCGCCATTTTCCCTGAAACCGATGCGGTTTGCAGGCACCTGGAAGAAATACTCGAAAAGTGCGATGCTCCAGCTTAACAAAATAATTCCGGCAAGGCTTAACTTCTGAAACCAGGAATATTCGGACAACTTCAGATGGCCATACCAGGCAAGCGTCATAAAGATATTTGAAAAAATCAATAATGCGATTGTGAGAAAAGATTTCATATTATATTAACAACTTATTTTTTCAGCGTGCAAAAGTAGTAATTTTATTTGCTTTAAAATCCACATGGAATAGGCATTTCAAGCAAAAAAATGTATTTTTGTAAATTATTTCTTCAAACAACAAGCTATAAACTACAAACTTTCTCTAATGGCTTTAAACTACATCTTCATCGCTTTTATACTGATTGCTTTCGTGGTGGCACTTGTGCAAATGATTTTTTTTGGAAACACGGCAATTTTCAACGACATTCTCCAGTCTGTTTTCGGTTCGGCAAAGTCCGGATTTGAGATTTCGCTGGGTCTTACAGGCATCCTGACATTCTGGATGGGAATCCTCAGGGTGGCAGAACAAGGCGGAGCTATGAATGTTCTTTCACGTATTGTAGCACCTTTTTTCACACGCATTTATCCCGAAATACCGAAAGATCATCCGGCGCTCAGCAGCATTTTTCTGAATATGTCGGCCAATATGCTTGGTCTGGATAATGCTGCCACTCCTATGGGTCTGCAGGCTATGCAGCAAATGCAGGAGCTGAATCCGAAGAAAGACACGGCTTCCAACCCGATGATTATGTTTCTTGTGCTCAATACCGCCGGTCTGGTACTGGTACCTATGACGGTGATGATGTATCGCGCACAGTTTGGGGCGGTGAATCCTGCCGATGTGTTTCTTCCGATTGTAATAGCCACGCTCTGCGCCTGGATGACAGGGCTGATTCTGGTTTCCATCATACAAAAGATCAACCTGTTCAACCGGGTAGTAATGGGTGTTTTGCTTTCACTTATCGCACTGATTGTTGCTATTGTATATCTTTTCAGCAAACTATCTCAGGAGCAGATTACAGCTTATTCCAGTTTCGCCGCTGCCTTTATCATTCTTTCCATTATCGTGGCATTTGTGCTGATGGCATTCCGAAAAAAAATAAATGTGTACAACACCTTTATCGAAGGTGCAAAAGATGGCTTCAAAGTTGCTGTAGGCATTATTCCTTACCTGGTTTCGATACTGGTGGCCATCGGCATGTTTCGTGCATCGGGCGCAATGGATTTGCTGGTTGACGGAATTCGGTACCTTGTTCTGATCACAGGAGTGAATGCCGATTTTGTGGAAGCTTTGCCCACGGCAATCATGAAACCACTAAGCGGAAGCGGAGCACGCGGAATGATGGTGGAAACGATGAAAGAATTTGGTGCGGACTCGTTCGCAGGGCGACTTTCATCCATTATCCAGGGATCAACTGACACAACATTCTATATACTCGCAGTCTATTTCGGCTCAGTGAAAATAACAAACACACGTTATGCTGTGATTGCAGGGCTTACAGCCGATTTGGTGGGTATTCTGGCAGCTGTTTTTTTGGGGTATCTGTTTTTTCATTAATCTGATATGATCTATTTCCATTCCGAAAATACCGAACTTCCGGCCATCGACCAAAAAAAAATAAGCAGCTGGATAAAAAACACAGCTGCCCGTTATGGCAAGAAAACGGGGCAGGTCAACTACATTTTCTGCGATGACGCAAAGATACTGGAGGTGAATAATAAGTATCTGCAGCACGATTACTTTACCGATATCATCACGTTCGATTATTCCACAGAAAATTTCATTTCGGGCGATATCTACATCAGTATTGACACCGTATCGACTAATGCAGATGAACTGAAAGCAGAATTCACGGAAGAACTTCACCGTGTAATCATTCATGGCATTTTACACCTTTGCGGACAGGATGACAAAACAGCAGAACTGCGCTCCGAAATGACCCGGAAAGAAAACGAAGCGCTCCGGCAGTTGTTATGAAGCCGGATACTGCAAGTTTTTACCCGTATTTCGCCTGTGCAACAAATACGTGTTCATAACTGACGGAATCCTGAATCAACGCTTCAAACCGGGCTGTGATTACATCAGCGAACTGCCTTCATTTATGTTCATTTCACACATCATTTAAGTAACCAAAAAGAGTTAACATTTTTGCAATAATATGTTAAATTAACCCCCCCTTTACAAGCACAATACCTGTAATTAAAAAGATTATCACTACTTTTGTCTGCAAATTAGCATAGTAATACAAAATTTATTGCTCAAAAATCCGTTGTACAATATACTTATCATTCATTTATGAGTTGTTACCATGATTGTACATGTCAGGAAGTTAGCATTTTTGTGTTTCATGTTGATATTGAACCATTTACCTGTATTTTCACAAAACGATCCTTACAGGGCTGAAATCGGTTTACAGGCAGGATTAAATATTTACAGCGGTGATATAAATTCGATTGCAAATAAGGATTTAATTATCTCAAACCTGCAAAACATGAAATCCGGAATCGGGGGTACATTCCGGTACAGATTTAACCAGCGCTTGGCGATGCGCCTGGGATATGATTTTACATCGGTAAAAGGTAATTATACATTTCGCGATGCTTCGGGCACGTACAGTACCAAACCCGATAATCAGCTTCACATGATGGAATTACGCGGTGAATTTAATTTTTTTGACCTGGAAAATAATCCGTACAAAAGATTCAGCAAAACCTATTCGCCCTTTATTTTTGCCGGATTTGGAGCAGTGATTATGCCGGGATATAAACATCCTGAAAGCAGAAATTATGCATACACTCTCCCTTTTGGAGCCGGACTTAAAGTGAAATTTTCACAACGGTGGAATTTTAACATGCTGCTGACGAATACCCTGCTGATGGGTGATCAACTTGAGGGGATGGCACAGTATGACAATCCGCTCCCCAAAACAGAGTTCAACCCCATGAATCACGACATGCTTTCGGGAATCAGTATCGGATTCAGCTATGATTTCTGGACAAGAGATTGTGATTGTAACGAAAATTCGTTTGCTACAGGCCGCAAACCGGCTTCACAAAAAACGCAAAAAGTCAAAAAGACCGGGAAAAAACCATAGGATGTTTTTCCTGCTTTTTATAAAAAATACTAAATCTGAATTCAGAGACTACTTACTTTACAAATAGATGTCTTTCAAAGAAAAAATTGATCCAAACCGGCTTCCTGCTCACATAGCCATCATCATGGATGGCAACGGGCGCTGGGCTAAAGAACGTGGCTATGAACGCGTTTACGGGCATCAGCATGGCGTCATTTCGGTACGTGAATGTACGGAAGCCGCCGCAGAAATCGGAATAAAATATCTGACTCTCTATGCTTTTTCTACCGAAAACTGGAACAGATCCAAAAAAGAGGTAGATGCGCTGATGGAACTTTTGATAGACACGATAGAAAAGGAAACACCCACGCTCAACAAAAACAACATCCGCCTGCTCGCAATCGGCGACCTGGAACGACTGCCCAGCGGTGCGAAAGCAAAACTCGAACGATGCATGCAGATTACAAGCACGAACGAACAGATGAGTCTTGTACTGGCTCTGAGCTACTCCTCGAGATGGGAAATAACAAATGCAGTAAGTAAGATAGCCGCTGAGGTAAAGGCAGGCATCCTGGATCTGGATGATATCACAGATGAAGTCATTACCGGACACCTTACAACCCGAAATATCCCCGATCCCGATTTGATGATACGTACGAGCGGCGAAATCAGAATCAGTAATTTTCTGTTGTGGCAACTGGCATATTCCGAATTATACTTTACAGACACACACTGGCCCGATTTCAGAAAAGAAAATTTGCTCGAGGCAATCGTGGAATATCAAAAACGTGAAAGACGTTTTGGAAAATAATCAACATTGAAATTATACGTTACCCAAAAAATACATGCACTACAATACTTTACTGACATTTTGTTTCCTGATCACTTTCGGTTTGTCTGTTTCGGCACAAACACCAGCCATCAAAGACTCAACAACAGTCATTACACAAGACCTGCCACCCATTGACTACAGTCAGCCAAAAGAATACACCATCGCCGGAATTGAAGTAGAAGGTGCTGAATCTTATGATGATTTTGTGCTCATTGGTTTTTCAGGACTGGCTGTCGGACAAAAAATATCTATTCCCGGTTCAGAAATAACCAACGCCGTGAAAAAATTCTGGGAACAATCCATGTTTTCGGATGTCGACATTCTCCGTACAAAGTACGAAGATAACAAAGTATGGCTTACCATACGGCTTACCATGCGTCCCCGTGTATCTGAAATAGCTTTTAACGGCCTGAAGAAAAACGAAATCGATGATATCACTCCCAAAATCGGCATACAGAAAGACAAACAGATTACCCCGAACATGTCTGACAGAGCGAAACTGGAAATAAAACGCTACCTCGACGAAAAAGGATTTGCCAATGCAGACATCAAAGTATATCAAAAGGACGATCCGGCAAAACCCAATTACGTGAAAGTTGATATTGCTATCGACAAAAAGGAAAAAGTAAAAGTTCATAAAATCTACGTAAACGGAAATAACGCTTTGACTGTAAGACAGATAGACAAGGCGATGAAAAAAACCAATGACAACAGCATTCAGAATATCCTGAAGTCGAAAAAATTTATCAACGAAAAATTCAAAGAAGATAAGGCACTTATAGAAGAAGCATACAACGAGCACGGCTACAGGGATGCATACGTAGTTTCTGACAGTATCGTACCTTTTGACGACAAATCTGTAGATATTTATCTTACTGTGGATGAGGGCAGTAAATACTATTTTGGAGATATTACCTGGATTGGAAACACCGTTTATCCTTCAGAGTACTTCAATGCGGTGCTGGGCATAAAAAAAGGTGATATTTACAACCACACATTGCTGATGAAGAGGCTGAACAACGACGATGATGCGGTAATCAAAAATTATCAAAACAAAGGATACCTCTTTTCGAACATACAACCGGTAGAAGTTTCGATTCAGAATGACACGATAAATTACGAATTACGGCTGTCAGAAGGGAAGCCTGCAACCATCAACGAGGTAATTATCAAGGGAAATACCCGTGTTTATGAAAATGTGGTTCGGCGTGAACTTTTCACCAAGCCCGGTCAGCTTTACAGTCAACAGGACATTGTACGCTCCTTACAGTATCTGGCTCAGATGCAGCATTTTGAAAACGAAAAATTGTACAAGGAAGTGGGGATTGAACCGAATGAAGAAAACGGAACCGTGGATGTGACCTACAATCTCGAAACAAAATCGAGCGACCAGATAGAATTTTCGGCCGGATGGGGAGCAGCCGGACTGGTGGGGAGTATAGGACTGAAATTCAGCAACTTTGCCATCCAAAATCTTTTTAAACCGGAAACATACCGCATCGTTCCGCAGGGCGAGGGACAAACATTCACCATCGATGCACGTACCAACGGAAATTATTATTCATCGTTCAGCTTATCGTTTCTGGAACCATGGCTGGGCGGAAAACGTCCGAATTCACTTTCGGTATCACTCTACTATTCAGCCACATCGGGCATGAGCGACCGCTATCTGAGTTCCTATCAGAATATGTATTCAAACTACGGAGGATACGGTAGTTACGGAGGTTATGGAGGATATGGAGGATACGGCGGATATGGAGGTTACGGCGGTTATGGTGGATACGGAGGATACGGCGGATACAGCGGTTACAATACCAGCTACGAAAATGAGGTGGATAAAAACAAATACTTCCGCACACTCGGAGGTGCTATAGGCTACGGTAAGCGTCTGAAATGGCCTGACGATTACTTTACATTCTATGGTCAGTTAGGATTTCAGCGTTATATGATCAAAAACTGGTATCAGTATGAGACCAATGTTACCAACGGAAATTTCAATAATCTGAGTCTGAGCCTCACCGCCAGTCGTAATTCCATTGATAATCCGCTGTTTACAAGACGAGGATCCACCTTCTCGCTCGGACTTGAAATTACTCCACCCTATTCACTGATCAACGGTAAGGATTATTCCAGTTCGGCAATGAGCGACGCCGAGCGATACAAATGGCTCGAATACCACAAGTGGAAATTCAGCGCTAAAACCTTTACATCGCTCATGCCTATCGATAAGACTCCGGTACTGATGACCCGGGCTGAATTTGCTTATATCGGTCATTTCAATAAGAATGCACGCACACCCTTCGGTACCTACATGTTCGGTGGCGATGGAATGAGCGGTTACGGTGGTTATGCCAATGAATACATCTCGATGCGCGGATACGAAACAGGACAGCTGACACCATACGAATTCGATGCCAATGGAAATGCAACCCGCCGCGTAGGATATTTGTACAACAAATTCACACTCGAACTAAGGTATCCTATTTCGCTGGAACAATCAGCCACTATCTGGGCGCTGGGTTTCCTTGAAGCCGGTAACAGTTTCAACAAACTTTCAGACTATAATCCATTCAAACTCAAGAGATCAGCGGGCGTCGGAGTACGTATCGTGCTTCCAATGTTCGGTCTGATGGGAATCGACTGGGGATATGGATTCGACTCGCAGGTAGGAGAAAATAAGCCTCACGGCAGTCAGTTCCATTTTGTGATTGGCAAGGAACTGTAGCCTCACAGTTGAAAAACACCGGCTAATTAAATTAATCAACAAATTGACAATCTGATATTTGGAAAATCAAAAAACTTTTGGCAAAGTATTTGATATATCCATAATCAAATACACATTTTTTATACTGTAAACACATTCTAATCTATTTGAAAAATGAAAAAGATACTTTTAACTCTCTGTTTAATAGCCGGACTGGGAGTGTCTGCACAGGCACAGAAATTTGCGACTGTTGACATGGGTTACATTATGAAAAATATTCCGGCATACGAAAGCGCCAACGAGCAACTTAGCCAGGTATCCAAAAAATGGCAATCGGAAGTAGATGCCAAAATGAAAGAAGTGCAGCAACTTTATAAGAATTACCAGACTGAACTTGTTTTCCTGTCGGACGAGATGAAAGTGAAACGCGAAGAAGAAATAGTTGCCAAAGAAAAAGCTGCACAAGAACTGAAACGCACCTATTTCGGACCCGAAGGAGAACTCTTCAAAAAACGGGAAAGTCTGATGAAACCTATTCAGGATGAAGTTTACAATGCCATTCAGGAAATAAGTAACGCCAGGGGACTTGATTTGATATTCGACAAATCATCGGCAATGAGTGCCATTTTTGTATCTCAGAAGCTGGATATCAGCGATGAAGTTCTCAAAAAATTGGGATATTCCAAATAAAATATATACTTTTGCACACACTTTTTAAAAATTCTCAGGAATAAAAACTCAACTTAATAAAAACAGAAATGATTAAAAAAATTGCTTTATTTATGATTGCCTTGTTACCATTGGGAGCAATGGCACAAAGTCTTAAAATCGGTCATGTTAATTCACAGGAGATAATAGCGCTGATGCCCGATGTGGAAACGATGAATGCGAAAATGAAAGAAGCCCAGGATGAATGGGAAAAAGAACTGCTTAAAATGCGTGAAGAATACTACGCAAAAATCAAATCTTTTCAGGATTCACAGGCCACACTTACTGAAAGCATCAAACAAGCCCGTCAGTCAGAACTGGCCGATATGGAACAGCGTATTGGCAACCTGAACCAGACTGCTACCGATGATTTACAAAAGAAAAATCAGGAACTGGCTGCTCCGATTCTCGAAAAGGTTAGAAAAGCGATGAATGAAGTTGCTGCTGAAAATAACTTTACTTACGTTTTTGACACTACCTCACAAACGATAGTTTATATGGGCCCTTCAGCTAACGATATCACTCCGTTGGTGAAAAAGAAACTGAATCTGAAAGACAAACCGGCTACTACAGCTCCGGCTACATTGCCCGCTCCTGCTGCAGTTAAGAAATAATCCAAAGTCCGCAAGACACTAAAAAAAGCTGAACAGAATAAATTCCGGTCAGCTTTTTTGTTTTCTATCCTTCAGGTAATGAATTAAATAATCATACGGGTGAAAAAGCACCATGCGGGGACCTGCATAACGCATAATAATTCTGATTTTCTCCCTCATGTCTGCTTTGTAGCAATGAATTTTACAGTCGGCACAGGCACCTTTTTCATCACCAAACGGACATTTATCCAACTTATCGTGAGCATACCGCATGATTAGCTCACATTCAGGGCACAGTATGCCATCGGGTGACTGATGTTTCTTCCGGCAATAGAGCCGGATCATTCTTTCGACTGTTTCTTTCTCGTAACGTATTGACGACATGTTTTATTCTTCATCTTCGGCCCTGTTACCGCCCATCTGGGCAATCAGTCCTTTCAGTTCGTTCCGGACATTTTTCAGCCTTTCCATTATTTCCTGCTGTTTAGCTACCGTTTCTTTCTTCTCGTTCAGTCTTTTCCTTACCCCTTCGAGTGTCAGCTTTTGTTCGTTGATTAAAAACATGATTTGTTTCACCACCTGAATATCTTCTTTGGTATAAAACCGCGTACCTTTGTCGTTTCGGCGGGGTTTGAGCTGTTTGAACTCCTTTTCCCAGAAGCGCAGATTGGACTGGTTAATTGAAAACATATCTGCCACTTCCGATATAGAATAATAAAGTTTTTCTCTGGTTTTCATACAGATTATCTTTTTTCGGGTAAAAGAATATCATTTAATTAATTATCGAATCCTTACAGAACTACCGTTTGGGTATTTTCAGCTTCTGGCCTGTCTTGATTTTCGAACTTCTCAAACCATTGGCTTTCTTTATTTTAGATACTGTGGTATGGTATTTTTCAGCAATTGAGCCCAGATTCTGTCCTTTTCTGACTTTGTGATAAGTGAACTTTGTTTTCGGGGTGCTTTTCGGTGCAGTGTATGAAGGTTTAGGTATCTCCACTTCCTCCCGGCGGTTGTTGACGAGCGTGTTGGCTTTGAAGGCATAAATTTCGTCACGGTGGTCGATGAAAAGATTGGCGAAATTATGAGGCAGGCACACCGGATAAGGCTTGATATCACCCGGTATTATATCGTGCCGGTATTGCGGATTGAGCAATCTCAGCTCATCAATTTCAATATTCAGTACCGATGAAATTTGTTCGAGGTGTACACGCCGGTTGAGCATTATAGTGTCGGTCAGAACCGGAATCCTTATTTTGGCTGCACAGAGATTATGTTTATCGGCATAGTTCATCACATAGTTGGCAGCAACAAATATTGGAACATACGACCTGGTTTCGGAGGGTAAATAGGGATATATAGCCCAAAAATCGCGTTTTCCTCCGGCACGACGAATGGCTTTGTTCACATTACCCGGACCGCAGTTGTAAGCAGCAATGGCCAGATGCCAGTCTGAGAAAATGGAATAGAGTTCTTTGAGGTACTCAGCCGCCACTCTGGAAGATTTTACCGGATCCATTCTTTCGTCTACAAGTGTATTCACTTCGAGTCCGTACATTTTTCCGGTACCAATCATGAATTGCCAGAGACCTGTTGCGCCGACTCTCGACACTGCTTTGGGGTTCAAGGCAGATTCGATGATGGGCAGGTATTTCAGTTCGAGCGGAAGCCGGAATTCTTCCAGTGCATTTTCGAAAATCGGAAAGTAATAGTCGCTCAGGCCAAGGAGGTATTCCACCTGCTTTCGGCGCTGTTGGGTATAAATCTCGATGAAAGATTTCACCGAAGAATTAAAAGGCATTTCGATAATGTATGGCAGTTTTTTCAGCCTGTCGCGGTAATGGTTTTCTTCGGTAATGGGATTGGGTTGCGGTATGCAGTTTGATGTTACATTCTTATCTACTGCCCAGTTCTGAAGCAAAACATCCAGTGAACTTGTGAAATCGCCGGGTACAATAGTTATCGAATCAGGTTCTTCATCACCGTCTTCATCTTCATCAAAATCCATATCCGTCGAGTCGGCATCAGCGTCTTCGTCTACCGGTTCCTCAATAGTTTTTACAGGTGTATTCTGAATAACCCTGGTTACCTGAGAGTAGCCCTGCGATCCCGCAAACAATAACAGGAGAATAAGAATTATGTGGTTGAATCTGATTTTCATAGTACTATTTGATTAAAGGTTCTGCTAAAAACGGATGCTGCATTGCAAACCGTAGGCAGAACGATTATTCTGCTGCATTTCAATCCGTGCCGGGGCAACATTCAAAACCAGATCCTGACTGATATCGAAGTCATAAAGCTGCGCATCCACAAATGCATCCAGAAGCACCAGCGCATAATATCCGGCTGACAGTATGACACTTAAATCGCGGTATCGTCTGAACTGATCCATCCCCGATTTCAATCGGGCCTGATACGTTGTGACTCCGCCAGGATAAGTCTGGAGAGTGTATCCGCGCGGCAGGATTTTAATATGGTAATTGGTATTATCGTCCTTATCAGAAATGTCGATGTAGGCATTCTTATAGGATGTATATCGTGTATTGTTCCATGAAATGGCATACGCGAAGCCCAGAAACCCTCCGTAAACGATGGGCAGTTTCCAGTATTTTCGGTTGTAAATCTGCCCGTAGCCCGGGAAAATGGCCCCCAGCCATACTGCTTTCATCGGATCGGGTTTGAATTCAGGTTTTGTTTGAACAATGGTGTCTATAGTAAGCGAATCGATGAAGGGCCTGTTTGCAGGATTCAGTGACCGGGCACCGGCTGGAAAAACCAGAGAATCACCGGCAACCACAAGCGAATCTGTAATTGATTGTGAATATCCGTATCCTGCTGCAAATATCAGAAAGCAATATATTAAAAATCTTTTTTTCAACCTTTTGATTTTATTGTCAAACCGTGCTTGTTATTTCGGGGAAAACGTTAAATCTTATCAATCAACTGCATAATCTGCAGGAGTTGTTCATCGTTAGCAAACGGAATGGTAATTTTACCTTTTCCCTTTTCGTCGCAGGTGAGCTGAACTTTGGTATTGAAAATCTGACTCAACTGATTCCTCAGGTCGCCGAGTTCCTTCAGGTCGTTCAGTTTACCGGAACGGGCAGCCACAGGTTTAACCTGCATTTTTCCGGACTCGGAAAAGTTGCGCACCAATTCTTCAACCACACGTACCGGATAGTCATTTTTCAAAATCAAATAGTAAAGTTTCAACTGATTGGCCGGTTCTGAAATGCCAAGTATTGCCCGCGCATGACCCATGTCAATTTTACGGTTTTTCAGTCCCATTTGTATTTCAGCCGGTAAATGCAGCAGCCTCAGATAATTGGCTATAGTTGCGCGTTTCTTTCCCACCCGTTCACTGAGTCTTTCCTGAGTCAGTTTGTATTCCTGTATAAGCCGGTAAAATGTAAGGGCAATTTCGATAGCGTTCAGGTCTTCGCGCTGAATATTCTCGATAAGAGCCATTTCCATCACCTGATCGTCGGCGGCAGTTTTCACATAAGCAGGTATGGTTTTCAGTCCGATGGATTTTGCAGCCCGGTATCGTCGTTCGCCTGCAATAATCATGTAGGTACCGTCCTCGTTTTTGCGAAGGGTGACAGGCGAAATCACTCCGAGTTCTTTAATTGAAATTGCAAGTTCGGCCAGCGATTCTTCGTCAAAATGTGTCCGGGGCTGATGCGGATTTGGCATGATCAGATTCAGTTCCACCTCATTGATGGACGATGTTCCGCTCACTCCGAGCGAGTCAATATCCATCAAAGCACCCAATCCTCTTCCCAAACCGATGTTTTTTACCATAAATTTTTTTTGGAATAAAGTATAACGATTTTTTCTTATTGTCTGTCTATCAGCTCTTTTGCCAGGTTGATATAATTCAGCGAGCCACGTGATTCCGGATCATAGAGCGATATTGGTTTGCCATAGCTTGGTGCCTCACTCAGCCTTACGTTGCGATAGATGGCTGTATCGAACACCAGATTATCAAAATGTTTCTTGACTTCTGCCAGAACCTGGTTGGCCGAACGCAAACGATTATCGTACATCGTAATCAGGAAACCTTCTATTTCCAGCCTGGAATTAAGTTTGCTTTTGATAATCTTAATGGTATTGAGCAGTTTACTGATACCTTCGAGAGCAAAATATTCACTCTGCACCGGAATGATTACCGAATCGGAAGCGGTAAGCGCGTTCACTGTAATAAGCCCGAGCGAGGGTGAACAGTCAATCAGTAAAAAATCATAATCATCCCTTACTGTTTTGAGCATATTTTCCATCACATGTTCACGGTCGTCAAGGTGAAGCAACTCAATTTCAGCTCCTACCAGATCAATATGTGAAGGCAGAACCGATAAATTATCTATTTCTGTTTGTTGAATGGCTTGCGAAACGGGCACATTGTCAATCAGGCATTCGTAAATTGTAAACTGAAGTCTGCGAATATCTATCCCTAAACCGGATGAAGCATTTGCCTGAGGGTCTGCATCGACAAGCAGAACTTTCTTTCCCAAATTGGCCAATGAAGCAGCCAGGTTTATTGCTGTGGTTGTTTTACCTACTCCTCCCTTCTGATTCGCAATCGAAATCGTTTTTCCCATGAGTTTATATAAAAATAAAATGTGTCTTTGTTACCTTTTTGATAATGAACATTTAACAGGTGTCATTATTTCTTTTAAAAAAAGACAAACTGCCTTTTTGATTAAGATGCAAAGATAATAAAATAAATTAAGCCATTCAATTCGTATAAAATGCAAACCGGAATATAAGTTTTTTTTAAATTTTCTGTAAAAATATTGAAACTGATTTTTGGAACCATACATGATCAGGCAAATGAATGAATATGTTTTCCGGGCAGTGCGCAATAAAACCCAAAACTCATCGTAAGATTAAATATACCTGGTTTTTAGTATCTTTGCAATACTAAATGACAGTTTGTGTATAAATAATGGCGAAGAAAAACCGTTTCTCATGAAATATTTTCCGAAATCTTCATTCGCAGCAGCGCTGGTTATCATTCTGCTGGCTGTATTATCCGGACTTTTCTTATTCAGAATTGACCTTACTTCTGATAAAAGATACAGTATAAGCAAACAGTCGAAGGAATTGATGAAGTCAGTTGACAGCCCGGTAAAGGCAACAGTTTATCTCACCGGCGATCTGAACGCGGGATTTCTGCGCCTGAAGAAAAGCACAGCCGATATACTCGGTGAGCTCAATGCCTACAGCCAGGGTAAAATTCAAATCGGTTACAAGAATCCCTCAAAAGAGAATACAGAGGAAAATACGAAAATGCTGAACGGTGAACTGGAAAAACGCGGAATCACCGCCACAGCAGTTTTCGAAAAGGATAAGGAAGGAAAAATTATCCAAAAAGACGTTTTCCCCTGGGTTGAATTATCGTTCAGGGGAAAAACGGTACCTGTAAATCTGCTGAAAAACAACCCGGCCCTTTCGGGCGAAGAGAACCTGAACATTTCCATTGAAAATCTGGAGTTTGAGCTTACAGATGCTATCAGGAGATTAACGAACAAGACTATCGGGAAAATCGCTTTCCTCGAAGGACACGGCGAACTTACTGAAATGGAAACCCACGATATAAGCAGGAGTCTAAGCCGTTATTTTCAGATTGACAGAGGTGAAATCGGTACTGACGCTAATGTGCTTAACGATTACAAAGCCGTGATAATAGCAAAACCAACTGCACCTTTCAGCGAAAAAGATAAATTTATACTCGACCAATACCTGATGAACGGCGGTGCGTTACTTTGGCTAATTGACGGAGTGAGGCTTTCGGAGCAATCGCTTGCTGAAAGCGGCAACTCCCCGGCTGTTCCATTCGAACTGAACCTGGACGATATGTTATTCAGATACGGGGTAAGAATTAATCCGGCACTGGTGCAGGATGTGCAAAGTACCCTGATGCCTGTAAATGTTGCTCCCGCTGGTCAGAAACCTCAGTTTGAGCCAATGCCCTGGGTATATTCCCCGCTCCTTCTCACCTCCGGCCAGCATGTTGCAAGCAGGAATATTTCGCCGGTCAGAGCCCGGTTTGCCTCATCAGCAGAGTTGGTTGGCGATGATGAAAACACATCGAAAAACATCATCCTGGCAAGCTCTGCAAAATCACATCTGCTCCAAATACCCGCGGGTATATCAGTCACCGAATTGCCTGATGTGAAAAACGACAACTATTTCAATGTTTCATACATCCCTGTCGGCGTGAGCATCGAAGGAGTTTTCCGGTCGGTATTTGCCAACCGGATGATTCCACCTGAAATAACCAATGCTGCTTCCATCAAAAAAGCAAGCGTGCCAACACGTCAGATAATTATTGCCGATGGCGATATCATCCGAAACGACATTGAAAGCAACGGAGATTCAGTAGAAGCATTGCCGCTTGGATTCGATTGCTATACCAATCAGCTTTTCGGCAATAAAGATCTGATTATCAATTCCATTCTTTACCTTACCGACAAGAATGGCCAAATGCAGCTTCGCTCCCGGAATATCCCGATGCGACTTCTGAATAAGGATATTACCACCTCCCTGCTTACCCGGTGGCAGATTATCAATGTAGTTTTGCCATTGATTTTACTCTTACTGACAGGTATTTTATATGATCAGACAAGGAAAAGAAAATACAGATAAAAAGGAGTTATATATTTTTTCGATCAACAGACAGAAAATCAGGCAGAAATAAAATAAAAAAAAGGTGTGAGAAAAATCTCACACCTTTTTAGTTTTATTTTATTATCGTTTTGCTATGGTTTATCCCACCATATGCGTCCCTCTGTACTTTCCACCGCAGATCCGTAATTTGGATCCGTTTTCAGAGCTTTAATTGCCTCATTATAATTATCTATATTTTCCGTATTTGGAATTGGCAAGGAAGCCCGTCGGGGTATGTTAAGATTTGCACCTCCGGAAGTGATTTTTTCAAGGAATGCAACACCATTTTCCGGAACGGGTTGATTTTTGAATGCCGGAAGTCCTGTACGTTTCCAGGTTGCCCAGGCTTCTTCAGGTCTCATGAACAAGTTAACCCACTGCTGAGAAATAATTTTTTCGAGTGTAACTGTCTGAAACTCCGTACGAGCCAGGTAGGTATCGATATCGGCTGCTGTAACCGGGTCGTAGTTATCACTCTTATTATTCATTGCCGAAGGAACCTTCATTTTCTCAGCCCATTTCTGATATTGTTCCATTGACGCACGGATTCCATCTTTGAACCATGTCAGGGCATCTTTTCCCCCTTTTGCACTACCTGCTTTGAATGAAATTTCAGCCATCATGAAACATACCTCCGAATAAGTAATCAAAGGCGTAAACAAGCTGATCTGATCCTGAGAAGCATCATAAGTTGCATCTTCTTTATCGCGGGCAGTTATCTGAGTTCCTACTTTACCACCATTTTTCACATAGAAACGGCTTTCAATCTGGCTGTTATTTCTTACAGTCATGGTTTTATCTACACCGTTATCCTTGTATGGCAGTGTATAGTATGTATCTGTGGACCATGCGCTGTTGGCGCTGTCCGGATTTGCCGACATACCCACATAGCGAACTGACCATTGAGGAAATCTTGTCTTATAATCCGGATAGTGAGTAGCCAGGATTTTTTCCACATCATCATTCAGCGTGTTGTTGTTTCCATTTCCAAATCCATTCCGGCGAACCAGCAAAGGAAGACGGGGATCATTATAAGCCAAAAGGAAATTAACCAAAGCTCTGGAAGCTGCATACTGATACGTTAGAATATGGGTGTCATCCGTGTTGTTGTTGTATTCATTCGGATGATTGTAAATACACGATTCATCGTTATTCGAAATAATGCCTCCCGAATTGCCAAGGACATCTGTCAACACTGACTGGTAAAATGCATTGTCAGCTTTTTCGAGACGCTGTGCCATTTTAATACGTACTGTGTTTCCAAATTTGATCCATTTAGCAACATTGCCTTTATAGAAATAGTCATTATTCCCGAGTGCATACTGATCGGCAGAAGCGGCTTGCAATAAAGCAACATTTGCCTTAATCTTTTCGTCAAAGAGTTTATAAAGCTCTTTTCCCTCGATATCTTTTTGAAACAGGTCGTATTTCGGTTTTCTGATTCCGTCAGTTACGAGTTTGAATGCTTCGTGATAAGGAGCAGCTCCGTTGACGTCAAACACGAGCCATGCCTGATATGTTTCAAGAATATTGGCAATGGCTGACAGATTCTGGAAGCGTTCTTTTTCAGGATCCAGCGGTATAACCGTATTTACCAGATAACGCAGTTTCAATCCTATCTGACCGAAATAATCACCGTAATAAGGTGTATAAGGTGAGGGTTTTTTCTCTTTTGTAGGATTAACATACGCACCTTCCTGTGCTCCGGTATAAAATACGATGTATTGCATGTATTGCATTACTCCCGAATATTTGTTCATTAAATGGGCACGGGAACTGTTATTCCAGTTTTCGGTGGCCCCTGTAAAGGCATTTCTGGGGTCGGTAGTCCCGAGTAACTCCGGATCGGTATTCAGATTCTGATATTTTTCCAAACATCCGGTCATGGTAAGCACCGTAAGTGCTCCTAATAATATATATTTAAATTTTCTCATTGCTGTTTAAATTAAAGTCTGATTGTTAAATTTAATGCATAAGTCCGGGAGAAAGGAACTCCTCCGATATCCATCGGCAGCAGCGGGTTATTTGACGATATGGATGCAGGATTTAGTCCATCAGTTAATTTGTTGACTATATAACCTAAATTTCTACCCGTCAGCCCAAGTCTCAGGTAATTGGCGCCAAACTTTTTGCAGATATTCTCAGGCAGTCTGTATCCAATAGTTACTTCACGCAAGCTAAACCAGGTATTATCCTGAATACCCAGTTCGGCGGGCATTCCCCATCCGAAGTTGCCCCAGTAATAAGTACTTGCCATCATCGGTTGAATTCCTTTTTCAAGCGCTTCGGCATAAGTAAGTCCGCTTACATCGATAGTTTGTTTCGGATTACTTGCAAGGGGAGCTTCAGTTCCTTCATCGAATACTGCGTCAAGCATGATAGCATCGTACACGGTTTCGCCTTTATAGTTCGTGCGCGGGAGTCCTCCGTGTTCCTGATCGCGATATTGCAGCGAAGAAGCCAGTGAGCCCATCGGCATGGCATATTTATAAGTATTGGAATAGAAATTACCACCTACACGTCCGTCGATTAATGCGTAGAAATCAAAATTCTTGTAAGAAAGTGAGGTGTTAAAACTGAGCAAAAAGTCAGCTTCAACCTTTCCGATTACTTTCTTTTCTTTGATTCCTTTCTCATTGTCAGTTACATATCCGTAGGCAGCCACTGAGTTTGGACTTCCGTAATTACCCCAGTAAGTTATCACAGGTTTACCATTACGGGTATCGTTCGGATCTTCTTCATTGTTGAAACGATATATCGATCCGGCAGTTGTACTTCCGTAAGGAGTTGTGATTACACCAAAACCTCCTCCTTCATAAGCCCAGATTTCAGGACCACCATCATAAGACCCCATCAACTGCCATTCCTTTATATTTTCATGTAGTTTGATGATTTTACCTCTGTTAAGCGTAAAATTAGAACCGATTGTCCAGCGGAAATTTTTGGTACGTACCGGAGTTGCTTCCAGTTGTATTTCTACCCCCTGATTCTGAATATTACCGGCATTAATTCTTTGGCTGCTTGCTCCTGATTCACTTACTGCTCCAAGGGTTAAAATCTGATTGAATGTATTGGTTTTGTAATAAGCCAGGTCGAGCGTCAACAAATCGTTAAAGAATCTCGAATCTGTTCCGATTTCAATGGATTGCTGTATTTCAGGTTTTAAATCATTATTCCAGGCTGTTCCCAGGTTCGGGTTGGCAATAAGCACGTTGGTTCTTTCTGGATCATATTGCGAGCTCTGTGAAAAAACTCCGAATCCGGCAGTCGTAGCATATGCTCCGGTTCCCATACCTACTCGCGAGAGAGATGCTCTTAATTTTCCGAATGAATACCATTCCGGGAGTTTGAATGTTTCGGTAAATACCCACGACAAGTTAGCAGAAGGATAGAAAACACTGAAATTATTCTGTCCTGTTGCCATGTATTTCGGATAGGTAAGAGTTGACAACCAGTCATTACGTCCGGTTAGTTCGAGGAACAACTGATCACGCCATCCGAAGTTAAGAATTGCAGAAACCCCGAATGTTTGATTGTTACGGGGAGTATAGTTAAATGATGGTTCAATTTTGTTCTTGGAGTTAGCAAATGCGAAAATTCCCGGAGAAACCAGACCTCCGTTAGTACCTTTGCTCCATGAATGTGATTCTGTGTTGCCATAGAGTTCGGCAGCAATGATTGCATCCAGGATTATTTCTTCATCACCCAATTTTATTTTATTTTCATTTGATTGCAGCATTCCCAGGAAGTTGTAGGCTCCGGATATACTACCTCCTCTGCCATAATAACCGGTTCCGGATGGTCCGTAATTTGCACCCGTTCCGTACTGTTTCTGGAGCGTAGAAATACCATAATAATTGTAGTTACTTCTTACGCTTGCTGTCAGCCATGGAGCAATTTTTGCTTTCAGTGTAAGGTTGCTGAGAAGTGAATTTTCCGAACGCTGGTTCAGGTTCATGTCACGACCATGCAGATATCCGCGAAGTGTACCCCACGGGCTTGTTGTTTCAACGGCCTGAGATACCGGATCTCGGTATAAACTTTCATACAATGCCATATCCATATTACGTGGAGTGTAATAGGTACTCATCATTGCAAGGTTCCCCCCCCAGTTCCAGCCACCCTGACTGGCACCGTTCATTGATGTGGAAAATGCATAATTTACACCGGCTTCCAGCGAGAATATGCGGTTTAATTCGGTCAGGCCTTTGAAAGAAATGGCATGACGCGAGAAATTATTACGTTTAAATACTCCGTTATTGTCGGTATAGGCGTACGAAAGACGGAATGAAGATCTCTCTGCACCACCGTTAATTGCAACACTCGTGGTGCTGTTAAGACCTGACTGATACAGACTTTTCCAGTTGTCGGGTTGTGGAACAAACGGAGTTAATTCACCATTGGGCATGTACTGGTTTATTGAACGTCCATCCATTTTCGGACCCCAGCTCATACCTGTTTTCTGCAAAGCGCCATCGGCCAGAAATCCACCTTCATATCCGTTGCTCGGAGCACCTGCTCCGTAAACATTCTGTAGCTCGATAGGCGATTTATAAATGTCTGTTGTTTCGAGAATCTGAGATACTTCCACTCCGATTCCTTTCTTTCCATACTGACCGCCTTTGGATACAATGACGATTGCGCCATTAGCACCACGCGAACCATAAAGGGCTGTCGCAGCAGCTCCTTTCAGAACAGTAACACTCTCATAATCGGCAGGATTAAGATTCTTAAGCTGAGATCCCCAGTCGGTACCATCCAAAGCTCCCGTGATCGGTTCCTGAATTATCATACCGTCAATAACAAAAATCGGGGAGTTATTCTTATCAATGGATTTTGCACCACGAATGGTAATCGAGGAACTCGAAGTAACCCCGGAAGCACCTCCCGCATTAATATTTACACCAGCGACTTTCCCCTGAAGAGCAGTTACCGGATTGATAGCATTTACACGTTCGATTTCCGCAGTTGATACTTTACTGGTAGCATAACCTACCGAACGGGCTTGTTTCGGAATACCAAATGCTGTGATTATGACCTCCTGAAGAACTTCAGAGTCATCTTCCAGCACTATGTTCACAACACTTCGGCCAGCCAGAGAAACTGTTTGTGTTTTCATTCCCACGAAACTTACTTCCAGTACCCCGTTTTGAGGTACATTGCTGAGCGTAAACTGACCATCAATGTTTGTGGCAGTGGCGATTGACGTACCCTGTACCCTTACAGCGACACCAATAAGTGGCTCATTCTGCTTGTCTACCACAGTTCCGCTCACTGTTTTGGTCTGAGTAAAACCTGATAAGGTAATCGCACACATCAGGGTGGTGAGAATACCTTTCCAATAGTTTAAAATTTTTCTTTTTTTCATGCTCTCTTGATTTAAGAAATTAATTAATAATTGTTTTTGGTTAGTAAAGATTTATTTATCGTGTTAATTTCAATTCTTAACTATTCGATTTTCTTATGTTGAATAAGCCAAAATAAGTAACCGTAACAAACTAATTAAATGCAAGTACCGCATTCCTTTTATAACCCAATTAATTCTAATAGCATATTCAAAAAGGTTTTCTCAGAGTCATTGACTCTGTTTGTTCTGTTAATTTTCATTGGATTCATTTAAAAAATCTATCCATATTTCATACAGATAGAGATATTTGATCCCAGAAAACCAATAATCTGCAAACGTAACACATCGAAAAAACTGATTACCAGAGCAATAACTGATTTCTTTCACTAAGTATCCGGCTGATTCAACTGTTAACTAAATATTTTATAAGGTACGTGCAAATATATGTTTTTTTACTTAATAAAGAAAAGTTTTCTGAAAATATTTAAATTTAATTTTTATTTTTCCCTGTCACATAATATTTACTGTTTCTGCCATTTACACGGACTTTCAGAAATCCTCGCCTCAACAATATTAAAAACTCCGGAGCGAATAAGGTGTAAAACTTTGATAAAATTCTTTAATTACAATCGCTTAAATTATAAATATTTATAAATAACTCGCATTTTGTATCATAAAACTCATAAAATCTATAGTCTTATAACAAATTGTCGATTAAATGCAGCTAAAATCCGAACCGGGTGAAATCCGACTGCTGAAAATCGGGTTTATCAATGACTCTTTTATGTGCTGTGAAAAATCTGCTAACTCTGCCAGAGATCAATTGCACACCTTTTCAGGTTCAGCAGCAGTTATAAATTCTGGCAGAGTTGTGAGACAGATCGCCTTATACTATAGATTTCCAAACGTTTAGACGGTAATCTGCAGTCTATGCAGATAACTTTCCAAACGTTTAGACGGAAGCCTGCTGTACGTGCAGACTACTTTCCAAACGCTTAGACGATAATATGCAGGTTTGGCAGATAACTTTCCAAACGTTTAGACGGAAACCTGCAGACTCTGCGAACTACTTTCCAAACGTTTGGAAAGTAACCTGCTGGGCTGGAAAAACGAATAAACATGTGTTATTTGATCTGTTTTTGCATACATATACCTTTCCAATGATTTGGATGGATGAATCAGCAACCGGTCGGTCACTCGCCACGGGTTTGGATAGCAATATCAAATTCCGACAAATCAGTTTTCAGCGTGTTGAAACGGGTACCGCAAGACTGCAGATAACTTTCTAAACGTTTAGACGGTAATCTGCAGGTTCTGCAGATAACTTTCCAAACGTTTGCATTGTCATATCCAGTCTATGCAGAAAAAAAATAAATATTTATTACAAGTATTCAGAATGGGTTTTTTGGCAAAAAATAATTTTGGCAGATTCACGAATGTATAAATATGCCATGACTCGCAACTGTATATTTCATCATTACTAACTCAGCAGTAAGGATATTAAATATTTTCCCGAACAGTTAATAGTACACGTAGTGCATTTGGCTCAAAATTGCCTGTAAGGCAGATTGAACCCCACCAAAATTTTTTTTTTACTCAAATAACAAGCTCTTAATTTGTTTGCTTTTGTAATATTTATTTGAATCTTTGGTTTTTTTGAAAAAATATGTTTGATAAAAGAGTGATTTTGTCCTATTCATCCTGTAAGATTACAGCACTTTTTAAGTGAAAACATTAATACAAAGCTCATATTCCAAATGCACTACGGGTTACCATAATTTTTATTTATCATTTTATCGATATTCCTTTTTCCAGTAGTAATAAGTTGAGATCTATTGTATTCTTCTAGTAAAAAAACTCAATGTTATGACTAATTTAAATGTAAATTTTTGACAAAATTATCTAATCAGTTCCATCCCGATTATATATTTTCAATGAATAAGTCGTATTTTTGCATCATAAAACTCAAAAAATCTATATTCATGAAACAAATTGTCGATCAATTCCAGCTTAAATCCGAACCGGGTGAAATCCGACCGCTGAAAATCGGGTTTATCAATGACTCTTTTATTGTAGAAAGTAAAAATCCGGACGATGAATGGTACTTCCTGCAACGTATCAATCATAATATTTTCAAAAACGTAGATGGTTTGCAAAAAAACATCAGTCTGGTTACCGATTATTTACGCAAGAAACTTGCCGAACGGGGAGTAACCAACCTGGAACGCCGTGTGCTTCAGCTGATTCCGGCAAAAGACGGCAAACTATACCATAAAGACGATGAAGGCAATTACTGGCGCGTTTATGTTCATATCCGCAATACCAGGAGCTACGATTCAATCAGCCCCGAACTGGCATACAAAGCCGGTGTGGCTTTCGGTGATTTTCAGAGCATGCTCTCCGACCTGCCACTCGACGATATGATAGAAACTATACCCAACTTTCATAACATGGAATTCAGAATCGGGGAATTCAGAGAAGCAGTAAAAAATAATGCTGCCGGTAGACTCCGGAAAGTACAATGGATGGTGGATGAAATAGAAAACCGCGCCGACGAAATGTGTATCCCCGAGCGTCTGCACCGCGAAGGAAAACTTCCGAAACGGATCAATCACTGCGACACAAAAGTCAACAACATGCTTTTCGACGATAACGATGAACCAATCTGCATCGTGGACCTGGATACGGTTATGCCCGGCTATGTGCTTTCGGATTTCGGCGACTTTATGCGTACTGCTGCCAACACGGGAGCCGAAGACGATGAAAACCTTGAAAATATCGGTGTAAATTTTGACATTTTCGAAGCATACACAAAAGGATATCTTGAAAAAGCGAAAAGTTTCCTTACACCTACCGAACTTGGCAACCTGGCATTCGGAGCAAAACTGCTGAGCTACATGCAAACTGTCCGCTTCTTTACGGATTACCTGAACGGCGATACGTATTATAAAATCAAATCACCTGAACATAACTGGCAACGTACATTAGCCCAATTCGAACTGCTGCAGAGCCAGGAAAAAAATTACGACAGGATGCAAAATATTGTTTTTGACTGCGCCAATTAACAGCATTTTTTCAGACGAGACCAGTCACAATCTGTATTAAAAAACGAAGATTTCTAAACCGTGTTATTCCGGGCTTAGAAATCTTCGTTCTTTTTTAAATTCAGAAAATATAAGAATTACCTCAAAATTCCACCGTCACCACATAATCTATAGCCTCAGGAATAGCATCCAGATACAAAACCACACCTTCGGAGGTCTGATGGAACCGGATTTTACGGTTGTCAATAAACGTCCTGGCTGATTTCACTTTTTTACCGGTGAGGGGTAAAAAAAGTGCGGAATCCTGCAGATCCAGAATATGCACAAATAGTTTATTCTGCTTTTGAGTGGTTACTCCCCATTCATGCTGAGGTATCATACCACCACGAGTGCCGTAAATGGTTTCGCCATACACTTTCAACCAGCTGCCCAGGGCTCTGAAACCCGTAAGTGCCTCATCAGGAAACGTGCCATCAGAGCGCGGACCCACGTTAAGCAGCAGGTTGGCGTTATTTCCGGCTGCCTTCACCAGATAATGAATCAGTGCTTTTTCGGATTTGTATTTTCTGTCAGTGATATTATAACCCCACGATCCGTTCATTGTTTCACAGGTTTCGAGTGGTAACTCTCCGATTCGTGCACCGGAAGAAAAACCGGCAGTGTTCTGTCCGGGCAGGTCGCGCTCGAACGCCTGTGCATCTTCACCTTCCAGAGGCGCCAGGTGGTGATTGTTAATAATAAGGCATCCGGGTTGAATGGAGTGTATGTGGGAATAAATTTCGCTCATTTTCCAGTCAAAATTTTTCTTGTCCCACATCCCGTCAAACCAGATGGCTCCGATTTTGCCATAATTGGTCAGCAGTTCGGTGAGTTGGTTTTTCATAAAACGATAGTACGTTTCCCATCTGGCATTTTTGGTTTCTTCTGTTGCTGTTACAGCAAACCCATCAGGATTGTAATCAGCCCGTCCCCAGTCCAGCAGTGAATAATAAAAATGCAGTTTTATACCCTGCCTGTGGCATTCATCAGCCAGTTCTTTCAGCACATCCCGTTTGAAGGGCGTTGCTTTCGCTATGGTATAATCCGTATATTCCGAATTAAACATCGAAAATCCATCGTGATGCCTGGACGTGATACAAATGTATTTTGCTCCGGCCTCCTTCACATCCGAAACCCATTTTGCCGCATCGAACCGCGAAGGGAAAAATCCCGAAGCCATCCGGCTATATTCATCGTGTTTTATTTTTTTGATATTCATAATCCATTCACCGTCAGCCATCAAACTGTAAATACCCCAATGAATGAAAATTCCGAACTTGTTGTCCTGAAAATGTGACCGGTTTTCAAGATTTTCAGGTGCCGGCACATACTGCTGCGAGTATGTTGCAGAGGAAAGCTGGAGGAGTGTGAAAAGTAAAATAATTGTTTTCTTCATCGTGTATTTTCTTTTGAAGGTTGATTGCTTTTGACTGACTGATTATGTAATATTCATTCCTGAACGAAAAACATCAGGTATGTCACCCTGACGTACAAAAATAGAAAAAAAACGGGACAATTCACATTGTCCCGTTTCGGAATTTCACACACACACTTATTTTTCACTTATTGACTAACAACCGGCAATTCATCTTCATTTCATAATCAGAACCTCAATCAGTTGTTGTATCAATTCGTTTTGCATATATAACACGAATATTTGCAAAATGTTCAAAAAAGGCTGTTTTTAACAGTTATTTTATCATTTTGCAGGATTTGAGGCACTGCAACATGTTTCTGAGTGTTACAGAGTCTGTACTGACATCTGAAAAATTCTTGTTTTTTACACTAAAAAGAAAAATGCGAAAAATGTTATTCATTTCCCGCATCCTCTTTATATAAACAGGAATGTATAAGGTTATTCCATTTCCATCCCGTCTGACTCCCCGGATTCGGATGACTGGGGACGTTCTATTTTTTTAGGTTTCATATTACCGAAGTTATAGGTTAAAGTCAACCCAAACATTCTGCCCATTCTCTGACTTTCCGAATACTGGTCAAAGTTTTCGCCATAGGTGAAACTTCTGAATTTGCGTGAGTTAAACACGTCACGAACATTAAAGTTAACACTAAATTTCTTATCAAAAAAGGTCTTGCGCAAGCCTAAATCCATGGAGTAATTTGATAACTGCTTGCCCTGAGGCGTGAGTTGGGCAGAGCGATACTGCCCGGTAGCCTGGCCTGAGAAAGTGGGTGAAAACATCAGATTGGCTATCACACGTCCTTCCCACGAGAAGTTTTCCTGTGCCGGCAACTCAACCCGTACATCCGGGTATAATTGGTTTGTATAAACAGAAGCATCCAGTTTATTGTAGTACATGTTCAACGATGATGTAAGATTCAGTATCTTAAACAGACGATTTTTAGAAACCAGTTCAACGCCCAGATCATGTTCTTTCGTCAGGTTCATAAACGTTGATTCCATTACACCGTTACGTATAAAGCTGACCCGTTCAATATCATCGTTGTTAAATCGATAGTAAATCGAAGACGATAAAGTATGATTGTCCCAGTTTTTGATGTAATTCAACTCAAAAGCGGATGTCATCTCAGGCATAAGAAGCGGATTACCATAACTGATGTTGGTTGAGTCGGAGTAATCACGGAATGAATTCACCATCCGCCCACGAGGACGATCTACACGGCGGGTGTAATTCAACTGCAATTCATTATTTTTGGGCAGCGAATACGACAAATAAACACTCGGATATACTTTGAAGTAAATTTGAGGATCTGGTTTTACCGATTCAGTAATGGATGTAGAAGTTACATCTTTCCGGAAATATTCTCCCCGGGCACCTGCCTGAATAGAGAAATTATTGATACGAGTTCCATAAGTTGCATAAACGGCATGAATTTGTTCCTTATAATCGAAAACATTGTAATAAGCATCAATTTCGGCTTTTTTGAAGTTATCATAACCATTTGCTAAACTCAAACGATCATTCCAGATACTGCTCCAGCCCAGTTCAAGTTTGTTATTATCGGTAAATTTTTTAGTAAAATCGGATTTCAACTCGATTGTAGTGCTATTACCGTCAGCTATCTGATTGATATTCTGATAATTGGCAGAGTTAAGACGGTCGGTTTGAACATACGTCTGTTTTCCATAATTTCCATGTTTTGATAAAGAAAGATTAGTCATAAGATTGGAGCCCTTGCTATCAAAATCAATCTTGTGATAAATGTTCGTATTGAAACCTCTGTGCGTATCAGAAGCATCATTAACACGTGAATAGTCTCTTAGCTTAGTATCGGTTGACAGTTGCGTCAGCAAATAATCTGTTTCAGAATACATATTTGGAACTCCTCTGTGCCCAAAACCATTGATTCCGATGGTATTCTTTGCATCCAGATGATAATCCACTCCGGCACGGAAAAATAATCCACCCATACGAAAATTATTTATACTGTTTTGAGTCAGGAGTGTAGTATCACCGTTGTTATAGTTCGTACGCTCAGTTGTACCAAAACCATTTCCCTGCATTTTGCGAAATCCTACATTGGCAAAAATATCAAATTTCTTTACGTTGTAATTAATACTGGCTCCTGCGTTATATCCGGGTTTCCCATTTTGAAGAGTTGCTCCGGCTGAAACGCTGCCGTAATAACCTGCTTTTCGATTTTTTTTCATCACCAGATTAATGATTCCGGCAGTACCTTCGGGGTTGAACTTAGCCGAGGGATTGGTCATTACTTCGATACTTTCGATGTTTTCGGCAGGCATTTGCTGAAGCACCTGAGCCCGGTTATCTGCCGTAAGGCCCGATGGCTTTCCATTAATCCATATTTCTACACTTGAGTTGTTCCTCAGCGATACATTTCCATCGTTATCCACATCTACCGAAGGAATATTCTGCAACACATCAGTGGCTGAACCACCTGCAGATGCTATATTCTGGTCGACACTGAACACTTTCTTGTCGATATCGAACCGCATTTGCGAGCCTTGTCCTACCACCTGAACTTCTTTAAGCGTTTTTGTATTCTCAGTTAGCAAAATGTTACCAAATTTCACTTCCCCGCCATTAACATTGAACTCTTTGTTGTATGAGGTGTATCCTACAAAACTGACACGAAGTTCGTATTTACCGTTTGATACCGATGGGATATTGAAAACACCGTCCTGATCAGACAATGCTCCGGCAATATTTTTGGAGCTAGCCGGGTTGAAAACTGACACCGTAACAAATTCAATGGGTTTCTGAGTGTTTGCATCAATTATTCGCCCATGAATAGTAGCGCTGGCAAAAGCAGAAAGTGTAATTACCTGGAGTAACAGAAATAAAAAAAACTTTTTCATAGAGAATTTATTTGTTCTTTTAGTTATCATATATCATTTGCATGCCTACTTTCAATATTTAAATCATACTGAACATTCACATGCCCGTTGTATTATTCTGTATTTGATTTTACAGGAAGACAAAACACCTGTATTCATGAATATTTTACAATTTCATTATGACAAATCTAAAAGCAAATAGTTTAAATGGCGGATAAAATTATGGATATTTTGGCTGAAAACTTCTCTATGATTAATTTAAGTTAAATAATTGCAGATTCTGATTATTTAATTTGGTTTATTTTATAAACCGATTTATATTTGCATTGTGATTTCATTATAAATTCACCCAATAAACAATTAAACCGATGGAAGAAAGACCTTTGAACGAAAAAGAAAGTTTAGAACTTATCACTCGTATGATTAAAAACACGCAGCAAAAACTTGAAAAAGAAAATGGAATACCCTTTCTGGTGTGGGGATATACCTCCATTCTGGTTTCGATACTCGTATGGTATCAGTTAAACAACACACAGGACTATCGCTGGAATTACCTGTGGCTTCTGATACCCCTGATCGGATTTCCGGTTATGTTACTTTTACAGAAAAAAAACGAAAAAGGGCTGAGAACTTATCTGGACAAAATTATCAGTTATGTCTGGACAGGTTTCGGAGCAGCCGGTTTTGCCGTTTCAATGGGTGCCATGTTTTACTGGAAACTTCCCATTCTTTTTATTGTTATAGTACTGATGGCAACCGGAACTGCAATTACGGGTATGATCATTCAGTTTCGTCCGCTGATTATTTCCGGATTTTTAAGCATCCTGCTCTCTTTTGGCTGTTTAATAGTAGAAAATACACATTCTATCCTGATTTTTGCACTGGTATTCTTACTGATGATGGTCATTCCGGGGCATATTTTGAACATAAAAAACCGCAAAAGGCATGTTTAAGGAACTCGACCCACTGTTGCATTCTGAACTCAGGTTAGCCGTCATGTCCATTCTTCTTTCGGTAGCTGAAGCTGATTTTGTTTACATCAGGGAAACGACGAAAGCTACCGCAGGAAATCTGAGTGTTCAGATTGATAAACTGAGCGATGCAGGTTACATTGAAGTCGAGCGGGGATTTCAGGGAAAACGCACCCGCACCGTTTGCAAAATTACCCCAAAAGGAGTGGAAGCTTTTAATATCTATGTGGAAGCGCTTAAAGGGTATCTGAATATGGAATGATTTACAGTTCCATCACCCGGAATTCATTTATCTAAACTATTTCTCCAAGCTAATTTTCAGAAAAAACCGAAATTAACAAATTAAAACAGATGAAAAATCGAATTCAGCGGAAACAAATCATTCCGCTAAAAAACCTGGCGCTCCTGTTTGCTTTTCTTCCCCTGCTTTTACAAGCACAAAGCCAACGACTTACCGTTGTTTTCGGCGGTTTGCAAAGTAGCGACGGCCGGATTTTAGTCAGCCTTTACAATGGAAAAACCGATTATTCTGCCCACAAACCGTTCAAATCTGCATCCATCACAATCGAAAACGGGTCTGCTACCTGGATACTCGACAGTATTTCACAGGGTGAATACATCCTGTCGGCATTTCACGATGAAAATGTAAACGGGAAACTGGACGTGTCGGATAACGGGATGCCTGAAGAAGGATTTGCATTCTCCAATAACGCCCAGCCAAAGATGGGACCACCGAACCCGCAGGAAATGCTTTTCAGCATCAAAGATAACGAAAATGCGACCCAAAACATCCGTATGATTTATTTCGGCATCAAGCCGAAGGAACTGAAAACAGTGGAAGTGGTCGGCGAGAAAAAGCAATTTGTAAACGCGGATGCCGACAAAACAACCTATCAGGTGAAAGACAACACCGCACTTTCGACCGGATCCATGCGCGATGCCGTAAGAAAACTGCCGGGAGTGGTAATAAGTCCTTCGGGCGATCTGAATCTGAACGGGAAAAACGTCAGCATATATTTGGACGGAGTTCCAAGCAACCTTTCCGGTTCGGATCTGAAAAATTATATGGACGGACTGCCCGCGAATACGATTGAAAAAATTGAACTGATTGAAAATCCCGGCGCATCCTACGAAGCCAAAGCAAATGGCGGTATTATCAACATAATTACACGAAGTACTGCACCCGATAACTTTGGCGGCACAGTCAACCTGCATTACGGCAACAGCCGTAACCATAAATTTTCACCTTCGCTGATGCTGAACGGACGTAACAACAAAATAAACTGGCAACTGCAATCGGGTTATAACTGGCATCAGCAGAACCAGTATACAGATATAAAACAAGTATTTACATCGTTTACACCAAACGTAATTTTCACCAATAATTCCACGCAGAAAAACCTGAACCGGAATTTTTATATCCGTCCGATGATGAACTACCGGCTGACGGAGAATTCGTACATCGTGTTCAATTACAATTTCAACACCTATAATAATCAAAGCACGAGCAATTCCATCCGCGAAAGCAGCAACCTTACTCCGGCAATAAATTATTCGTCCCGTTTCAGCAATCCGGAAGCAAACCGCAACAATGAATTTGTGCTGAAATACAAGACACTGCTTGACACACTGGGTCGCTCGCTGCAGATTACAGGCTATTATTCAAACTATTACAAGGTTTCCTCTGCGCAATCCACTCAAAATTTTTCCACCCCGCTGTATGGTATCAGTACAAACAATCTGAACCTGAACCATGCCTACGGAAAAGCAGACCTGGAACTTCCGTTCAAAATAATCCGTCTGACAGCCGGCGCCAAATACAACATCACAAATGCGCACAATCTGGGAAAATACAACTTCAACGTCCTTTCGTCCATTATTTTTGAAAATCCGTCTTACAATCAGAGAATCGACTTCCGCTACCACGAACAAAACATTGCCGGTTATGTGGAAGCACGCAAAAAGCTGGGAAAACTGTCGGCTACACTTGGCATAAGGCTTGAAGACCTGCTCTATGAAAGCGAAGTAGCAGGTGCCGACAGCGTTGTTGGAGACAGAATTACCAATCTTTTCCCAACGGTCAATTTGTTGTACGCAATTATTCCCAATGTCAATCTGTCAGGAAAATATTCGCGAAAAATAGCCATGCCCGCTTACGATCAGCTCGACCCGAATGTGAACGGCTACTTTGACAGCTACAGCAAATCAGCCGGAAACCAGAACCTGAAGCCCAACTTTTACGACAATTATTCGTTGAGTGTCACGGCTTTCAATTACGCTACCCTGGGAAGTTACCTGAGCTATTCGAAAAACATCAGTTTGCTTTCCACCACTGTGAAACCACATTCTTTTATATCCGAAAAAACATCAAACGACTTCAGCAATATTAAAATGTACGGTCTGTACATGTCGCTTCCGGTACCTTTCGGACTGATAACGAAAGGGGCGGAATTTTTCAAACAACCGGCAAACATGTCGGATATGAGTTATGTGCATTTTTATGTTTCCTGTAATTTCAACCAGATAAAAGGGCTTGAAAACCCCAATAACAAGAAACCGCTCTGGATGTACAATATTAACACACACATCGGGCTTCCCTATCATTTTTCACTCGATGCAAACTGGTTTCACATGTTCAAGGGTGGTTTTCAGATTTACTCATTCGGACAGCCAATGGATTACTGGCAGGTGGATTTATCGCGAAAATTCCTGAAAGAAAAGCTGGAACTAACCGCCGAAGTGACACAAATGACGGCACAGTTTGTAAAATTCAGCGTACCGAATGCAGATACCGACTTCAAAAGCCGGACGGATGGTGTCACCTTCTGGCTGAAAGCATCGTACCGTTTCGGTGGTTTCAAAAGTAAGGAAGAAACACAGATTGAAGTTGAGAAAAAAGCGCTGGAAGGCGGTGAAATTAACGTGAGGAAATAGGCTTGCAACAGAAACCGACAGAGACACCCGGGCAGGATGTCTCTGTTGGTTTTTTATTATTTTGGCAATGTATAATTATCAATTTCGGAAAGCAATGTATTCGCCGTATTTATTTCGAGGAAGGTCGTACCATAGCTGCCGCTTGTGGGGCCACTCAGGTAGCAGATAATATCTTCACGGGAAATAATGCCACGACCAATGATATCCTGCAGCAGTGTGGTGAAATAGTTTCTTTCATCTTCCACCAGCTCTTCCTTATAATAGGAATACACTCCGTAGGATAATGCCAGCTCTCTGGAAGCACGCTCGTTGTAACAAAAAGCAATGATTGGATCTGAACTGCGGTAAGAAGCCAGATACCGTGCTGTTCGCCCACTGAAAGTATCGGTAACGATGGCTTTGATATCAATATTTTTTCCTGCTTCGGCAGCTGCATGTGCCAGATAGGCGGTTACATTGCCTTTACCAAATTCAATCGGGATATCATTTTCGGGCATTTTGGTATTTTCGGCTTCCAGAGCAATTTGCGACATAGTCCGAACGGCTTCGATCGGATATTTTCCGTAAGCCGTTTCGCCGCTAAGCATCAGTGCATCAGTGCGGTAATATATGGCATTTGCCACATCATTGACTTCGGCACGTGTGGGACGCGGATTTTCAATCATCGAGTGAAGCATTTGCGTGGCAACGATGACCGGTTTATGCGCTTTCACACATTTACGGATGAGTTTGCGCTGTATGCCCGGAATCCGTTCCTGAGGAACTTCAATTCCCAAATCACCACGGGCAACCATCACACCATAGCAATGCTGAATAATTTCATCGATATTATCAACACCTTCCTGATTTTCGATTTTCGAGATAATTTTTATCGGGCTGTTGTGCGCGTCGAGAATTTCCTGAATATCGAGCAAGTCCTGCCTGGAGCGGACAAAGGAATGAGCAATGAAGTCGATATTTTGTTCGATTGCGAACAGAATATTCTGGCGGTCTTTCTCGGTGAGTGACGGGAGGTTGATGCGTACTCCGGGAACGTTCACGCTTTTACGGCTGCCCAGCGAACCATCATTTTCAACTATACAGGTAAGCTGGTCATCTTCCTTCGAAACGACTTTCAGGTCAATTTCACCATCATCAATCAGGATATCGTCGCCCACATTCAAATCGCGTACGAAATTCGGGTAGCTTACAGCAATGCATTTATTTGTGGAAATCACATCCGTTTTACCGGTGATTTTAACAAAATCTCCGGTTTTCAGCTCTATATGGTCATTTTCAGCAACGGTGGTGCGTACTTCGGGCCCTTTAGTGTCAATGAGCAGCGCAATTCGGTTGCTCACAGCCCTTACATTGTTGATTATCTTCAGAAAACCTTCACGGTTGAGGTGAGCAGAATTCATCCGCACCACGTTCATCCCTTCTTCATACAGCTGACGGATAAAATCCACATCGCAGCGTTTATCACTGATAGTGGCAACTATTTTTGTAGATTTCTTTTGTTCCATTATATAATATTATTTGCTTCGCGTTATTTGCTGCGCCGTTATCTTTTGTTATTTGCTGCGCAGTTATTTTTTGTTATTTGGCTGCGCAGTTATTTTAGTTATTTGCTACGCCGTTATTTTTGTTATTTTGCTGCGCCGTTATTTGCTTCCTCATTTTATTTTTTCATTGACCATCAATTTATCAACTGATTTAATGAAATTGTTCAGTTTAATGCCTAACGTATTATGTTCGTTTAGCAAACTTTGATACATTTCTTCTGTTATCAGATTTCTTCTTTTTGCTTTCTCAAGACAAGTTTTGCTTTCATACAACGACCCTCTTGAATAATAATAAAAATTTTTTGATCTTTAAAAGTGTTTCTGCCAAATCCTTCACCTATATTTAAACTAACAGAATCAACTGCACGTACCCATTGTTTACCAATAGTATCAAGCTGAAAATAAGTCCACTTATCAACTATAAACCAAATCTTATCAGATAAATCCATTGACAGATTGTAAATAGTTAAATCTTCTAACTTCATTTTTTGCTTTTTTTGAAAATTTACTGACTAACAGCAAACCTACTAACTACCCAATAACGGTGCAGCCAACTAACACGAAGTAAATAACGGCTAAACCAAATAACTACTTAAAGCCATTTTATACGAATCAAGTCCGAAACCAACAATCACGCCGCGGCAAACTTCCGAAAGATACGAGTGATGCCTGAAACTCTCACGGGAGAATACGTTGGAAATATGAACCTCCACCACTGGAACAGTAATTCCACGCACAGCATCGGCTATGGCTATGGAAGTGTGGGTATAGGCTCCGGCGTTGAGGATAATTCCATCATATGTAAAACCGGTTTCGTGAAGCTTGTTGATGAGCTCACCCTCCACGTTGGACTGAAAGTATGCAAGCTCAACATCCGGAAATGACGCCTTCAACGTATTGAAGTAGTTCTCAAAGTTCTGATTTCCATACACTTCCGGTTCCCTCAAACCGAGAAGATTCAGATTCGGACCGTTAATGATGATTATTTTCTTCATCGTAGACTTTGTTATTAAAAAAAAGTAAAGTACAAAAGTAGTAAAAATTCAGCAGTGTGAAAAACCTGCCCATATATCCTATTCCGTGACTTCATTGAAATAACGATTTGAGCACCCCGGTAGTTTGACAGAGTGATAAAATTTCAGGTGATTTGCTGTAATTTATTCCGAAAGATTGTTTTGAAACTGATTTTATTCTGTATTTTTGAAAATTATTTTATGAACACATCAAAATACATTTTCACCCGTCTGAAGCCGGGCATTCCGAAGCAGTCATTGCTTTTTGTTGCAGGAATAGTCTGGACTTTTGCCGGAGGAATGCTACTGTACCGCGGCAGCACACTGTTAATACAACATCCTGCAAATCTGTGGATTAAACTCATTTTCAGCGTTACTGCCGGCGGTTTGTTTTACTATTTTCTGTTTGATAAAATTTCATCCAGGCATACAGCCCGTATCAAATCGCTTCCACACGAAAGGCCGTGTATCTTTTCGTTTTTCAACCGGAAAAGCTACCTGATGATGGCTTTGATGATTGCAATGGGCACAGGACTCCGGATGAGCGGATTGGTACATCCGGAATACTTATCTTTGCTGTACATCACCATGGGTATTCCGCTTACAGTTTCCGCGTTTCGGTTTTATTTCAACGGACTTTTTTTTGAAAAAAAACAATAAACATTTGAACCATGCAATTCCCGCTGAATTTCACATTTAAGATTTCATCCATAGCCAACGACTTCCGGGTACATGATGCCACCGGTGCCGAAGTGGCTTATGTGCGTCAGAAAGTATTCAAACTGAAAGAAGAAGTTCAGGTTTTCAACGATGAGAGTCGCTCCAGGCATATCTTCACACTGAAAGCAACAAAATGGATTGATTTTTCGCCAACTTACCGTTTTTTCGATGCAACAGGAACGGAAACCGGCTGTATCGTGCGACAGGGGATGAGGTCGATATGGAAAGCTTCCTATCTGATTTACGACGGGAAAGGAAACCAGGATATGGCTATAAAAGAAGAAAATGCCACAGTAAAGGTTTTTGACGGGATATTCGGCGAGTTACCCATCATCGGAATGTTCGCCGGGTATTTTTTTAATCCCACTTACCTGGTGACGCGCTCCGACGGTATGCCCATTGCCCGCCTGTCAAAAGAAAAATCATTTTTCGGCCGTCGTTTCAGCGTCAATAAACTGGCCGAATTCAATGCCGGCGAAGAAAACAGGATCATGCTCGGACTGATGATGATGATTCTGCTCGAAAGACAAAGAGGATAAACACAGGAAAAACATATAACCACTTTTTTCCAGAAAAATAAGGTAAACATGGCCCGGAATATCAGAAAACGAAAAGAAGATATCGGTCTTTCGCCCTACGAAATGAAGTTTCGGGGGCAAAAAAAAGCCGATAAGACAACCATGGAGTTGTTTGACTTCAATCTGGATTTTGTACACGAACTACCGGTAAAATCTGTCGGCAAACTGAGTTCGTACAAGCAAAGCGACACCATCACCTGGCTGAATGTAAACGGTCTCGACGATGTGAACCTGATGAAGGAACTCGCCGGGATTTTCCATATCGACAACAACATCATGTCGGATATTATGAATCCTTCCATCAGGCCAAAGGTACAGGAATTCGAAGCCGGGTTGTTCATCAGTCTGAAAATGCTTCAGATGAACGAACGCACCAACAAACTGTCGGTCGAGAATCTGAGTCTGGTTATTACCCATGAATTTCTGATATCGTTTCAGGAAGAAAAAGGGGATTTTTTCGATACCGTGCGCGAACGCATCCGCAAGCACAAAAACAAAATCCGCACGGCGGGAACCGATTACCTGGCTTTCGCTCTGCTCGATGTGGTTGTGGATAATTACATCTATATCATCGGGCTGCTGGGCGAAAAAATTGAAAACCTGGAAGAACGGATGACCCTGAATGTAAATAAACGGCTGCCCGAACTCATCAATCTGTACAAGCAGGAGCTCAACTTTCTGCGACGGCACATAAAACCAGCCAAAGAAATGATTCTGACACTCGCCAAAATGGAATCGGAATTTATCCACGACGAGAACCGGCTTAACTACAAGGAACTGCAGGACAATGTCAACGAAGCCAACGACCTGACCGACGGCTACCGCGAAATGCTCTACGACCTGCTCAACATTTATCATTCAGCTGCTACCACCCGGCTGAACGACATCATGAAACTGCTCACCATTATCTCGGTCATTTTCATTCCGCTTACATTTATCGTAGGCGTTTATGGTACCAATTTCGATTATTTCCCAGAAATCAGATGGCATTACGGATATTTTGCCATGTGGGCTGTAATGTTTATCGTGGCAGGTTTTATGATTTGGTACTTCAAACGAAAAGACTGGTTCTGATTAATAGGAATTACGCGAATTAAGGCGAATTGCGCGAATTAAGGCGAATTACGTGAAAGGGAATTAACAGCAATTTGAGCGGTCAGCGGAACAAATCGATTGTTATTTTGTTTGTAATATCATACCGGAAAAATTGAATGATATTTTTTCAGCATACATTTACAACTGTAACTTTACGTTTATCCCACTCTGATGCTGTCACTGCCAGTTCCGAACCCATTTCGGAAAGTTTGTATCAGGAGAGTTCGGGTCAATTTAAATAAATATGTCTTACAACCCTGTTAAACCCAATCAAATCGGGACTTTTCATATTCATGACATTCCGCTCAGAGAAATCTCTGCATTTATCGACTGGCGGTTTTATTTCCTGGCCTGGAGGCTTTCGGGGCATTACGAAGGAATAGAAAAAGTGCACGACTGTCCGTCGTGCCGGGCCGGCTGGCTGCAAGGTTTTGATGAAAAAGACCGTCCGAAAGCCGAAGAAGCGCTAAAACTGTTCAAAGATACGCAGGAAATGCTCCGGGATATTCTCGATAATAATTTGCTGAAGCTGAATGCTGTTTACGCCATCTATCCGGCTTACTCGCGGGATGAGGAAATCATAGTTGAGACCGGAAACGGAACGGTTAACATACCCGTACTTCGGCAGCAAAAGCCCTCGGCTGACGGATTCTGTTATTCGCTTTCCGATTTCCTGAATGAGGAAAGCGATTACCTGGGAGCATTTGCCAATACCGTGAGCGGCACCGAAGAAATGGCAGCCCGATTCGAGGCTGCGGACGATCTGTATAAATCCATTCTGGTAAAAACACTCTCTGACCGGCTGGCAGAAGCCACTGCCGAATGGCTTCACCTGAAAGTAAGGAAAGAATTCTGGGGTTATGCTCCCGATGAGAATTTAACCGTCGAAGAAGTGCTCAAAACCAAATACCAGGGTATCCGGCCCGCGGTAGGCTACCCATCGTTACCCGATCAGTCAGTTATTTTCGACATAGATAAACTGCTCAATTTCGAAAAAACGGGTATATCGCTTACCGAAAACGGAGCCATGTTTCCGAATGCATCCGTGAGCGGTTTATATTTTGCGCATCCCGCGTCCAGGTACTTTATGATAGGTAAAATTGATGAAAACCAACTGGCCGAATATGCACGCAGAAAAGGTAAAACTGCTGTCGAAATGCGGAAATGGCTGGCGGCAAATATTTGAGATTGCCAAATTATCCGGACAGACTGTTATACGTTTATCTCAACCTATCAGGGAAAAGCTCCGGGGAACTTGTGATTTTTTTAAAATATCGTCTGAATTCTGTAAGTCAGTATTCAAATCATCTGAATGTAAAATGAACTAATTATGAAATACGGTTTTTTTGTCTTTGTTTTTGTTTTTTTGCTGTCAATATTCGCTTACACTACCGTCAGAGGGTATCAGACGCTGGCTTCTTATGGCGTACTCAAAACGATATATCTGGTGCTGATGCTGGTGCTGACTGTAACGATGTTCGGCAGCTTATTTTTCGAGAGTGTGCTTCCGCATGGCATTGCCCGGGCGTTGAGTTTTGCGGGTTACAGTTTTTTCATTGTGGCAGCTTATCTGTTTTTATCCTTCCTGGTGGTGGATATGATCCGCGCCATCAATCATTTTCTGCCTTTCGTATCCGATATGAAGATGCTGCGGCTGTCGGTCATGGTCATCACGCTATTGGTGCTGGGCGTGATGATGATTTGGGGAAATTACAACTTCAACCATCCGGTAACCAGAACCATGACCATTCAGAGCAATAAATCTTCTCAAAATAAAGAAATCAAAATAGTGGCAGTGAGTGACGTACACCTGGGAGTTTCAATTGATAAAAAAAGGTTGCAAAAGTACGTGGCAATGATCAATGCCGAGAAACCGGACCTGGTGCTTATTGCGGGAGATTTGATTGACCGCTCCATAAAGCCTGTCATCAGCCAGAATATGGACGAGGAACTGAGGGAAATAAAAGCGCCGATGGGTGTTTATGTCATTTTTGGCAATCACGAATACTACGGCGAAGGCGATCAGCACATCGCCGATTTCTACCGCAAGTCAAACATCACTCTGCTGAGAGATACCTGTGTGACGGTGAACAACGAACTGCTCCTGGCCGGGCGCGACGATAAGCACAATGCAAACCGGAAAAGCCTGAAAGAACTTCTTCCAGCGGGATCAGACAAGCCTGCGATTGTGCTCGATCACCAGCCCTATCACCTGCACGAAGCCCTGGAGAATAATGTGGATCTGCAAATATCCGGACATACGCACAACGGTCAGTTCTTTCCGGCAAATCTCATTACCCGCAGTATGTTCGAACTGAGTTACGGCTACCTGAAGAAAGGAAATACGCACTATTACGTTTCTTCAGGCTTAGGCCTGTGGGGACCGCAATACCGCCTTGGCAGCCAGAGTGAACTGGTGGTGATAACGTTTAGATATTAGTGATGAGTGATGAGTGAGTTCCAAGTTTCAAGTTCCAAGTTCTTTGTTCTGAGTTCTGAGTTCTGAGTTCTGAGTTCAATCAGCCCAATCGTAATTTGTAAATTGTGAATTGTTCATTAAAAAATTGTACATTATGATTAGTGATTATTTCATCATTTCATCCACCCTTACAAATTCATATCCTCTCGTTTTCAGTTCTTTTATCAATTCATCAAGGCGATAGTAGAATTTATCGGTACGGTTGGCATGAGTGCCGATATGAAGCAGCAGCAGGTTTCCGTTGAGTGTATTTTCTTTTTCATATTGAAGAATATTCCTGTAAATGGTGTCCGACGAACGGTAGTTTTTCATATCGGGTGTGGTGTAATCAGCGTTTGAGCCTGTTCCAGGTGTGAAATTGACAATCTGTACGTTCAGTCTTTTAGCCCAGTCGCTAATTTCGCTGTTGTACCATTCGTAAGGTGGTATAAAATAACGTGATTCTTCGGTTTTGAGACCTGCTTTTTCCATTGCCCGATAATTATCCAGCAGGTCTTTCTCAAATCCATACGGTGTTACCAGTGTCAGATCTCTTCGTTCCCAGTCGGCATAGAGCAGATGTTTGTCCGAGTGAGGCGCCATGTAATGACCTTCCTTCTGAAGCTGCCTGCATATTTTCGGAAACTGGCGGTAGAAATCGCCTGTAAGGAAAAAACTGCCTTTTACACTATTTTTCTTCAATGTTGCGGATATTACGGAAGCTCCGTCGGCAAATTCGTGCCCGGTAAATACCAGCGCGATATTCTTTTTCATCGGGTTACCACGTTCGATTCCGCCCAGCACAATCTTTGGGGCAACGGCTTTATTGTTGAGATAACCCAGGTAGCAGGTGAGCGAGGCAGTTCCGTCCATGGTGGGCTCGTTGGTGGAGTAATCGGCAAAATCATCGTGATAGACCACATAATCTGACTGGAAAGGGGCGTAAGTATCTTCATTAGCCAGATGGACTCCCCGCAGCGACCTGAATATGGGTGCGTAAATCGGCCCGTCCACTAATCCGCCGGTAACCGGATAATTACGCAGCCTGGTAAATGCCGAATGCGGATCGGAGGGTGTATCGCCGATTTCGGGATAGCCAACAATCATGCAGGTTCCCCAGGGATTAACACCGAACAGCCAGTCGCGCATCGACGTTTCCATTTCCAGGAATGTATCGTCACCTGTCAGTTCGTGGTAGAGCCGGCATTGTGTTATCAGTGCCACGGTCAGGTTGTTGGAGCACCATACAAAAGGCACACCGTTCATAAATGCATCACCTTCGGCACGGTCTTTCACACGTTGCAGTCCGCTGCGCATATTCCGGATAAACTCCCGGCTCACACGCGAATTAATATTTTGTCGGGCTAGATGATAATGCCCCAGATTGATAAACGGATACCACTGGTAATGACGGGCAGAGTCTGCACCCATCCAGGGAGTTACCGGCTCCAGTCGACCATAATCGAGGGCCTGGTTGAAATTCCCGGAATCATTTGTCAGTGAAAAAATTTCCGTCGCGGCTAATGCCATATCGTCTGCCCAGTTGTCTTCTTCGTAAAAATAAGGCGAAACACAGCATGCAGTCTGGCAAACACCCGGATTTTCCATCCCTTTCAGGTAAGCGTCTTTGGCTTTTTGCTCTATCAGACGCGAAAATTCGGGATAATACTTAGCCACCACTTTGGAGCCCAGTGCAAAGGAAGATGCGTATTTACCCAGCGTGGAGGCCAGTCCGGTACTACGGTTTTTGTGTTCGCGAAGTCCCTGGGGCTTCGGACTGCAAAAATACACCGGCCGGGCATTACCGGCTCCCCATCCATAATCCACTTTCTGTTCCGTGGGAATGGTCATCCCCACGTGGTCACGGTCGTCAGCCAGCTGGTTGAAATAAGTGTCTTTGTCGGGATTCATTTTCACCAGCCAGTCCAGTCCCCATTTGGCTTCATCAAGTATATCCGGAATACCATTCCCGCCCTGATTGCCGTTGGCATCAAACGCATCACCAAAAGATCCGGGATATTGCGTATAAGCAAAAAGCATCTGATAAACCGCATTAGCAGAGGTAGTTACATATTGAAGGTAATCGGATGCATCGTGCCATCCTCCGGTGGTATTATAGTATTTGCCATCCCTTTTCCCGTCCGGATCGCCCACGGAAATGCCATCGGTGGTATGGCAGGAGTCCTTCAGGAAAGGATTGTAGCCGCAACGCTGTTGTCGCATGTATTTCAGGGGAATATCGGCAGCTCCGGCGTAGATATCGTTCCCGATACGGAAAGGAACAGATTGTATTGAATCAATTTTAAGGTAATAAATGCCGGGAATTTCAAAATCGGTAAAATCCATGCGGGCGGAAGATTCAAAAGCCGGTTGCTTGCCCGATTGCCTGACTTTATCGGATGAATAAACCACATTTCCGGTGGTGTTGTCAATAATATCAAATTCAGTAATCAGGCGGGCATTTTTACTTATCCAAACCGCCACTTTCACGTCGTCGTTCAGGTAACCCACCTGATTGACACGAATCCAGGACTGTGAAAAAGCAGATACGACCAGAAACAAAAAACTTAAAAGAGAGGCAATAATTTTCATGATTGAATTCTTTTTAAAATAAAAAGTTTTCCATATTGACCTGCAAGTTAGAAAACTTTTTTCATATTTTCTTCTTTTTCACATATTTCTTCCCGAAAATGCTTTCATCAGTTCCTTTTAGTAAACAGCCTTCACTTACACACAACTGCCGGATTTGATTGATAATGCAATATTATTAAAAATCAGATACCTGTCAGAAGTATTTTACTAACATTTTTTTACCGGTAAAAAATATCTGTATAAGTACCCGTAATTATACGTTGCTCCGGTAAAAATATCTGTTCAGGCACCCGTAATTATACGTTGCTCAGGGCAAAATAACTATTTCAGTGAGTGAAATACCATTTTTGCTCCGGGCAAAAATGGTGGTGACATGAATTAATCCCATATAAACGACTGTCAGAAAAGAGTTAATCCTCTGATATGATACCTTTCTGCAATTTTTGTAATTCAAATGTATATATTTCAAAGTCAGTGGCATTGAGAAAAACATTTATTTTTCAGTCTGAAGGTGTGATTTGGAAATTAATGTATCTTTGTAAAAGACTAGTCTACCAAAGATAAGATAACAATCAAACCGAATCAATTATCATTTCATATTATGGCTCACTTCTATCAGTTCTGCGCAAAGGAAATGTACAAAAAAGTGGTATCAGGCAAATCGGGAAGTGATTCGGATGGTTCATCTGAATCTGCTGCAATTGGAGTTTGTCCGGAGATACTGGTACTTTTTTCTCAAAATCTTGCCAAATACAACAATCGTACACTGAAATTCCATGCTTCGCTGCTCGGGATTGAAGAGCTGGAACTCCGTTATACCATCAAAGCACTTACAGGCAGTTCGTTTACCGATTTTCTGGAAGACTTTTTAGTATTCAAGGTTCAGGATGTTTTGGGTGATTATCCCGAATATGGCTCATTAAGGGAAAAAGCCAGATTACTGGGCTTTACTTATCTTGGACTTTACAATTTTATGAAGCGAAAAATGGAACGCACTCCAAGAGGATGGAAATGGAATTGAGGGTCAAACTTCTTCGGACAGCACCGGGAGAACTCATCAGCCGGGATAATTATCCGAAATACGAAGGTTTATTAAGTAGAATTGCATTGACAGGTTTCTCACGAAGAGAAAACAGGTTTAGCACTTCTCCATGAAGACAGGCCTGCACAAGCCGTTTACCTTTTTTTTCTGAAAAACGCCTTCATCAGCTCGCTGCATTTTTCTTCTAAAACACCTGAAACCACTTCCGTTTTGGGATGCAGGGCATCCGGTGCAAAACGTGTGAAGCCGCGCTTTTCATCCGAAGCTCCGTACACAATCCTGCCGATTTGTGACCAGCCTAATGCACCTGCACACATCACACAGGGCTCTACTGTTACATACAGCGTACAATCCGTAAGGTACTTTCCACCCAGGAAATTGGCTGCGGCAGTGATAGCCTGCATTTCGGCGTGAGCTGTCACGTCATTCAGTGTTTCGGTAAGGTTGTGCCCGCGTGCAATGATGCGGTCGTTGCACACAATGACCGCACCAACCGGCACCTCATCACGAGTCAAAGCCTGTTGAGCCTCATTCAGAGCCTGTTGCATGAATTTCACATCCATATCCGGAGAAGTTCCCAATCAGCAATTAATTACAGGTGAAACAATAAGTTATTGAATATTATATCTTTGCCTGAAAAAGTCATTTTTTTACTCTTTACTCTGTGCTCTTTGCTCACACATCTTCTTCGACCACCAGATTTTCGATTATGAATCCCTGGCGTTCGCTCGTATTTTTGCCCATGTAGAATGTGAGTAAATCCTGTACAGCATCTTCGCGGCGTAGTTTGACCTGCTCGAGCCGGATATCTTTGCCGATAAAATGACGGAATTCATCCGGTGAGATTTCGCCCAATCCTTTAAAACGGGTGATTTCAGGATTCGGACCAAGTGACCTGATGGCATCCACTCTTTCTTCTTCGGAATAGCAATAGCGGGTTTCCTTTTTATTACGTACACGGAAAAGCGGAGTTTGCAGGATATACACGTGCCCTTTTTTAATCAGATCGGGGAAAAACTGCAGGAAAAACGTGATGAGAAGCAGACGGATGTGCATTCCGTCCACATCGGCATCGGTAGCTGCTATCACTTTGTTGTAGCGGAGCCCTTCGATACCATCCTCGATATTGAGTGCTGCCTGAAGCAGGTTGAATTCCTCGTTTTCGTACACAACGCGCTTGGTGAGTCCGAAGCTGTTGAGCGGTTTGCCGCGCAGGCTGAAAACAGCCTGTGTATTCACATCGCGGCTTTTGGTTATGGATCCGCTTGCCGAGTCACCCTCGGTAATAAAGATGGACGATTCCTCCATCATTTTATTTTTGACTTCGTCTTTTGCGGGTGTATCGTTGAAATGATAGCGGCAGTCGCGCAGTTTACGGTTGTGGAGGTTCACTTTTTTAGCCCGCTCGCGTGCCTGCTTTGTAACTCCGGCAATGGCTTTGCGTTCCTTTTCCGAATCCTGAATTTTTTGCAGCAGTATATCTGCGGTTTCGCCGTTGCGGTGCAGGTAATTATCCAGTTCTTTTTTTATAAAATCGGAAATAAACTTATTTACCGTGATGCCTCCTTTATTAATATCCCTTGATCCGAGTTTGGTTTTGGTCTGCGATTCGAATACCGGTTCCTCCACACCGATGGCTACTGCAGCCACTATGCCGTTTCGGATGTCAGTGATTTCCATGCTTTTGTTGTAAAATTCCTTGATAGTACGGGCAACTGCCTCGCGGAAAGCGCTCTGGTGTGTACCACCCTGGGTAGTATGCTGCCCGTTGACAAATGAATAGTACTCCTCGCCGTACTGATTGCTGTGGGTGAAAGCTATTTCGATATCTTCCCCTTTCAGGTGAATGATGGGATAGAGCGATTCGGAGGTCATATTCTCGTTAAGCAAATCAATCAGACCATTTTTTGAACTGATTTTTTTCCCGTTGTAGTTGAGTACCAGGCCGGTATTGAGGTACGCATAATTCCGGAGCATGGTTTCGATAAATTCGTCTTTGTATTCAAAATTGGTAAACAGTTTTGAATCCGGGACAAATACGGTGAGTGTTCCGTTTTCGTTTTTCACTCCCTCCAGGTCCTCCTCTTCCAGCAGTCTTCCCTCCGTGAACGAGGCTTTTTTGGCTTTTCCCTCGCGGTAACTCTCCACAACAAAGCTCGACGACAGAGCATTGACCGCCTTGGTGCCGACTCCGTTTAACCCGACCGATTTTTTGAATACCTGCGAATCGAATTTGCCGCCGGTATTCATGATGGAGACTGCTTTCACCACGCTGTTCAGCGGGATGCCGCGCCCGTAATCACGAACGCTTACCCGGTCGTTATCCACCCGTATTTCGATGGTTTTGCCATAGCCCATGCGGAATTCGTCGATCGAGTTGTCGATCACCTCTTTCAGAAGCACATAAATGCCATCATCAGCGTGAGTGCCATCACCTAATTTCCCGATATACATTCCCGGACGACGGCGGATATGTTCCAATCCCTCGAGTGTAATGATATTTCCGTCGCCGTAATCCACGTCGATCTTTTCCAGATTCTTTAATTCTTCCATTTTTGATACTTTATCTTGTTAACCAGCTTTCGGGGTTGACCATCTGACTTCCGTTGTAAAGGTTAAACTGCAGTTCAGCCTGTCCGCTTTCGTCGTCGGTATAAATTTTCCCGACAGGCTGGCGTGCTGATACCTGTTCACCCGATCTGACGTACACTTCGGATAAATTGGCATAGAGTGTCCGGTAGTTTCCATGCTGTATGAGGACTGCATTTCCGGTACCCGGTAGTGAGAAAACACGTGTGACCACACCCTCAAAAACCGCGCGGGCATTGGTTCCTGCCGGTGAACGGAAATAAACGCCTTTGTTGTTGATAGTCACGTATTTCAGTTCGGGATGTGGCTGTGTACCGTAGTGCCCCCGGATATAACCTCTGTCGACAGGCCAGGGCAGTCGTCCCTGATTGTTGGCAAAGCTGCCCGAAAGGAGTTTTTCTTCCCGGGTCATAGCCGAAATCTGTTCGGCGACTTTGACTTCTGATGCGCGTGGTGTTTCGGTTTTAGCTACCGTCACATCGGTTTTAGCAGTTTCAGCGGGCTTTGCCTGAGCTGTAGCTTCGGTTTTTGTTTTTTGCGAATCCGCTTTTTTGCGTTGTTCGGCTGCCCGGGCATCGGCCATTTTCCGTTCTTCAATTTTACGCCGTGCTTCCTGCTCGGCTCTTATCCTGGCTTCCTCGGCACGCCGTCGGGCCTCTGCCCGGCGAATTTCTTCTTCTATAACCTGTTGTATCTTATTGTCAATCTGATCCCTTTTCCGCTGATGTGCCCTGTACTCTTCACTCAGCCTTTTTTCTTCCTGCTGGAGCGAGCTCAGCATTACCTTTTCATCGTTTTCGTCTTTCTTCAGTTTGTCTGCCTCGAGTTGTTTTGCTTTTACAGCATCCAGTTTTGCCCCTTTATTCTGGTCCAGACTGTCGGTTTTGAGGGCAATCTTCATTTTTACTTCCTCTATCTGTTTTACCTGCTCTTTTTTATAGTCGGTAAACTCGCGCAGATACCTCACCCGGCGGAGTGTCTGATCAAAGTCGCGGGCAGAGAGCAGAAACATCAGCCTGGAATAGGAATTCATGTTTGTCTGTGTTTTGCGGACAAGCCGGGCATAATCGTCTTTGAGTTTCCCGAGTTTATTTTCCAGTTCAATCCGTTCCCTGGTCAGGTTGTCAATCTTCCTGTCGAGCACTGCAATCTCTGTGTTGTAATTTTTGATCAGGTTTCGGCGTTCGTTCAGGTTTTTTTTTAGTGCATTGAGTTTTTTTTGTGAAGCCTTTTCGTTTTTTTGCGTTTCCTTCAGCAGTTTATTTGTTTCGTTGATGCGTTCCTGTATCTCCCTGCGCTCCTTTTTCAGCAAGTCGATACTCTGTGCCTCAGCTACAGGATTGCTGAACAAAATCAGCGCAATGATTGCGAATACATATATGACCGGATGCTTCATCTTTACTTATTTTCTGAATAAAGAACTGATATTGCCACGCGTGTACCGGGACAGATCGGCAGGTTCCATTACCAGGGGCTTGTTGAATTCCGCTTCTTCGATTGTGAAATGAAACGAGGATTTGTTTTCGCCATTTCCGGCATCGATGGATATCTTTTCAGGGAAAAGCACGCCGTCAAACTTTTTGAAATCCGAATAACCGGTTTTCATGTTGTACGCCTTGTCGTTTGATTCAATGAGAATAGCGGCAATACGTGATAATACCTGGTCAATCATCACTTCCTGACCGAACGTTTGGGTCTGATACATGATTGAACCTCCTGGAGTATTGTTTTTCCAGCTGAAATCGTCGGGAATGAAAACTTTGTCGCCCGGAACAAAAAGCCGGTTGCTTATCAGCGACTGGATAACGTCATAATTAACTGTAACTCCGAGTGTGTTCCTGAATATGCCGTAATTGCTTTCATAGAACATTTTATTCATCTTATCCACTACGATAAGTGTGGAGGGTGTCATTTCGAGCCGAAACAGTTCGACGCCAAAAAACGGCTGAATGGACAGGTGCATGGCAGAGTCGGATACTATTTTGCAGGATGCTTTCACGTCCATTTGCCGGCCTTTGAAGTCCACGAAGAGCGACATTTTTCGGGCATAGGCTGTGCGGAAAGCAGGTTGCATCTGCTGTATCTGTTTCACCATTTCGGCTGGTGTGAGCTGATGGCTTGCCTCTGCCGGTTTAGTTTCGGGAGTTGATGGCTGTACAACTTTCGAAGTGGTTTTACAGGCAGCCAGAGTCAGAGCTGTTACTGCCAAAAGGAGGAATTTTATTTGTTTTATCTTCATTTCATATCTTCATTTTTCGCCTTACCGATTTTTTCAATCAGTCCGGCGTTGTTTTCGTTCAGTTTAAGTGCCTTTTGCCACATTTCGAGTGCCTTTTCCGGATTTTTCAGCATGTGATAAATATCGCCGCTGTGTTCCAGGATCACTTCCGAAATTTCATCCTGTTTCATATTGCTTACAGCCTTGTCGATGTAAATTCTGGCCAGATTGTAATTGCCCTGTTTGTAGAATATCCACGCGTAAGTATCCAGATATGTGCTGTTGTTGGGTTCCAGTTCCACGGTCTTCGCGCTCATTCTTTCAGCTTTCCGCAGATCGGCCCCTTCTTCAGACAGGTAGTAGGCGTAGTTATTCATAATATACACGTTGGTTGGATTGGCTTCCAGCGCTTTTTCGTAGTATTTGAAAGCGTTTTCCTTGTCTTTTGTCTGAAAATAAATATCGGCTATCTGCCCGTAGAAAGTGCTCAGAACAGCAGATGAAGCAGAAGCCAGATTTTCTATGGCTTCGAAATTGATGCGGAGGGCTTCATCGTATTTATGCTGCTGGTAAAGAGCGATGGAACGGTAAAAGTAGAATTCGGGTACTTCGGGAATTTCCTTTATAGCTCGTTCGGTAAGCTTAAGTATGCCTGTAGTATCGTTTTTTTCGGTAAGTATCTGCAGCGAAGTTTTCCAGGCGGTTTCGTTTTTCGGATTGATATTGATAACGCTTTCGAGTTCCCCGAGGGCTTCGGCGGTACGTTTCTGGTTCTGCAGAAAAAGTGCGTAGTAGGCATGGGCCATTTCATCGAGCGGATACTGGTCAATGAGCATTTTGAAAAGACTTTCGGTTTCGCTTATCTTCTGGTTGACAGCCAGCAACTGATCTACATACTGCCCGAGAATATCCATCTTAGTATCGGAGGGCAACTGGGGATTTTTCAGCGCCGATACAATGGACTCCAGCGCCTTGTCGTCCTGATTATTCTGCTTGTAATAATTCGAAAGTGAAATATACACAAACGGATTTCCGGGATCGTCGTTCAGAATCTGCTGATAGATTTCGTATGCTTTGCGGAGCTGCTTCTGATCCATATAGATATCACCCAGCAACACCCGGTACCTGCTCTCCTGTGGATACTTCCGGGTAAGTTTCAGTATTTCTTCAATGGCCTTCTTTTCCTTGTTGAGAAGCGCATAGATCTGAAATTTCTCGATGGAAAGGTACTCGTTGATGCCGGTGAAAACTTCCAGCTGGTTGAGTGCTCCGATTGCCTTGTCGAACTCGCCGGTTTGCTTGTAAAGTGATGAAAGCAATGTATATACCTCTTCGCGCTGTGGAAAGCGCCTGCAGAGCTCTTCTGCCTGCTCAATAGCCGTGGGATAGAGTTTCTGCCCTGAGAGCATGCTGATATACTGCGTACGGTACCACCAGTTAGCGGGAGCAGCATCGACCGCCTTTCTGAAAGCACGCATCGATTCTGCGGGCCAGTTGAGCCGTGCATACACATAGCCTGTTTCGCTCTGAGCGGCAGCGCTGGTGGAGTCAGTTTCAAGACACATCCTCAGCGCGTCCAGCTGCGCATCGTATTCCTGCAGATCCTTGAGCCGTTGTGCCTCGAAAAAGTAATAATCGAACCGCGCCTGTTCGGCCGCAGTCAGACGGTGTGCAACCTGAACTGCCGTTTTATCTTTCCCCGATACTCCTGCAGAAAAAACCAGCAGCACGAAGGCAATGGATATGATTGATTTTATTTTCAATTTGATGATTATTTATTGTAACCTGCTGCCCTCAAACCACTATGAGTATGTTATCGGGCATTTATCAGCACTGACAGACAAATATGAAAAACGGTCAGGCTGCTACGACTTATCTTAAAAAAAGAAACCTGAACAGCCCGCAACCAAAACTATAAACTATGAATTCTATACTGAAATCTTCAAACTAACTCTTCCCGGTATGTCCGAATCCTCCGGCACCCCGTTCGCTTGGTGTCAGCTCGTTCACATCCACCCATTCGGCTTTTTCGTGCCTGGCGACAATCATCTGGCAGATGCGTTCACCATCGTTCACAGTGAAGGTTTCGGCAGACAGATTCACCAGAATCACACAGATTTCACCCCGGTAGTCAGCATCAATGGTACCCGGTGAATTCAGCACGGTGATTCCCTTTTTGAATGCCAGCCCGCTTCGGGGCCGTATTTGTGCTTCGTAGCCTTCGGGCAATTCGATATACAAGCCTGTGGGTATCAATTTTCGTTCCAAAGGTGCGAGTTCCACCGGTTTGTCGAGGCTGGCACGCAAATCCATTCCTGCCGCATGCAGTGTGGCATATTCAGGTAACGGATGTCGCGATTCATTTACAATTTTAACTTTCATAAGTTTGTTTTTTCGGGTATCATCACTTACCGTCAAACCGGAACTCGTTTTTGTTTGTTGGCTGACGGTCTGGTTTTTGGTATTTAACTTGCAAAAATACGATTTAAATCGGTATGGTTAAAGTATTAAATCTTTAAAATATCTAATTTTTACCCGTTATCATTCCCTGATGTGAGTTATCCGCCACAAAAAGGAGGCGGGTTATATTTGGGAAGTTCTCCCCTGACCATTCATCCAAAAACGGAGATAATACATGCAGGCAAGTAAAAAATCCGGGTCAAACCGGGTAATTTCACAATCATTCTGTTTTATTAATCAATTTAAATTGTATATTTGCACCTGATAGTTTTTTGTTCTTAAAGGCCGGGTAGAATGATACTGGCATGTAAGCAGTTAATTATTCTTTCTGACACCTGACCTGAGATAATTATGTTTGTTTATGGAAACCATCTTTACAGCCATAGTTGCGACAGGGAGTTTCTGGATTCCGCTCATTCTTGGGCTGGTATTTCTTTTAATACCGGCTAAGGATATCGATTTGCTGAAATACTACTACAGATCGAAATACCTGATGAGTCTTGCGTATATTTCATTCGGCATTTTTTCACTTCTCGTTCTTATCACCAATCCTGATTTTCTGTTCAACAACACGATACGCTCATACGCTCCGCTGATAGCTATCGTTCAGATTATTATTTTCAGTTATGTAAATATCACGCTTATCAAGCCCAGTTACCTCAGCCTTCGTAAGCTGCTCAGGCCTCTGGTACCCTCACTGTTATTATCCGGATTGTATATTTTCTCATTTATTCATAAACCTTTCGGTTTGTTTCACGAAATAATGTACTATATCCTGTTTGCTTTTTTTGCCTTTCTGATTTTTTATTACAGTTTCGAGTTCTCGAAGTATTATCGCATGTACCAGCTCCAACTGGATAATTTCTACTCCGAGTTGTCGTCAAACCATTTGCACTGGGTTTTGAAATCTCAGGTCATTGTAGTTGTCACCGGCATTATGGTTTTTTTTGCGGGTTTCATACCCACCTCCTTCATGGGTGCATTTCTGGCTGTGATGATTCTTTTTTTCTCCTACTACGCATTCAGGTATATCCAGTACGGCATAACATTTTCCGAAGTAGAAGCCATTCTTGATGAAAAAGAGACCAAAGAAAGCTCCAGGCATGCCGAAACCTCACAAAATCAACTCTCGAAGGCTATCAGTGAGTGGGAAAACCATAAAAAATTCACCGCTAAAAGTCTTACTGTGGAAAATGTGGCGGCTTCGCTCAGCACCAACCGTACTTATCTCTCCAATTATATCAATACCCAAAAAAAGAAAACTTTCAATGAATGGATAAACGGGCTTCGGATCGACGAAGCCAAAAACCTGATGATTAACGAGCCGGGAATTCCAATTCTGGAGGTTTGCGAACTGGTAGGATTCACAGACAAGAGTAATTTCGGGAGGCATTTCAGTAAAATTACAGGCTATTCACCAGCAGTATGGCGCCGTGAACAATTAAATAATAAAAAGATTTAATGAGGCTGAAATCGTTCATACACACCCTGATGATTCTCACGCTAGCCATATCGGTTGCAGGATGTCTTTTCACGTCCTGTTCGGAAAGCGAAAAGAAGCATTCCGCGAAACTGGAAAAAGCAATCGACCTGTTTTACCTGGAAAATAAAAACGACAGTGTACTGATGCTGCTCGAAACACTTCCAGCTGAAAAACTCTCAGCCGGGGAAGTACAGCTTGCCACTATCTTCAGAGCGGCGGCGGTATGCGAAACGGGAAAACCGGACAGCGCTTTGACCATACTCCGGACTGTTGACCAGGATAAACTCCCGAAAGAGATTAGTTACTACTACGGTAGTATACTGGGACTGATCAGATTCCGACAGTTTCAGCCCGAGGAGGCCTATCACAGTCTTATTACACTCGACAGCGAGGCCAGCAGTGATATCCGCGCAGTGGCGCTCACCGAAAGGCTTATCAGCCGGATAATGATTTATTACGGAGATGACAAAAACGCTATCGACTGGCTTATGCACTCGCGCAGGAACTTCGAAAAAGCAGGGCTGGAAAAAAGTGTGGCTATCAACAACCGGTTGCTGGGCAATATCAGCGTACGGCTCAAACTTTACGGGGAAGCGCGGCAGCAACTCGATTCTGCCATATCAGTCTTCAAAAAGTACAACGACGGCGCTGAACTTTTTTTTGCATACGCAGAGATGACTGAGTATTTTATCAGGCAAAACAAGCCTGACTCAGCCCTTCAGTTCATCGCGAAAGCCCGGAATGCCTTTGATGTAACATCCTATAAATCAATGCTTGCACTCCTCAGCAACAACCGTGGCGAGATAGAAAAGCTGAAAGGGAACTACCCAGCGGCCATTCAAATGTTTGACTCCACGCTCCGGCTCGGCACCGGGTATTATTATTCCCAAATCAGAACGCAAACCGCTTTCCTCAACCTGGCCGAAATTTATAACAGGACCGAGCAGCCAGACAGCGCGAGGAAATACGCGCTGAATGCACTGAATACCGTTTCGGGAAAACAAAAAGACAAGATTAAATATGCCGTGTACTACCAGCTGGCAAAATCGTACGTCACTACTGACATAACCAAAATGCAGGCATACATGGACTCAGCCATTTATCATCTGGATAAATACCAGGCTTCGCAGTCGGTAGATCTGATCAGGTATTTCAACACCAGGAAGGACCTGAAGGACTCACACGACATGATCGAGGAACTGAAAGCAGCTGCAATAAAGTATCGCATCAACTTTCTGATACTTATATTGTTCGTAATCTTTATTGTTTCGGCAATGATGCATATATTTTACGTGCAGAAAGACCGGAACAAAGCACTCCGAATGCTCGTACAGAAAAATCTGAAGTTACTCGAAAAAGAAGTGAGCCAGCAACAGGAAGCCTGGAACAGGCAAAACAATAACCTTAAGAAGAAAATCCATAACGGGAACGACGAAGAAAAACTTCAGGCCATCTATACCTCATTCATTCACTGGCTCAGCGATGAAGGCAACTTCCGTCGAAAAGACCTTACACTGAGCGTGGCTTCCAAAGAACTGAATACCAACCGCGATTACCTGTCGCGGGCTATCAACGAGCAAAACCTCCACTTCAACGACCTGGTAAACAAATACCGCGTGATGGAAATCATAAGGGTGTTTTCGACCCCATCCGATCCCCGCAACAAACTCACCCTGCAGATACTCGCCACCGAGGTGGGCTTTAATTCCAACTCGGTGTTTATCGATGCATTCCGTCGTATAACCGGAATGACACCCACCCGCTTCAAAGAACATCTGACAGAGACAGATACACAGCCAAAGGTGAATAATTAACCGCGCATATCTTTCGGGTGTCTTTTCGGATTGTTCAATTCAAAAATATTTGTTCTGTTTTTGCCCGGTTTTGGTCAAAGCGTAAATATATTTTTACGTATTGACCATTCATTTTTTTTATGGTTCATTAAATTTGTAACCTATTAATTAGGATTAGTTCTATTTTACGAAAACAAGTTACAATCTGTCACAGGAGTGTGATAATAAAGAATAATTTGAATCTATTACATAACATCTGTTTACTGAACCAAATGAATATGAAAACAAAATTTACCTCAAAAACCCAAGTTCTGATTGTTAGTATTGTGCTAATTTGCCTGTCTGCAGCCCCTGCTTCAGCACAGGGAGTAACAAATTACAAAGACTATGTGAAAACACATGACGATACCGGTCTGGTATCGCTCACCTCTCAAAATCATCCCGCTATCTGCCTGAAGGGAAACTCCGAACTGAAAAAATACGGCGAAGGTGCTGCACAGGTACTTTACACGGATGTTGCATCTCTCCCCATGCTCACCAAGGCGAACGAAGCTTTCGGTAAAGTTGAATTGATTAAAATTAACTTCAATTCACCGGCTGATGAGGCTGTAAAGCTGGATTTAGCGCAACTGACAGCTTTCGGCAGTCTGAAATACGTGATTTTCGTGTATCAGTACTTTCCCTGCGGTGATAAGAAAGACACCTGCCTGCAGACCAAAACAGAAAGTAGTGTAAGCATACCGGCTGCCAGTTCAGTGAATGTACTTTACATGCTCTCCGTACCTGAATAATCATTTATGCCCAGCAAGCCTTAACTTTTAAAAAAAGACACAGAAAATTATGAAACACTTGAATAAAATAACCAATAAGGCGGTACTGCTTGCAGCAGGAATGATGATGCTTCTGCTATGGTTGCCTGCCAATGCACAGGTGCAGATACCGTTTACCCAGCGTACATCTACCTACACACCTACAACGAAAATATACAATATAAAGGGTGATTTCCAGATGATAGGGAATACGAATATAACAACTCCCGGACAGGTAGATAACGGGAATATCAGTATGACTTATGTGGATGTGGACAACATTACGAGTACGCTCAACTCCTCTTCTGCAACTTTAGAATTATCAACTGAATACGGTGCAAATCCTGAATGTTCCAACATTATCTATGCAGGGCTCTACTGGTTAGGCAGGGCACACGACGGAGGAACAACCAGCCCGAATACTTTTTCTGTGACGAAAACAGTACCAAATTATTCTGCCACTCCGACTTTAACCACAGTAAATTACAACGGAAGCCCTGTATCCGGACTCACTACAGACGGTATCAGTCATAATGAAGCTATTCCAAACACCTCCTATACCCTTACAATTTCACGGATGGGAACAACCCTATTTTACCCTCGTTACACATTTACATCAAACGCAGGCGGACCAACCGTGATTTTTGAATCCCAAGTCGTATCAACAAATTACAACGTCAGGTATTCTACCGACAACGGAGCTTCCTGGACAAATGCATCAGACCAGGTGGTATCCAATCCTTATGGTACGAACCGACGATTAATAACATTCACACCTGTTGCCATTTATAACAATACAGACGGAACTTCATTTACCGTAAATTCGCTGTTTAGAGATTCCAGAGATGACAGAACTGAAACTCAAACGATAGAAGCGACCAGAACTTTTGCGAATGTTACAGTTAAATATCTAACGTATCCTACTACTTCGGTTACCAAAGCCTACGACAAAAGCGTAGTATATCTCAAGCATGCATCGAAAACCACCTACACAACAATAACAGCGGCCGATATCAATTTCACTCAAAACATATATTATCCAACTACCTCCGAAGGTTATATGTACTCCGCCTATGCCGAAGTAACCGACTATGTAAGAGAAAACGGGTTGGGCGAATATACAGTGGCAGACATCGCTCTGAATGAAGGAAACGGAACTTCTACCGGGTTTTTCGGAGGCTGGGGTATGATCGTGGTGTACGAAAACTCCAAGATGAAATGGAGGGATGTAACCATTTTCGACGGATATGCGTATGTTCAGGGTAATACAACTACCAGTTTCACACTTCCGGTATCAGGTTTCCGGACGGCTCAAAGCGGAGATATCAGTATGAAACTTGGACTGATTGCCGGTGAAGGAGATAGTGGTATTGCGGGTGATTATTTCGAAATAATTGACCTTGCTAACAATTGGGTTCGACTTAATCATGATGGAAATACGACCGGTAACTTCTTCAACAGTTCTATCCCGGCTCCCAATCCACGTAATCCGCAATATACGAATAATACCGGGGTGGATATTGCCATGTTTAATATTGATAACACGGATAATTACATCATTACAAACAATCAAACTTCCACCACATTCCGTTACGGCAGTACACAAGATACCTATGTGATTCCGGTTATAGCTATGGCGGTAGATGCGTATATCCCCGATGTACATGCCTTTATCTCTGTAACCTCACTGAACGGATCACCAGTTACTCCTTTGAACTCAGAAGTACTTCCGGGTGAGGAAATTGAATACAAACTTGATTTAACAAATCCAAGCGAACCTGTAATAAATGGTAAAATTGTTATTCCAATACCTTATACGGCAGAATACATTAGTTCATCAGCCGTTTACTTTCAGGGTACAGGTGGTGCCAGTCCCGCTCAGCCTCAACTTGTTACATCCGGAGCCTCCAAATTCATCGAATGGTATATCGGCAATATTCCTACAGGTGCATTACCTACAGATATCCTGGCCAGCATGACATTCAAACTTGAAGCTACCGATGACTGTTTCTTGCTTGTTAATGAAAATTGCAGCCCCAAAGTACTGGTACAGGGATCAGGAAGCGGAACTGGTTTAAACTCAGGCGCACCATTTACAAATCTGAGATTTATTCATGGTTTCAAGGATGGGATCTGTCAGGATGAACCGATTTTAGGGCCACTGTCCATTGATATCGATGCTACAGATTTTGTAAATGCTAACTGTGGTGATGAGATTGCACAGGGCGGAGTCCAAACATTTAGTTTCTGTCAAAATCCGACATCTTCAACTATTGCTTTCAATCAAATAGCCTATAATTATCCTGAAGGAACAAGATTTTACAACGCAATTGAAACTGAAGATGTTGATGGCATTATTTTAGTGAAACCTGCTTCAGGAGCCATCGAGTACACTTCTACAAGCACCTTTCCAAACACGTTGGGTACAATCACCTATTACGCACTACCTGCCGGATTATCTACCTGCTGGTGGGAATTTGAAATTGAAGTTGAAATTTGCAACCTGTGGTACGGTGGTATAGATACTGACTGGGGTAAAGCAGGAAACTGGACACAAGATTATATTCCACTTCCAACTGACGATGTATTTTTTGCAACAACATTGAACTGGTCCAGTGAAGCCCAGAACGACTTAAAACTGGATCAGGACAGATCGGCAAGAAATATTGTGAATTATTCTTCAAAAAGACTTATTATACCGGTAAATACAACACTGACGGTAGATGATGATTGCGAAACAGGTTCGGCTTCTAAACTCATCATTGAATCAGAAGTTGGTCAGGCAAATGGCGCATTGGTATTAAACAATCCTACTGGTAATACCGGAATTCAGGCTACCGTAGAGTTTGCTTCCAAATCAAAACCGGGAACGGGCACTTGGCCACGTGTATGGCAGTTTTTCGGACCGCCGGTAGTTGACCGCACACTTACAGGTTTATTCGGCTCCAACGTTCAGGGAAGCATCTACGGAGGCGATCCTGCAACCAATGTTATTGTTCGTAAATACAACGAAGCACTGAACTTGAGCTATAGTTATCAGGAAAAATGGGAAGACCTGGATCCGGCTTTACACATGATGCTACCCTACTACGGATATGAAATCACTCAACCAATAGAAAACACGAAACATAGCTTTGCAGGCACCCTGGTAACTGATTTATCCAACACGCTTAGTTTCAGTATATCGCCTGAAGGAACCTATGCACGTGGAAATTACATACTGGCTAACCCGTATGCAGCACCGATATACATCAGCAATATCGAAGCAACGGATTTGGTAAATCTGGCACCTGCCATCTACATCTATAATACCGGAAGCCGTCAGAACTGGATTAGTGCAAGCGGTGAAAGTCAGCTGGGATCTCAACCCGGAACTTATACATCTGTTCCGGTTAACTCAGCTACTACTATAGATATGCCTCAGATACCTTCCATGCAGGCTTTTATGGTAAAAGCACTATCAGCCACAGCCCCGGAAACAAAATTCACATTCCGGTACGACTGGGTGTACAAAGAAGACGGTGATACAACAACTAACCGTGCAATGCGGGTGAAGAGTTCGAAGGTTCCTGCTGTTATAAGCACTACCAACTCCGACATCAAACCATTGATTAAAATGGATGTGATCGGTGAAAACGGTTCGGACCGCGTGTACCTCATCACGGCAGCAGGTACCGGTAAAGCCTACGATGCAGGCTGGGACGGCTACAAGACCCTGAGCACCGACAATGTGCAGCTCTTTGCCCTGGATGCGGACAACAAACGGATGCAGGTAAATACCGACAACGATCTGAATGAAACCTTCATCGGATTCCGGTCGGCCGGCGAAAGCAGTTACACGCTGCGGTTTACATTCAACAACGAAATGCAGGGAGTATATGAATCACTCTACGTGCAGGATCTGGCAACCGGCATCGTGCAGGAAATTACCGACGGTATGACCATGACATTTGCCGCATCGCCTGCAGGAGCCACCGAAAAACGATTCAAACTGACTGCTTCGAAAATCATTACCGGAGTAAATACACCGGCCGGCGAAAACGCTGTCAGGCTGGCAGCAAACTCCACCGTAATAACCGTTGAAAACAGCACCGGCAGTGAAGTGAGAGTAACCGTGTACAACCTGGTAGGGCAACCCATACTGACTGAAACAGTTCCGAACGGCGTACGGCTTATAAGCCACAAACTAATGAAGGGTACTTATGTTATCGAAGCCAAGTCGATAAACAATAGCAGCAGAGTAATTTTAAAATCAATTATTCAATAGGATAACAGAATGAAAAAGTCTCCGGGTAACTGAAAGGTAATAATACCTGAAAAAAACCCGAAAACCGAATCAAAAAGTTATACTGAAAAACAAAAAAAACTAAATTATGAAAACTAAAATAGCAGCTATAAGTTTATTAACGGTGGCAATACTCGTGCTTTCGATACTGATATTGCAAACCACTGTGAGCAATATAAAGGATGAAGCACTGATACTAACCACGACGTCCGGTGACACCCGGATTGCTCAGGATGAGATAACCGAAGGAGTACTCGAACTGCCTGTTTACAAAAAAAGAAGTATATCTGCAACTCGTCATTCGCAGGCATACACAGGTCAAAATTCATCACGATCCATTTTACCTTCGAAAATCAGCGAAGAAGGAATTGCATCGACCAATCCGCATTCTTACACTGGTTCCGCTACGAGTGTGAAAGGTTCACAAAAATCATCGGATGAAGGCGGTTCTGTTAATTACAGACCCCTGGCATCATTACCTTCGTGGCGTGCAAAACCTTCGGGAGCAATGAGTGCATCGCCGGGAGCCGGTACGGATGCCGCACAGAAGGTTTCCAATGTCTCGGCCCCGTTTTCGGGTGGCGGCCTCTCAGGCCCGATGCGAATGGATGGCGATGATGAAAATCCGCCACCCGAAGGAATGCCCGTAGGCAACGGACTGTGGCTGATGATAGCATTTGCAGGTATTTACATACTGATAAAAAGGATAAAAGAAAACAGCCATGTAATTCATTAACACACACCGTATTATATGGTGTTTCATAATCTCCAATCAGAATTAAGGTTTATTCAGCCGGATAGACCTTAATTTTTTTATTCCCTCACTGAGCTGCACTTGGCCGCGAAAATCAGTCATTTGTATTTTTTTTATATTTCCACTCACTACCCGTTGATATAGTACAATAATTTCTCTATTTTTGTAGATTAATTAGTAGATTCAGAATGAATCGTCACATCAGTTTGAATTATGGGGAAAAAAGAAAATTTCTGGAACAACACTTACTTCGGGTACATAATTAAAAATATTCTTATCGCTTCAGGAGTAATGATGGGTTTGATACTCGTCACGCTTCTGCTCATCAATATCTACACCAACCACGGAAACTCCGAAAAAGTGCCCGACCTGCGGGGATCCTCGCTCGAGGAAGCCCGTCTGATGCTCGACAGACATCACCTTATAGCAGAAATCATCGATTCGGTGTACCTCAGAGATAAAAAACTCGGAACCATAATCGAGCAGAATCCTGCTCCCAACAGCATAGTGAAACCCGGAAGACCAGTTTACCTGATTATCAACTCCAAATCGGTACGTAAAATCAAGCTTCCCGATGTAAGAGACGTCTCTTTGCGGCAGGCAGAAGCCATGATCAAATCGCTTGGAATAAACATTGCCACTGTGCAGTACGCACCTTCGGAATACAGAGACCTGGTACTCGACATCAAATACAAGGGACAAACACTTCTGCCGGGTTCCAAAATTCCGGAAGGAAGTTCGGTTGTGCTCATAGCAGGCGACGGATACGGTGGCACCACCGATTCGTCGGGAGTGCCTTCGGTCAAAGGGCTTGACCTCAACGCTGCCATTGAAATTATCAATGCATCGGCATTCGTGCAGGGTGGCATCATTTACGATGTGACTCCCAACGGCAACGAAAGTCAGTACATCGTCTATCAGCAACGCCCCGAACCCGGCGAACCGGTTTCGGCTGGCAGCGCCATTGATTTGTTTCTGAGCAAAGACCACTCACGCCTCAACGAAGAACTGCCTCCGCCTGTGAAAAGAAAAACCACTGAAGAAAAACAGGTAAAAGAAAAAGAGCAAGATATCGAAGAATTCTTTTAAAAAAAATGCTCCCAGATCATCAAATTCACTTCAGAATAACATGAAGTGCGATGTGAGAATGCTTCTCTCTGTCCGAAAAGAAATGAGATTCAATCCGATTTTAAAAAACGTTTTACCTGTTGTGGAGGTTTTTTCACAATTTAACGCGGAGCAGGATGCAGCAATTTTTATAAAAAAAGCAGAAAACAGTGACAGATCTTTTTGAAGACATAGAGTCAGATATCGATTCCGACGAAATTCCGGCGGGGAATGAGCAGTACGAACATTTTCGCTTCGAAGTGGACAAGGGACAGTCGCTGCTCCGGATTGATAAATATCTGACCGACAAGATAGCCTATATTTCAAGAAACCGCATCCAGGATGCTGCAGATGGTGGTCATATACTGGTGAACGGCAAACCGGTAAAATCAAACTACAAGGTAAAGCCACTGGATGTGATTACCATCGTGCTGGCATACCCGCGTATAGCCATCGAAATCAAACCGCAGGATATCCCCATACAGATTGTATACGAAGATGATGAGTTGCTGGTAATCGACAAGCAGCCGGGGCTGGTGGTGCATCCCGGAGTAGGCAACTACGAAGGCACACTGCTGAATGCCATTGCCTTTCATCTGAAAGACAATCCGGATTTCGATCCCAACGACTCGCGGGTGGGACTGGTACACCGGATCGACAAGGACACATCAGGATTGCTGCTCATAGCCAAAACGCCCAACGCAAAAACCAAACTCGGCAAACAGTTTTTCGATAAAACAACCCACCGAACCTACAACGCCCTGGTGTGGGGAAATGTGAAAGAGGATGAAGGAACCATTACAGGTGACCTGGGTCGCGACCCGCGCGACCGGATGCTTTTTACCGTTTTTCCCGAAGGTGAAAATCCGCTGGCTAAACATGCCGTAACTCACTACCGGGTGCTGGAAAGATTAGGCTACGTTACGCTGGTGGAGTGCCGCCTCGAAACCGGACGCACCCATCAGATACGCGTTCACATGAAATACATCGGCCATACACTCTTCAACGATGAACGGTACGGCGGAAACGAGATACTGAAAGGCAACCGCACGGCCAAATACCAGCAATTTATCCGAAACTGCTTTGAAATATGTCCGCGACAGGCGCTCCATGCCCGAACACTCGGTTTTACCCATCCCACTACCGGCAAAGAAATGAACTTTGAAAGTGAACTGCCCGGGGACATGCAGCAACTGACAGAGAAGTGGAGAAACTATGCAAAAAACACCGCTTTGCCGGATTAAATCCCACACATCAGATCCATGCGTCGCTTACAGGCGCAAATTGCTGTTTCTGAAACAGAAATACCCACATTAATCAGGTAATCAACTATCACTTCCGGGAATAATTGAAGTATTAATGATTATTATGAAAATACTTTTTCCCGGAAAATAACCCTAAAATAACATAAGAGCCTCGTTAGGTACCGTACAGAGTATTCCTGATGGCTTTTCTAAAAGATTTCAGGTATTCGTATTCCAAAGAAACCCGGTTTGCATCATTTGGTGAATGAAATAATTTGATTTATTTTTGTAGAAGTTAGTGCGATAGTAATCATAAAATGCACCCGTTAATCACCGTATGAAAAATGCTTCAGGTAATTCCAAAGATCAGTACGATGAACTTTCTTTTCAGCTAAGTGAACAAATTACACGAAAGTACAGTACTTCTTTCCACTCAGCCACCATGCTTTTCGGCTTTGAAACCAGAAAAGCTATTCAGAGCATTTACGGATTTGTACGATTGGCAGATGAGATAGTAGATACTTTTCACGGAAAAAACAAAGAGTACTTGCTCCAAAAATTTGAATCGGACTACTATGATTCATACAAGCAGGGCATCAGCCTCAACCCGTTGCTCCATTCCTTTCAGCTTACTGTAAAAAAATATGCAATCGACGACGCGTATATCCAGGATTTCCTTTCGAGCATGAAAACCGATTTGCAGAAAAAAGAGTACAAAAGCCAGTCGGAAATTAACGATTATATCTACGGCTCGGCGGATGTGGTGGGATTAATGTGTTTGAAGGTGTTTTGCAATGGCGATTTGCAGTTGTTCCAATCCCTCACAGTTCCGGCTATGCGGCTCGGTTCGGCATTTCAGAAAGTGAATTTCCTGCGGGATCTCCGAGAAGATATCCGGGAACTCGGCAGGTCATATTTTCCCGAAGTGGATTTGAACACGGAACCCGACGAAAATACAAAATCGATATTGGTCAAGGACATCGAAAAAGACTTTGAAACGGCCTTTACCGGTATCCGCAAACTGCCTTCGGACTCGCGCCTGGCAGTAATGGTAGCATACAGGTATTACTCGCAACTACTGAAAAAAATCAAACATACTCCTGCATCAGAACTAATGAACCGGCGAATACGTGTATCCGACAGTAAAAAAATTGGCCTGTTAATCATTTCTGTTATCAGACACAAACTAAAACTGGAATAATGGTACGTGAAAATTTTGTTCAGCTGGTGGATGATCAGGATAATCCGACAGGAGTGATGGAGAAGATGGCGGCACACCGTGAACCTGCATTACACCGGGCTATATCGGTATTTATTTTTAACTCAGCAGGTGAATGGCTGCTTCATCAGCGTGCCAACAACAAATACCACTCCGCTGAACGCTGGACTAATGCCTGCTGCACCCACCCCTACGAGGGCGAAGGTTACATGGAGGCAGCTCAGAGGCGGCTCCGGCAGGAAATGGGTATGACGTGTGAGCTTACACCAATGTTTCATTTTATATATAAAGCCAAAATTGACGAAGAACTGACTGAATATGAGTACGATCAGGTTTTTGTGGCAGTAACCGATGACCAGCCGCAACCAAACGAAGAGGAAGTGAAAGACTGGAAATACATGCGGTTCGATGAACTGGAAAATGATGTGAGAGAAAATCCCGAAAACTACACAGTCTGGTTCCGGATCATATTTCAGCGGGTGCACAATGAATTAAACGGATCTATTAATCAAAAACAGAAATAGTGATGATGCTGAATATCATTATGCTTATCGTCGGGTTTTCGATAATGGAATTTGTAGCCTGGTCGAACCACAAATACATCATGCATGGTTTTCTGTGGCGCTGGCACAAGGATCATCATGTGCGCGACCGGCAGAAAGTTACCCAATCGGATCTGGCAAAAACAGAAGGCAACCGTTTTGAGAAAAACGACCTTTTTTTTATCGTATACGCTACTCCGGCTATTATCCTCATGATTATTGGTATTGCATATCAAATAATGCCTGCATTATTCCTGAGTATCGGCATCACCCTTTACGGAATGACCTATTTCCTGATTCACGATGTGGTTATCCATCAGCGACTGAATATCCCCTGGCTGCTGAACTCCCGAAACCGCTACCTGCAAGCCATAATAAGGGCACACATAGCGCATCATCGTCCGAAGAAAAAATCCGATTTCTATAATTACGGACTGCTTATTTTTCCAAAAAAATTTTTCAACGAATAAGCTATGGCCTTTTACCTGAGTGTGTTACTGTTCTCTTTTAGCATTCCGTTTCTGCTGAGTTTCGAACGGAAACTTGCTTTCTACCGGCAATGGAAATCGGCACTTCCGGCTATCGGAATAGTGGCCCTTATGTTTATTCTGATGGACATGCTTTACACTTATTTGAGTGTATGGGGCTTTAATCCGGAGTTTTACCTCGGTATCCGTCTTTTCAATTTACCGCTTGAAGAGGTACTTTTTTTTATTCTCATACCCTATGCCTGCGTTTTTTCGCACGAAGTGCTCAAACTCTATTTTCCGAAAATGCACATGAGTAAGAAAAACAGCAATATTCTTTCGGGGATCATGCTGGTAATGTCTTTTGTTCTCATTATTGCTGCATATCCGAGACTATACACGGTTTACAGTCTGGTGCTGATCATGATGGCACTGCTGCTGGCACTTTTTCTGGACAAGGAGAACGAGATGGGATTTTTCTATTTCAGTTTTTTGATAATGCTTATCCCTTTCCTGATTGTAAACGGACTGCTCACCGGTTTCTTTCTGGGCAGGGAAGTGGTGTGGTACAATGATGCCGAAAATGCATCACTGCGGATACTTACTATTCCGGTTGAAGATATTGGTTATGCTTTCGGGATGCTTTTTTTTGTAATCCGGATTAAAAAAAGATTGGAAATTGGAACTAAAAACTAAATATACCTCATCGGACTACAAGGTGACAGCCGCAATTGTCCTGTTCTACGCTGTTGGAATTGCAGGCTTCGAACTGCCGATGACTCACCCTGTTTTTGTAAGGCTTACACCACTGGCTCTGATTCTTTCGGTGCTGGTGCTGCTCAGGTACGACAAAGTATGGAAAAACAGACGATTCGGATGGTTTTCCCTTTTTGTCTTTACAGGAAGTTATCTGATTGAGGTTATCGGGGTGAACACCGGGTTGATTTTCGGAGAATACTCATACGGCGAAGGATTAAGTGTGAAATGGCTCGGAACGCCTCTGATGATAGGAATAAACTGGATTCTGATGGTTTACCTCACTTCGGCAGTGGTTTCGGATTTATCGCGCAACTTCACCCTGCAGGTACTGCTGCCATCGGTTTTGATGGTAGCTTACGATGCCATCATGGAGCAGGTAGCCCACAGGATGGATATGTGGCAATGGGCAGGCGGTAGCATTCCGGTGCAAAATTACCTGATATGGGGACTGATGGCCGTGGTGTTTCATAGTGTGAAATATTTTGCGCGAATAGAGATAAACAATAAGATGGCACTACCCATCCTGATCATTCAATCTCTTTTCTTTGTTCTAATCCGGATACTTTAATATGCTGAAATCCAGACACCATTTTATCGTTTACCCGTTTTTTCAGTTTTACACGCGGTTTTTACTGAAAACAAGATTTCACACGGTGGAAACTGAAAATCATTTCACGGACAACGGTCAGTCTGTGCTTCTGATAGGCAATCACACAGGCTGGTGGGACGGATTCTGGGGCATGTATCTGAATCTGACCGTGCTGAAGCGAAAGTTTCATTTCATGATGCTGGAAGACCAGTTGCTGAAATATCGCTTTTTTAATTATACCGGTGCATTCTCTGTAAGCAAAGGAAGCAAATCGGTGGTGGAATCCATCCGGTACGCTTCCAGCCTGCTTGATGAGGCCGGAAACATGCTTTTGATGTATCCTCAAGGCAGATTGCACTCTGTGCATGAGCATCATTTTAACTTTGAAAGAGGCATTGAAATAATTCTCAGAGAGAGGGAAGGAAAAGTTCAGGTTGTATTCTCGGCCAACCTGGTGGACTGTTTCACAGAGTCGAAGCCCACTTTATCGGTGTATGCGGAAAATTACAGCGGAGCTTACAACCTCGAAGAAATGGAACAGGCTTACAACCTTTTTTATGCTGAATGTCTGAAAAAACAATTTGCAAAATCAGAGAAACAGCATCAACAAACTCAATAACCCGGCAAAAAAACTCCGGCAGTGAATTATATCCTTTATATCGTCCTTGGTTTTGCAGTGCTGCAGTTTTTGGTAGCACTTTCAAACTGGTTGTTTCAGGAAAAACTTTCCGGAAACCATCGCTCTGATACCTGTGTTCCAGCTAATGATGTGTCAATCCTGATCCCGGCCCGCAACGAAGAAAGGAATATCGGCAAGCTGCTGAACGACCTGCTCTCGGTGGAAGATGATTTCAGGGAAATAATCATTTACGACGATGAATCGACCGACCGGACAGCCGGGATAGTTCGATCCTGTGCCGCGGGTGACAGGCGAATCAGGTTAATATCATCTGCGTGCCTGCCGGCTGGCTGGTTAGGTAAAAACCACGCGTGCCACAAACTTTCAGAGCAGGCCACAGGCGAATATCTGCTTTTTCTGGATGCGGATGTAAGGATAAGCAAGGGACTGATAAACAAAATAACAGACTACGTAAAACGGAATAAAACTGATTTGCTCAGCATCTTTCCTACCCAGGAAATGGTGACCCTGCACGAAAGAATGACTGTGCCTGTGATGCATTACATACTGCTCACCCTGCTCCCGCTTCCGCTGGTACGGCTTACAGGATTTTCGTCGCTTTCGGCTGCCAACGGACAATGCATGCTCTTCAGAGCTGAAACATACCGCGGTATAATGCCGCACGAAAAATTCCGCAAAAGCAGAGCCGAAGACATCGAGATAGCCCGCTACCTGAAAGCCCGGGGACGCAAAGTGAGTTGCCTCACCGGAGTGGAGCAAATAAGTTGCCGGATGTATCACAACCTGACAGAAGCAGTGGATGGTTTTGCCAAGAATGTAACTTACTTTTTCGGTAATTCCACTCTGCTTGCAGTGCTTTTCTGGACGGTTACCACACTGGGAATATTTCCCGTACTGATAGCCGGCAATGAATGGTTGCTGCTGCTTTACTGCGCACTGGTGGTTTCAACGCGCGCAGCAGTATCGCTGGCATCACGTCAGAACATTTTTCATAACTTATTATTGCTAATCCCTCAGCAAACCATGCTGGGAATGTATATCTGCCAGTCCATTCTGAAAAACGCGAAAAACCAATTCCGGTGGAAAGAGAGAACAATATGAACATGAAACACGAAATAGTCCTGTTTTGGTTCAGGCGCGACTTGCGGCTGAACGACAACCACGCACTGTACCAGGCGCTGATATCGGGAAGCAATGTTATGCCTGTCTTCATTTTTGACACGGATATCCTTGATCAACTGGAAGACAAGCGCGACAAGAGGATTGATTTTATTTTCAGAGCACTGGAAAGCATGAACCTCGAATTACATACCAGCCACCGGTCAGGAATTCAGTATTATTACGGTAAGCCCGAAGTGGTTTTTCTGCAATTAATCAATACTCACAACATCAAATCGGTTTACTGTAACGAAGATTACGAACCATACTCCATTCGCAGAGACGAAAAAATTAAATCTCTGCTGAACGAATACGGCATAACGTTCCATTCGTTCAAAGACCAGGTGATTTTTCACCGCGATGAAATCACCAGACCGGACGGAAATCCCTACACCGTTTACACACCTTATTCCAACAGGTGGTTAACCCGTTTCAGGGAAAAAGAAACAGAAAACTATCCTTCGGAAAAAAATCTTGATAAACTGCATAAATTCACCCCGGGAAATTTCGGAATGGAGGAAACCGGATTCAGGAGCACGGACAACCCGTTCGAACCGGCTGCAATCAGCGAAGAGGTAATCAGAAATTATGAAAACACCCGCAATTTTCCATATCTGGCAGAGGGAGTTTCAAAAATGAGCGTACATTTGCGCTTTGGAACTGTAAGTATCCGTGAACTGACTGCACAGACAGCAAATCTGAGCGAAGTGTATCTCAGGGAATTAATCTGGCGCGAGTTTTTCATGCAGATTCTGTTTCATTTTCCGAAGGTAGTCACAGCTTCATTCAAAGCTAAGTACGAAAACATACAGTGGGAGCACAACGAAGAACACTTTCTGCGCTGGTGCGAAGGGAAAACCGGTTACCCGATAGTGGATGCCGGAATGCGCGAGCTGAACAGCACCGGAATAATGCACAACCGCGTAAGGATGATTACAGCCAGCTTCCTGACCAAACACCTGCTCATCGACTGGCGATGGGGTGAAGCCTATTTTGCAAACAAACTACTGGACTACGACCTGGCAGCCAACAACGGGAACTGGCAGTGGGTAGCTGGATGCGGATGCGACGCTGCGCCCTATTTCCGCATTTTCAATCCGGCAGAACAACAGAAAAAATATGATCCGGAAATGAAATACGTAAAAAAATGGATACCCGAACTGAATACCAGTGACTATCCGGGTCCCATCATCGACCATGCTGTGGCACGTAACCGCGCACTCGAACGATTTAAAAAAGGACTTGAACAATACTGACTGAAACATACCGACAGATAAAAAAAGACTTATGAAAATACGATTTGTACTCCTACTGATGCTATTTGCAGCTACTTACACGTACGGTGCAGGCAACGAAAAAAACATTATTTACGGTGCGTACACCGGCACTAACATGTCCCTGTGGAAAAAAACCATCGATGCCATGCACGATGAAACCGCAAAGACGAAGGAGAGAGAAATGGAATTGCTCAACTATGAATATGGCTATATAGGCTGGTGCATCGGCTACAAAAAAACCTCTGAAGCCAAAAAGTACATCGAAAGAGGTCAGCAGCGGATTGAGAAACTGATGGACAGGAAATACAAAGTAAGCATGCTGTATGGCTATAAATCCGCCTTTTATGGTTTTGAAATAGGGCTGAACAAAGCAAAAGCCCCTTTCTGGGGAAGAAAAAGCATCGATGCAGCCAAACTGGCAATAACAACTGATGCCGGAAATCCATTTGGCTACATTCAGCTCGGAAATATCGAGTATTACATGCCGGCAGTATTTGGCGGGTCAAAAAAGAAAGCGCTGGAGTATTACCTGAAAGCTGAGAAACTCATGGAAAAAGGCGATTTGAAAAACGACTGGAATCATCTGAACCTGCTTACACAGATTGCCCGGGGATACGAGTATCTTGGAAACAACGAAAAAGCTGACGCGTATTACACCCGCATATTGAGCATTGCACCCCAGTTTACGTGGGTAAAAAATGATTTGTATCCAAAATTCCTTTCAAAAACAACAAAAAAATAATCATATGAGAAAAAAGGTAATTATCGCAGGTGCCGGATTAGGAGGATTAGCCAGTGGTTTACTTCTTTCGGCAAAAGGATTCGAAGTGGAAATCCTGGAAAAAAACAATCAGGCCGGAGGAAGACTGAATCAGGTAAGGGCAGATGGATTCACATTTGATTCAGGACCCAGTTTTTTCAGCATGTCATACATTTTCAGGGAATTTATGGACAAATGCGGTATCGAAATGCCATTCAAATTCGTGGAACTTGACCCGCTTTATTCCGTCAACTTCAAGGGAAGTGATAGAACCTATCACCTGTACAAAGACATCAAAAAATTAGCCGAACAGTTTGAAGGCATCGAACCCGACTTTGAACAAAAAATGGAACGATACCTGAAAAAATCGGGAAGCCTGTTTCACGACACGGTGGATTTGGTTATAAAAAACAATTTCGACAGCCTGTTTGACTACATCACCACGCTCATGCGGGTCAATCCGGTGCATATTCCGGTACTTTTTGAATCTTTCTACGGACATGTGAAGAAATATTTCACTTCCAGAGAAGCACAGCAAATCGTGTCGCTGGTGGCATTTTTTCTGGGCAGAACGCCGTTTGACACCATGGGTATCTACAGCCTGCTTTCGTACACGGAATTCCGCCACGATGGTTACTACAACGTGGAAGGCGGAATGTACAACATCGTGAGGGGGATAGTAAAAGAACTGGAAAAACAACAGGTAAAAATTCGCTATGCCACTGAAATTGTTGACATAGAGCACGATGGGAAAAATGTAAAGAAACTGACGGATAAAAACGGTAACACGTACGAAGCCGACATTTTTCTGATAAACGCCGATGCCGCCGTATTCCGGAATAAGGTGCTGAAACGACCGAAATATTCCGACCGGAAATTAGCCAGAATGGAATGGACAATGGGTTATCTGACTTTTTACGTGGGCATAAAACGAAAACTGCCTCAGGTGAATCACCACAATTACTACCTCGGAAGCAACTTCGAGGAGTATGCCGGCAATGTGCTGAAAAATCCCGATACGCTGCAAAAACCATATTACTACGTCAATGTGGTTTCCAAACACAACGCTGAATGTGCCCCTGATGGTTGCGAGAGCCTGTTTTTTGTATGCCCGGTGCCCAGCAGGCAATACAAGGAAAACTGGGACGACCGTGATGAAATAGTGAACAGCATTCTCACCGATTTTTCTGAACGGATAGGCGTGGATATCATTCCTGACATTATCACAAAAACCGTTTACACACCCATAGAGTGGGAAGAATGGATGAATCTGTACAAAGGCAGCGGACTGGGATTGTCGCACAAAATGACTCAGATTGGAGCATTTCGTCCGGCCAATTTCGACGAGCAGTTCGGCAATCTTTTTTACGTGGGAGCCTCCACCGTACCCGGCGCCGGATTGCCCATGGCAATAATCAGCGCCGACCTGGCGTGTGAGCGAATAATAAATCACGCAAACACTGTCGGGAAATAATTTTTTGTAGTAATTTTGCTTCTTCAACAATAAGAACAATACGCTGAATAATGAAAAGAAACATTGCCATCATAGCCGGAGGCAACTCCTCCGAAGTTCATGTATCGCTCCGGAGCGCTGCCGGAATCAAATCGTTTATTGATGCTGAAAAATACAACTGCATTATCGTTACCATGGTGGGGAAACTGTGGCAGGCGGAACTTTCAGAAACGGAAAAATACCCAGTTGACAAAAACGATTTCAGCTTTACGGTACGAAACCAAAAAACGGTATTTGATTTTGCCTATATCACCATACACGGTACTCCGGGTGAAAACGGCATTCTGCAGGGTTATTTCGAATTGCTCGGCATACCCTACTCCACATGCAATGTGCTCTCTTCGGCTATTACATTCAATAAATTCACATGCAACCAGTACCTGAAAGGTTTCGGAATACGGGTTGCCGAATCAGTGTTACTGCGTCAGTCGAGCACTATTTCCGACCAAGAAGTGATTGAGAAAGTGGGTTTACCCTGTTTTATCAAACCCAATGTGGGAGGCAGCAGCTTTGGTGTTACGAAAGTAAAAACAGCATCCGACATTCAGCCGGCAATTGCAAAGGCATTCAGTGAAGGCGAGGAAGTGCTCATCGAAAAATACGTGAAAGGCAATGAATTTACCTGCGGCATGTATAAAACCAGATCAAAAACGGTGGTATTTCCGGTAACTGAAATAGTAACAGGCAATGAATTTTTTGATTACGGAGCCAAATACAATCACGAGTCGGAAGAAATAACTCCCGCCCGCATTTCGGACGAACTCACCGGACGGATACAGGCATTAACCGATGCTATCTATCAGATTCTGGGTTGTAAGGGCATCATCCGCGCTGATTATATCATTACCGAAAACGAGGAAATCAATCTGCTGGAAGTAAACACAACACCCGGAATGACCACTACAAGTTTTATTCCGCAGCAGGTACGGGCAGCCGGACTGGATATCAAAGATGTGATGACCGATATTATTGAAGATGAATTGAAAAGCAGGGTCTGAATCTGTCACAACGAGACATCAGCCTGCTTACGCCATTTAGAAATTAACCAGGTAGCAATCAATTATTGTATCAACTATGTACACATTCAACGAAGTTTTAGCCATCGTCAATAAAGAAGTGGAGCAAATAAACTGGGAACGGGAGCCCAAAGGGCTTTACGAACCGATAAAGTATATCCTTTCACTTGGCGGCAAGCGGCTTCGTCCGGCTATCACGCTGATGGCGGGCAATCTATATACGGAGGATATCCTGAAGGCTTTAAAACCGGCTATCGGGCTGGAGATTTTCCACAATTTCACCCTCCTTCACGACGATATAATGGACAGGGCAGATGTACGGCGCGGCAAACCAACAGTACACAAGATGTGGAATGACAATACGGCTATACTTTCAGGTGATGTGATGCAGATAGAAGCATACAAATGGATAGCCGAAACACCCGAAAAACAGCTGAAGCCAATTCTTGATATTTTTTCCAAAACAGCTGCCGAAATTTGCGAAGGGCAGCAGTACGATATGGAATTTGAAAACCGCGAGCATGTTACAGTGGATGAATACATTGAAATGATACGATTGAAAACGGCGGTTCTGATAGCCGCCGGATGCAGAATTGGCGCTCTCATAGGTGGTTCGGACGAGGAAGATGCCAGCTTCCTCAGTGAATTCGGGAATAATATCGGTATTGCTTTCCAGCTAAAGGACGACTTGCTGGATGTTTACGGCAATGAAGCGAGTTTTGGTAAAAAAATCGGCGGCGATATTATCTGTAACAAAAGAACTTACCTGCTGATTAATGCTCTGAAAATGGCGGCTGGAAAAGATAGGGAAGAGCTGCTGTACTGGATCGGAAACAATGAAAAGGAATATCTGCACAAAAAGATAAGGGCTGTAACTGATATTTACAACCGTCTTGAGGTGAAAAAAATCTGTGAAGACGCCATACAACACTACCAGAACCTTGCCATTTCCAATCTCGATAAAGTGAAAGTTCCGGAAGAGCGTAAAGAAAATTTGAGAATTTTAGTCGGCAAATTGATGTCAAGAGAAGATTAAAATTCGTACTTTTGCAGTTAAATATCAGTTTATTCAAACTTACATTTCATTCTCACGATAAAAAAATGCCCTACCGCCGTTTACCAAATACTGACCAGTCCAGACTCAGAGCACTACGAACTGCCATAAAACAGGCCGGACAGCAGAATTTCAGCGAGCAGGTAGTCACTTTCAAATCGATACGTGAAGCAGAAAATTTTCTGAATGTATTCGAAAAACAGCTGTTTCTGTATAAACAAACCCTCGAAAGCCAGGTTAACGCCAACAAGCAATACCAGCAAGTATTATACAATGCCAGAATGTACATTTCTCATTTTATTCAGGTATTCAATCTGGCCGTAATCAGGGGCGATATCAAGAAAGAGCACAAACTCATCTACCACCTGAATCCGGACTCGCATCATGTGCCCGATCTTACTACCGAATCGGCACTGCAGGAGTGGGGTCAGAATATTATCGAAGGAGAAAATGAGCGGATACGCAACGGAGGATCACCTATCTATAACCCCACCATTGCAAAAGTACAGGTACATTTTGAGGTTTTCAGGGAATACAAATCCAATCAGAAACTCTATCAGGCTACCACTACGCGCAACTGGGAAGAACTGGTTAAACAACGGAAAATCGGCGATGCCATCATCCTGGATATCTGGAATCAGGTGGAGAATTACTACAAGGACGAATCACCTTACCAGAAACTGATTAAATGCGGAAAATTCGGGCTGGTGTATTACTACCGCCGGAACGAGAAGATACTCACACCAGCAGACTGATCTTTTTTACCCGATGATACGACCGGGAGTGATAATTTTTTTCATTTTCATCGAACCCCACTTTACCGGCAGTTTCTCGAAAATCTGAAAATCAAATCCGACTCCGTAGGTAGGTACATTCCTGGTTGTAAGGAATAAATCATAATAACCTCCCCCGCGTCCCAGCCTGTTTCTTTTCTTGTCGAAAGCCACGCCCGGAATAATAGCCAGATCTATCTTGCCTGTATATGCATCGGCTGCTGTCACTTTGGCTTCAGATTTTCCGGAGGCAGAACAAACTGAGGGATTGTATTTCCTGAGAGTCAGGCGGTTGCCACCAATTTCAGGTATCAGGATTGTTTTCTCTGAACTCCATTTCCGGATATAGGTATGAGTGGGAAGTTCGCTTGAAGTAGACCAGTAAATCATGATACTTCCTGCTGATTCAAAATCATGCGTTTGTTCAATTTTTTTGAACACACTCTCCATTGCATTCATTTTCTGTTCATCACTGAGTTGCTTTCTCAGGATATGCATTTCTTCCCTGATGCGGTTTCTCCGGAGTTTAAGCCTGTCTTTCCGGAAAACAACCAGTTTGGCAATATGAAATAATTTCATTCAAAAGGTATTAGGGGAGTTTAATTCTGACATATTAAAGCAGACCGGCATCTACAAGAGTCACCACCCTTTCCACAATGCGATCCTTATCCGATGCATCGTATTCGCTTTTCAGGTCGGAACCGAAAAACAAGGCAATCGTATTCCAGAAGATAGCAGGCATATTGCCCTTATACGATTTTATTATCTGGTATGTATTCATATCATGCTCACGGTCAATAAGTTTGATAAGCATTTTCCCCTGGTTGACTGTCAGGTTGCGGAGTGGTTTTTCGTATTGTTTGAAGATGCGCGACTGGAAAGCATTGATGTATTTTTTGCGTTCTGCATTGTCGGTCATATAAAACAAGTCGCGGTTCAGCTGGTTGATTTCTATCGACGCCATACGGGCATAGGGAAGCGCCTTTTTCACATCGCGCACAGTACGCCAGTAAAATTTCTCCTGCCTGCTGCTTCTGAATACCAGCGGCGGGTAAACATACAGTACACGTAAATTGTCCTGGTAAATCGTATCCCCGTTTTCAATCACCATTTCCATCATAGCATAGGCAGTCGGTCGTGTACCCGGAGGAGTCAGGTCGACATTTATCTGAGCGTAAGCCCCCGACAGGGGAAATACTGATGTGAGTATTATTGCTAAAAAAAGAAATTTTTTCATTGCCGGAAAATGAACCACAAAGATACAAAATGTGCGAAATAATAGCAAACATACTATAAATCTACAACAATTATTATTCCAACTTATTATTTTAACCTGTATAATATTTCGAAAAATTGCTTATTTTTGGAAAATTTTATTGGCCTGATACTAACACAAGAAACAGGTAATGACCCGAATCTGAACCAACTACATGTTTAATAATTATGAAACGTTTTAGTTTTGCAATTCTGCTCGCTGCACACTTTACAGGCTCTGTTGCACAGATTTCTCCGGTTGTGGCATCATCTGTATCCACTGCCGGTGCTTCGGCAGCCGTACTCACCGAATGGAGCGCCTTTCAGAATACAGCAGCGCTTGCTCATGTGGAGCATATTGAAGTAGCTGCTCAGTACGAGAACCGTTTCATGATGAAAGAACTTAGCACCAGGAGTGTTCAGGCCGGATTTAATGCCCGGTATGTGAATGTAGGGCTTAGTTTCTCGTACCAGGGGTATTCGCTTTACAACGAAATGCTTACCGGAGTGGGTATTGCCCGCAATTTCGGCGATAAATTCTCCATGGGCGTTCAGTTTGATTATTACACCGCATATTTTGCGGGTCACGATGAGAGCCGCTACAGGGGCGCTCTGCTGGCTCAGTTTGGAGTAGCTTCCGCCATTTTACCGAAACTCACCGTCGGATTTCACACCTTTAATCCTTTTCAATCGAATATAAAAACCGAATTCAGCCAGAAAAGAATTCCTTCGGTTTTCAGCGTCGGAACCAATTATGCATTTGCCGATAACCTGATCTGGCTCACCCAAATAGATAAGGAAGTGAGCAGCAATTTCCGGTTTGCATCGGGTTTTGAATACACCATGATCCGGGAACTTACGGTAAAACTCGGAGCCTACGGCACCGACTACCTGATTCCCTGCCTGGGTATTGGCGTACATCTGGGAGGATTTCATTTCCATCTGAACGGCGAACTGCACCCGCTGCTGGGTCTGAACACTGTGGCAAATCTGAAATACCGTTTCTAAATTCGCACCAATGAGATTATTGCTCAAAATAATACTTGCAATGGCTATTCTGCTTGCTCCGTTCGGATTAAAGGCGCAGGAAGTAGTAAGTTCGGCCGAGCAGATTATTGCCGATATTTACGAACAAATTTCGGAAGAATCGGAAACAGAAATTGATTTTACCAATTTCTTTGACGATTTGATTGCATTGTCCGAAAATCCGATCAACCTGAACTCCACAAACAAGGAAGAACTGGACAAACTACAATTTTTATCCGATACGCAGGTTGACAATATCCTTTATTACCTCTACAAAAATGGTCCGATGCAAACCATTTACGAGTTGCAGCTCGTGGATGGTCTGGACATGACTGACATCAGGCGGATGCTTCCTTTCGTGTCGATGGGCGACTCACAGGCCGGGAAACAACCGATAATACTGAAGGATGTTTTCAAATACGGAAAAAACGAACTGTATTTCCGGCTCGATAAAGGGATTGAAACCAAGGAAGGATACCGGTTTGCACCCGAAGAAGAGAACGAAGCTGATGAACAAACTTCGCGTAAATACGTGGGTGATCCCTACTACAATCATTTGAAATACCGCTTCAGGTACAGAGACCGGATTCATTTTGGCATAACCGGTGAAAAAGATGCCGGTGAACAATTTTGGGGTAAACAGCACAAAGGGTACGATTTTTACTCTGCACACCTGGAACTCCGAAACCTCGGTAAAATTAAAACCCTGGTTTTGGGTGACTTCAGGGCTAATTTCGGTCAGGGACTGGTGATGCGTACCGATTTCTCCCTGGGAAAATCGTCGTACGTGATGCAGGTAACGCCCAAAAGCAACGGACTGAAGAAATTCAGCTCCACTTCCGAGACTGATTTTCTGAGAGGCGCCGGCGCCACCTTGCGGTTGGGGAAAGTGGATATTACGGCCTTTTACTCCAACCGGATGATTGACGGTGATACGGTGAACGGTCAGTTTACGGGCATCAATGAGAGTGGTCTGCACCGGACTATCAGCGACTTACAAAAGAAGAATACGGTGAACCAGCAAACCGCCGGTACAAACATCGTTTACACCCACAGCTGGTTTCAGGCAGGTGTTACGGCTGTGTATAACCACTTCAGTCAGAGCCTGCAACCGCGTGATGCGGTTTACAACCGTTTTTATTTCCGGGGCAGGGACCAGCTGGCTGCAAGCGTCAACTACCGCCTGCGGTGGCAGAAACTCAACATCTTCGGTGAAACCGCCATGACGGATCAACAGGCACTTGCCACCATCAACGGACTCAATTTCAGTCCCATATCACGTGTGAGTCTGGTAGCATTACACCGTTATTTTTCCAAAGAGTACGATGCGTTGTTTGCCAACACCTTCTCCGAAACTTCGCGGGTGAACAACGAAACCGGATTTTACGCGGGTGCCGAAATCAGACCTGTGAAATACTGGAAAGTAGCTGCTTATGCCGACAGTTACACGTTTGCATGGAATAAATTCGGGGTTGACGCCCCGTCTGCCGGTTCGGATTATCTGGTTCAGGCAGATTATTTTCCGCGACGTAATGTTGCGATGTACTGGCGTTTCAAACACGAGACAAAGGCACGCAACTACTCCGATACTGTCAGTATCCTGCCCTTGGTGCTTCAGCAGCCCCGCTGGCAGGCACGCTATCAACTGAATTATTCATTCGGAAATTTTGATTTCAAAAATCAGCTGGATGTGAACGGATTTGATGACGGCATCAACAAGCCGACGTACGGATTCTCGGCCTTACAGGATGTAAGCTATGAATTTCAGAAAATACCGCTCAGCGTAAATGCACGTTTCCTAGTTTTTGATGCACGGAATTTCGAAAACCGGTTTTATACCTACGAAAAAGATATTTTGTATGCTTTCTCGGTTCCCATGATTTATGGTCCGGGCAGCAGGTACTATCTGAACCTGCGTTACGATGCCGGAAAAAATCTTTCTCTGTGGCTCAAACTTGCCCAAACCGTATATGCCGACGACCGGACAGCCGTAAGCAGCGGCAACGAGGAAATTCCCGGAAACAGAAAAACCGATTTCAGGTTTCTGGTGAAATGGAAATTTTAATGCTTTTCTTGTGTTTTAGCTTCACTTTCGGCATGTGGGGCACGGATTATTGATATTTGTTCAGAAAAAACATCTGATTTTACATATTCCCAAACCTGTGTTTTTCAATAAAACATCCGGCTTGTCGTGGCCGGATGTTTTATTTCTGAAATTTACCCGGCTTTATTAGTTTCCCTGTAACTTTTTATCAGAGCATCGATATCCAGGATGTTTTTGAAAAAAAAATCCGATAATTAATCCTATCCTTTATTATTTGTTTATACCATTAGTCGTAAATACGGACAAAAAATTACATCAGAAACACACTTTCCTGAAAATAATCACATCAGCAAAAATTAAAAGTCTTATATCCAAACAAATAACATCCAAAATCATCTGCAGAATATTTTTAACCGGAAGAAATTTTCGCACATTCCTAAAAGTAATTTATTGAAATATAAAGCTAACACAAAAAGTGATTCTCAAAAAAGGTGCGAAAAAATGTCAGATATTAGTATGATTTTGAAAATTTCTCCCCAATGTCTTTAGTAAAAGAGATGTTGTGATTATTTTTGATAATCCAAAAAATGATGCAATGAAATTCAGGCAACTTTTATTTCTTCTGGCAATTAGTCAGTTCACTTTTTCGCAGAATGGCGGTATTAATCCGGTTCCGTTTAATCACGTTCATTTAAACGACCAGTTTTGGGCACCACGTATCGAAACAAACCGAACCGTATCCATTCCTTCTGCTTTTGGAAAGTCGGAAGAAAGCGGGCGTTTCGATAATTTTGCATTGGCAGGCGGACTTATTAAAGGGGAGCATAAGGGCGATTTTTCGTTCGACGATACCGATCCATACAAAATTATCGAAGGTGCTTCGTATGCTCTGGCGGCTAAATATGACAAAAAACTCGATGCTTATCTTGACAGTGTGATAAATCTGATCGCCAAGGCTCAGGAGCCTGATGGATATCTGACCACCTGTGTCACAAATCGCTGTACAAGGCTTTCGGGCTGGTGGGGAAATACGCGCTGGGAGAAAATAAACAGCCACGAACTTTATAATTCGGGTCATCTTTACGAAGCCGCTGTGGCACATTTTCAGTCGACCGGAAAAAGCACTTTGCTGAATGTAGCCATTAAAAATGCCGATCTGGTTTGTCAGGTTTTTGGTCCGAATGCAGGGCAAATTCATCGTCCGTCGGGTCATCCGATTATAGAAATGGGACTTGCAAAGCTTTATAAAGTTACAGGTGATCAGAAATATCTTGCCATGGCCAAATATTTTGTGGAGGAAACCGGACGTGGAACCGATGGACATCACCTGAGCGAATACAGTCAGGATCATATGCCCGTTTTGCAACAAAAGGAAATTAAAGGTCATGCGGTGCGTGCGGGTTATTTATTTTCCGGAGTGGCCGATGTGGCAGCGCTTACCAACGATACTGCATATTTTAACGCACTTGCAAGAATCTGGGAAAATATGGCTTCGCGTAAACTGTATATTACCGGAGGAATAGGCTCACGGGCACAGGGCGAAGGCTTTGGTCCCGACTACGAACTTCACAATCATACGGCCTATTGCGAGACCTGCGCGTCCATCTCAAATGTTTACTGGAATCAGCGCATGTTTCAGGCTACAGGCGATGCAAAATACATCGATGTGCTCGAACGTGCTTTGTACAACGGCGTGATAGCCGGCGTTTCACTTAGCGGCGATAAGTTTTTCTACGACAATCCGCTCGAATCGATGGGGCAGCACGAACGGCAGGCATGGTTTGGATGCGCCTGCTGTCCGGGAAATGTTACGCGTTTTATGGCTTCGGTGCCGGGTTATATGTATGCAACCGACAAGAATTCCATTTACATAAATCTTTATGCGCAAAGCAAAGCCGAAGTGTTGTTTGGCCAGAATAAAATTGAAATCAGACAGGAAACCACTTTTCCCAACGATGGTAATGTGAAATTTTTCATTCGTCCAGCTAAAACACAAAAGCTTAACCTGAAATTCCGTATTCCCGGCTGGGCTGAAAACCGTCCGGTGCCTACGGATCTTTATTTTTATTCTGAAAATAAAAATATGCCTGTGGAAATTCTGTTGAATGGAAAAGTTGTGCAGGTAAAATCCGAGAAAGGTTATCTTTCCATTGACCGTGAATGGAAAAAAGGCGACAAAGTGGAATTGAAGCTTCCAATGAAAATCCGGAAAGTGCTTGCTAATGCACAGGTTGAGGATAATAAGGCCAAAATGGCTTTCGAGCGTGGACCGATTGTATATTGCCTCGAAGCTACCGATCAACCCGACAAACATGTGTTTGACAAGTATATCCCGAAAAATGCAGAGTTGAAAGAAGAGTTTAGAGCCGATTTGCTGAATGGAGTGATGGTGCTGAAAGGAACCGCTCGTAAAGTGACTGAAACCGCTGATGGAATTTCGGAAACAGAAGTGCCTTTTACAGCAGTGCCTTATTCGGTATGGAATAATCGTGGTGCAGGCGAAATGGCCGTTTGGTTGCCTTACAAGCAGAATATTGCCCGCCCACAACCAGAAACAACCATTGCTTCACGCGCACGCAGCGTGAATACTTATGGTGTCAACGATCAGTGGGAACCCAAATCGTCGGCTGATATTTCGAAACCTTACCATTACTGGTGGTTGAAAAAAGGGGTGGATGTGGAACTTGAATATGCGTTCGATAAACCCGAAAGTGTTCAGAATGTGCAGGTTTACTGGCTGAGTTTTGACCATTACGATGGAAATTATCGCGTGCCCGAAAGCTGGAAACTGCTTTACAAAGCAGGTGAAGAGTGGAAAGAAGTGGAAACTGATGATTATTATACTACTTTGAAAGATTGTTACAATAGTCTGAATTTTAAAAAAGTAACCACCACAGGGTTGAAAATTACGGCTAAACTGCAAAAAGGCCAGTCGGGCGGAGTGATTGAGTGGAAAGTGAAGTAGATAAGGTGACGCGATTTCCGGTTCGCGAGTCTGCGAGATTTATTTATCAATTCTGAAATCGATGCACCCGATTGAATCATTTTTACACTATAGATTATTTACTTTTTATTTATTTTTGTCTCAAATCAGAAACATACGTTTTTACCATGAAAAAATCAGTTGTTATCATTCTGCTTTTCGTATCGGCAATTTCTCTGTCTGCTCAGAAAAAATCAGCAGGTTATCCTATTTCGCCTGTTCCAT
>CAZWLJ010000003.1:0-167701 GCA_964634605.1 uncultured Paludibacter sp.
TGCAAAGATAGAGACTATTTTTCATTCCACAAAATAAATTATAAGATTTTTTTGAGAAATTTTTCAAAGGCCTCGTTGTCAGCAGATTCCGATTCTGTAAAAATCAAAAACATATCTGAAACTAATCTTTTACAACCTGAAAACACCGACTATACTAAAACCGCACCTTGCGATTCTGTTGTTTTACTCCGAAAACACGATGTTATTCCATTCAAAAGCGGGTGCAAAGGTATGTACTTTTATCCAAACTAAAAAATAATTTTGAAAGAAAATTGCAATAAAAATGCACAAAAAGACACAAAGGACTGACTGTCAGCCACTAGCTAATGACGCCAAAAAGCAGGAGTGAATATCATAAGTACCGTATATAATTCCAGACGGCCAGCCAGCATGACAAACGAGAGAAACCATTTGCTAAATTCGGGAATGTTTGCAAAGTTGCCGGAAGGACCTACAGTGTTGAATCCCGGACCGACACAGCTTATACAGCTAATCATACCACCTATTGATTCTCCGGTCCCCATTCCGGAAATCATCAGGACCAGAATTCCGGCCAAAGTAATAATCAGATAAAGAATTACAAATGCAAGTACCCTGATCATAATATTATCATGTACCACTACTTTATTGTACCTGACAGGAATGACTGCCGAGGGATGAATCATGTGTTTGAATTCATAATAGCATGCTTTGGCTGCAATGACTATGCGAACGACTTTTATACCACCCGCGGTAGAACCTGCCGATGCACCTATTAACATTATAATTGCTATCACAAACCACGTTACGGGCTTCCAGGTCATATAATCGACGGTAGTGAAGCCAGTGGTAGTCATGAGCGATGATATGGTAAAGAATGAATCGCGCCATGCTTTTTCAATTACACCCAGGGTGATTGTATCAGAAAAGTCGATGAGTGAAAACATTACGATCAGACTTGCCCCAATCATTATTATAATATAGTATCGCAATTCTTCATTCTCTCTGATTTTGAAGAATTTTCTTTTATAACCATAAAAATACATAGCGAAATTAACACCGGATAAAAGCATGAAAAAGGCAAGTACGTATTGGATATAAGGAGAATTTTCCCAATAATAGATACTTGTTTGCCTGGTAGAGAAGCCTCCGGTAGCAACGGTTGAAAAAGAATGAGTGACTGAGTCGAACAAAGACATTCCTCCGAAAAGCAGGAATATGGTTTCGGCAACTGTGAGGAAAATATATACAATGAATAGTATACGTGCTGTATCGTTAATCCTGGGGCTAAACTTATCTTTAGTAGGACCTGTAGTTTCGGCTGCGAACAGATGAGAACCGTTTATTCCCAAAACAGGCAATAAAGCCATGGAAATAACCACAATACCCAAACCTCCAAGCCAGTGAGTCATTGCCCGCCAGAAAAGCATGCTATATGATAGTTCTTCAATATTATTGAGTATGGTAGATCCTGTTGTAGTAAAACCGGACATGGTTTCGAAAAATGAATTTGTATAGGACGGGATGGCTCCACTCATCCAGAAAGGCAATGCACCTATAGCTGAAAAAAATATCCAGGCAAAAGTTACGATCAATGAACCCTCTCTTTTACCTGCCTTTGATGGAGCATTCCTTCCTAAGAAAATCATCAGCAAAGCGATTGCCAACGCAATTAAAGAGCTGTAGATAAAATACCTGGCGTCATTCTCATGATATATCAGTGTAATTACCGTAACGAATAATAAGGCAGCGCTTTCGACAAGCAACAGGTATCCTATTAACCTGGATACCAGTTTGAAATTTATTTCTGATTTGAACGGCATATTTATTTTTTCCAGAATTCGGGAGTTAACAATAACAACACAGAATAAACTTCCAGACGTCCTACTATCATGACAAAGGCAAGAAACCACTTACTGAATACCGGGATCTCTGAAAAACTGTGAGTAGGTCCGAGCTGACCCAGTCCGAGACCCACATCGCTCATACATGTTATCATCCCGCTCATGGACTCGATAAATCCCAATCCGGATAAACTCAACACGAAAGTGCCGATAATTATAATAATTGTATATATCATGGAAAAAGCCAGAATTCGCATCATCAAATCATCCTTAACAACCTGACCGTTGAATTTTACGGGGATGATGGCGCTGGGGTGTATCAGTTTCTTGAATTCATAATAACAAAACTTGGATAAAAGAACAACCCTCGAAATTTTAATACCGCCCGAAGTAGAATACGTAGAAGCACCGGAAATCATCAAAACAAGCATGACCACCCATGTAAATGAATTCCAAAGCGTATAATCTTCGGTAGCCAATCCGGTAGAAGTGATGCAGGATGTGACTATAAACAGACTGCTTCTGAACGATTTCTCAAGTTCACTGAAACTAGATGAATTATTCTGGTTAATATGTGACAGAAAAATTATCACTGTGGCAACAAGCAATGCAATTACATAATACTTCAGCTCTTCATTTTTTCTGATTTTATCCAGATTGAAGCGGACTAGAAAGTAGTAAAGCGTGAAATTAACACCTGAAAAGAACATAAAAAAGATAATAACATATTCGATGGCAGGCGACTGAAAATAGGCTATGCTTAGTTGTTTGGTTGAAAATCCTCCGGTACTGATGGTAGAAAGCGCATGATTAAGGGCATCAAACCAGTTCATCCCTGCAAACCGCAACGCAACGGTACACAGTATGGTAAGCACCAAATATACCACCAAAAGGATTTTAGCTGTCTGGTTGACCTTTGGTAAAATTTTTTCCTTGGTGGGAGTAGTACCTTCAGAAGTGAAAAGCTGATATCCTGCACCACCAATCATGGGAAGGATAGCCAGAAAAATGACCACGATACCGAGTCCGCCAATCCAGTGAGTCATGGAGCGCCAGAAAAGGAGGTTGAAAGGCAATGATTCAATATTATTCAGTATGGAGGTACCGGTTGTGGTAAATCCTGATAAAGTTTCGAAAAAGGCATCGGTAAAATCTGGGATGTAACCACTCAGTGAAAACGGTAAGGCACCGATAATTGTATACAAGAGCCATGTTGAGGTTACAATGACCGCTCCTTCCCTCTTGCCAACAGTTGGTTCGGCTTTCCACCCGGCTGCAATGCCGCTTAAACCGGCTATCAAAGCAATCAGTATGGTGGAAAAATAGTAACGGATCATTTCCGTTTCGTCGAAAACAAGAGCCATCAATATGGGCAACAACAGAAAAGCTGCTTCAATCAGCAGCAATCCGCCCAATACCTTACTTATCAGTTTTATATTCAAATCTCTGTTCATTTGCAGGTAGAGTGTGAAGTGAATTGGATTTATGGAATATTAATTAAACAGGGATTCGACCTTACGAATAGCAGAAGATACGCAAAACACCAATACATGGTCACCAGGCAGAATCTGAGTATTACCGTAGGCAATGCTCCCCACTCCGTCGCGAACAATGCCTCCGATATTCACATTTTCGGGCAGGCGGATGTTTCTAATTTGCGATTTTGTGACTTTTGAACCTGCTTTGGCAATAAACTCAACGACTTCGGCATCTGCCGAGGCAAGGGTTTTAACATCGAGCACGTCAGCATCGAGTGTAAGTTGGTAAATGTAGCTGGCTGCAATCATCTTTTTATTAATAACACTGCCTATGCCGAGTTCTTCAGCCAGCTGAATATAATCTATATTCTCGACTTCTGCAATTGTTTTCTTAACTCCCAGTCGTTTGGCTTCCAGACAAGCTAATATGTTGGCTTCCGAATTGGAGGTTGTAGCAATGAAAGCATCTATTTCCTCAATGCCTTCGGCTCGAAGTGCTTCCACATCTCTTCCGTCGGCATTGATAATGAGCGCGTTATGCAGGCATCCTGCCAGTTGATAACATTTGTCCCTGTCGCGTTCCAGAACCTTCACCTTGATGTTTCCGGGGAGGAACTGTATCGTTTTTTGAGCTATGCGGCTGCCTCCCATAATCATCACATTTTTTATCTGAAAGTCTTTTTTCCCCGATTGTTCTCTTACAAAATCGATATTTTCTTTCATGGTCATGAAGTACACCACATCGTTGACCATGATTTCATCCCCTCCGTTGGGTATGATTGTGCGTCCGTTCCGGTTGATTGCCACTACGCGGTATTTGCCATGATCAAAAAATCCGGTATTGAATTTTTTATTCAGAATCAGCGCGTTTTCACGAAGTTTTATTGCCAGCATGAAGAGCGCTTCATTATGAAAGCTCAGATTTTGCCTCAGCCAGGTATATCGCAGCGATTCTACAATTTCCTTTGCTGCCAGTTTTTCGGGAAAAATGAGGTAATCGACCCCCAGTTTTGAAAAAAACTCTTTATTCTCCGGTATGAGGTATTCGTAGTTTTCAATGCGGGCAAGAGTACGTTTGGCACCCAGGTTGGTTGCAAGCATGCTCGAAGTCATGTTAATACTTTCGTAAGGGGTTACTGCAATAAACAAATCGGCTTTATCCACGCCACATTCTTTCAGACTTTCGATGGAAGTGGGCGAACCGGTTCTGGTCAGCAAATCGTAATTCATCTCCAGATCGGTCAGCCGTTCCGGCTTTTCATCAAGCAGTGTAGTATCAAAATTCTCTTTTGCTAAAAGTTTGGCCAGATGAGTTCCCACTTCACCTGCACCCGCTATGATTATCTTCATCGTTCGTTTTTTTTAAAATAATAAAATTGTAATCAGTCTGACCTTTTCTGTCCGGAATCTGCAGCTTAACCATGTAATTACACGTATGGATTCTTAAACAATAAATGATTCGCGATTATTTCGTTTTTTACTCAGAGAGCCGATAGACTTTTGTCTCGTGGGGGGCTACTTTTACATTCAGACGTTTGACTGTATTCAGGATTCTGCCACTCCAGAGATCTTTCCCTTTTTTCCGGTTTAAAATACCAATTTCCTTCAGATTAATATCGGCTATTTGTTCCTTTTCAGATGTATTCAGTATGCCCAGTGCCACATCGCCATTTGCAAGCGGTTTCACAAAAATCTGCCATATTTCGGTTATCAGTTTTCGTTCAGCCTGTATTCCAAGCGGATCCTGGTCTATGGCAATGATTTCTTTATTTGTCAGGATGCGTTTTGTTGCTTCATTCATATTTCTCACGTCGCAGGTAATCATCAATGGTGAAGCCATCAGGCACCAAAGCGACATTTGCGACTGATATTCGGTGTCGGTACAGCCTGTTCCGCCCAAATCGCTTGAAGGAGCACCTTTTTTCCCGTAAAGTCCAACCACGAGCATATCCGGATCGTTCCATCCGTTGGGTCCGGCAAATTCGTTCAGTCGGGCATTGATATTCAGGATATCGAGTATACCTGCTCCGGAGCCATGCAAATCGCCCGGAGTGTTGGGCGTTTGGAGGCTTTTCCATTTATCGCGCACATCTGCCGTTGTGCGCCAGAGATGACCACCCGCTTTGCGAGCCCAGTGCCATGGCGATCTGTCGCCCCATTCACATATACCTAATGCAATATCACGCCCGCTGTTTTGTAATGCTTTTGCCATTCGTTCGTACCGGGCTATAGCTGTTTGCCAGTCGGCAGGTGCACCGCAGTAATCATATTTCAGGTAATCAAATCCCCATTGTGCAAACATCCGGGCATCCTGTTCTTCGAAATGGAGACTTGCAGTATATCCGCCACATGTGAGCGGAGCTGCATCGGAATAAATGCCAATCTTCATCCCTTTGCTGTGAACGTAATCCACCAGTGCCTTCATACCCGAAGGGAATTTATCAGGGTCAGGGATCATGTTGTTTCGGTTATCTCTTCCACCCTGCCATCCGTCGTCTATAAAAATATAGGTATATCCGAGATCTCTGAGCCCTGTTTCAACCATGGCATCCGCCAGGGTTTTTATGTCATTCTCATGAATATTCAGACCGAAGTAATTCCAGGTCATGAAACCCATCGGAGGTGTAGGAGCAAGCTGATTCTGATTTTGTGAGAATAATCCCCGGGTCAGTAGAATTCCGGCAATTATCAGAAGATTACTAAATTTCATATTGATTGATTGATTGATTGATTGGTTCGTTAATCCTATAAAAAAGCTGTTTATCAAAAAGAATGTCACAATACGCATTTAACAGGTGGCATTTAAAGCTTTCAGTCCGGTTTTTTCCGTTGTGTGAATTATGTCGCTAATTTTCTTTGCAATTCCTTCTGCATCCATTCCAAGCATTGCGTGAAGTTCTTCGGGTGTGCCATGTTCGACAAATACATCCGGAATACCAATCCGTATCACTTCAGGCTGATATTCGTTTTCAGACATGAATTCAAGTACCGCTGATCCGAATCCGCCTTCGATGGTACCGTCTTCGATGGTAATCACTTTTCTGAATTTTTTCCCGATTTCGTGAAACAGTTCTTCATCGAGGGGTTTCAGGAAGCGGGCATCGAAATGAGCGATGCTCAAGCCGGTTTCATTTTCTATGGTATTTATGGCTTTTTCGGCAGCTGCAGCTATTGTACCGATGGTAACCACAGCCATATCCGTACCCATTTTGAGGCATTCGCCTTTACCGGTCGGTTGTTCGCACCACTCGTTATGCCAGTTGATATTGAATCCTCTTCCCCGGGGGTAACGAATGACGTAAGGACCCTTGCCCGGCAGCTGAGCTGTATACATCAGGTTACGGAGTTCCATTTCGTTACGGGGAGCCGCTATAGTGAGATTGGGAATACAGCGCATGTAGGCCATATCAAATTGTCCCTGATGAGTGGCGCCATCCGAGCCAACGATACCGGCACGGTCAAGACATATGATTACAGGCAGCTTCTGTATGGCAATATCGTGGATTACACTGTCGTAAGCCCGCTGCATGAACGATGAATATACATTGCAGAAAGGTACCATTCCTTCTTTGGCAAGTCCGGCTGAGAAAGTAACGGCATGAGCTTCGGCGATACCCACATCAAAAACACGCTCCGGGAAACGGCGTTGCATGATGTTCATCGAACAACCTGAAGGCATAGCGGGAGTAATTCCGATAATTTTGTCGTTCTGTTTGGCCAGTTCGAGCAATGTTTTTCCGAAAACATCCTGAAAAAGAGGTGGTTCGGCATTATTATGGTTGCATACAAGGCGTTCTCCGGTTTCCGGATCGAACTTGCCGGGCGCATGCCATACGGTAGCCGATTTTTCGGCCGGTTCGAATCCTTTTCCTTTCTGAGTGATAACATGAAGCACTTTCGGACCTTTGAAATTTTTAATTTCGGCAAGAATTCTGATCAGATTATTCACATCATGCCCGTCGACCGGGCCAAAATATCGGATGTTGAGTCCTTCGAAAATATTATGGTCTTTTTGAGTGAAAGCTGTTTTCAGACTGTTATTGAAGCGGATAATCTTATTCTTCTTTTCATCGTCGACCAATCTGCTTTTTCTGAACAGATTGTAAACCTTATGGCGAATTTTATTGTAGGCTTTGGAGGTAGTGATATCCACCAGGTACTGGGTAAATCCTCCGTTAATCGGGTCGATAGCCATCTGGTTGTCATTCAGAATGATGAGCATATCATTCTTATCCATCGATGTATTATTAAGTCCTTCGAATGCAAGCCCTCCGGTCATCGAACCGTCGCCAATAACGGCTACAACTTTGCGGTCTTCACCTTTCATACTTGCAGCCACTGCCATTCCAAGAGCAGCCGAAATGGATGTGGATGCATGTCCCACTCCGAATGTATCGTATTCACTTTCTTCTGTTTTCGGGAAACCGCTGATTCCGCCCAGTTTGCGGTTGGTGTGAAACACGTCGCGTCTGCCCGTGAGCACTTTATGACCGTATGCCTGATGCCCCACATCCCACACAATACGGTCGTAGGGTGTATTGAAAACATAATGCAATGCAACTGTCAATTCTACTACACCGAGGCTGGATCCGAGATGACCCGGATTTTTTGAAACCTCGTCGATAATGAAATTGCGCAGTTCATCACAGACAACATGCAGTTCCTTTTTATCAATTTTTTTCAGATCATCGGGTGAATTGATGCTGTTCAGGTATTTATAGTTTTGTTTTGCCATTTCAAAGTTTGAAGTATCCGAGTTGCAAAAATAATACATTTTTATTGCTTTGGTATGTTTTTCACCGGTAAATTTGGAAACCGGCGAATAACATAAAGCAAAGAAGGACTTCGGGCAGTAAAGAGCTATGAGAGCATTCTTTGTTTGTGTTTAAATTCCAACTAATTCTTTTTTTTAGTCTTGTAAAACGGGCAAATCATCATTTGTAACGATTATTAACAGATAAACAATATTCCGGATATACTTTTTGTGTAATTTTGGTCAGTATTTGTGAAAATAATGAATTATTAATCAAAAATGAAGGTTCTGTTGACTAAATAAAGTTGATGATCAGATGTAACTATTGCCGGTAATTGTATTAAATCTCAGGAAAATTCTGAATAAACAACAACATGAAACACAAAAAATTAATCCTTCTTCTATCAGGCATCATTTATATGTCGCCATGCGTGAGCAACACAAACAAGGGAGGCAAGCTGAAGATGTGGTACGACAAGCCCGCTAAGGTTTGGAACGAAGCACTTCCGGTAGGAAACGGTCGATTGGGTGCCATGATTTATGGCGATCCCGCTACTGAAAAAGTTCAGCTGAACGAGGAAACGTTTTGGTCGGGTGGTCCGTCGCGAAACGACAATCCCAAAGCACTGGAAGCGTTGCCTAAAATCCGAGAGCTGATTTTCAGCGGAGAGTTCAAAGAAGCCGGAAAAATGGTGAACGAGAACATGCTGACAAAATTGCATGGTTCAAAATATCAGGTGGTTGGCGATTTGATCCTGAATTTCCCCGGACATGAAAATTTCACCAATTATTACCGTGAACTCGATCTGGAAAGGGCCGTTTTCAAAACAACCTATCAGGTTGACGGCGTAACCTACACCCGTGAAGTGTTTGCGTCACAGCCCGACCAGGTGATTGTGGTGAAACTTACGGCCAACAAAAAGAAAAAACTCAGTTTCTCGGTGCACCTGCAAGGGCCGCTTCAAAAGGAAACCCGTGCATTGGACGATAAAACCCTTGAAATGACAGGGCTTTCGAGCACGCACGAAGGTGTTGAAGGACAGGTAAAGTTCTGCACCCGGGCTAAAATTTTGGCCAACGGGGGTTCTGTTTCAGCCGAAACGGACGCCATCAATGTGAAAAATGCCTCAGATGTAACCATCCTCATTTCGATGGCGACCAACTTTGTCGATTATAAAACATTGACTGCCAACGAAGTTGAAAAATGCTCGAACTATTTGGCAAACGCTGAAAAAGTTCCGTTTAACAAAATGCTTGCCCGGCACATTGCGGCCTATCAATCCTATTTCAAGCGTTCCGGCTTCGATTTGGGAACGTCGCCCGCCGCACAGCAACCCACCGACGTCCGCATCAGGAATTTTTCGAAAAGCTACGATCACGGGTTGGTTGCGATGTATTACCAGTTTGGACGTTATTTGCTCATCTCAAGCTCGCAACCCGGCGGACAACCAGCCAACCTGCAAGGGATTTGGAACGAAAGTACCAATCCGGCATGGGACAGTAAATACACCATCAACATCAACACCGAAATGAATTATTGGCCTGCCGAAAAATGCAACATGTCCGAGCTTCACGAACCGCTCATCCAAATGGTGCGGGAATTGTCGGAAACCGGCCGTCAAACAGCGCGCGACATGTATGCCTGCGATGGCTGGGTGGCGCATCACAATACCGACATTTGGCACATCAGCGGCGTGGTCGACGGTGCTTTCTGGGGCATGTGGCCCATGGGTAGCGCCTGGCTTTCACAACATTTGTGGGAAAAATATTTGTACAATGGCGATTTAAAATACCTGGAATCGGTTTATCCCATTCTGAAATCGGCTTGTGAGTTTTATCAGGATTTCCTGATTGAAGAGCCTACACACAAATGGTTGGTGGTAAGCCCGGCAATTTCGCCCGAAAATGCGCCTGCAGGCAGGACTTCCATTTGCGCAGGAGCGACCATGGACAATCAAATTTTATTCGACCTCTTTTCAAAAACCATCAAAGCAGCCAGCTTGCTGAATAAAGATGCTGAACTGATGGCTGAATTCAAAAAAATACTCGACCGCCTGCCGCCCATGCAAATCGGGAAACATGGCCAGTTGCAGGAATGGTTGGAAGATTTGGACAATCCGAAAGACGAACACCGCCATGTGTCTCATTTGTACGGACTTTATCCAAGTAACCAAATTACACCGTACGCTACGCCCGAGTTGTTCGATGCGGCCCGTACTACGTTGAAACACCGGGGTGATGTATCTACCGGATGGTCAATGGGCTGGAAAGTGAATTTTTGGGCACGCCTGCTCGACGGAAACCACGCTATGAAGCTGATCAAAGACCAGCTGACCCTGGTCGATCCCGTTTGTCCGGGACGTAATGGCGGCACATATCCTAACTTTTTCGATGCGCATCCCCCTTTCCAAATCGACGGGAATTTTGGTTGCACAGCCGGTATTGCCGAAATGCTGATGCAAAGCCACGACGGTTCCATTCACTTGTTACCCGCTTTGCCCGACGAATGGAAAACAGGGGAAATCACGGGCTTGCGTGCTCCGGGTGGTTTCGAAGTAAGTTTTTCGTGGCGCGATGGCAAGATTCAGCGTGTTGAAATTAAGTCGAAACTGGGCGGAAATTGTCGCATCAGGGTGCCTAACACGCTGCTAACAGCCAGAGGAGCTGCGCTGGAAGTGGCACAAGCTGCCAACCCAAATCCGTTCTACGATGTTCCGGAGGTAAAAACGCCCATCGTGTCAGAGGCAGCTAAATTGAACGCCCTTCAATTGCCCGAAACACAACTTTACGATCTGCCAACGGAAGCAGGTAAAGTTTATTTGTTAAAAATGAAATAATCAGCATCATCAAAATTTACAGATTGATGAAACAAATTGTAACATTAAGATTAAGCACAAAGAAAACATAAACCTGATAGTATAAGTTAGCGACAAGAAACCAATTTAATCAGCCGGGCAGATTTTTACGGTTGTTGGAAGGCATTTATTTGGTAAGTAAACTTTTCTGTCGCTTCAGGGGAGTTTCTTTCTCCATTTCCATAATTATTTTTTTAGCCTTGTTAAGCCGGATTTGTTTATTATTCTCGGTAAGCCTGTATTTTGTCCATTTTTCGAGTTTGTAGTGCATAGGCACGAGCAAGGCGGCCACCGAAACCAGTATAATCAGCATCAGTACAGGGTTGTGATTAGTCATATTGGCTATCACCGGATGCAGCAACTGGTCGATGTACTCAAATGTGATAAGCAGCAGCACAATGCCCAGCGACCGGACAAACCGGTGACTGACAACAAAACTGCGGCTCAGCAGCAGGAATGCAATGATGAAGACGATAATTACGATAGCCAGCACACTCAGCTGTAGTCGTTGTTTTTGCACTTTGGCCTGATGAATTTTCTCCTCAGCAAGTTCCTTCCGGTGAAGCTGTTCGTTGAATTCAAGTATATTCATGCGGCTAAGTTTCTCACGACTGAACATTACCTGCTCTGTCCGTACCATAATATTCTGATACAGGAAGGCACTGTCGATGTCTCCGGTGGAGGTGTATAGTTTCGTTAAAAGCCTGGAAGCATCCAGAATATCGATCCTGAAGGCATGCTTCTGACTTAAAATGTACGATTTCCGGGCGTAATGAATAGCCGAGTCGGTTTGCTGGTTACGTTCAAAATGTTTGGACATTTCGTAATAACAATCTATGACTCCTTTAGCCAGAGTCGGATTATTCCTGGCTCCCGTTAAATAAGACCTGAAATACTCCATCGCCAGCGAGGGCTGTCCCATCTTCGAATAAATCATTCCAAAGAGTATGCCTGAGTAAAAACTGGCACTGTCTCCATAATTCATGATGTTGTATTGTAAGCTCATTTGAGCAAAATAGAGTGCGGAGTCCAGTCTATCGGTTCTTTCGTATGCTCTGGACAGGTAATCAAACAAAAAATAAAAGAACCACTTTGTAACACCTGCCTGACCGTGGTAGAAAGGCAGGGCCTTCCGGAGATAGTGAATGGCATCTTTTTAGTTATCTTCCTCGATATTCAACCCACCCAGGTTAACATATGCACGCAGCAAACCAAGTGTATCGCTGATGGCTTCGCTTTGCTTGGTTTGTCTAAAGAAATATTCCTGTGCATCAGGGAAATTACCGGCACTCCACAGTGCTTTGCCAAGCGCATCGCTGCAATTCCAGATGGTCCAGGCGGGTAGTTTATCCTTGTTTTTCACAGAAAAACGGACAGATTCCTGTGCATAAAAAATTGCCGAGTCAGGATTATTGTTAACATATTCGCCGCATATGGTCAGTAGCAACACATACCGCGCCGAGTCTGTCAGATGTTTTTTTAACTCTGCTTTCAACATGTCGTATCGTGTGGGCGCCTGCGAAAACAGGCTGAAAGGTACAATTAAAATTATCAGAATAAATTTCTTCATTACATTGATTCATATGTAAGAGAGTTAAAATCAATGAGAAAAAAAGGATTCAAAATGGGGCAGAACCAATACTACATAACAACTGTCTTAATTTAAACAATTCATAATCAATTCTGTTGATATCCGGCATTCATTATTTTTGTGATTCTGCAGTTTTTTTAATCCAAACGTTTTTGTTCACACTCTGTCAATATTTTCAGGATTGTACCTGAATCAGGTCAATAAAAACATCATAATACTAATATGAATTCTCATTAATTTCCGATGCAATTTTTCCACAACTAACAATGAATTTTCTTATGCCACTTTTGCCGAACAACCATCCCCTGCAATTTTACAGAACATTCCGGCACACAGCGGAATTGCTTGATTGTCTGCAATTTAAACCAAATGCTACTTTGTCTTGTTATAAATTAAGAAAGAGGCAGTTCAGACATCTATAAATAAAAATTTAACTGCAAGGTCTGTGACTTCAGCAAAAAGAGAAATAGCTTTCAGGGAAGTCAACCGTTCGGGCATGGCATCCGGCACGACAGACTGACTGATGAAATATTTAAAAAAATGAAATCAGATGAAAACAAAAATCATGGAAACACTCTTTCCGACAGTATCCGGAATTACTGCAGTACTTTTGCTGCTGGCTTTGTACAACCTGATTTTACATCGTACAGATGCTTTTAGCTACCCCGACCGGGATTTTTTCAATCTTGTAGTTCCAGCCGCCACCCTTATCGCATTAATCGTTCAATACACCCTGACTCTTCCCTTGTGGAAAAGATTTCAGCTTGGGCAGAAAGTATTGGGAATGACACTTGTTGAATTCACAACGGTTCTTTGTCTGTTTTCAGGTATGTTTTTCGGATTGGTTTTTTGGGATTCGGGTGATGGCATCCCGGAACTGATATTCATCATGCTTACCGGAGTGGTTGCATTCGCAGTTTACTGGACAGTTAACCTGTTGATTCTAAAATGGCTCATAAAAAATTAGTAACTGAAGGAAATAGTTTGAATTATTTCTGTTCGATTCTATTATTTTCATTAACAAAACATAAATACCTGATTATGAAAATTGGTTTAGCAGGTTTTGGAAAAGCTGGAAAAGCGGTTGCCAATTCCATTTTACATCATGAAGATTACAGCCTTGAATGGGTTCTCAGGCGTAGTAATCATTTGCAGAACAGGCGTGCAGCCGATATACTGGGTGTGGAGTCTGAAGAGCCCGGATTAATCTATTCAAGTTCGGCCATTACGATGCCGGAGCTGCTCGAGCTTCATCCCGTGGATATCATCATCGATTTTTCATCGGAAACAGGTATTTATACGTATGGAGAGGCAGCAGCCGAACGCAGATTGATTATCATTTCAGCGATTTCGCATTACGGTGAGGATGAACACCGGCTGTTGAAAAAACTCTCGGAACAGACGGTCGTATTCTGGAGCCCGAATATTACGCTGGGAGTCAACTTTCTGCTTTTTGCAGCCAGATTTCTGAAGAAAATTGCTCCGGATGTGGATATTGAAATTATTGAAGAACATTTCAAAGGCAAAAAAGGCATATCGGGAACAGCTATAAAAATTGCCGAAGCGCTCGATATACAAAAGTCAGATATTTTTTCGGTGAGAGCCGGTGGTATTGTCGGCAAACATGAGCTCATCTTTGGATTTCCTTTTCAGACTGTGCGGCTTATTCACGAATCCATTTCACGCGAGGCATTCGGGAACGGAGTTTTATTTGTAGCCGACCACCTGAAAGGGGAAAAAACCGGATTGTATGATTTCGAGGACATATTGCTGCCTTACTTTGCTGTCTGACAGCTGCCTGCGCCCCGGGTATGTAATCTCAGAATTACAACAAACCAGGATGATACCTGAATATTTATCTGTAAATCAGGCAGTTTTGAAACTCTGAAATACATCCGAAAAAAGCGGGTAATCATTTTCGAAGACTACATCCTGCACCCGAAAAAGTTTCCCCGGTTTCTTCGCTTAACATTCTGATAAACCAATAAATTAAAAAATCATTCTGGTTGCATTTACTAATTCAATTTAGGTACAGATGAAATAAATGCCTGCTTACATTTAATCGCACCATAAGGAATTGAAATAACATTCCGGCCGCAAAAATCAACTGAACAAACCTTTTTTTATGCAGGTCAAGCCAACCCCACTGCCAGTTAATCACTTAGGCCATCCACAGCACTTGACTATCATAATCTTTGTATTTATTTTTGTGCTATAATAAAGTACAAAAAAAGGAATAGTGCCCCTCCCGTACATACATAATTAACATAAACAAGTATTAGTGATTTTATAGTAGTTTCCAAAAAAAAAATCAGAAATCATGAAAAACATCATTTACTCATTCCTTACATACCTGTTGATACTGCTTCCAGTGCAGGCAACAGCCCAATACAGCGGTGGTACGGGTACAAAGACCAATCCGTATTTGATATCTAAAAAAGCAGATATGGAATATTTGGCAAGCCAGGTAGGATATAATGCAAATTATTATTTAGGAAGGTATTTCTTATTGACACAAGATTTGACAGGGATTACAAGTGGAGTTGGAAGCGGATTAAGCAATCTGCCTTTTAAAGGAACTTTTGATGGGGGTGGACATACAATAGATGTAGATATCAATAATACTTATTGGGGATTCGGAGGCTTATTTGCAATTATTGAAAATGCAACTATTAAAAATCTAAAAATTACAGGAAGTATTGTATCCGGAGATTCTTATTGTGGTGGAATTTGCGGTTGGGCTACTTCAAGTACAATCACCAATTGTCAAAATGAAGCAGATATTATCTCAGATGATTATTCAGGCGGTGCTGCAGGTGGAATTTGTGGTTTGGCTAAATCAAGTACAATCACTAATTGTTTGAATACTGGTAACATATTCTCCGAGGGTAATTCAGGAGGAATTTGTGGTACGACTTATTTATCAGATACAGAAATAAGCCGGTGTGTTGCTATAAACAGCACAATTTCAGGCTCGAGCACAGGGTCCGGAAGAATAATAGGGTCTACAGATGGTACCAATGTAATTGCAGACTGTTATGCAGACGCAGCCATAAAAATTAACAGGGGAACTATCAGCAGCCTAAACCCTTCAGACAAAAACGGAAAGGATTTGGAAAAAGCACCATTTTGTGCTAACAAACCAACGGTAGTTTTCTCGAAAGAAGCATTTTGTGCCTTGCGCTGGGAAAGAAAACTGAAGAGTTCGGCAGAATGGGAGGTATTAAACTGCACTGAATATCTTTATAAAGAAACGAATCAAGCACCGGGCATCTATCTATACAGGGCTTTGTTGCCTGACAGCAGCTATACAGCAAACATAGAAATTGATTATTTAGATGAATTAACTTCAGAGATTATAATAACAGCCTCGGCAAAAATTCTGACAGTTGAAGAAAAACTTAGCTTATCGCTCAATATCAGCAATTCAGGTTATCAGTATCAGTGGTATAAGAACGGAGTAAAAATCACAAACGCTACAAATTCAACACTGACTGTAGAATCGGTTAGCATTGAGGATGCTGGGTTATATACTTGCGAAGTGAGTAATCCGTGCAGCAAAGCAACTTCAAATTCTGTAAGCATTGAAGTGAACAGGATAGCACAAACAATAAACTTTCCTGAAATACCGGAAAAAACATTTGGCGACAATAGTTTTGTACTACCCGAAAAGACAGATATGGGAATGAAAATTTTGTATGAGAGTAGCAATGCATCAGTTGCAAAAACAAATGGAAATATAATATCTATTACCGGAGCAGGTATAGCTACAATAACAGCAAGACAGAACGGTAGTTCGAAATATCAGGAAGCACTGCCTGTTTCACGTACTTTAACGGTTCGGAAAGCCGATCAAATCATTACATTGCCTGATATAGCTGATAAAACCTATGGTGATTTTGCTTTTACTTTGACAGAAAACACAAATAAAGGATTGAGCATTATTTACAGCAGTTCCAATCCGAACATAATTTCAGTAAGCGGAAATACCCTGAAAATTTTAAATGCCGGAACTGTTGAAATCACTGCAAGCCAGCCGGGCAATTCAAATGTAAATAGTGCCATTCCGGTAAAGAAAACAATCAACGTAAATAAAGCACCGTTAAAGATTGAAATTAAAGACATGGAAAAAGTGTACGGTGACCCCAATCCTGATTATTCGGTTTGGTACACAGGACTAAGGTACGAGGATACTCCTTCCAAACTCAAAAAAATGCCGACAATAACCACGAGCGCAACAACTTATAGCAATGCAGGTGTCTATGGTCTTTCAATTAGTGGCGCTGAGTCAGATAACTACGACTTCAGCTATGTGAACGGGAAACTAACAATAACAAAAGCACCACTCGATATTTATGCAGAAAGTTATAAAATGCCCTGTGGTCATACAGTTCCAAAACTTGGTTTACATTTCGAAGGTTTGAAAGGCGACGATACATTTGATAAACTCGATGAATTACCTGCCATAAACTGTAACATCCCGGAGAATCCTCCAATAGGCGAATACACGATAACATTGTCCGGAGGAAAGGATAAAAACTATTCGTACAATTTGTTTAAAGGGTATTTATGGGTTGAAATTAACAATGGTTACACCGGAGCCATACAGTGGGATTTAACCGATAGAAAACTTACCCTCAGCGGTTCGGGTGAAATGCCAAATTATGAGTATGATGAATCTACAGAGATGTTTTCGATGCCATGGGCCTATTTCTATAGCTGGATTGATGAAATTTTATTATCAGATGAGATAACAACAATTGGCGATTACGCTTTCCTTAGGTGTAGAAATGCAACATCCGTTAAACTTCCTGCAAGTTTACAATCAATAGGAAGTGATGTATTTTACGGTTGTGAAACTTTACAGTCGATCACTCTGCCCAATCAACTGAGATTTATCGATAAAGGTGCTTTTGAAGATTGTTCCAATTTATCAAGAATATCAGTACTAGCCACAGAACCACCTGTTTTAAGTTCTGAAGTTTTTAATGTTGAAATTTTAAATTCATGTACTTTGGAGGTACCTATCGGTTCGAAAAGCATATATCAGGCAAATGCTCAATGGGGAATGTTTAAGAATATTGTCGAAGTGGATTTCTATAATGCTGTTTCAGAAACAATAAATGCAAACATCAAACTTTATAAATCAACGAAAGGTATCACCGTTGAAGGACTGAACGAAGGAGAAACAGTACAGATTTTCAACGTGTCCGGCAAATTAATTTATAATGAACACGTAAACAATAATAGTATAACACTAAATCTTCCTGCAAAAGGAGTATATATACTGAAAACCGGAAGCGGCTATAATGAAAAAATTATTTTTTAGCTAAGAATCATTTTATGCGAGCATTGAATCATCTGACTCTTTTGATTAATTGAAGCGAGTCAGATGTTTCGCTGCTAAACTTAACCCTAAATCAGCCGCAGCTTATCCTGCACCTGCGACTGGAAGTTGCGGGAGATATAGAGATCCTTTTCCTCATCGAAGGGTGGGATCAGGCAGCACGTTTTTCCCTTTATCGAACAAAGATAATTGATATTGATTATCTGATGGCGGTTGATCTGCACAAATGAAGTTGAAAAGGATAAAACATGTTCGGATTTGATATTTCTACCCAACGTTATTTGTTTGCCGCTTGCCAGCAGAGCGCTCCATTGGCGCTTTGACCTAGAATAGGTGAAATACCCCACCTCATTTACCCGAAGCATTTGGTAGCCGGTAATATCGGCTACCATAAAGCTTTGGTTTGAGGGAAGCAGTTCCGATAATGCCTTCTCAAACGACCGTGTGGATGTTCCCCGTTCGGTGCAGTCAAAATAACGGTTCATTATTGTGGCAAATTCTTCGGGAGTGTACGGTTTTAGCAGGTAATCAAAAGCCGACTGCCTGAGTGCATCGAGCCAGTACTTCTGGTGCGAAGTGTAAAAAACCACCTGCATTGTCCAGTTGATCCGATGCCGGAGTTCCTGTATCAGTTCCAGACCGCTCATACCGGGCAATTCCACATCCAGAAAAAGCAAATCAGGTTTTTCTCTCAGTACCAGTTTCATTCCTTCTTTTGCAGTTGACGCCTCTCCTGTCAGAGTTATTTCCGGGTATTCACTGAGCGATTCACGCAGGTTACGGATACATACTGGCTCGTCGTCCACTACCACCGCTGTGTGTCTATTTTCTATCATAATTCCTAATGTTTCCGAATTTATTTGAACTTATAATTATCAGGTACGTAAATATACACACGAGTTCCGCCCGATCCATCTGCATTGCCCTGTATCCTGAATACCATTTTCTCCTTGTTCATCGTATTAAGCAGGTCAATGGTCTGATACAGCACTTTAAGCCCCGTTCCGGTTCCTGAGGATGTTCCTGCCTGCCCGGCCTGATAGCCTGCGCCGTTGTCTTTCACCACAATTGCCGTTCCTTTTCCTTCTCTTAGGGCACCGACCGACAGTATTTTTTCGCCCTTTAAGGGTCTCAGCGCGTGTTTTACGGCATTTTCCACCGGAATCTGAATAATCATTGGAGGAAGCAGTACTTTACCCGGATCAACATGAGGCTCGACATTCCATTCCAGCCTGAAATTAGGTTGGAGACTTTCTTGTTCCAGCCGGATATAGGTCTGTACAAATTCAAGCTCCTGACTGAGCGTAACATGCGTACTTTCAGTCATCTCCAAACTTCTCCGCAACATCGTTACAAGCCCCGTGAGGTTGGAGCGGCTTTTCACATCGCCTGTGCTTATCTCACGATTAAGCATATTAAACAGAAAATGGGGCGATATACGGTTGCGGATATTGAGCATCCGAAGCCGTGTCATCTGGTCCTGCATTTTTATCCATTGCTGCTCTTTTTGCTTTTTCAATAAGCGATATTGCATAAACGCCAGCGTCAGGATGAGCAGACTTATAATTACCCACATCAGATTTCTCAATCGTAATTCCCTGATATCCGATGCCTGTCCAGCAATCTTCATCTCTTTCTTTATCAGCGTAGTATCCTGCGAGTAGCGCATATCTATCTCGGCAATTCGCATCTTGGTTCGTTCAGAACGGATGGAATCGTCCAGCGCCACGTTGTTCAGCAGGTAAGTATAAGCTTCACGAAAATTTCCGGTACGGGCATAATATTCCTGTATATATTTATTCCTTAGGTGGATAAAAGTGGGTTCAATACCTGATTTCAGCTTACCGCCTTGGTCTTTCAGGTAATTTTGCGCCAGCAGGGGTTTGTCTTCTTTCAAAGCCAAACCTGCTTTTACGGTTTCGACATGATAAAGCAAAGGTAGTTCGTTGATTCCAGAAAAAAATGCATGGGCTGCGTCCAGGTATTGGTGCGCCGAATCGGTTTGGTTCAGGTGAAAAAATATTTCTCCCATATTGGCATTCACGAGATTGATGTTGAAAAGGTAACCACCTGGAATCAGCAATGCTTTTCCCTTTCTGTACCACGGCAGAGCCTGCGCATACTCTTCGGTAAAGAAATAATAATTCCCGCGGCTGTTACAGAAAAAAAACTGTTCGCTCAGGGAACGCTCATCATAATGCTTTTCAGCTAAACGGAAGTAATGATCAGATAGTTCATAGTCGCGTAACTCCATGTAAAGTTGTGCCAGACCCACATAGATAGGAAACCCGAATTGTTCATCCATTCCTAATGAATCGGTTACTGAAAGAGCTTTCCGGAAATAGAGAGCACTCTTGGCGTAATCTCCACTTTTCGTGTACATGTCGGCAATATTCATGTAGAGATCGGGCATTTTTACCCGCTCTCCTGCAAGTTCGTAACTATTTAATGCCTTTTTGTAGTAATGGAGTGCAGAATCCTGTTTCCGGATATGAGCGAAACAATTGCCAATGCTGTTGTAAGCCAATGAGCGCAAAAGGTGGGTTGGTTCAGCGGGTTTTTGCCGGTCGGTAAAGGCGATTACCTGGCCGGCTGTGAGTTGAGCCGAATCAATGTTGCCGCCTACGAAACAGATGGAGCTGAGTGTTTGCAAAGCCTTATAAAAATCCAGACTGTCCGGTGTCGTTTTCATGGCTTGTCGCAACATACTGCGTGAAAAACCGGGATTGTTATATAACGAGTCCATCGCTTTGGCTATAACGCTATCCATCTGTGTTTTACGACCAATCTTTTCGCTTTTCTTTCCACAGGCAATAACCGAAATGATTATAAGCAGGTAAATGATTCGCTTCATTCTTATTATTTTGATAACATGTTATTACAACAAGACACATAATTAGAAAAATCTGTAATTGCAAAAATACAAAACAAATTAAATAAAGCAAATTTTTATAAATTTTATTGGCAAAATATATTTTTTCAGGTAATAATCAGGCACTTCACTCTGCATAAATAACTGACGGCTGAACTTAATCACAAAGCATATTTTCAAGACTTTAACCTGAGAGATACTAGCAGTTAACAGACTGAATGTATTCTGTCCTCAATCGAATCACATATATGACATCCATATACGTTACTTATATATTACTTATATATTACTTATATATCACTTATTTATCGCTTATATTTTACTTACTTTATAAAATAAGTAACATATAAGTGTTGCCTATGCTTTATTATTATTTTATGTATATAAAAAATAAGACTATGGTACTTGTATGCAATGGATATACCCGTTCTATACCATTACACCAATGTCCATGGAAAATTTCTATTATATTGTTTTTACAATGTATACCGTTTTTTGTTCAGGTATTTACCTGTGTAATCTGATTTGCTATTTTCGCGGTTTAAAAATATCTGATAAAAAAGGATATGCAAACTGTTTTTTAGCACAAAACCGGCATCTCAACTTACATTTTTACAATTTTTTCGATTTTTTGGTGTTAAACTATTTGATATTTCAAAATCTTGCTTTATCTTTGCAAGCAATTTAGAAAAATAAATGGCAACTCAAAGCGTTAACATACTACTCGTTCTCGTCATTACTCTTTTGGTCAAAAATCAAAGGTGAGAACGGTTGTATTGTTTATTTAATGTGTATATAAAAGCATAAAACCTTTCTCAGTAAAAAAGAGAAAGGTTTTTTTATAACCCCTCCCCCCTAAAGGGGAATGTAGGAAAAAAGACAAACAGACAATATGGAAACTAACAATAAAAACAAAGCCGTTTCAGCCGGACTTCGCTCTGCTACCTCGACTCAGGGACGTCGGATGGCGGGCGCACGGGCGCTGTGGAAAGCTGCAGGAATGACTTCCGCACAAATGGGAAAACCGATTATTGCGATTGTTAACTCGTTTACGCAGTTCGTTCCGGGACACACACACCTGCACGATGTGGGGCAAATGGTGAAAGCCGAAGTAGAAAAATTAGGTTGCTACGCTGCCGAATTTAACACTATCGCAGTGGATGACGGAATTGCTATGGGACACGACGGAATGCTTTACTCGCTTCCTTCCCGTGATTTGATTGCCGACAGCGTGGAATACATGGTCAATGCTCACAAAGCCGACGCAATGGTGTGCATCAGCAATTGCGACAAGATTACTCCGGGTATGCTCATGGCAGCCATGAGGCTGAATATCCCGACTGTTTTTGTATCAGGCGGACCGATGGAAGCAGGCGAACTGGACGGACAGCATCTCGACCTGATTGATGCCATGGTACAATCGGCCGATGAAAATATACCCGACCAGCAGGTTCAACGAATAGAAAATGCAGCCTGTCCTACCTGTGGCTCATGCTCGGGCATGTTTACAGCCAACTCCATGAACTGCCTGAACGAAGCTATCGGACTGGCACTTCCGGGCAACGGAACCATCGTAGCCACGCATGTCAACCGGAAGCAACTTTTTGTGGATGCAGCCCGGTTAATAGTCGAAAACGCGCATAAATACTACCGCGACGGCGATGATAGTGTCCTTCCGCGAAGCATTGCCACCCGTGACGCATTTATCAATGCCATGACTCTGGATGTAGCCATGGGTGGTTCTACCAATACGGTTTTGCATATTCTGGCTATTGCTCATGAAGCGGATGTAAACTTCACAATGGACGATATTGATGCCATTTCGCGCAAAACTCCCTGCCTGTGCAAGGTAGCTCCCAACACGCAGAAATACCATATTCAGGATGTAAACCGTGCAGGTGGAATTCTGGGAATAATGGGAGAACTGGCAATCCAGCCTTCTGACAGCCGGGAAACAGATAATGAAGGCATTTCAATGCTTAATCTGAAAATTAAAAGAATTGACGGTTTGACACTGGGTGAAGCAATAGAAAAATACTCGATTACCGGGAAAAATATTGATGCGGAAGCTCAGCGAATTTATTTAAGTGCACCCGGTGGAAAGTTTAACCTGGTGATGGGTTCGCAAACCTCGGTTTACAAAACACCTGACACCGACCGTACCGGAGGTTGTATCCGCGACAGACAACACGCCTATACGAAGGATGGCGGATTGGGCATCCTGAAAGGAAACATAGCACAGGACGGATGCGTGATAAAAACTGCCGGAGTGGATGAAAATATCTGGAAATTCACGGGTCCCGCCAAAGTATTCAACTCTCAGGATAGTGCCTGCGAAGGAATTTTAAGCGGAAAAGTTGTTGCCGGTGATGTGGTGGTTATCACCCACGAAGGCCCCAAAGGTGGTCCGGGAATGCAGGAAATGCTCTACCCCACTTCGTACATCAAAGCAAAACATCTGGGCAGGGAATGTGCTCTGATAACCGACGGACGCTTTTCGGGAGGAACATCCGGACTCTCCATCGGGCATATTTCTCCCGAGGCAGCAGCCGGAGGTAATATCGGATTGTTGCACGACGGAGATATCATTGAAATAGATATACCGAACCGAACTATAAACGTGAAATTATCGGACGAAGAACTTAAAAGACGCCGCGACGATGAAATCAGTCGGGGAACTGATGCCTTCAAACCATCGAACCGCGACCGTCAGGTTTCTAAAGCACTGAAAGCCTATGCAAGCATGGTGAGTTCGGCTGATAAAGGCGCTGTAAGAATGATATAGGAAATCCGGTTGCTATTCATAAAGTTTACAATGCCTGTTCTGTAGCAGAAACTGTCAATTATCAGCTGTGAAACATTGCAACCGAAAAAATGTTATAAACCAAGAAGAATTATTGATATGAACAAAGAAATATCCGGTGCTCATGCATTCATGCGGGCACTTATTGCTGAAGGAGTTGATACTATTTTCGGGTATCCGGGCGGGGCTATAATGCCTGTATTCGATGCACTCTACGACTATTCCGATAAAGTCAATCATATTCTCACCCGTCATGAACAGGGTGCAACTCATGCTGCACAAGGTTACGCGCGGGTTTCGGGCAAAGTGGGTGTCAGCCTTGTTACATCCGGTCCGGCTGCCACCAATGCCATCACAGGCATTGCCGATGCTTTGCTTGACAGCACTCCGATGGTGGTCATTTCGGGTCAGGTGGGCACTACGCTGCTTGGTACAGATGCTTTTCAGGAAATAGATGTGGTAGGTATTACACTTCCCATCACCAAATGGTCTTATCAGATCAGGTACGCAAAAGACATTACCTGGGCTGTAGCCCGCGCTTTCTACATAGCACGCAGCGGACGTCCCGGACCGGTGGTACTTGACTTCACCAAAAGTGCGCAAAACGAGAAAATAGAATTTGAATACAAACCGTGTAACTTTATCAGAAGCTACATACCAGTTCCCGATATCCGTATCGACCAGATAGAAGCAGCTGCAAACCTGATAAACAATGCCGAAAAGCCATATGCACTCGTCGGACAGGGAGTTATTCTGGCAAAAGCCGAAAAAGAACTCAGGGAATTTCTGGAAAAAGCCGACATTCCGGCTGCTTCCACACTGCTCGGGCTGTCGGCCATGCCAACCAATTTCCGTCTGAACAAAGGATTTCTGGGAATGCACGGTAACGTGGGTCCGAATATGAAAACCAACGAATGCGATGTGCTGATTGCCATCGGAATGCGTTTCGACGACCGGGTTACCGGTGATCTGAACACCTATGCCAAACAGGCAAAAATCATTCATCTTGACATCGATCAGTCTGAAATAGGCAAGAATGTGCCGGTGGATGTACCCGTACTGGGATCGGTAGCCGACAGCCTGCCTGCCCTGACCAGGAAACTGAAAACCGCAAGCCATACCGAATGGATTGAAAGTTTCACTGAACATGAAAAACACGAGAACGATGCAGTAATACGTAAAGAACTATATCGTACAGAAGGAGAAATCACCATGGGTGAGGTGATTCACAGGGTAACTGAAGCTACCGGCAACCAGGCTGTTGTGGTAACTGATGTTGGTCAGAATCAGATGATGGCTGCCCGTTATTTCAAATATTCCAAAACCCGGAGCATGGTTACCTCCGGCGGGCTTGGAACCATGGGATTCGGAATTCCGGCATCCATCGGTGCTAAAATGGGAGCGCCTGATCGAACCGTATGTATGTTTGCAGGCGATGGCGGTTTCCAGATGACCATCCAGGAACTCGGAACCATCATGCAGGAACAAATAGGTGTAAAAATGATTGTGCTCGATAACCGGTTTCTTGGTATGGTAAGACAGTGGCAGGAGCTATTTTTCGACGAGCGTTATTCGTTTACCAAAATGCATAATCCCGACTTTGTGGCCATCGCAAAAGCATATCACATTGACAGCAAATTAGTTACCAAACGCGAAGAACTGGACGAAGCAATAGCCGACATGCTGAAAGACGACAAGCCCTACCTGATGGTTGTGGAAGTGGAACAGAAAGGAATGGTTTACCCGATGGTTCCGGCCGGAACTTGTGTAACGAATATAATCATGTAGGTCCGAAAAAACTTAGAATCATCAGAAACTCCAGGACATTCAATTCAGATTTATTTAAAAACAAAAAATAAATGGAAACAACGAACAATTCAATTATTAACGATCAGACTACAAGTTCCGCTACCGGACAGAAACCTGAAGGAGTTAATTTATATACTATCACTGTTTTTTCAGAAAACACTGTTGGCCTTCTTAATCAGATAACCGTTATTTTCACACGCCGCGGTCTGAATATCGAGACCCTTTCGGTTTCTCCATCGGCTTTACAGGGTATACATAAATTTACCATCACGCTCTTTACCACCGAAGACGCCGTGGAAAAAGTTGTGAAACAGATTGACAAGCGGGTGGATATCCTGAAAGCATATTACAACACCGACGAAGACCTTGTACATCAGGAGCTTGCACTATACAAGCTGGCAACAGACAAAGTGCTGGAACATGGTTCGGTAGAGCATTTCATCAGAAAATACAACATCCGCGTGCTGGAAATATCCAACGATTGCACAGTATTTCTGAAAGCAGGTCATTATGCTGAAACTCAGGCATTATTCGACGAACTGAGTCAGACAATCGGAGTGCTGCAATTCATCCGTTCAGGACGAATCGCCATCACGCGCTCCAAAGTGGAACGACTGAGCGATATGCTCGAAGGAATGCGGAAAATTCAGGAAAAAAAGAATGAAAACAGGAAAATTTGAGTTTCCGGTAGCTCCTCAGTTCGTTGATTTCCAGTCGAAAGTAAAACTTTCGCATTTGATGGATCTGATATTAACCGCTTCAGGCTACAATGCCGATGCTAACGGTTTTGGTTTGCGTAACCTCAACCAGCTGGGTGCTACCTGGGTGCTTTCGCGGTTAGCGCTCGAGATGAATTATTTTCCTGCAGAATATGAAAAAATTTCGATTGAAACATGGGTTGAAGAAGTTCATACGCTGAACACTATCCGAAATTACCGTGTTTATAATGAAAAGGGGGAAGTTATTGGCAATTCCACATCGGTATGGGTAATGATAAATCTCGGGACACGCCGCCCGATGGAGTTAAAGTTGATGACAGGAATAAGCGATTACGCGCTCAACTTAGAAAGCGGTATCGACCGTCCGCTGAAACTGGAAAACGTCACTGGAGAGCCAATTGACAGTTTTTCAATCAAATACACCGATATTGACATTAACCAGCATGTGAACACCGTGCATTATCTGGACTGGATGGTCGATTCTTTTACCCTGGATGAACACCGGGCACATACCATTCACCGGATTGATGTGAATTTCATGAGTGAGGTCGTATACGGAGATAAAGTCACAGTTTTCAAAGAGGAAACAGCTCCGAATGATTACCGTTTTGAAATAAAAGCAAATGATAAGACAGCATTCAGAGGCAGGATTCTGTTCTGAGGAGAGAGTATTAAGCATATAAAATTAGAATTAACAGCAATATAAACAAATCAAACTTCAAAGGGTAAATACATCATTGTTTTTGCTCTTTGTTTCTAAAAGTCTAAAAAAATGGCAAAAATGAATTTTGGCGGTGTAGAAGAAAATGTAGTTACCCGCGAAGAATTTCCGTTAAGTAAAGCACAGGAAGTGCTTAGGAATGAAACAATTGCAGTAATAGGTTACGGTGTGCAGGGACCGGGGCAGTCGCTCAACCTCCGCGATAATGGTTTCAACGTAATCGTTGGTCAACGCAAAGGTGGCAAAACCTGGGACAAGGCAGTGGCTGACGGCTGGGTACCGGGCGAAACTCTGTTTGAAATAGAAGAAGCCTGCGAAAAAGCAACCATTATCCAGTATCTGCTTTCGGACGCTGCTCAGATTGAAGTTTGGCCACGTATCAAACCCTTCCTGACTCCCGGTAAAGCACTTTATTTCTCACACGGATTTGGTATCACCTACAAGGAAAGAACAGGAATAATTCCTCCGGCCGATGTGGATGTAATTCTCGTGGCACCGAAAGGTTCAGGCACTTCCCTGCGTACCATGTTTCTGGAAGGTCGCGGCCTGAATTCGTCTTATGCCATCTTCCAGGATGCAACCGGACGTGCTTTCGAACGGGTAGTGGCACTCGGAATCGGTGTTGGTTCGGGCTATTTGTTTGAAACCACCTTCAAACGAGAAGTGTATTCCGACCTTACCGGCGAACGCGGAACACTGATGGGCGCAATACAAGGACTTCTGCTTGCACAATACGAGGTGCTCCGCGAAAACGGGCACACTCCATCCGAAGCATTCAACGAAACGGTGGAAGAACTTACACAATCGCTCATGCCGCTCTTTGCAGCCAAAGGCATGGACTGGATGTATGCCAACTGCTCAACCACCGCTCAGCGGGGCGCCCTGGACTGGATGACTCCTTTCCACGATGCCACAAAACCGGTATTTGAGAAATTGTATAAAGAAGTTGCCTGTGGTAACGAAGCCCAGCGCTCCATCGACACCAACTCCAAACCCGACTACCGCGAAGGCCTGGAGGCAGAACTGAAAGCTCTGCGTGAAAGCGAAATGTGGCAGACTGGAGCCGTGGTCCGGAAACTGAGACCGGAAAATAATTAAGTAAAAATCCACTGACAAAAGATATTAATACCGGTTATCACCAGAAATTCAGAAAATGCCAGCCTGCTTCGACAGCTAAGCTGGCATTTTGTTTTTGAAAATCTTTTTGAAAAAATGCTTCCTGATTGAACTTTATTGGATAACTTTGTACTGGATGAAACCGGGAGAAATCCTTCAGCCTGACAATGCACGGAATAACGATGGCATTGAAGAGACCATTCGATGCCACCTGGCACCTGATTAACAGACTGGCAATACCGGAAAAGTTGTTACTATTAAGATTGCAAATTCTATCTACGAAAAAATGAAACTTAAAATTATTGCTTTTTTCCCGCTTCTGTTACTCAGTTTTTCACTTTCAGCCCAGTTCCGTTTTTTTATGGAAGCTTCCGGAAATGTTACGCTGATTACGGAAAACAAAGTCACTCAACTGGCCGAGATAACATCCGACCGGCCTGATTATTATTTATTCAGGACCAGCACCTACGGAGGCAGTTACGCCAACAAACCCGGTGTAGGATTTACTGCCGGATTCCAGTATTTTTTCAACAGGGAAAACATCAGTCTTGATGCAGGGATAGACTTTAATAATGTAAATTTTCATCAGACTTTATCTGCTTCAAGCTCTTATTTTTATCAGAGAAAAAGCGATTATTTCATTGACAATAAAGGTGTACCTCTGCCCGAGCTTTCCTCAAAAGCGGATAATCACAGCTTGTATTTAGCCTCATTGCCGGTTTCCATCTCTTATTATCTGCTTGAAAACAATTTATCGATCAGCCTGGGAGTAATCCCGGGTTTGCTTATCTACAGCACGGGTGGCAGGGGTGCATCAGCCGATTTCAGCAAGGCTACTGCCGGAATTCAGGTTCAGCTCCGATATCAGGTTGTGGATAAGTGGTGGATTATGGCTGGTTTTCAGGAATACAGCACCAAGCTTTATGAGGCATCGCTCAAACAAAGTTTTTCGAACCTCCGTTTATTAAAACTGGGTGTGAAATACGACATCTGAACATGCCGGAATAGGGATTTTTCACAGTCCTTTCACTTCAAACTCATCGGCATCCTGCCAGAAAGCATATTTCTTTCTGAAATCATCCAGCGGCTTCCTGGATAATCCGAAGGTTTTTGCGCCCTTTTCGTATTCATCAAAGTCGAGCAGGCGATTGCCTTTGTAGTCGAGCAGTACGCTGTGACCGGAATAGGAAATATTCTTACCGTCCACTCCCACCCGGTTCACGCCGCATACAAAAGCCTGGTTTTCGATAGCCCGGGCAGGAAGAAGCGCATCCCAGGCATCCATGCGCACGTGCGGAAAACTGGCGGTATAAATCAGCAGGTCATATTCATTATTGCGGTTGCGCGACCAAACCGGAAACCGCACATCGTAGCACACCAGTACGCAGATATTCAGTCCGTGGTAATTCACTATTAAACGCTCATTTCCGGCCGAAAAAAGCTTATCTTCACCTCCAAGGGAGAAAAGGTGACGTTTATCAGCCGTTTGTATATCTCCATCAGGGAAAACGAAGAATGCCCGGTTAAAGATTTTCCCGCAGCCGGAAGCAATAAAACTCCCGGCAATGGCCATACGATAATGTGTTGCCCACTTGCGGAGCGAACGTACTGTTTCGTCTTCCATCGTTTCGGCCAGTTCCAGCCGGTCTGTACAAAATCCGGTTGTGAACATTTCGGGCAGCACAACCAGGTCAGTCTGCCCGTGAAGAGCCTGCAAAGCGATTTCGGTATTTCGCAGGTTCGCGTCTTTTTCAGCCCAGACAATATCGGTTTGGAGCAGGGTTATTTTCATAATTGCCAGAGAATGGAAAGAATTTATCAGAAAAGAAATTGATATAGTGAATGTTAGCCAAAATTCGGCTAAGGCTCTCACTGATGAATGAGCTTTTTACCAGACCGGATTAATCTTTTTGATTTTTGTCCGGAGCAGTCAGCGTGTTGTCAGGTATTATAAAATTTTCAGGTTTGAGGGCTGTCACTCCCCTGTAGAAATTATAAATATGTTCAAAATCCTCCTGTTCATTTTCACCCGGAGTGAAAACTTCAGCGATGCCCATTTCTTTTTTTCTGAAATCGATATATGCCAGCTGAATGGGCACTCCTGCACCCCTGGCGATATAGTAAAATCCTTTCTTCCAGTTCGGATTGGGTTTACGGGTTCCTTCGGGAGTTATTGCCAGATGAAATACAGGTCGTTTATTGAATTCCTCAATCATCTGCTGAATCACCGACATACGTTTACTCCGGTCGATAGGCACACCTCCCATTGCTCTGAACAGATAACCCATCGGAAAAAAGAACCAGGATTTTTTCATTAGAAATCCGGCTTTCTTATTCAGCGACCAGTAGTACAACTTCCCGATGATAAAATCCCAGTTGCTGGTGTGCGGTGCTACACATATCACGCTTTTCATCGGCTCTTCAACCCGATAAACCGATTTCCATCCAAAAAGTTTCAAAATAAGGGCACTTAAATTCATAGGGCGGGATTGTAAAATTTTTCACAAATCTACTTATTTTCATTCAAACGGCAAGTTGTTGATAAGTATTTTCTGAAATTTAAGGGTAAAATTGTAACTTTGTAGAATAAAGAGTTTACGGGTAAAACTCAGAATCTGAAATATATGAATTTTCTTAACGAACTAAATAAAAGCCAGTTAGACGCAGTGACTTTCACTGATGGTCCCTCACTGGTCATTGCAGGTGCCGGATCCGGAAAAACACGTGTACTCACCTACAAGATTGCTTACCTGCTTTCAAAAGGAATATCACCGGCTTCGATACTGGCACTAACCTTTACCAATAAAGCAGCCAGAGAAATGCGGAAACGAATAGGCGAACTGGTTGGTTTTCAGACCTCAAGGTACCTTTGGATGGGCACGTTCCACTCCATTTTTTCACGCATTCTGCGCGCCGAAGCAGAACTGGTCGGGTTCGGAAAAGATTTCAGCATCTACGATACTTCCGACAGCAAAAGCCTGATAAAAAGCATTATAAAAGAGATGAAACTGGATGATAAAATCTACAAACCGGGAAATATACACTCACGCATTTCGGCTGCAAAAAACAACCTGATTACACCACAGGCATACGCTTCGGATACCGACCTGCTGAAAGCCGACACTCAGTTGCGGGTGCCCCGCACAAGTGAAATTTATGCCATCTATGCAAGCCGTTGCAAACAGGCCAATGCAATGGATTTTGACGATTTGCTGCTCCAGACCAACATCCTGTTTCGGAATCATCCCGAAACACTTGCAAAATACCATCATATTTTCGGGTATATACTGGTGGATGAATATCAGGATACTAACTTTGCTCAGTACCTGATTATTAAAAAACTGGCAGAGCGGCACGAGCGAATTTGCGTGGTGGGCGATGATGCGCAGAGCATCTATTCGTTCCGCGGAGCCAACATCGATAACATTCTGAAATTTCAGCAAACGTATAAAAATGCACCACTTTTCAAACTGGAGCAAAATTACCGTTCTACAAAAAACATTGTAAAGGCAGCCAACAGCCTGATTGACAAAAATTCGGAACAAATCCGGAAAAAAATTTTTTCAGAAAAAGAGGAAGGAAACCTGATTCGGGTTACTTCCGTGATGACCGATTTTGAAGAAGCTTTTTACGTAGCCAGCAGCATCAGCAACTTACATGACACTGACAATCTGCTTTTTAAGGAAATAGCAGTGCTTTACCGTACCAACTCACAGTCGCGTGTGATGGAAGAAGCACTGAGAAAGCAAAACATTCCTTACCGAATCTATGGCGGGCTATCATTCTATCAGCGCAAAGAAATCAAAGATGTAATATCATACCTGAGGCTGACGGCAAACCATGACGACGAAGAAGCACTGAAACGAATCATCAACTATCCGGCGCGCGGTATTGGCGATGTGACAATTGATAAGCTCACAAATACAGCGCAACTCTTCGGAGTGAGCATCTGGGAAGTACTGAAAGATATGCTGAAGTACAATCTGAACGTAAACGCCGGGACGGCTGCCAAACTGGCACAGTTCAGAGACATGATTGAGGTATTTGCCAGTCAGATTCATACTCTTGACGCTTACGAGCTGGCCGAAAACATCGTGAAAACTACAGGTGTGATTGCCGACGCGATTAACGACCGTTCGGCAGAGAACCTCAGCCGCGTCGACAACGTACAGGAACTCCTGAAAGCCATTCATGAATTTACGGAACAAAAAAGAAAAGAAGAAAACGCTGAACTGGTTACACTACCCGAATTCCTCTCTGAGGTTTCGCTGCTTACAGACCAGGACACCGGCGAAGATGAAAACGACGACAAGGTAACCCTGATGACCATCCATGCTGCTAAAGGACTGGAATTCAGAAGTGTGTTCATTGTCGGGATGGAAGAACAACTTTTCCCGTCGCCTTATGCCGAAACACCCCGTGAAATGGAAGAAGAACGAAGGTTGTTTTATGTGGCTATCACGCGTGCCGAGGAAAACTGCTTTATCAGCTATTCCAAATCAAGATTCAGAAACGGGCAGACGAATTTCGCCAACCCGAGCCGTTTCCTTAAAGACATTGATAAAAAATACCTCGAGTACAACGAAGAAGAAGGCTTTCCGCAAAATAAAAACTCACTCTTCAACCGGTGGGACGATGACCTGGAAATTGAACGAAACCGTTTCAGACCAGCATCATCCGGAACAGCTGCAGTAAAGACTTTCAGCGAACCGGCACAACCGCGCAAACTCAGGAAAATAACCGCTTCGGTGAGTAACGAAACTCCGGTAACAAACGAAAACCTGCCTGTTGGAACATATGTGAAACACGCGATTTTCGGTATAGGAAAAGTAACAAAAACAACCCTTACCGATGGTAATGAGAAAGCTGAGATTGATTTCGGCGAAAAGGGTGTAAAATCACTGCTTCTGAAATTTGCCAAACTGGAAATACTGAAATAAAGGCGTTGATGATTTTTTCACATAAAATTAGTAAAAATCTGAAATACCAGGGCCTGAAAAGACCGGGAAAATCAAGGATTTGATTTTTTTCATTTAATAATAAAATAGAATACATTTACTTTGAATTATTTTTTATCTTTGTAACAATTAAACTAAACACAATACAATATGGCTAAGAACAAGGAAGAAAATACAAGTCCGGTGAGCGAAAAACTGAAAGCGTTGCAGCTGGCTATGGACAAAATTGACAAAGATTATGGCAAGGGCGCTATCATGCGCATGGGCGACAGCGAAGTGATAAAAGTTGCTGTCATACCTACCGGCTCCATTGGTCTTAACGCGGCGTTAGGCGTAGGAGGATATCCCCGCGGAAGAGTGATTGAAATTTACGGACCGGAAGCATCGGGCAAAACCACGCTGGCCATACACGCGATAGCCGAAGCACAAAAAAACGGAGGCATTGCCGCCTTCATCGATGCAGAACATGCATTCGACCGTTACTATGCCGAAAAACTGGGAGTTAATACCGATGAACTGCTCATTTCGCAACCCGACGATGGCGAACAGGCACTCGAAATAGCTGATCAGCTGATACGTTCTGCCGCTATTGATATTGTTGTAATCGACTCGGTAGCTGCCCTCACACCCCGGAAAGAAATTGAAGGAGATATGGGCGACTCCAACGTGGGACTACAGGCACGACTGATGTCACAGGCACTGCGCAAACTTACCGCCAATATCAGCAAAACAAATACTACCTGTATTTTTATCAACCAGTTGCGCGAAAAAATCGGCGTGATGTTTGGAAATCCGGAAACTACAACCGGAGGAAACGCTCTGAAGTTCTATTCATCCGTTCGTCTGGATATCCGCAGAGTGAGCCAGCTGAAAGACGGCGATGATGCCATCGGTAATCAGGTGCGGGTAAAAGTGGTGAAAAACAAAGTAGCTCCCCCGTTTCGTAAAGCAGAATTCGACATCATGTTCGGCGAAGGAATCTCACGAACCGGCGAAATAGTTGACTTAGGTGTGGAATACGGAATCATCAAGAAAAGCGGTTCGTGGTTCAGCTATGGCGACACAAAACTGGCACAGGGACGCGACTCCACTAAAAACCTGATGAAAGAAAACCCGGATCTCTCTGCTGAACTGGAAGCCAAAATCATGGATGCCATTTCACAAAAATAGAATAAAAAAACCTTCAAAAAACTATACACAGATTAATCACATCTGATTCTGATCTTTTTGTAAACCACAATACATGAAGAAATAAGGGAATCTCTGTTTCCCTTATTTCTTTTTAAATAACTTACATTCAATAAAAAAGGAATAAATATTGCTTACAAAACATTAGCCATCAGCCACTGATTACATAAAAGAAAGTCAAAAACCTGCATTATTTTCACTAATCAAAAGTGAATCGCAGCAGGATGCACTACTCCCGGCAACTACCGGGATGACCTTAATGAAAAAACAAAACACAGACCGATGAATAAACACGTATCTCTTTTTCTGTTCATATTCATACCTCAATTGCTCATCTCTCAGTTGAAAATCAATGAGTTGATGACAAACAATGTTTCAGCCGTACTGGATGACAGCTACAACTATTCGATGTGGGTAGAACTTTACAACACAAGCACTACCACTTCATACAACCAATCCCTCTGCTATTTCACAGATGACCTTACCCAACCAAAAAAATGGCAACCATCATCAAAATTAATCGGACCCCGCGGATACACCGTGTTATGGTTTGAAAGAAACGACAGAGCCGGTCATGCCAGTTTCAAACTCAAACCAGCCGGAGGTGTGCTTTACATGCTCAACCAGTCCGGACAGGTTATTGATAATGTGATTTATCCTGAGCAATACCGCAACATATCTTACGGGCGGACTACCGACGGTGGTTTCGAATGGGGTTACTTCGAGCAGCACAGTTCAGGTGCATCCAACAACGGGAAAGCCCGTGCATCGGAACGATGTGCAAAACCCGAATTCCACACACAAGGAGGATTTTATAAATCCCCTATTACCGTTTCGCTGGCTTCGCCCATGACCGGCGATACGATATACTACACTCTCAACGGGGCTGAACCTACCCGAAATCACACACGATACACACCGGGAACCTCCATCAGTGTCAATAACACATCGGTAATCAGAGCGAGGTGTTTTTCGCGCAACAAGCTTTCGAGCGATATAACCAGTTGTACTTACTTCATAGGCGAACGCAACTTCAGATTGCCGGTCGTTTCTGTTGTTACCGAACAGAAAAACCTGACTGACAACACCATAGGCATCTACGTGGTAGGAACCAACGGAATTGTTGGAAACGGGATGAATACACCTGCCAACTGGAATCAGGACTGGGACCGTGCAGCCAATATCGAACTTTATGACACAACCAATACTTCACAGGTCAACCAGGAAGTTGACATACGGATTGCCGGCGGATGGACCCGCATGAACGGTCAGAAATCGCTGATACTTAATCCGACTAATAAATACGGGGAAAATAAATTTGAATATGACTTTTTCAGGGCATCCAAACCCGGAATGAAGTACCGAAGCATCCTGTTTCGTAATTCCGGAAACGATTTCGACCATTCAATGCTTCGCGACGGATTCATGCAATCGATCGTGATGAAGCGAATGAATCTGGATTGTATTGCCTATGAACCTGCCGTTTGCTTCATGAACGGTGTGTACTACGGCATACAGAACCTTCGCGAACGCTCCGATGAAGATTTTGTATATTCAAATTACGGATATGACGAAGAGGATATTATTCTTCTCGAATCGTGGAAAATGAGCAACAACAGCGAATTTCTGAAACTCTCAAATTATATAACCAACAACGACATTACTCAAAAAGCTGTTTACGACCAGGTTTGCGAAATGATGGATATCGATAATTTCATGGATTATTTCCTGACTGAAATTTACCTGCGAAATACAGACTGGCCACACAACAACGTGAAAACCTGGAAGAAAAAAGAAGGTGGCAAATGGCGCTGGATACTCTATGACACTGATTTCGGTTATAATATCTGGAATAATGACCATACACATAATACCTTAACATGGGCGCTCGGCGAACAGGCCGGAACATTACCGGCCGATGCTCCCTGGTCAACTTTGCTGCTCCGGCGACTTGTACTGAACGATACATTCAGGAAACGCTTTATCGACAAATTTGCCATTCAGATGTCGTCCACCTTTGAAGCTACCCGCGCCAATGCAATTCTCGACAGTCTGGCTGCCAAAATCGCGGCAGAAATTGTTTACCATAAAAGCAAATGGGGATCGGGACGTGATTTCAACGCTGACCTCAGTATAATGAAAGGATTTTCGGTCAATCGTCCAATTTCGATGATGAATTTTATCGGGGCACGTTTTCTGAATAATCCGGGCACTGCTGAAATTCAAATAAGTTCGAACAATCCGAAAGCAACCTACCGGTACAACTCGGAAATAATACAGGATGCCCGGATTAACCTGAAACACTTTAAGAATCAGGCGTATAACCTCGAAGCAAATACAATACCCGGTTATACATTCAAACAATGGGAAATCCAGTCAAACGTCTCTTCGCAGTACCTGATTCCAAACGGGAGCATCTGGAAGTACTGGGATGGCAATGCGATGCCTGCTTCAAACTGGTATTCAGCCGGATACTCCGACAGCGGATGGAAAAGCGGAACCGCACCATTGGGATACGGATCGCTGGGACATTCAACGACAATCAGCTATGGCAGCGATTCGAACAATAAATACCCGACGGCATATTTCAGAAAAAACATCAGCATTACTAATCTGGCATCGAAAGACAATTTTGTAATCAGCACTTCAGTGGACGACGGAGCAGCCGTATACGTAAACGGCACCGAAGTGGGGCGTGTTAACATGCCTGCCGGCGCTTTGACATACAACACCTATTCAACCACATACAACAACGGCGTTACAGGAATTTTTAACGTACCGAAGAATCTGCTGAACGAAGGGGATAATCTGATTGCTGTGGAAGTACATCAAACCTCTGCCAACAGCTCCGATCTGATTTTCAACCTGCAATTTACCTGTAATTCAACCGGAGTAAATCAGGTAATTTCATCACCCGTTTATACATCCGTAGTCTCCGGTTCAGTCGGTATCAGAGCTATTTATGAGAAAAATCAGGGCGAAGATCCGGACAAAGACCTGGATGTGGTAATTAATGAAATAGTGGCATCCAACACGCTCTCTGCTGATGAATATGGTGATAAGGACGATTACCTTGAAATTTACAACAACGGAAGTAATGCAGTGAATATCGGCGGATGGTACATTTCCGATACACCGGCAAATCAAACCCTGTATCAGATACCAGCATCCAATCCGGCACTTACCACCATTCCGGCAAAAGGACGTCTGGTAATCTGGGCTGACGGAGAACCGCTTCAGGGCATACTGCATGCAGACTTCAAACTGAGCAAGGACGGCGAAAAAGTCACATTGTCGAGGTTGAATTACCTGGGTGAACTAACTGAGGTGGATGCTGTCACTTTCCCGTACATGGAGCAAAACATGAGCTACTCGCGGGTACCTGATGGCAGCAGTTTGTGGTATGTAACCTCACCGACCTGCAACCTGACCAACGGCAACTGGTCAGCAACGGAAGATATCCGCATGACTGCCCGGATTTACCCTACTCTGGTTGACAACCGGTTCACTGTTGAAAATGCACGCACTGATTACCTGCAGGTCATTGACCTGACAGGCAAAATAATACTGAATCAGAAATGTAACAATGAAACAACGGTAGTGGAAGCAGGCCATTTGAAGCCCGGAGTCTACATACTAATTGCAGGAACTGAGAAATTCAGATTTATCAAAAAATAATCTGGTCTGCTGAATAATAAGAAAAATCCATATCTCGAATGAGATATGGATTTTTCTTATTATTTTCGTTTAAGCACCAGCATCTGACATTTTCGGCAGTCGAATTTCAGCTGAAACTGCTGATCCTTGTACGAAATGTAAAGAGGTTCTTTGAATGTAGCTTTATATCCTTCTTTCGGACACCAGCCCAGGGAGTATTTGATGCAATGCCTGCAAAACATAAGCGGCACTCCGGGTTCGGCATGGACTTCAAATCCGGGCATGACCTCTTCCACTCCATGCTGCAGGTAAAATTCACGGGCCCGTTCGTTGGTGACATTGCCCAGGTAGGTCAGTTTCTTTTCCGGAAATACAGCATCGCTGTTGGCTGGTCTTCTTTTTCCTGTCACGTAAGTTTTACGGCGTTTTTCGTCGAGCAATTCAATTGCCTGCCTCCGCCATTCGTTGAGTACCGAAGCCGGTAAGAACCAGGGCGATTTAACCGAAATATCAACGTTACGAGCTGTATAAATGGTATTTCCGAGTTTTGTCAGCTGACTTTCGATGGTTTGTATGGCACGCTCAGCATTATTTGCCGGTTGCTTTTCGGAAACAAATTCACGAATCACCGACAAGCCTTCTTCATCCGTTATTTGTATTGAGAAACCTTCCGAAGTCTCAGAAAACAAAATATCAACTCCGATTTTTCGTTCGGAGGTTTTACCTGACAAAACTTTATCAAATTCCTGATCGTGATTCCGAAAAAGGAATGTGTTTCGATCCATTTCAGGCATTTCGGCCGGAAAGACTTTCCGTCCTTCCACCCTGTTGACCCTGAAGCCTTTCAGAATTCCGTCGCGGGTGAGGAAACACAGTCCGTCGCCGTTGTGAATTTCTTTTTCTGTTTTTATTTCGATAAACTGAGCGGAAATATAAGTCACTGTTCCGATTTCCTCTCCGATTGACTTGGGCGTTTCAGGCTGGCTGATATCCTGTTGGCGTCCGTTCAGGAAATAATCGGTGGCGCTCCTTCTGAAACTTTTGTCAGGATTGGGTTCGAAAAAGAATGTTGTCGTTCCCGAGGAAGATTTTCTGACATCTTTTCTATATTCCAGAATAGCATCCATTTTCTTTCGGTAAAAAGCCGTAATATTTTTCACATAATCGGCATCCTTGAGTCTGCCTTCAATTTTAAATGAACTTACCCCGGCATCAATCAACTCCTCCAGGTGGTCGGACAAATCGAGGTCTTTCAGCGAAAGCAAATGCCTGTTTTTCACCAGCACCTGTCCGTCACTGTCTGTCAGCTGGTAAGGCAAACGGCAGTATTGGGCACATTCGCCGCGATTAGCGCTGCGTCCAGTCATTGCCTGACTTATGTAGCATTGTCCGCTGTAGCTTACACACAGTGCTCCGTGAACAAAGCACTCCAGTTCCACATCGGTTTTATCGTGTATTTCCCTGATTTGCCGGAGTGTGAGTTCGCGGGCCAGCACTACTCTCGAAAAACCGGCATCCTGAAGAAACCGGACCTTTTCCACAGTCCGGTTATCGGTCTGTGTACTGGCGTGAAGTTCTATAGGCGGCAAATCCAGTTGCAAAATACCCATATCCTGAACAATCAGGGCATCCGTCCCTATTTCGTACAACTGGTGTATAAGTTTTTCGGCTTCAGTGAGCTGACTGTCGGTTAGGACGGTATTCAATGCCACCAGCACCTTGCTGCGGTAACGGTGAGCATAGGAAATAAGCTGCCCGATATCAGCAACGGTATTTCCTGCAGCAGCCCGTGCGCTGAACATCGGCGCACCTATATAAACAGCGTCAGCGCCGTGATTGATGGCAGCCAGACCGCATTCCAGGTTTTTGGCAGGTGCGAGAAGTTCAATATTTCGCATTAATTTCATTTTTCTTCCCAATATTCATTTTTACTGTATTCCAGCACCTGTTCTTTGGTTACAAGAGGTTTCCAGTGGGGGTCTTGCTTAAAAAAAGTATCTTTCAGAACGAAATTACCGAACTTTTCTGTTTTATCCATTGTAGCAAATTCATCAAGCTGATTTTCAATGATGTATTTTTCTTCCGTTTCATAATCTGACTTCAGCTCGTCTCTCCATACATCAGAAGCACAATACATACACTCCCGGGCATTTGCTGCAATCATTCCGCAAACTTTGCACGTTTGCAAATCTTTAAACAATCCATCGATGTAATTATAATCAAGACCCGGAAATGTACGTGGAATTGTTTTCAGCAAGTTATACCAATTACCCAATGATTTCTTTATGGCAATATTTTTACGACCTTTTAATCTTAGCTTTTGCTTTGTTTTATCAAACGCAGCATCATTAAATTCCATCCAGCTGTATGAGAATTGTTTATCATTTTTTATGATAGTAAATCCGCTCATATCAACGGTTGAAAGATATGTAAGTTTATTTGCAGATAGCTTAATCCAGATATTCAGACCAAATCTGGTTATAAATATTATGCCAATTGTAACCCCGGTTAAAATCAATCCTGCATAAGAAGCTTTCAATGACTCATTAAACGAATGAAAAAATAAATAATCTGAAAAAAATAAAGATACGATTATCAGCAGATATAAATAATTCTTTTTATTCAGTTGAGATTTTAATTCTTTACGATCTGAAATAGCATTGAAAAGTGAGAGTAAAAGGCTAAATAACGAGTAAAAAATGCCAAGAAAAATCAGGATATTCATATACTTCATGACAAAATTATTTGATATTAGCCAAATCGTATGGCGTTTCCTGATACACGAAATAGTTCAGCCAGTTGGTGAAGAGCAGATTCGCGTGACTTCGCCAGAGCACTACAGGTTCGTTTGCAGGGTTGTTTTCGCGGTAGTAATTTACAGGAATTTTTATGGGTAAGCCTTTTTTCACATCGCGTTTATATTCGGTATCGAGTGTACCGGCTGAATATTCCGAATGTCCGGTAATGAAAAAATCACGTCCGTTACGTGCCATGACCATATAGACACCGGATTCCTCCGATTCCGAGAGCAATGTAAGTTCGGGTACTTTCAGAATATCTTCCCTCCGGATTTCGGTATGCCGGCTGTGAGGAACATAAAACACATCGTCGAAGCCCCTGAAAATCGGATTAAGTTTATCGTAAATCCTGTGTTCGAAAACACCAAACATTTTTTCGGGGAGCGGATATTTCGGAATATTATAGAAATGATGCAACCCGGCCTGAGCCGCCCAGCAAATATACAGGGTTGAAGTCACGTGATGGTGTGCCCAGTCGAAAATATCGGTCACCTCCTTCCAGTATTTAACTTCTTCATATTCGAGCTGTTCCACCGGAGCTCCGGTGATAATCATACCGTCATAGTTGCTTTTTCTGATTTCGTCGAAATTCCTGTAAAACGCCATCATGTGCTCGATGGGTGTATTTTTGGAAGTATGGCTTTTCAGACGCAAAAAGTCAATCTCAATCTGCAGGGGCGAATTGGAGAGCAGACGGATCAGATCCGTTTCGGTCGTAATTTTAAGCGGCATCAGATTGAGAATCACTATTTTAAGCGGTCTGATTTCCTGACTTTGCGCCCGCTCGGTATCCATTACAAAGATATTTTCTTTGCGCAAAGCTTCAACGGCCGGTAGTGTGATTGGAATATTTAATGGCATTTTTACAGTTGATAGTTTACATTTTTTGAGTAAAAAAGAGCATAAAAAATCTTATTTGGGTAAACAATCAGTAATATTTTCTAAAAATGTTCCAGTAATCATCAGACTGCAAAAAATGATTCAGAAATTCATTTGTATCCTGCAGCAATCTGAGCGACTTCTTATTCACTGCCCATGAATACTGCTGATTGAAGCCAACGGGTAATGAATAATCGATATTCTGATATTCTTCGCTCAGTTTCCGGGCTTGCAGTTCGTCGCAAATGGTAAATCTGATTTTTCCATCGGAAACTGCTTTTACCAGTTTTTCGGAGGTGACCGATTCCAGTTCCACAATCTGAATAGTATCCGATATCTCGTTCGATAAATTTTTCAGACGCATCTTAAAGGGTGATCCTCCGGCCAGGTAAATTTTCTGATTGGCCAGAAAATAATGATTTACAATCAGCGTATCATCAGGCAGGCTGTCATTTGCTTTCCGCTGTATCAGCATCTGCCTCGAATTCAGAAAAGGAACACTCAGGTTCACCTTTTTTTTGATTTCAGTTGTATTTGGGATATTGCAGGCTATGAGGTCGTACCTGTCATGCAATAAACCCGAAATAGCCGAATCCAGATTGTTTACCACATTTATTTCCAGTTTCAGTCCCTTCGAATCGGCGAAAGCCTTTACCATTTCGTAGTTGAATCCTTCTGCCTTATTATTGCCCAGGATAAAACCTGTTCTGCTTTTTTCGGTTGCCACGCGCAACTTTCCTTTTGCTTGAATGGCTTCCAGACCTTCCTGTGTGTTTTTCGAATGGATTTTGAAACCAATGAAAACCAAAAGAACAATGACAGCGATTAATGTTCCCAGTCTGGCTGCAACTTTCAGTTTTCGGTTTTTCATAAGAAATTAATTGTAAAAATTCCATGAAAGCCCCATCTTCAACATGGGGGGATTGATCGGATAATCCGGCATATGAAAACCCCAGCCTTTCAGAAAATACCTTCCTACATTATTGTATTCAAAAAAGAACCGGGCTTTTTTCAGATGAAAATTGGCGTATGCGCTCAAGACCGGATAATTGCCAATTTCTACATTCTTCTGATTGTAGAACTGCCCCGTAGCAGGCATGTATGCCGGTGCAAAATAGCTGGTATGGTATCTGACACTGACTCCAAACTGCGGATACAGGTCAACAAACCACTTATCGTGATAGTATAAATTGTGATACAGGGTAAGCATAGGCAGCGGTAAAACATCCTGACTGGAACTGACCTGATAAACCACGTTGTTTTCGAGTGTGAAAGGTCCCACACTCACATCCTGCTTCAAATCAGCCGACAATACCTGTACGCTACCGTCGTGCTGCACAGGGATGGCGTTTTCGTTGAAATAAATCAGGTTGGTGAGGTTATCCACGGCTACGTTCAGCCTGGTTTTTCGTTTTGGCAGCGAAAAAGTTCCGCCTACATGTGTTTTATACATTTTAGTAAAATTATTCTCCCACCTGAAATGATTGGAGTAATAATTCTGAATAAAATAAGAAGGCTCCTCGTTTCTCACATAAGCACTGGCTGCGAGCATCACGTCTTCCCTGAAAACCCTGAAATTTCCTTCGGCTTTTCCCTCCAGTCTGAATTCGCCCAACTTGTAGCCAATCAGATAGATATCACCCAGTATCGAATACCTCAGGTTTGTACCGCGTGATTTGGACAGAATACCTCCTACCCTTGTATTGGATCTGGTGTCTTTCTGCAACAGGCTGTCTTTGAAGGAAGTAAACTGCTGCACTTCGTTTTCGACATAGCCTGTCAGCCCGAACTTCATCCACCGGTTGAATTCTTCTGCCAGATTTATCGACACCAGATTTGTCAGTGTGCGTACCGCAGCCGTATCGTTTGTATTGTTGATTGAGTCGAACGAGTTCAGGTAGTACGATTCTTCAAGCGAGGGCTCGAAATACCTCTTTTTCATCTCTTCAAACTTTATCATGTGTCCGAAGCGTGTTACGGGTACGTATTCATAGGTTGTTGAATCTTCGCTGACTTTAACTTCGCGATTGAAACCGATGCTGTAGTTGTGATTATAGTAAAAAGTATTTTTCCGGAACACCGAATATCCATGAATATTAACAGGCATATCTTTTGTCTGAACGTCGACATTCGGGTTATTAAGCAGTTCAAGGCTGCTCAGTCCTCCGTTTTCGTGGTTGAAATGATTATTCACGGCTGCCAGTCCGTAGGCCGAATAATGTTTACCTGCATACCTGCCGAAAATGCTTCCCGTAAACCGTTGTGCTGCCTGATTAGCATATCTCCCTTTTGAATTGAGATAATCCAGATTCAATCCAAAGTTGGCCTTTTTAGACGGACTGCCCGTATAGAGAAATTTAACCTGTTCCTCCTTGCTGTTAGCGGGACCCCCTGTGAGGTAAGTGAGATTGGTGTAAGGGAAATTGGCATCGTAAAACAACGCAGATGAAAGGTCCATCAGATAAGGTTTGTATGAATCTTCAAACATAAAATCGGAGCCCTGCGGGCGTCTCATGTAAATTTTCGACTGCAGGGGCGATCCGTAATTGGCATTGTACGAGTTGTCGGTGCTGAACCGTTCGATAATGTTATTTTCCTGAAAATTAAGACGGGCAGTATCCAGAGCAACCGTATCGGCTATAGCAAATTGCTCATCGATGTGCCACGATTTCACAAACTTGTTTTTCACCTGATTTTTAATCACCGGGCTCTGGGCCAGAAGCGAGCCGGTATAAAGAGTCAGTCCAAAAAGCAGAAAAATTTTCTTCATCAGGTATTCCTATGCGTTTATAAAGTCGCAAAGATACGAAATGAGTTTGAAAATTGAATGTTTGCTGCTTTGAAAGTTTGTTTGTTTGACAATTAATGAACAGAGTTTTACGTTTGTTAACAGCAAAAAACTTAAACCGAATCATAAAAAACACGAAAAATCAGCCCCCAAATCATTTTGTCAATCAAAGAATTATTCATATCTTTGCACCCACTTTTATTAAAACAATTTTATAACCAAATTAAAAAGGTAAAAAACAGTATGTTAAATCATTATGAAGCCGTTTTCATTTTAACTCCCGTTTTGTCTGATGTTCAGATGAAGGAAGCGGTAGATAAGTTCAAAGCTGTCATCACCGACAACGGAGGAACTATCACAAATGAAGAAAACTGGGGCATGCGCAAGCTGGCTTACCCTATTCAAAAAAAATCGACAGGATTTTACTCCCTGTTGCAGTTCGATGTTGAACCCGCCGTAATCGCCACACTGGAAACTCAGTTCCGCCGCGACGAACGTGTACTTCGTTTCTTAACTTTCCGTCTCGACAAGTACGCTTACGAGTACGCAGAAAAAAGAAAAAACGTGAAATCACAACCCAAAGAAGTGAAAGAAGAAAAAGCAACCAGGAAAGAAGTTAAAGAAGAAATTAAAGAAGAGGAGGTATAAACCATGGCACAAGGAGAAATCAGATACTTGAATCCACCGACAGTGGATGTTAAAAAGAAAAAATATTGTCGTTTCAAAAAAAGCGGGATTAAATACATCGATTACAAAGATGCCGACTTCCTGAAAAAATTTCTGAACGAACAGGGCAAAATCCTTCCCAGAAGAATCACCGGTACATCGCTTAAATACCAGCGCAAAGTAGCTCAGGCGGTTAAAAGAGCACGCCACCTGGCATTGCTTCCTTACGTAACCGATATGATGAAATAATTAAAAAGGAGAAAAAGATTATGGAAATTATATTAAAAGAAGATGTAATCAATTTGGGTTACAAAGGCGATATTGTAAAGGTAAAGGATGGTTACGGACGTAACTACCTGATTCCGACAAAGAAAGCCGTTATTGCAAGCAAATCGGCAGTTAAAATGCTGGAAGAAGATAACAGACAGCGCGCTCACAAGCTTGAACAAATCAAGAATGCTGCAGCGGAACTTGCTGAAAAAATCACTGCTGTCGGCAGCCTTACAATTGGAGCTAAAACAAGTTCGACCGGCAAGATTTTTGGTGCAGTAGGACCAATCCAGATAGCTGAAGCGCTTGAGAAAGCCGGAGTAACTGTTGACCGTAAAACAATAGCCGTGAAAGAAGCCATTAAGGAAACCGGCTCTTACACTGCAACTGCAAAACTTCACAAGGAAGTTTCTGTAGAAATTCCATTCGAAGTGGTTTCTGAATAAGAAGTTCCTTTCGATTCAAAATCCCCTGCAAAACCGGAATGCTCTGAATGAGTATTCCGGTTTTTCTTTATTCATCTGCCAGCAATATCTTTTCAGTAGTTTTTACTTATAAATCTCAGCTTTCTACTTATTTTGCATTGTTATTTGATATTTCAAAGCTATATTTGCTCATAAAAAATTAGTTTTTTAAAAAATCAAACCGATGCAGACAGGTTCAAAAAAAATATCAAATTTTGCAATTGTTGAATTTTTCGCCATCCTGCTAATCTGGTTTATCATACTGGTAATTCCATATTTTCAGAACAGGATTTACGGAGTAGTGATATGGGGGAAAGTATTTGATGACTGGATTGTTATCACCGCCTTTTTTTCCCTTTTTCTGCTGAACATTTACCTTTTTGTACCCCGGTTGCTTTTTCTGAAAAAATACTTCACATACTCGGCAGTTGTATTGCTTGCTTCAGCCCTTATAGTCTGCGCGGTAATGTGGATTCAGAAAGATTTCGGCTCACGCAATCAGGCCGAAATGCCGCCCATGGAAATCGGACCGGGATTGCCGCCCATGGAGCTCGGGTCAACAATGCCACCGCCTGAAGGCTTCAGACCTGTCCCGGAAACTAAACAAAAAACTGCTAACCGGATTTTCTTTGATTATATGATTATAGCCCTGCTGGCTGCAGGAGCCGGTACCACCGAAAAAACATTCATACGCTGGATAAACGAAGAAAGCAGGAGAAAAGACATTGAAAAAGAGCAACTTAAAACCGAACTGGCATTGTTGCGTCATCAGATAAATCCTCATTTTCTGATGAATACTCTCAATAATATTCATGCATTGATGGATTTAAATGTAGAAAATGCCAAAGAAGCCGTTATCCGCCTGTCAACACTTATGCGCTATTTATTGTACAACAGTTCACAGGATAAAACAAGTATCGGTAAAGAACTTCAGTTTATCGAAAGCTATTTTGAACTGATGCAACTGCGCTTCTCTGAGAAAGTAAAGATTGATTATCAGACACCCGAAGTCATTCCTGATGTAAAAATTCCGCCGTTGCTGTTCATATCGTTCATCGAAAATGCTTTCAAACACGGTGTAAGCTATCGGCATCCCTCATTCGTACTGTTCAAACTCGAGATAATAAATGAAAAAATCAATTGTATCATTCGTAACAGTAAACATCCGAACAACAACATCGAAAAAACGAAATATTCCGGAATAGGATTGGAAAACATACGCCGGAACCTGGAATTACTGTATAAAAATGATTATTCGCTGGAAATTTCAGACAAAGAAAAAGAATTTGAGGTGAATCTGACGATACCAATTACATGAAATATCCATTAAAACGTACCTTTGACATACGAAGGTATGATTAAAGGAATGTGATATCAGTCTTTAAGAATAAAAAACAAACAGATGAATATAAGATGTTTAGCTATTGACGACGAACCACTGGCATTGCAGCAAATCAGTTCGTACATCGACAAAACTCCTTTTCTGGGAAAAGCCGGATTGTGTCAGAGTGCTTTCGATGCCATGGAAATTATTGAGAATGAGGAAATTGATTTGATTTTTGTCGACATCAACATGCCCGACCTGAACGGAATGGATTTTGTAAAATCGCTGACAAAAAAACCGCAAATTATTTTTACAACAGCCTATAGCGAATATGCTGTGGAAGGTTTTCAGGTTGATGCCATTGATTATTTGCTAAAGCCAATCAGTTACAATTCATTTCTGAAAGCCGTAAACAAATCAAAAGTCTTATTCGAATTAAAAAACCTGAAACCGGAAAAACAGACTGAAAAAACAGAGATATTCGTAAAAGCCGACTATAAGGTTGTAAGGATTGAACTGAATGATATTTTATACGTAGAAAGTGCCAACGAATACATTAAAATATATATCAGCGAAAAAGACAGCGTTACCACCCTGATGCGGCTAAAAACCCTTGAAGAACAGCTTCCGGACGTGAAATTCATGAGGATACACCGTTCGTTTATCATCAATCTGGAAAAGATTACGGCAATTGACCGCAACCGGATTTATCTCGGTGAGAAGATAAAAATCCCAGTGGGCGATCTTTATAAAGAAACATTTCAGCAATATCTCGATAAAAAGATTAAACCGAAGGGAGTTATTGATATCTGATTTGCCGGCATCAGCAATTCAACCTCTAATTTGATTAAGACTATGAAATCACATATTTTTATTCTCGTTTTTCTTTTCACTTTTGTAAGCCTGACATCCCAGGTTTATAAAACTGTAAATGTAAGCACCCAGGGAACACTAAAAAACCTGCTAACCGACACCGAAGCCCGAACGGTAACGGTACTCACCGTATCGGGAAATATCGACGCCCGTGATTTTGCTTTTATGCGCGATAAAATGAAAGTCGTATCGGTGATAGACTTAACATCTTCATCCATAAAAGGTTACAGTGGCTACGACGGCACAAATTCCGGCATAATCACTACGTACCCGGCAAACGAAGTTCCCATGAATGCCTTCTACAATCCCTATTTATTCACCTACAAATCATCGCTAACCAGTATAAAGTTACCTTCCGGTACAGTTAGTATCGGTTATTTAGCATTTTATTACGCCTGGAATCTCACCGGAACTGTTAATTTCCCATCCACTGTTAAATCCATCACCGATTATGCTTTTTATGGCTGTTCTTCAATCTCGGCTTTCTCGGTAGCAAGCTCAAATACCCGCTATTCCTCTTCCAACGGGGTGCTTTTCAACAAAATGCAGGACACCTTATTTTTGTATCCCCCTGCAAAAGCCGGTAATTACACTATTCCGTTAACAGTCAAACATATAGGTGCATCTGCTTTTGAAAATTGTTATAATCTGACTGCAGTTACTCTTCCTTCATCGCTGCTATCGGTGGGCAGTTATGCATTTTCGTACTGTTCGGGCATTGCCGGAAGTCTTAATCTCCCTGCTACACTCAGAAAACTGGGCGACGGAGCATTCTATGGATGCCGGAACCTGACGGGTACAGTTACATTACCGGCTTCGCTTACCGGTTTAGGTGAATTCTGCTTTTTCGAAAGCAACAACATCAGTTCTTTCAGTGTAAACAGCCAGAATCCGGCTTACACATCATCCAACGATGCTTTATACAGCAAGTATCTCGACACGCTATTTATTTGCCCGGGTGGAAAAACCGGTTCGTTCACCATACCATCATCCGTAAAACTTATTGGCAGTCATGCCTTTTACAACTGTAACAAACTGACCGGAATAATTTCCATCCCTCAGCTGGTTGATTATATCGGATATTATGCCTTTTATGGCTGCAGTCAGCTATCTGGTTTTCAGGTGGACGAAAGGAATCTTTATTTCACATCAGAAAATGATGTGCTGATGACAAAAACAAAGGAGAGGCTAATTTCTTGTCCGATTTCAAAAAGCGGGGATTATCAAATGCCGTCCACTATCCGCGAAATTGATCCTGCCGCTTTCGCATATTGCGCCAACCTTTCAGGTGTAATGTATATACCTGACGAAGTGAAACAGATTGGATCGTATGCTTTCTATGGCTGCAATCTGATTACCGGATTTGAAGTGGGTGAGGCTAATACAAAGTTTTCATCCGGCGATGGTCTGGTTTTTAATAAGAATCAGGATTCCCTGTATATTTGTCCCCTTTCAAAAAGCGGGAAATACGTAATACCTGCTACAGTACGTTATATTGGTTATTCGGCATTTGACGGATGTAATATGCTGTCTGAAATTCTTCTGCCTGCTTCCTTAACGGCCATTGATAAATATGCCTTTGAATATTGCAGCTCACTGACAAAAATCCGGATACCTGAAAATGTCAGCCAGATAGGAAACGGGGCATTCTACAGTTGTACCGCTTTGCAACAGTTTGATATAAAACGTGCTGTTCCGCCAATAGTTGATTACTATACGCTGGATCAGATCAACAAAACCACCTGCAAGCTGGTAGTACCGGTTGGTGCTGCTAAAGATTATCTGAATACAAATTACTGGAATGAGTTTTCTCAGATTTCTGAAAGCGACTTCGTGGATACCGCCATAAAATCAGTTAACAGCAGCCACCTGTTGTATGGCAAAAACCGGATTATTATCATCGAAGGGCTCAACAAGGGTGAATTGATCGAAATTTTCACTTCACAAGGTACACATCTGAAAAAAATGGTTGCCACTGATTTTTCGTTCCGGTTTCAGGTGCCTGTAAGCGGGATTTATTTTGTGCGTATTTCGGGAAATTCCTATAAACTGATGTTGTGACATTGCTTCAGGCAATAAAAAAAGGTTCAAAATGAAAAGAACCGGAATTCTACTGATTTTTACCGGTCGTTTACTTAAATCATTTGACAAATAACACTTTACGAAGTATATTTGAGACGAAATTAATTTCATCAAATTAATGTATTAATCAACAAGAAAATGAGAATTATGAAACCAACAAAATTATTCATGTTAGGGTTACTATTCCTTCCGTTAAGCCTGATTTCGTGTCAGGGTGATGTAATGGTAAAAGAAGATGTAAGTGCAGTGGCTGAGGAAGAAGTGGATGCAATAATGGAAACAGACGAAATGATGAAAGTTGCAAACTTTTCGTCTGATCCTTCCGGACTGAGCCAGGATGAAATTGCAGGCTTGTATCTGATGCGTGAGGAAGAAAAAATGGCACGGGATGTTTACGCCTTTTTCTATAAAAAATTTAATGTTCGTATATTTGGCAACATCACAAAAAGTGAAAATCAGCATGCTGCAGCAGTGCTTAGACTTATTAATTATTTCAAACTGACCGATCCGGTAAAACCTGCTGCCGGAGAATTCACCAATCAGGAGTTACAGAGTCTTTACAACAAGTTCACTACCGAAGCCGTAACAGCAAATGATGCACTGAAAACCGGTGCATTTATCGAAGAATATGATATTGCCGACCTGAGGAAACTGATAGCTGCAACAGATAACAAAGACATAAAATTCGTTTATGGCAACCTGTTGAGAGGATCCACATTTCACCTGAGAGCCTTTTCATTAGTTTTGAAAACCAGAGGTATAACTTATGTTCCGGTAATTTTGAGTCAGGAAGATTACAATACACTGATTTCAAAGAAATAAAAAGACAAAGATATCACTGAATATGAAACAATTGCAAACTTCAGGTGTCTGATTCAGGAATGTTTGAACTCACCTGAAGTTTTGCAACAATTATTTCCTGATTAAAGAAGAATATATCAGTATGCGAGTAAGAAAAAACATAGCATCAAGCGATGAAGGATTTATTTTTAATCCCACCACAGGCGATTCGTTTTCAGCCAACATGATTGGTGCCGAAATCATTAACCTGTTAAAAAAAGATATCACTTTGAAAGAAGTTGCCGATATTATTTGCGATAAATACGACGTGGACCGGTCGCTCTTCGAACGTGATCTGGAAGATTTTACACTTCAGTTGAAGGATTTTAGTATACTGGAATAGAGTGTAAACCGCTGAAAAAAGAGGAACTGCAGATGAAACGCAAAATTACAATCGGAGTTACCGCATTGAATGCTATCGATAGTCCGGGTCCTGGTGTGGCTGTTATCAGAGCCATACGGGAGTGCCCGGATTTTGATGTGCGCATTATCGGATTATCGTACGAGTCACTGGAGCCAGGGCTGTATATGCACGATCTGGTGGACAAGACCTATCAAATACCCTACCCTTCGGCCGGAACGGACAGTCTCATGAACCGGTTGAAATACATCCATGAAATTGAAAATCTGGAACTCATTATCCCGAATTTTGATGCTGAGCTTTACAATTTCATCAAACTGAGCGAACAGCTGAAAGCGATGGGAATAGCAACTTTTTTACCTGATTTTGAGCAATTTGAAGCTCGCGACAAGTTGAAACTGGTTGACTTCGGTAAAAAATTTGATTTCTTTGTTCCGGAGCATAAAATCATACATGAATTTCGCGAACTGAAGAAATTAGAAGATGATTTTGATTATCCGGTGGTGGTTAAAGGCAAATTCTATGATGCAATAATTGCCAACACCATGGAGCAGGTTGAAAAAGCGTATCATAAAATACTGGCTAAATGGGGATTGCCAATCATTGTTCAGGAATTTATTAAAGGCACAGAAATAAACATAGCTGCGCTCGGCGATGGCGAGGGCAATGCCATCAGCATCATTCCCATGCGCAAACTCTACATAACCGACAAAGGCAAAGCCTGGGCAGGAATTACCCTCGACGATGAAAACCTGATTGAGCTGGCACGAAAATTTGTAAAAGCGACAAAATGGAGGGGCGGTTGCGAACTGGAAGTAATGCTCACTCAGGATGGAAAACCTTACATCATGGAGGTCAATCCTCGCTTTCCGGCCTGGATATATCTCACGGCTGCCGCCGGACAAAATCAGCCCGCATCACTTGTGAAAATGGCTCTGGGCGAGAAACTGCAACCTTATACCGGTTATGAAGTGGGTAAAATATTTATCCGTTACTCCTGGGATCTGATAACAGATATCAGGGAATTTCAAAAAATTTCCGGAAACGGAGAACTTTAATTATTTACGATTTACGAATTCAGAATAAAATGGAAAAGCAAAGATACGAAAGACCAATCATTGTTAAAATGAATACCGGATTGATGAACAAATTCGGTACGAAATCGGAAAATGAACCGGTAACCAACATCGAAAGTGTTCCGGTAAAAAGTTTGCTGAAAAATTATGGTTCACCGCTTTTTGTCATTTCCGAAAAACAAATTCGCCGAAACTATCAAAACGCGGTGCGCATATTCAAAACCCGTTATCCGAAAGTTCAGTTTGCCTGGTCGTACAAGACCAATTACATGAACGCCGTTTGCAGGATTTTCCACCAGGAGGGCTCGTGGGCCGAAGTAGTTTCAGGTTTTGAGTACGATAAAGCGCTCTATAACGGTGTAAGCGGAAATAAAATCATTTTCAACGGGCCCGACAAGAGCGATGAAGATTTGATAAAAGCTTCCAAAAACAATTCGCTCATACACATTGATCATTATGACGAGCTTTACTCGCTCATACGGCTTAGCGAAGAGCACAAGCTCAAACCCCGCGTAGCCATCCGGGTAAATATGGACACCGGCATTTATCCCAAATGGGATCGTTTTGGGTTCAACTTCGAAAACGGTCAGGCCTGGAATGCACTCACCCGGATAATCAACTCCGAGAATCTGGAACTTGTAGGTATTCACTGCCATATCGGCACATTTATGCTGTCACCGGGAGCATATACCATTGCTGCGCGCAATCTTTGTGAACTGGCCTGGAGCTTAAAAGAACGGTTCGGCAAAATGGTACAATACATTGACCTGGGAGGCGGTTTTCCTTCTACAAATACACTGAAAGGCGCATATTTACCGGGAATTGACACGGTTCCGTCGCTTGATCAGTTTGCAGATGCTATAACCGACGTTATACTGGGCTACGGTTTCAAGCAGGAAGAACTTCCGCTGCTGATACTCGAAACCGGTCGAGCACTGATTGATGATGCTGGTTATATCCTGGGTACCGTTCTGGCTACCAAACGACTTTCGGATGGACGCCGGGCAACTATTATGGATTTCGGTCTTAACTCGTTGTTTACTTCTCTGTGGTACGAACATAAAATAAGTCCGGCACAAAAACCTGGTAATCAAACGGAAGAGATGGTGATGTTCGGTCCGTTATGCATGAACATTGACATCGTACGTGAAAGCATTACTATGCCCATGCTGCAAAAAGGCGATCAGGTGGTGGTGCATAAAGTGGGAGCTTACAACATGACGCAATGGATGCAATTTATTACCCTGCGCCCAAATATTGTGCTCATTGACAATGAGAACAACACACATATTATCCGAAAAGCTGAAAATCTGGAATATATACAACAGCTTGAAGAAGTGCCGGAACATCTGAAAAAGCCAAATTCCTGAATAAGAAAAAATCAGAAGTGTGACTAAAAAAACAATTATGCAATTAAAAAAAGCGACACATACTTTCAGATACGAAATTCTTCCCGGAATACTGAACAGTTATTCCATCATTTTTTTTCTGGATAATAAAATACTTGCCGGTACCATCATGCTGGTTAGTTTTTTTAATTTCTGGGCAGGACTTAGCGGACTTATGGCGGTCATTATCACACTGCTGATTGGTCACGCCATGCATTTGGATAAACTGACACTTCGCAGCGGTGTGTACAGTTTTAATACACTGCTTGCGGGTATCGGAATGGGCACTTTTTTCGATCCAGGCGTGGTTTATTTCAGTTTGCTGGCACTGACGGCACTTTTCACACTACTGCTTTCCGTTACCATGGGCGGACAGCTCTTCAAACTCAAACTACCCTTTCTGAGCATTCCGTTTGTGGTTGCATTCTGGTTTGTTGTATTACCTGCATCCAACTTCGAAAATCTGGGTCTCACCCACCGAAACATCTTCTGGATCAACGAAATGTATTCCGTAGGAGGAAACTCACTTTTACAGCTTTTCCAGACCATTGACAATCTTCAGATTAACAAACTGGTTGACATTTATCTGCGTTCCATCAGTTCCATCTTTTTCCAGAACAATCTGATTGCAGGAATACTAATCACCATCGCTTTGCTGTACAGCTCCCGGATCATGTTTTCACTCTCCGTTGTGGGTTTTCTGACTGCATACATTTTTGCGCAGTTTACTGGCTCAGAAGCAGCTAGTATCAATTATTATAATATCGGCGCCAACTACATGATGGTGGCTTTTGCCGTAGGCGGATACTTCCTGATACCTTCCAGGCAATCTTTTCTGTGGACAGTATTTCTCATTCCGCTCACTTCGCTTGTTCTGCTGTTTTTTTATAAATTGTTCGGTTATATCCAGCTTCCGGTTTTTTCGTTGCCGTTTGCATTTACAGTCATCATTTTTATTTATTTTTTGCAATTGAGAACCAAATCAAACGGACTGATATTAACACCATTGCAACACAATTCGCCCGAAATAAATCTTTATACGTACCGTAACAACAAAGAACGGTTAGCCGGATGGTACTATTTTCCGTTGCACTTGCCCCTTATGGGCGAATGGACAGTTACTCAGGGTCATGACGGAGAGTTTACTCACAAAGGCGAATGGGGAAGTGCTTTCGATTTTATGATAACAGACAAACAGTCTAAAACTTACAGAAATAATGGATTAATCTGCGAAGACTATTATTGTTATAATAAACCGGTTTTTGCACCTGCTGACGGATATGTGGAAACCATAATCAATAATATCGATGACAATGAACCCGGTAAAGTGAATACTGTAAACAACTGGGGAAACAGCATTGTTATTCGTCACACAACCGGACTTTACACACAAATTTCGCACCTGCGGAAAGATACCTTTAAAGTGAAAACAGGCGATCATGTAAAACAGGGTGATTTACTGGCTCATTGCGGTAATTCGGGGCGTTCGCCGGAGCCTCATGTACATTTTCAGGTGCAGTCTTTTCCAGAAGTTGGTTCAAAAACACTGAATTACCCCATATCCTACTATTACAAACGAACCGGAGACAGCGAGAATTTGATGCAATATCAAAAACCGGAGAAAACAGATATTGTGAGTAGCGTTTCGAAAAATGATTTGTTGTTCAACGCATTTAATATTTTGCCGGATAATTCAATAATCATGCAATATACCGATGAAAAAGGAGCTGAAAAAACAGAAAACTGGAATTCCTATACCGATGCTTACAATCAGAAGTATATTTATTGTTCGCAGACAAATGCTACGGCTTATTATGTAAATGATGGAATAATGTTCTATTTTACAGCTTTTTATGGAAATAAAAATTCATTATTGTATTATTTTTACCTGTCAGCTTATAAAATTTTCCTGGGCAATAATGACTTCATCGAAACAAAAGACACAATGCCTTTATATCAATGGAACAAAGCAAAATATGCATCCTGGATTCATGATTTTATTGCGCCATTTTATCAGTTCATCCGGATAAATTTCCATTCTAAAATTACAGCTTCGGATAATGTACTGGGTAGTGGGTTTGTTCATTTAGTTTCGTCAGTTGAAGTTAAGAGATTTCGGAAAAAGAACATCTCAAGTCAAAGCACAATTACAATCACCGGCGATGGAATTACAGCGTTCACCTGTCAATCCGGAAATAAAAAAATTCAGGCAAAATGTATAAAATACTAATCCTTTTTCTGTTCATTCCGGCAACCGTATTTTCGCAGCAAAAGCCGGACAGCATTCGCATTGACAGCATAACGCTCGATTATTTTAAAAATGAAAAGTGGGATGAACTGATAAAAACCGGTAAAACAGCAACTGCCCGGAAGGTGGATTTCAAATACCTGCAGCAACGCATGGGGTATGCATATTTTATGAAAGGAAATTATCACAGTGCCATTGACCACTATGAAAAATCGCTGAAATTCGATCCAAAAGATGAGATAGCACACCTTTATCTTTATTTCTGTGGTTTGAATACTGGTGATGAAAGTTATGCGCGTTATCATGGCGGAAAACTAACAAAAGAAAAGCGGAAAGAATTGAATATTAACACCTTCCGACCAGTGGACGCTGTCGATTTTGAATACAATAAAAAAATCAACAACAGCGAACTGCGCTCCGATCCCGATTATTTGCGGTTGGGATTAAACTCTCAGTTAGGTTTTCGGTTAAATTTGTACCAAACCGTATCGCGCTATACTCAGACAACAGATTACACGACCGATATCATACAGGACGAATATTTTGGATTGCTGACCTGGACAGTTTTCAGCAAAACAAATCTGAGTCTGGGATATCATCATGTAAACACGAAAGTCAATACTGAAACAGACAGTCTGATTTATCCCGGACATATCTGGATTGGCAATATCAGCCAGACAATTAAAAGATTTAATATCGGGGTGGTTGGTTCAGTTTTCAGCAATGATTATGTCCGGACCACCCAGTTTGGTACGCAAATTGGAGTGTCTCTTCCCGGGAAAAGGCATCCAAATCTAAAAAGTTCGGTCTACAACATCAACGAAAACGGAGCAAACCGAATTGTATTTTCACAAAAAGCAGGATTATTTGTTTTCAAAAAACTCTGGTCTGAAGCATCGGTAATATTCGGAAATTTGAATAATTTTGTCGATCTGAACGGGCTTTACTTTTACAATTCGCTGGATCATACAACATTCCGGACAGGAGCTTCACTTTTCTGGTACATAAATGACCATCTGACTGGTTATACCAACTATACATACGACAAAAAACTGATTATCGAGACATCAACCAATTACAATCAACATTCATTAACCGGAGGAATAATATGGAAATTATAAAACGCTCATTACTCATTTTCATCCTGACAGCTACTTTCATATCGGCCGGAGCCCAGCAAACTGCCCGTCAGACAGTTTTTTCGAAAAGTTATGAACTGGAAAAAGCAACGAATTATACTGCTGCCATAAAAGAGTTGAATAAAATTTATGATGGGGGTGATTATTTTACAAACATCCGTTTGGGTTGGTTATACTATTTAGCAAAAAACCATACAGAGTCAATCCGCTTTTATGAAAAAGCTATTTCGCTCAAACCTTACGCCATCGAAGCTAAGTTTGGCCTGATCAAACCGTTGAGCGCCATCGAAAACTGGGAAAAGGTAAAAGCACAATACATGCAAATACTTAAAATAGACCCGCAAAACACAACTGCAAATTACTGGCTTGGAGTGATTTACTACAACCGCAAAGACTATACAAACGCCAACAAACTCTTCGAAAAAGTTGTAAACCTTTATCCGCTCGATTACGATTCGGTAATCATGCTTGCCTGGACCAAACTCAGGTTAGGCAAAACCGCCGAAGCTAAAGTACTATTCACTCACGCGCTCACACTGCGTCCCAACGACAGTTCTTCACTGGATGGATTGAAACAGATAAAATAGATTGTTTTTTGTCCGAACCAGGAAATAAACTGTAAAATTAAGCTGATTTACTCCCTCAGAGTATTTTGGCTTATTTTTTTTTCTAATTCTAACCCACCCATACCATACAAGATCAATCAGGCTTGAGCTACTAAGTAACAAGAGCTTTAATAGTTATCTTTCAACCGTATGTCTTCTGATAAAAATATTACCTTACTATTTCATCAAATACCAGGATGATTTTTTTTATTTTTATTATACTTTTATTCCCGCCTTCATTTTTTTTAATTTATTTTGTAAAATAAACTTTTTGCCCCGATGACTGCGTTATCCACCAAGCGAACGTAACTCTAATACAGCAAATTATAATGCTTATAAAGCAAAAGACAACTATACCACTAAGATGTTCTGGGCTAAATAAACGGAATTTTAGTAAACCAGGAAATTATAACCAGAAAGGAATCGTTGTGAAAGAGCATTATTCATAACGGTTCCTTTTAAATTTTCAGAAAAAATGAAAAACCACACGAAAGCTTTATCCTTGTCCTTTATGTTATTTTTTTCATCCATGCTTTTTTCTCAGGAAAGTATTATACACGGCGTTTCTGATCAGTACATCTGGCCGAAAGATCAAAAAGTATTGGATAAATTACAAAAATGGCAGGATCTTAAATTTGGGTTAATCATTCACTGGGGAATTTATTCTGTACCCGGAATTGTAGAATCATGGTCTATTTGTTCCGAAGACTGGATTACCCGTGATACAACCAAAACATACGATGAATATAAGAATTGGTACTGGAATCTGTCAAAACAATTCAAACCAACAGAATACAATCCGCAGAAGTGGGCAGAAGCAGCTAAAAATGCCGGGATGAAGTATCTGGTTTTCACCACTAAACATCACGACGGATTCAGTATGTTAGACACGAAATATTCTGATTTTTCAATCACAAAAGGTCCCTTTCATGACAATCCGAGAGCTAATGTAGTAAAATATGTTTTTGATGCATTCCGTAATCAGGGGTTTATGATAGGAGCATATTTTTCCAAACCGGACTGGCATTGTAAGGATTATTGGTGGCCCTATCGGGCAACTCCTGATCGTAACCAGAATTACAGTATCGAAAAAAATCCCGAACGCTGGGATAGATATAAGACATTCACTTACAATCAGATAGAAGAACTGATGAACGATTACGGTTCAATTGATATTCTATGGCTGGATGGAGGCTGGGTAAACAGCGAACGACGGAAAGCATTCATAGATATGCCAAAAATTACAAATATGGCACGGAATGCTCAGCCCGGATTAATCGTCGTAGACAGAACCATCCAGGGTGAATACGAAAATTATCAAACTCCTGAACAACAAATACCTGCCGTACAGCTTCCAAATCCCTGGGAAAGTTGCATGACATTAGGCACCGATTGGGGATGGACACCAAATGCTAAATTCAAAACAGCTACATTCGTAATCGGTAAATTAATGGAAATTGTGGCAAAAGGCGGAAATTTACTCCTTGGTGCCGGACCTGACAGCAAAGGAGTTTTCCCGGATGAAGTATATTCACGTTTTGCTGAAATTGGCAGCTGGCTCAAAGTGAATGGAGCAGCCATTTACAACACCACCATTACTCCTTATTATCATGAAAATAATACCTGGTTTACAGCCGGTAAAGATGGAAAGAAACTGTATGCTCTTTACGCTTTGCCGGATGGTGAAAACCTGCCTTCAACTATCGAATGGCAAACTAATCTTCCTGTAAAAGGCAGTAAAATAATCTTACTTCAAAACGGGAAACCAGTCAGTTATAAAATTATCAAAGATAAAATAGTAATCAGACTGCCGAAAGGATTAAAAAATGAACCGTTGGCTTTTGCGTTTCTGGTAAGAAAATAATAAAAAACAAAAAAAGTGAAGATTATCTGTGTATCATTGAAATCTCTGTACTAATTGAAATTATTAATTTTAACCAACGATATGTTTTATTGATAAACGAACAATCAGATGTATTAAATTTTATCGTATCTGGCTGATTATAAACTTTTTTGGAGGATTTTTATTCGTTTCAAGACTTTCCTTTCAGCATTTCTTCCAGTTTTATCATTTCATCGCGATACTGGGCAGCTTCAAGGAATTCAAGTTTTTTGGCAGCTTCCTGCATCGATTTTCTGGCTTTAGCAATTGCTTTTTCGAGTGCAGATTTGGACATGTACTTCACAACAGGATCAGCTGCGAGAATATTGGGTGTTTCCGGTTCGATATATGCATTTGGTTCGGCTTTGCTGAGTGAATTTCGCTCACCCTTGGTAATCTGGGTTGGGATGATGCCGTGTTTGGCGTTGTAAGCAAGCTGTTTTTCACGTCTGCGGTTGGTTTCATCGATGGTTTTCTGCATGCTGAAAGTTATTTTATCGGCATACATAATTACTTTTCCGTTCAGATTGCGCGCAGCACGTCCCGCGGTCTGCGTAAGCGAACGATGATTACGCAGGAAACCTTCCTTATCGGCATCCAGAATGGCCACGAGCGATACTTCCGGCAAATCAAGTCCTTCGCGGAGCAAATTTACCCCTACAAGAACATCGTATAACCCCTTCCGAAGATCTTCCATTATCTGCACACGATCCAGTGTATCCACATCAGAGTGGATGTAGTTGCATCGTACGTTCATTTTCAGCAGATAATCGGTGAGTTCTTCAGCCATACGCTTGGTGAGTGTGGTGACGAGTACCCTTTCGTCGGCTTCGGCACGCTGTGTGATTTCTTCGAGCAGGTCGTCAATCTGGTTCAGACTGGGACGTACATCAATAACAGGATCGAGCAGCCCTGTAGGCCTTATTACCTGATCCACAATAATTCCTTCCGATTTCTGCAATTCGTAATCGGCTGGTGTGGCGCTCACGTAAATTGTTTGCGGAGTGATTTTTTCAAATTCTTCAAATTTCAGCGGACGATTATCCCTGGCCGACTGCAGACGGAAGCCGTATTCTATCAGATTGGATTTACGGGCAGCATCGCCTCCAAACATGGCATGCACCTGTGGCAATGTCACATGACTTTCGTCAATAACCAGCAGAAAATCTTTCGGAAAATAATCGAGCAGGCAGAACGGACGACTTCCGGGTGCACGCCCGTCGAAATATCTTGAATAATTCTCAATACCGGAGCAATAACCGAGTTCCTTTATCATTTCCACATCGTAGGTAACACGTTCGTAGAGCCGTTTTGCTTCGTAATCTTTACCCAATGAACGAAAATTCCCAACCTGTACTTCCAAATCACTTTCTATCATTTCGATGGCTCTGGCTATACGTTCTTTTGTGGTTACGAATATGCTTGCCGGATAGATTTTATACCTTTCAAATTGTTCCAGAACACGGAAACTGGCCGGTTCAATAGTCAGAATTTCTTCTATTTCATCGCCCCAAAACACAATCCGGAGAATATAATCGCTGTAAGCCAGAAATATATCTACCGTATCGCCTTTTACACGAAAGTTTCCACGGTTCAGTTCAATTTCGTTACGGGTATACAAACTATCGACCAGTGAACGCAGAAAAGCATTCCGCACGAGCTTCTGTCCCCGTTCTATTTCAATTACATTTTCGTTGAAGTCATCGGGATTTCCGATACCATACAAACACGAAACAGACGACACCACAAGTACATCTCTCCGGCCCGATAATAATGAGGAGGTAGTAGCCAGACGAAGTTTTTCAAGTTCCTGGTTAATGGAAAGATCTTTTTCGATGTAAACATCGGTCACCGGAAGATAAGCTTCGGGCTGGTAATAATCATAATACGACACAAAATACTCAACCGCATTCTGAGGAAAGAAATTTTTGAATTCGCTGTAAAGCTGCGCTGCCAGTGTCTTGTTGTGGCTCAGTACCAGGGTCGGTTTTTGTACCTGTTCAACCACATTGGCTATAGTAAATGTCTTTCCGGAACCGGTCACACCCAACAGGGTCTGATACGGCACACCCTGATTAATTCCATCGACCAGTTGTTTGATGGCTTCGGGCTGATCGCCGGTAGGTTTATATGGAGAAACAATTCTGAAATCCATCTTTTTTAGATTTTAGGAACAAAGACTTTTAGATGACAGACTGAAAAACATAAAACTCAAAGCATAACTTCGCTCCACCCTTTCTCTGTCAACTCCATAGTTGTGTTAATTCCGGCTTTTTTCAATAATTTATAAACCGGCTGAAATCCGTCCAGGATTTTATCGGGATAATGACAGTCGGAATTAACCATAACCGGGATATCAAGTTCTTTAATAATCGGGAAAAAATGCACATCAGGATATGTTATACCTAGTTCAAGGAAAGATTTCGTGTTGATTTCAATCATCATTTCCTGACTTTTAATCAACTCAAGATAATCCGTCACCAAACCGGTATACCATTTTTCTGAAATATCAAAACCGGGACAATTCATCCCGTTTTGCGCAATTTTGTCCAAATGCCCTACAATGTGGAATCCACCGTTGCGAACCATATTCGAGCTGACTTCAAAAAAACGGCGGGTAGCCGTACGGATATCGCCATCGTAAATTTCATTCAGCTTTTTCTGAAAATTATAAAATTTACCGTCGACGCTGAAGAAGCCTCCTTCGGGCATAGCATCAAGATAGTGTACCGAACCAATTTTATATTCAATATCATTCGTATCATAAAGATTGCTTTTTGAATCAAAAACATCCTGAATATAATCAACTTCCAGACCCAGAAAAAGCTCTATTTCTGTATCGTATTTTTCCTTCAGGCGGAAAAATTCCTGTTTATAATATGGCAATGCATCCAAATCCATATTCCAGGATGTGTGAAACGGCAGCGGTGCATGTGCCGAAAAGCCGTATCTTTTCACACCTTTGGCAATTGCAAAACGGACGAAATCTTCCATCGGAGCCCGTCCATCGCAAAAGACACTGTGACTATGGTAATTTGAGAATCGGATAGTTTAGTAAAGTTTGATTGTTTGATTGTTCGACTGTTCAGTTTTTACTCTTTTAGCCTTCTGTTTGTTCGCCTGTCAATTCTTCAATTTGCTCATCCGCTTCTTCTCGCGGAATTATCAGCATCAGAAACAGATATAGAATAATTCCCGGGAAAAAAGCTGTAAGTAAGGTAAAGGCCAGATAAATGATCCGAACCACCTTCACATCAACGCCGAACATTCCTGAAAGAGCACCGCATACACCTGCAACCACTGCATTCCGGGAGTTTCTGAGTATGTTTTTATCGAATTTCATAGACTAATTTTACTCGGCGTTTGGCATAATGAGCATCAGGATTATGTAAGCCAGTATTCCGGGAAATGCAGCGGATATTACAGAAATAAGCACATAGGCAATTCTGACAAGCGTAGCATCGATACCGAGATATTCGGCCAGTCCGCCACATACACCCGCTATCATCCGGTCTTTGGAACGGGTCAATTTCTTTTTTGTTTCCATATCAGTTTTCTAAAATAAAAAAAATAACCTGATACAAAGATAAAACATTTTTTATCAAGCGGTGTGGATTTTTCAGGAAAAGATAAAGAGATTTTCTATCATTTACATCCGGAATCTTACAGGCTTAATTAACCGTTTCGAATGCTTGTGGTTTGGAATTTAAATGATATGTGCTTTTCTTGCAAAATTCAGAAGAGTGCTCACGTTGTGCGTACCGGTTTTACGCAGAATGGATTTACGATGTGTAGTAACGGTTTGCTCGCTGATAAAAAGCTTTTTTGCTATCTCTTTATTTATCAGCCCGTTGTCTATCAACCGAATGATTTCAATTTCTCGCCTGGTAAGGGTTATCTGCTCCAGCTCTTTGCTTGTTTTTTTGTAATTGTCAATTTCATGTTCGGCCTCTTCGCTGAAATACTCCTCTCCGTTATTTACAGTCATTATGGCTGCCATCAGCTCATTTTTATCCACAGATTTGGACAGAAAACTTTTAATTCCGGCTTTGGTTTTGAGTTGGGTAATGGATTTTCCATCAATATTCATGGACAATACGATGATTTTTATGTCCGGATAGTCTTTCTTGAGCATTTCGGCCATTTCGAACCCGCTTATTTCGGGCATCATCAAATCCAGCAAAACAATATCCACTTTCCCGTCAATTTCTGCCAGTTTTCTGATAAAAAAACTGCCTGATGTAGCTTCAAGCACCACGTTGATATTTTCATCACTTTCGAGCAGCAGCTTCAATCCGTCAATGATGATTTGATGGTCGTCGAGTATGGCAATATTTATTTGATTTTGAGACATTTACAAACGGTTTTCCGGTTGAAAAATATGATTAAGATAATTCACAAATAGTAAATATCATTCCAGCGGTATATGAAATGAGGTTACAGCTCCATTTCCGGGCTGTGAAGTGATGTCGATTGTTCCTTTCAGGAAATGAACACGTGTGAAGATGTTGTCAATGCCGATACCCTTCCCGTTCACCTTCTGAGGATCAAAACCTTGCCCGTTGTCTTCGATTAAGCCGTGAATGTATTCCTCGTCAGCTTCGAGTGTAATGTACACTTTAGTGGCATGTGCATGTTTTAGAATATTGCTGATACATTCCTGAACTATTCGATAAACGTTGATTTTTATCGTATCGCTCACACTCGGAATATCCAGAATGGATATTTCAAATTCAATTCCATTGTCATCCAGCTTATTTACAAGATCTTCAATAGCCGTTTTGAAACCTTTGTTAATAATAAAATTTGTTACCAGTTCGTGCGAAACTTCGCGGGTTTCACGGATAGCTGTTTCCACCAAATCAAGTGTTTTTTGATAAACTTCATTCACTCTCAGGTCTTCGGGATTCAGGTGAGTTTGCATAAACTGCATATTCATTTTTACAGCACTCAGGAGTTGTCCGAGTCCATCGTGAAGCGAAGCTCCGATGCGGGTTTTTTCATTTTCTTCCGTTTCAAATATTGATTGTGTCAGTTTTTGTTGCTGTTCGAGTTCGATGGATTTAATTTTTGTCTGCTGAATGTATTGCAGGGAGCGATATATTACAAAACCTGTAATCATAATTCCAATGATCGAAATAATTGCAAACCAGATAATCAGATTCTTCCGGTTAATTTCAATTTCCTGGTTTTTTATGGTAATTTCTTTTTTGGTAAGTTCATATTTTGCTTCCATCTCCGAAAGTTTTTCGGCAGAGATGGCAATATTGGTTGAGTCTTTTATTTTTTCAAGCAGCAGCAATGTTTCTGTGCTTTTTTTATAATTTCGTGAAGCATAATAGTTTCGGAAGAGTGCATCGAGCACCAATGGTTTTTTGGAAGTAAGACTTTTTTCATTGGTCATTTCCCATGCTTTTTGTGCCAGTTTTATACCTTCTGCATAATTACCGGTTTCGGCATACAAGCCGGAAAGTTGAGCCAGGTCCGAAATGATATAGAAAGGATCGCCAATCCGGAGCCGAATCTGCATGGATTTCTTCACCGCATCGATGGCTTTTTGATTTAATCCACGGGCTGAGTAAATATTGGCTAAGATATTATAGGAATTGGCTTCGTTCAGCAGATTGTTGAATGTTGCGGATAATTCAATTGCTTTCTGAATCAGCATATTAGCCGAATCCAGATTATTTTGCATACCAAGAATTACGCTCAGATTTATATAACCGGGAATTTTTATCTCTTCCCATTTGGACGAAACAGGCAAATTAAGTACGCTCAGCAACCATTTTTTTGCTTCGTCCGTGCGTTGAATTTCCATATTAGCCCACCCTAAACCATGCATAGCCGATATATACGAAAGTGTATCTCTTTGAATATCTGATTCTTTCAGCATAGTAAAGTATCGGCTGATTGCTTCCTGGCTATGTCCTTTTTTTATCAGGATAGAACTGATGAGCAAACGGTTTTTCCGGTCGAAGGCAACATCCCGGATACCGCTTTTTTCCATTTGTTTGCAGATATTCAGGGCACTATCCAGCTGACTTGTACGGTAGAAGTATGTAGCCAGCCAGAATTTACTTTGTAATTCGAAGTTTTCGTTCTGAAAACGACGTGACAGCAACAGCGCTTCAGAAGCATATTTCTTCAGCGTATCGTACGGATAGGTTTTATATTCACCGCAAAAGTCAAGCAATGCCTGCAAACCCGTTTCGTTTGATGCTGCTTTTCTGAACTGCTGCAGATATGCTTCAGCTTTAGGAGTGTAGGCGTATATACCTGCGGTGAAAAATACGGGCAAAAGAGCGAACAGCAGTCTTAACTTCATTCTTCAGAAAATAAGGTGAAAAATTATCTGATTTTTCATTTAAAAGTTTTTTCGGTAATATGAAGTTATTAACTCTTAAATGCATTAAAATGTTCTGAAACACTGCATTTATTGTTCCATTTTGATAAAATCCGGGTCGGTTATTCTTTTATAATCTTTCCGGCCGAAGTTGCTCCGTTCATTTTATTCCGGGTAGTTCCCAGATAAATACCTTTTGGCAATTCTTTCACATTCAACACATTATCACCCACTTTCAACTCTGTTCGCATCACTACTCTGCCCTGTATATCAGTCAGTGTCCATTCGTCATTACCTGCCGAATATACATTCAGGATTTCTTTACACGGATTGGGAAAAACATTCAGCGAACTGATATTTTTGCCGGAACCAATAGCTGGAACGGATGTTCCGGCACCTTTTAGCCGGTACAAATTCATGTTATTCCCGTTTTTAGCTACAAAATACAAATCGTCTTCCAGATTGAAAAATGAGCGGGGTGAAGAAGAAAGCTTTATTGGAGGATTATAAAATGTAACTTCACCGGGATTGATATCATGGAGCATCTTTGTGTTTTCAGCCGTACCGTCAGAGTTCCATAGTTCAATATTCGAATATTGGTACCCGTTTCTGCTCTCAAACTGAGAAAAATACAACGAATTTTGGTACAAGCCGAAACTACTTGAAAACGGCCCCCGATCTTCTATAAAAGTTTTGGTTCCCGAAGCAGTACCATCGGAATATCCAAGTTTATACCTGGCACCGGATCCTAAACTGAAGTTCCAATACTCAATGAATACGTATTCATTTCCAGGCATAATTTTGCTTGGTAAAAAATTGGATTCATCTCTGATTTTTCGGGTGTTTCCGGGAGTAAAGTCGGTTGCCCAGACTTCGGCTGTTCTAACTTCTGCAGTAGGCTGAAGCGTGAAATAAACCTGCTTGCCATCATTTGCCATATCAATTCCCAACTGATAATACGTTTTTTTGCCGGCTGTTCCTGTAAGTCCCGTAAATGGTTTTGTGCCCGCATCAGTGCCATCACTTTCCCAAAGTTCATAATTTTCGTTCACAGTATTAGCCCAGAACAGCATTTTGCCGTTCAGCGGTTCACTGGTGCATGAACTCATGTAGAACAACCCGGAATTAACTTTTTTGGTTCCGGCGTCTGTTCCGTCGGTTTCGTACAGATAGCCGCCCGGATCTATCGAATTTTGCGGACGGGCGCCAAAATAGTATTTGCCATTCATTCGGGTTCCGAAAAACACACCTCCATACACTTTCCCGCCACTATTGTCGAGTAAGGGTTTGGTACCTGCTTCCGTACCATCCGAAACCCACATAACTAGTGTGTTAGCGTCATTTGCGGGATCGTAAGCATTGAAAATCAGCTTATTGCCTATGCTGTTTTGGTACTTGTGGTACGTCCCGTTACTCTCACCGCTTAGCACAAAGGCAAATCTGCTGGTTCCGGCATAACGATATGACGCTAATTTAACTGTACCTGCAGTTGTACCATCCGAAGTCCACAATTCTGTAATGGCATCTAAGGGAGCTGTAGTACCGAACCGCATGGAATAGCGTGTAAAAAAAAGTTTGTCTGAAGTTTGATTAAAATTTGAAATGGAAATACCCGTTCCGGTTTCGCCGTCCGGATAAACCGGACCAAAGTCTTTCACCAGAGTAATCGTATTTCCATCTGTTTTGTAGAGTTGACTTGTGGTTGCGCTCCCCTGTCCGAAATAAAATAAATGACCCTGAAAATAATTGTCTTCACGGATTTGCTCCTGCAAGAGCTCATTTGCGGTATTAAATGTGGTGACTAATGTAAGCTGGGCAAACACACTTGTGCTCAAAAAAAGAGCAATTGTAAACAGGTATTTTTTTTTCATTGTAAATCAAATTAAGTTACATTATAGGTTCAATTACACTTTTGCAAATTTATTGTACCAGTAACATGAAATCAATACCCATAAATGGGTATTTTTCTTAAAACAAAAACGAAGCAACAGAATCCGTTACTTCGCTTTTTTTCTTAAAACCCAAAGGTACTGTCTATCCGGTTTATGAGAGTTTTGCCAGCGCTTCCTTTATACGGTTGAATGCCTCTACCAGTTTTTCATCAGAAGTGGCATAGGACATACGGATGCAGTCGGGAGCTCCGAAATCGGTTCCGCCCACGCAGGCTACATGCGCTTCGGCGAGGAGGAAGAGTGCCAGATCTTCGGGATTATTGATGGTGGTTCCGTTATATGTTTTTCCGAAATAGGCGCTGCAATCCGGAAATATATAGAAAGCACCTTTCGGTTCATTGACCTTCAGGCCGGGAATCTCACGAGCCATTTTCACTACCAGGTTTTTGCGGCGTTCGAATGCCTTCTGCATTTCACTCACACAGGTCTGATCGCCCGTATATGCAGCTTCAGAAGCTTTTTGGGAAATAGAACACGGACCTGAAGTATACTGACCCTGCAAGGTATTGCAGGCTGAGGCAATCCATTTTGGTGCGGCAATCCAGCCCAGACGCCATCCGGTCATGGCATATCCTTTCGATACCCCGTTGATAATCACTACCCGGTCGCGTACATTTTCGAACTGAGCGATGCTTTCGTGAGCACCTCCGTAGTTGATGTGTTCGTATATTTCATCGGAGAGAATAATGATACCGGGATATTTAGCAAGTACATCGGCCAGACCTTTAAGTTCATCCTTTGAGTACACACTTCCGGTGGGATTGGAAGGCGAGCAAAGTATAATGGCTTTGGTTTTGGGAGTAATAGCGTCCTCGAGTTGCTGCGGAGTAATTTTGAAATCCTGTCCGATTCCGGCAGAAACGATTACATTTGTTCCATCGGCAATTTTTACCATTTCGGGGTAGCTTACCCAAAAAGGAGCGGGAATAATCACTTCGTCTCCTTTGCCAATAACAGCTAAAATAACATTACAAACCGATTGTTTTGCTCCGTTGGAACATACAATCTGCTCAGGTGTGTAGTCCAGACCGTTTTCGGTTTTAAGTTTCCCGCAGATAGCTTTTCGCAGTGCCGGATATCCGGGTACGGGAGAATAAAACGAGAAATTGTCATCAATCGCTTTTTTTGCAGCAGCTTTTATATGATCCGGAGTGTTGAAATCGGGTTCACCGACACTCAGATTAATCACATCAATTCCCTGTGCCTTAAGCTCGTTGCTCTTTTGTGACATGGCAAGTGTTGCCGAAGGTGCTAGCGACGCTAAACGTTCTGATACTGAAAGCATAATAGTTTTTTTAATATATATTTTTATTAATTATTTTTTGTCATTAATTTTCCGCAAAATTAATCATTATTTTACAACAATCATTATTTTACAATCATAAAATTACAAAATGAAACAAAATTCTTTCATTTAAGAAAAAACAGACTTCACCGGTTAAACCGCACTTACTGCAATACAATTTCCTTACTTCCGATCACAATTTCCTTCTGGCAGTGAGTGATAGTTTACTGTTTCTTTTTATCCAGCCGTTCCCTTATCATTTTTTTGCCTGTCTGATACCCAAGTTCGTATATTTCGCGGCTTTTATCGGTTTCAAAAGTATCGTAATTAGCCATGTCTACCGGCTCTATCAACAAATCACAAAGCGCTTTATCTGCCAGGATATTAGCCTTGAACATAAAATTATACGTCCGTATGGCAACATTCAGAACTGACATTTTATATTCATCAGCCACAAGAGGGCTTGCATTGATACCGATAACATTCTCACAGTCGTCGCGGATTATGCTGACCGGAAAATTCTTAAAAACACCTCCATCCACATAATGATCGCCGTCAATAATTTGTGGCGAGAATAATACCGGAACGCTGCATGAAGCCATTATTCTGGGCATTAGTTTTCCGCTTGAAAAAACAACGCTTTCGCCCTTGTCCAGATTTGTGGCTACAATTCGCAGCGGAATTTTCAATTCTTCGAACGTTTTGGCTCTCAGCTTGCTTCCAAGGTATTTTTCAAAGCGGTCTGTCTTAAAAAAACCGCCTGATGGCACCTGAATTTTTGTCATCTTCCGGAATTCCACATTTTCAAAAATACCGGCAATCTCATCGGGAGAATATCCGTCGGCATAAAGTGCACCTACAATAGCTCCGGCGCTCACTCCGGCGATGATGTCGGGCTGGATTCCCACTTCTTCGAGGGCTTTCAAAACACCCGCATGACACATCCCCTTAATGCCTCCTCCACTCATGGCAATACCTATTTTGTAGGGCTTTGGCGAAAAAATGTGCTCGATAAATGATGTTACCGGACTTATCAACTTGCTCATAATCAGAATTGTTATTACATTTCAACTACAAAATTACGGATTTTTCTTTTAATAAAACAGTTTATTCGTATCTTTGTATATAAGATGAGTGATTTCAGATCTCAGCCTTATCACCAGGATTCAGAACCCTTATGGAAACAGTTTTAATCATTACAGGCATTGTATGCATTATCGCCGGAATTATCGGTTCGATATTGCCCGTATTGCCGGGCCTGCCGGTAAGTTACGCAGGTATTTTGCTGATGCATTTTACTGAGAAAATACAGTTTTCCACCGGATTCCTGATATTCTGGGCAATAATGGTCATTGCAGTGCAACTGCTTGATTACTACGTACCTATCTGGGGTACAAAGAAATTTGGAGGCAGCAAACGGGGCATCTGGGGGTGTGCAATCGGAATGGTAGTTGGCTTGTTCTTTGGGCCCTGGGGAATTGTGCTTGGACCTTTTCTGGGAGCCATTGCCGGTGAACTTTCAGGTGGCAAACAAACACAGGCGGCCATAAAAGCCGGATTTGGGTCGTTTATGGGTTTTCTGGCTGGTGTTGTTTCAAAATTGATAGTCGGCGGGTTTTTAATGTACTATGCCATTCAGGCATTGATGTGATAATTCTCTGACTACCAGCACAGAATATCTCCTGGATCATTCAGTTGTCAACATTCGATCCGATAACACTATTTTATCTCAACATCTTGTATTTCCATTCTTTCAATTTCTCTTTAAGGAGTCAGGAACACTATGCTTAACATCTATCGAGCTTCAGCCGGTTCAGGCAAAACATTTCAACTGACGAAGGATTATATTTTTCTGCTGTTTCGTGCCCTCGGAGAAAATCCGCAGCCACATCGCCGTATCCTCGCCGTTACATTCACCAACAAAGCAACCGATGAGATGAAATCACGCATCCTGAAGGAACTGCACGCACTTTCAACTGATGAAGAATCGAAGTACCGGGCCGATTTGATGAGTGAATTTTCATTGACAGAGAATGAAGTGAACACCCGCGCCGGGAAAATCCTGGTAAGTATTTTACACGATTATTCATCGTTTTCAATAAGTACCATCGATAAGTTTTTTCAGCAGGTAGTGCGTTCGTTTGCCCGCGAAATCGGGATAAACGGCGGTTATAATATTGAACTGGATACCGACCTGACATTGCAGCAAGCGCTTGATAATCTCTACAGCGATCTGGCAAAAAAAGAAAACAAGCAGTTGCTCCTCTGGATGAGCGACTTCTTACAGGAACAGATAGAAGAAAGCAAAAGCTGGCACGTGGATAAGGACATCATGAAACTTGGAAAAGAAATTTTCAGGGAAAACTATCAGCACAAAGCTCTGGAAGTAAGGGAAAAACTCCACAACAAAGCTTTTTTGAGTGAATACCGTTCGAAACTGCGAAAAATCATCACCGATTTCAAGGAAAAAGTGATATCCATTTCAGATGATACGCTGAATTTTCTCAATTCTAATGGTATAAGATCTGAATATTTTGTTCGGGGAATGATGTTCAACACGCTTGAAAACCTCAAAAAAGAGAAATTCGAACTTGGTGTAATTTTCAGGAATTTTGCTGAAAGCCCCGAAAACTGTTGCACAAAAAAGGCTTTGCCTGAAGTAAAAAACGCTGTCAATAATATTTACCATAACGGACTCAAAGAAAGACTCAACAGTATCATTGAGCTTATCGACAATGATATTATTCAATATAATTCCGCCAGAATGATCCTGCGTCACATCAGTATTCTCGGAATCATAGCCGACCTCACATCAGAAATAAGCAAACTGACTTTAGAGCAAAACACGATGCTCCTGTCTGACACCAACCTGCTTCTGAATAAAATTATCGACGACAGTGAAACGCCTTTCGTGTATGAGCGCACTGGAATTAATATCGAACATTACATGATTGATGAGTTTCAGGACACATCCGTACTGCAATGGAAAAATTTCAAACCGCTGATAGCAAACAGTCTGGCTTACAACAAAACAAATATGCTGGTGGGCGATGTGAAGCAAAGCATCTACCGCTGGCGAAATTCGGACTGGAAACTGCTCGACAGAAAAGTGACGGATGAATTTTCTTCATCCGGTATAAATAATATGGTACTGGGAACCAACTGGCGGAGCGACAGGAATATTATCCATTTCAACAACTCATTTTTCGAAAAAGCTTCGGCACTGTTACAGGAAAAATTAAACAACAATATCGGAGCAAATCCGGAACTCGATGAGTTGAAGTCAATTATCACTCATGCTTATACAGATATAAGGCAGGAGGTTTCACCTAAAGCTTCGGAAGGGTACGTGAAAATTGAATTTGTTGAACAGGAAAAAACAAAAGCTGAACGTGAGAAATCGGTTTTGGGAAAAATCCCGGCACTACTCGAAGATCTTGTGGACAGGGGCTATAAGCCGAATGACATCGCGTTTCTGGTACGGTACAACACAGATGCCACCACGCTTATCAACTACTTACTCACATACAAAAAATCGCCCGAAGCACGTCCGGGATTCAGTTACAACGTTGTAGGCAGCGAAGGGTTGATGATTTCATCTTCACCTTCGGTTAATTTCATCATCGCTGTATTAAAATTAATCCTGAACCCGAAAGATGATGTCAGCCGGACGATAATGCACTACGAATATCAGACCGGAAAGCTTAAAATACCTGCCAGCGAAGCACTTCCTGTGTGTTTTGACGCATCAGAAGATAAAAATGCCGCCCTGTCAGCGCTGTTTACAACTGAAGAAAATGAATGTATCGGCACCATCAGCCACCTTTCACTGTTTGAGGCCACCGAAAATCTTATCAATACTTTCAGAATAGAAGACTGGCACAATGAAACGGTATTCCTGCAGGCATTTCAGGATGTGGTTTTCAAATTTGTAAGCGGCTCAAATGCCGATCTGAATACATTCCTGCGCTGGTGGGACGAAAACAGCGCCAGGCAATACATCGACACACCTGAAAATGAAAATGCATTTCGGGTAATGACTGTCCATAAATCCAAAGGACTTGATTTCAAAGTCGTTATCATCCCGTTTTGCAACTGGGAACTGGACAAAACAGGCAAAAACTCCCCGCTGCTCTGGTGCGAGACTTCGGTGGAGCCGTTCAGCCTGCTGCCACTGATACCTGTTAAATACAGTAAAGATTTGAAAAATACGATCTTTCAAAACGAATATTTTGATGAACAGATGCATCAGTATGTTGACAATCTGAATCTGGCCTATGTGGCTTTCACTCGCGCACGCAATGAAATGTATTTCTTCTGCGATCTGCCAAAGCCAAAAAATAAGGGAGAAAGACCTTTCAGCACGATATCAGACTTGCTCTATCTGTCTCTGGATGAAAATACCGGTACAAATAAATTCCTGATTGAAGGCAGCAATATTTTTGAATCAGGCGAACCGGGTACATTTGCTTACAAAGCAGAAAAACACGAAAGTTCAATCAAAAGCCTGACTTCGTATCCTGTTACCGAAAGCGGTGAGAGGCTAAAAATACGCCACACGGGCATTACCGGTCAATATTCAGAGCAAAACCCCGGGAGCCGCCTGATTTACGGAAACATCATGCACGAGATTCTCCAAAAAACCATATGCCGGGACGACGAACAAAAAGCCATTGCCGAACAGCTTGCAGCCGGTAAAATTAGAGCAGATGAACTGCCGGAAATACAGAAAGAGCTGGAACGATTCTGGTCACTTCCGGAAGTAAACGAATGGTTTAGTGCTGATAATGAAATACTTAATGAGACAACAATTCTGCTTCCTGCGGGAGTTAAATTCCGTCCCGACCGTGTAATACTGAATAACGGGAAAGCAACAATCATTGATTATAAATTCGGTGATAAAGAACATCCGGTTCACCAAAGGCAAGTGCTGCAATACGCCTCTTTACTCCGCCAAATGGGCTACATGGAAATTGAATCCTGTTTATACTACGTGAGACTGGGTAAAATAATCCATTGCTGAAAGTTCAACTTGTGAATCTTTGAAAAAAAGATATGAAGGTTACAACCATTATGAAAAAAAATAATACGAATCATTTTGTCAAACAAAAATAAAACTGTACTTTTGCAGACCAAAATTCAGCGTAATCTCTGGCAGCAAGCAAAATAAGTCTGTGAATATTGCGCAAAGTATCAACTTTAAAACAAATTAAATCATGGACTTAATAAAAGTTGCAGAACAATCCTTTGATGAAGTTAAAAACTTCCCGTTATTCAAAAGCGGCGACACCGTAACTGTTGGATACCGTATTAAAGAAGGAAACAAAGAACGTATCCAGGAATTCAGAGGCGATGTGATTAAAATTACAGGACATCTGAACAAAAAACGTTTTACAGTACGCAAAATGTCAGGAAACGTTGGCGTTGAACGTATTTTCCCGATGGATTCACCATTTGTGGAAAGCATCACTGTAAATAAGAAAGGTAAAGTTCGGCGTGCTAAGCTATACTACCTGCGTGCACTTACCGGCAAGAAAGCCCGTATCAAGGAAAGACGTTACTAATCCCGGAACAGGGAGAAGAAATAGAAAAGAGAAATTCAGTTTTGGATTTCTCTTTTTTTATCGGCAGGAGCAAAAAAAATTCTATCTTTGTACTTTACAATTTCATTAAACTATGGGATATCTCTATCAGACAGGCCAGTACGCGCTGCTAATGCAGAAAGTGTTCGTGAAGCCTGATCGCTGGCGGATGTTTTGGCGGCAGTTTCCGAAAGAACTCGAAAAACTGGGAATGGAATCATTACCAATCGTCATCATTATATCCGTATTTATCGGGGCTATTATGACCATCCAGACAAAGCTCAACACCGAGAATCCGCTTCTGCCAACCTACAGCACAGGATTAGTAACCCGTGACACACTGCTGCTCGAATTCTCGTCCACCATTATGTGTCTGATACTTGCCGGAAAAGTTGGCTCCAACATAGCATCTGAAATAGGCACCATGCGAATTACCGAACAAATTGATGCAATCGAAATCATGGGCGTCAACTCAGCCAACTACCTTATTCTCCCGAAAATTACCGCTTTCGTTCTGATGATGCCATTTCTTGTCATTTTCAGCATGGCTATCGGTTTATTCGGAGGCTACCTCGTGGGTATGTTCAGCGATATTATATCAGTGGCAGATTACCTGCTTGGCATTCAGTATGCTTTTATTCCGTATTATATTCTCTATTCCGTTGTCAAATCTGTTGTATTTGCTTTTCTCATTTCCTCTGTTGCCTCTTACTATGGCTACTACTCCTACGGTGGTGCCCTCGATGTGGGGAAAGCCAGTACCAATGCCGTGGTCAACAGCAGCATTCTGATACTGTTTTTCAACTTACTCATTACAAACATAATGCTGAACTAAGGATGATTGAAGTAAAAAATATCAACAAATCATTTGACGGCAACCAGGTTCTGTTCGATATATCCGGAATTTTTGAAAACGGAAAATGCAACCTGATTATCGGCGAAAGTGGTTCAGGCAAAACGGTACTGATGAAAAGCATCATCGGACTACACCGGATTGACGCCGGAAAAATCGAATACGATGGCCGGAATTTACCCGACATGCGAATGAAGGAAATTCGTTTGTTGCGCCGCGAAGTGGGCATGCTTTTTCAGGGATCTGCCCTTTTTGACTCGCTCACTGTGATGCAAAATGTGATGTACCCGCTCGAAATGTTCTCGGCTGACACAAGAAAAGACATGGAAAAAAGAGCAGAATTCTGCCTGAAAAGAGTAAATTTGGAAAGCAGAGCATACAGCCTTTATCCATCGGAGATAAGCGGCGGAATGCAAAAACGGGTTGCCATCGCCAGAGCTATTGCCCTGAATCCCAGATACCTGTTCTGTGACGAGCCCAACTCAGGCCTCGATCCGAAAACATCACTCATCATCGACCGGCTGATTCAGGAAATTACACAGGAATACAATATTACCACCATTATCAATTCGCATGATATGAATTCGGTGATGGAAATCGGTGACAATATCATTTTCATCGATAAGGGGAAAAAAGCCTGGGAAGGTTCATGCAAAATAATTTACCAGGCTGACAACCAGGCGCTGAACGACTTTGTTTTTGCTTCGGAATTGTATAAACAAGTGAAAAAAGCAAACAGCAGGTAACAAAAACCACCTGATGAAGCATAATCCGGAAATGTTATGCAAGAAAACAGAATGGAATAGTAAAAAACGCATCAAACCAACATGTTAAATCTGCACCAAAACATAATGAAGAAGATGGCATTCAAAACCTGTCCGAACTGCTAAAACACAACGATTTACAGATGAAAATAATTTCATACAACGTGAACGGTATTCGGGCTGCCATGAATAAAAACCTGATCGGCTGGCTGAAAGAAACGAATCCCGATATACTTTGCCTGCAGGAAACAAAAGCTCAGCCGGAACAGATTGACACTTCACCTTTCAATGAACTGGGTTACGCGTGTTTCATGCATTCAGCCCGGCGAAAAGGTTACAGCGGAGTGGCCATTTTCACAAAAATTCCTCCCGACAATGTTGTTGCAGGGATGGATTTACATGAATACGATGCTGAAGGAAGAGTCATTAGGGCCGATTTTGATGATCTGACTGTAATCAGCGTGTACATTCCCAACGGCTCATCAGGAAGTGAACGGCATCATTTCAAAATGGACTTCCTGGCCGACTTTCACAAGTACATTCTCAGGCTCAGGCTTACAAGGCCCAAAATCGTAGTTTGCGGCGATTTTAATATTTGTCATCATGCCATCGACATTTACGACCCGGAATCACACAGGAATGTTTCAGGTTTTCTGCCCGATGAAAGAGCCTGGCTCGACGAATTTGAAGCCTCAGGCATGGCAGACGCATTCCGTGAATTCGACAAAAGCCCGGGAAAATACACCTGGTGGGATATGAGAACCTTTGCCAGAGGAAAAAACTACGGCTGGAGAATTGATTATCACTGGGTAAGCCACTCTCTTAGAAAAAGCCTGAAAGAATCAGAGATACTTAGCGAAGCCTTTCATTCGGATCATTGCCCGGTAATGCTGCATCTTGAAGACCCGGAGTATCAGTTATGATTGATAAAAAACAATAAATCTTGCTGTTCAGAGGTTAGTTAGTGCAAATTGTTTTTTAACTTTGTGAATTATTCATTTTTTTTCGATTTATCAATAAAAAACCTGTAATGAAATTATTTCAGATTAAGCATCTGCTTATTATTCTTTCCGCAGTAATTTTTGCCGTATCATGCGGTGTCACAGAAAGCAAGGTAGCCAATCCGTCAAGCGATGCTTCAGTGCTGACTGCCTACATACAATACAACGACAGTTCGCCGAATGCATCAAAAGCAGTTTTCACCATAAACGATATAGACAGTGTAATTTACAACGTCGACTCTTTGCCTTATGGAACCAAAGTTGACAGCCTTTACCTCGGTTTCACTTTTGCAAGTTCGCTCGGGTATGTGATGAACGATACAGTTGCAGAGTCTTATTATTACGGAACAGCTGTTACAAGCAAACCTTACGACCTGTCCAAACCCATAAAAATTAAAAATCTGGCTACAGACGGTGAATCTACTAAACAATATACCATTGAAGTTCGGGTTCATAAAGTGGAGACATACCTTCACGTCTGGACCGAATTGAAAAATAAAGTACTGGCTGCTCCTGCTGAAAATCAGAAGGCTCTGATGCTGAAAAACAAGTTTTATTATTTTCATGACTACGGAACACATAATGCTCTATATACCTCTACTGACGGTGTAAACTGGACAGCTCAACAAGCTCCCGCCACGCTGCCGCTCAATTCCAAACTGCGTAATATGCTGGTTTACAACAATGAATTTCTGTTACTTCACAACGGAAATGAATTATACAAATCAACCGATGGCATCAACTGGCAAAAGCATATACTGAATGCTGATAACAATTACAATTATCAGGCATTGCTATTCTCATTTAAAAACAAAATATGGTGTGTAGCGCAGAATAAAACCAATAAAAGTGTAAAAATTGCCTCTTCTTCCGATGCGATAAACTGGACATTAGCCGAAAGAAGAATTTTCACAAATTTTCCGGTAAGCGATTTTGCGGTTACAAGATTCAAACCATCTTTGGGAAGAGAAAAAGTGATCGTTTTAGGAGGAGTTGATGCCTCCGGGAATGTGCTCAACACCAAATGGTCTGCCGAAGATGTACTGGGAGTGGATACACTTTACTGGGTAAATCTCCGTCATAAAACCTATGAAATGAGCACGATAAAACAAGCCGGAACTGCCTATTACGGCAGCAAGCTGCTGCTGATCGGCGGTAGCAAGCCGGGAGACATTCTGACTGTAGGTAAAGAGCAACTCCTGCAGTCAATAGATGAAGGATTGACCTTTGCAGTACCCGACAGCGCTCAGAACATGATGCCGGCCGGGTTTATCTACCGTACCAACGCATCACTGATTCATGATGATACCAACAACACCCTGTATATTATCGGAGGAAAATCAGCCGAAGATCCTCTTGCTGATGTCTGGAAAGTGAAGGTGAATTTCTACAATTTCAAAGATTACCTGGATAATCCTTCGAAATACTAATTGCATACTTTAACAATGAAAAAATACAGTAAAATATCAGCAAATCATGTGCGGTTCAGACAATGGAGCCGTAAGAATTATGCTGTATTTTCAGGATTAAATAAAGAAATTACCATCGGACATGTTTCTGCCAGCATTTGCGGGAAAGCGCTTTTAAAGAACAATCACCTTTCGGAAGATACTCAGAAACAATTTACTGACGGAATTTTTTCAACAGACAGAGAAAATTCCGATGAACCGGTCATTGTAATTTCTGATTCCAATTTACAACTAAATTCAATATCGCCTGCCACAGGTATTCCTGCCAGTAGTGTTTCAGATCACATATCAATCCAATGGTTGGAAAAGAGCAATTTACTCATTTCCAACCTTTTTTATTTTAAATTCATGAGAAAAATCTTTTTTTTACTGTTCATTTCAATGTGTATCAATACCGGAGCTCAGTCGCAGACCGGAGTCAGCCATGTGGAACTTAACGAAGTGAAAATCAGCGCGGAGCGGGCAAAAATGTATTCAAGCCCCGGGCGAATCCTGATGACGATTGAAAAACAGGAAATAGAGCAGTCAGCCGTCAGAAGTATTGACGATTTACTCGATTTTGTAGCGGGAATTGACGTCAGGCAGCGGGGTGTGAACGGGATTCAGGCCGATCTGAGCATCCGCGGTGGTTCGTTCGATCAGGTACTCGTTTTGCTCAACGGTGTGAACATAACCGACCCTCAAACCGGACATTACAGCCTGGATATCCCGGTTGATATTGCGGATGTGAGCCGCGTTGAGATTTTACAGGGGTCGGCAGCACGTGTTTTAGGTCCGAATGCTTTCAGCGGAGCTATCAATATCATCACGAACGAAAACCACAAAAACAAGATATCTACTCAGCTTTCAGCCGGAAGCTACGGTTATTTGTCCGAAAATGCTTCGGGAAACTACATTTCGGAGAAATTCCGGATGATGGGTTCAGCTTCTTTCAAAAAAAGTGACGGATACATCAGCAATACTGATTTTACAATTGCTAACGGATATTTTCAGTCGGGATTAAAAATAACATCTGCCGGAAATTTCGACCTTCAGCTGGCTTATCAGCAGAAATCATTTGGAGCCAATAGTTTTTACTCACTCACCTACCCCAATCAATTTGAACATACCAAAACCATATTCTCGGCGCTAAGTTGGAGTTTGAAACGCGGAAATCTGAGCTTCAATTCGCAGGTGTACCACCGACAGCATCACGACCGATTCGAACTGTTCAGAGATTTTGAAGGTGCCGAAAAATTTCCATGGTACAAAGGCCATAATTATCACCAGACAGATGTGACCGGAGGAAAGCTGGTGACCGACTACAGCCTGAAAAGGGGAAAAACTTCATTAGGTATCGAAATCCGCAACGAGCACATTTACAGCACCGTTCTGGGAGAATCGATGTCAAATCCCCGTCCCGTTCCTTTTGAATCAGGCATTGAGTTTACAAAAGAAGCCAACAGGCTGCTTACAACCGTTTTCGCTGATCAGAGCATGAAAACAGGCAAGTGGTATTTTTCAGCAGGAGCATCATCTACCTTTAATAAAAAGTTTGGACTCCGGATAAACGGTGGCGCTGATATGGCTTACTGGCTTTCAGAATTTTCGCGTGTTTTCGTTGCTGCCAATTCGGCGGTACGATTGCCCACATTCACCGACCTGTACTACCAGAGTGCCAATCAGATAAGCAATCCGAATCTGAAACCCGAAAAATCTCTTACCCTTGAACTTGGGATGAAGATGAATCCCTCAAACCGGACATTCTCCACAACAGGTTATCACAGGTTTGGCAGCAATATCATTGACTGGATAAAAACGGCAGATGCCGAAAAATGGGAAAGCCGTAACATTACTAATGTGAATGCCACCGGATTTGATATCAATTATGAATACCGTTTCCAAAAATCATTTGTGAAATCAGCCGGAATCAGCTATTCGTTTCTTCATCTGGACAAAAAAGCGGAAAATTTCGACTCCAAATACGCGCTTGACTACCTGAAACATAAAATAATCTTTAATCTGGATCACGCTATCTGGTCAAAACTGTCAGCACACTGGCAGGCTGCATTCTACGACCGCAGTGGTGACTTTTATAATTTTTCCTCTAAAGAAAACACTGCTTATGTTCCTTATATCATGCTGAACACCAAGCTTTTATGGAAAACTAATCAGATAACTCTATTTGCTGAAGTAAATAATATGCTGAATCAATCTTACGTGGAGTTTGGAGGAATCGAACAGCCGGGAATACATTTCAATGCCGGAATCCGGTTGACTGTGTTTTAAGTAAACATCTTTAGAATAAATATAAATTATAAAGATCAATTCATCAATAATAATCTGAATGATTGCCTTTTAAGACTGAAAGCGGGTGATTATGTGATAAATAATAAAATCTCAGTCAATTGAAACGATTAATTTAATAGTACTTTTTTGTATTTTTGTAAGGAAGTAAACTCATTATAAATTAAATATTTATTATTATGAAAAGTATAAAAGGAACACAAACCGAACAAAACCTGCTTAAATCATTTGCAGGTGAAAGTCAGGCACGCAATCGATACAGCATGTTTGCTGCCATTGCCAAAAAAGAAGGATTTGAACAAATAGCAGCCATTTTTCTCGAAACAGCAGACCAGGAATATATGCACGCCAAGAAATTCTTCCGTTATCTGGAAGGCGGCATGGTGGAAATTACAGCCATGTACCCTGCTGGTATTGAAGGAACTACCGCCGAGAATCTGAAAGCTTCTGCCGACGGCGAAAACGAAGAATGGGTAGAACTTTATCCGCATTTTGCCGAGATAGCCGATGCTGAAGGTTTTTCAAACATTGCTGCTACCTGGCGCAAAATAGCTGCTGCCGAAAAAGGTCACGAAGAACGTTACCGCAAGCTTTACGACCGTGTTGTGAATAACGAGGTTTTCAAACGCGAAGAAGAAACAGACTGGCAATGCCGTGTTTGCGGTCATATTCATCATGGCAAAGAAGCACCGAAAGCGTGTCCGACATGCGCCCACGCTCAGGCCTATTTTGAAGAAATGAAAACAAACTATTAAATCAATAACGGAGAATTCAATTCTCTTGTAGAGACGATGCTCAACATCGTCTCTACCTGTTTTATATGCAAAAAACGGAAATAAAAATCACTGATGACGGGTCACATACGCTTTTTGTACCCGGAATAGACGAGTGCTACCACTCCACAAAAGGCGCAGTGCAGGAGAGTAAACATGTATTTATCGATGCCGGACTGCGAAAATCGGGAAAAACGGTAATCAATGTGCTCGAAGTAGGTTTCGGAACAGGGCTGAATACATTATTAACCATTCAGTATCTTGAAAATCAGCTCACCACCGGCTATCCGGATTCTGAAATCTCTGAGAGTAATCAGTCCGGTACAAAACGTCTTGAATCAGTTAGTTACACAGCTATTGAACTTTATCCCGTTACGCCCGAAAAAGCATTAGAACTGAATTATCCCGAAATAACCGACCTGTCCACACGCCGGTTATTCGAAAAAATCCACACTTCCGGGTGGAATGAACCGATACAAATCACCGAAAACTTCCGATTACTCAAGTTAAAAGCCGACTTTACAACGGATGAGCTGAATGAGAAATTTGACGTGATTTATTTCGACGCCTTTTCGCCTGAGAAACAACCTGAGATGTGGACCGAAGAAATTTTCAAAAAACTTTATCACTGCGCATCTGACGAGGCTGTTCTGACAACATATTGTGCTAAAGGAGCTGTACGAAGAGCAATGATATCAGCTGGTTTTTCAGTAGAAAGATTGCCGGGACCACCGGGTAAAAGAGAGATACTGAGAGCCGTAAAGCAAATCTGAGACATATTCTTTCAACTTTTACAGTAATAAAACACGGAATAGCTTCATCCTTAATCGTTTTCAATTTTTCTGTTCATCTGAATTTCACAATAAGAATAAAGACAAATCCACTGAATGCCAACACAAGAAAACACTAATCAGGAATTCCTGAACGCAAGATTAAAGGATAATTCCTATTTTATCATTCCATACGTTCTTTTTTTTATTGTTTTGCTGGCTGCTATTGTTCAGTATCCCAAAGCCGAACTTCATTTGGTGATGAACAAGAACCACTCTGCTTTTGCCGATTGGTTTTTCAGTGCATGGACTGAGCTGGGAGGAATTTTGATAACCGGATTATTTATTTTGTTTATGTTTTTTTATCGCTACAGCATTACAGCATATCTTGCTGTATCACAGATAATTGGATTTGTCATTTCTTCTCTCGCCAAATATGTTTTCGGCGAGCTCAGACCTGTTTACTACTTCAGTCATCATTTTCCTGAAGTCACCTTACCTATAGTACCGGGTGTTGCTATGTATACCAATCCGAGTTTTCCTTCAGGACATACCGTCAATGCATTTATTCTGTTTTTCGGTTTATCTCTCTGTGTGAAAAACAAGTGGATTAAACTGTTGTTTTTCGCATCTGCAGCATTGGTCGGTTATTCACGCGTATATCTTTCACAGCATTTTGCAATCGACATTCTTGCGGGATCGCTGATCGGTGTATTATCTGCAGGGATTAATTTTCCACTCCTGGTAATTTTATCCGGGAAATGGAAAAAGCAATCCCTGACAGATGTCTTTCTAAAAAATAATCAGGATAAATTTGCAGACAAATAAAATAAAAGTATTACCTTTGCACACCGAAATTATTGGAACAAGGAGTGAAAGCTCTGTTCTTAATGTATAACTCAAAATTACTCAGTCTTATGTATTTAACTTCTGAAAAAAAACAGGAACTTTTTAAAAATCACGGTATTGCCAAATCTGCAACTGACACAGGTTCCGCAGAATCTCAAATTGCTTTGTTCACCTTTCGTATCAATCACCTGACCGAACACCTGAAACAAAACAAAAAAGATTTTTCCACAGAACGTGCATTGACCATGCTGGTAGGAAAACGTCGTCGCCTGCTTGATTATCTGATCAAGAAAGACATCAACCGCTACCGTGCTATTATCAAAGAATTAGGTATCAGAAAGTAATATTTGCTTTCATGGCAATAAAAGGCGTTTCAATTATTCATTGAAATGCCTTTTTAGTTTAATTTTGTAGCCGAAACATTTACACCCACTTTTTATGCAAACTCCATCCATACCCAAAGGAACACGCGATTTCACACCTCGTGAGATGGCTAACCGGAACTATATATTCAACACGATAAAGGACGTTTTTCGTCTCTATGGCTTTCAGCAAATTGAAACTCCTGCCATGGAAAACCTGTCGACCCTGATGGGAAAATACGGTGAAGAAGGTGATAAACTGCTGTTTAAAATTCTGAATTCAGGCGATTTCCTTTCGGGTGTCGATGACAGAGAGATGAGCGAGAAAAACAGCCTGAAATTAACCAACAAAATTTCGGAGAAAGGATTGCGTTACGATCTGACAGTACCTTTTGCCCGCTTTGTGGTGCAACATCGCAACGAACTGTCGTTCCCTTTCAAACGTTACCAGATACAACCCGTGTGGCGTGCCGACCGTCCGCAAAAAGGGCGTTACCGCGAATTCTACCAGTGCGATGTGGATGTTGTCGGAAGCAATTCGCTGCTGAATGAACTGGAACTGATACAAATCGTGGATGAGGTTTACAGACGCTTGAAGATCAATGTAGTACTAAAAATTAATAACCGGAAGATTTTATCGGGAATAGCTGAAATTGTGGGAGAAACAGAGCGCATTACCGACATTACTGTTGCCATCGACAAACTGGACAAAATTGGCCTGGAAAATGTGAACAAAGAAATGGCAGAAAAAGGAATTTCGGCTGAAAATATCGCCAAAATCCAACCCATCCTGAAACTCAGCGGAACCAATCAGGAAAAACTCAATGCGCTGAAATCCATTCTGTCAGGTTCGGCTATCGGACTGAAAGGTGTGGAAGAAATGGAAACAATTTTCAATCTTTGCGAAAGCGTGAAAATAAAAACCGTAGTAGAACTTGATTTGACTCTGGCTCGCGGACTGAATTACTATACGGGCGCCATTTTTGAAGTAAAGGCACTAGACGTACAAATCGGAAGCATTACAGGTGGTGGTCGCTATGACAACCTGACAGGTGTTTTCGGGATGGAAGGTGTATCGGGTGTGGGCATCTCATTCGGTGCTGACCGCATCTACGATGTGCTTAATCAGCTCAATCTTTATCCTGAGACTTCGGAAGAGCAAACGCAGATTTTGTTTGTTTCCTTTGGCGAAAAAGAGCTGACATATTGCCTTCCGTGGGCAAATGAACTGCGAAAGCAAGATATCAATGTGGAAATCTATCCGGAACCGGCAAAAATGAAAAGACAAATGAGCTACGCCGACAGCAAAGGCATTCCATTCGTTGCTATTGTGGGCGAAACGGAGATGAATGAAAATAAAGTGATGCTGAAAAACATGAAGACAGGCGAACAAAAGCTCGTGACGCAGGAGGAATTGACAGATATCATCAAAATGTAAAAAATGAAATGAGGGACATATAAGATTTGTCTCTCATTTCTTTTTAAAACAATTTCGGTTTCCTTTTTTTCGCTTCGTCCAGCGAAAGCAAGTCAGGTTTCGGTACCTGCTTATCCCGAATTGCCTGATATTCGGCAGCTACATCCACTTTTATTTTTTTATTTGAAACTTCGTTCATCAACTGCATCGCTATGGACGAATTTTGTGAAGCATCTTTGCCATGAATGACCAGACCGCTGTAATTGGGTGCTATTTTTACCGCTGTATGAATTTTGGAGGTTGTAGCGCCACCAATCATCAGCGGAATTTTCAATCCCGCTTTTTCCATTTCAGCTGCTACATTACTCATTTCTTCGAGCGAAGGCGTAATCAATCCGCTCAGACCGACGATATCCACTTTTTCATCTATCGCTGTCTGAATAATTTTTTCGGTAGGCGTCATCACACCCAGGTCAATCACTTCGAAGTTATTGCAGGCCAGAACAACCGCGCAAATATTTTTACCAATATCATGCACATCGCCTTTGACGGTAGCAAAAAGGTATTTTCCGGCAGAAGTACTTTGTCCCTGAACTTTGAATTTCTCGATTTCGGGTTGAAGTATGGCAACCGCTTTTTTCATCGTACGCGCAGTTTTTACCACCTGTGGCAAAAACATCTTCCCGGCTCCAAAAAGTTCACCGACCTGGTTCATCCCGCCCATGAGAGGATTTTCGATAATTTCAATGGCGGAACTGTAAACGAGCAAGGCTTCCTTCAAATCCTCTTCCAGATACTGATCAATGCCTTTTATCAACGCGTATTCAAGGCGTTTCTGCAACGGTTCGGTTCGCCAGGCATCCACCTGTTCCTGCTTGTTGTCCGACGAATTGTTTTTTACCCGTTCCGCAAGTTCTATCATCCGCTCAGTGGCATCCTGACGGCGATTGAGCACAATATCTTCGACACGCAAAAGCATTTCGGCCGGAATATCTTCATAAATCTGCAACATTCCCGCATTCACGATACCCATATCAAGACCGGCACGTATTGTATGATAAAGAAAAACGGAATGAATGGCTTCTCTTACAATGTTATTTCCCCGGAAAGAAAAGGACAAATTGCTCACTCCCCCGCTCACTTTGGCATGTGGTAAATTCTTTTTTATCCAGCGAACAGCATTTATAAAGTCAACTCCGTAGTTATTGTGTTCTTCAATGCCGGTAGCAATAGCCAGAATATTCGGGTCAAAAATAATATCCTGAGGCGGAAATCCTGCCTTCTCAGTAAGCAGATGATAGGCCCGGGAGCATATTTCAGTTTTTCGTTCAAAACTGTCGGCCTGACCTTTTTCATCAAAAGCCATAACAACGGTTGCCGCACCATACTGTCTTATTTTTCTGGCTTTTTTCAGAAAATCTTCTTCGCCTTCTTTCAGACTGATCGAATTGACGATACACTTACCCTGAACACATTTTAGTCCGGCTTCAATCACCTCCCATTTAGAGCTGTCGATCATTATCGGTACTTTTGAAATTTCAGGTTCTGACGCGATAAAATTCAGGAAAGTAATCATTTCCTCACGGGCATCAAGCATGGCATCGTCCATATTGATATCTATCACCTGCGCTCCGTCTTCCACCTGTTTTCGTGCAACTGACAACGCTTCATCATACTTTTTCTCGTTGATTAAGCGTAAGAATATGCGAGAACCGGCTACATTGCAGCGTTCACCGATATTCAGGAAAAGAGAACTCTCATTTACAACCAACTCCTCCAAACCACTCAGATGCAAATTCATATCCTTGTTTACAGGTTTTCGAATGCAGGCATTTTCAGTTAATTTTACATACGTTGCAATGTGATCGGGAGTTGTACCGCAACATCCGCCAATGATATTCACCAGTTGCTCATCGATGTATTCTTTCACCTGAACAGACATTTTATCGGGTGTCTCATCATATTCTCCAAACTGATTGGGCAATCCGGCATTAGGGTATGCACTCACAAATACACCGGAACGTGAACTTATCTCGTGTAAGTAAGGCTTCAAATCCCTGGCGCCAAACGAGCAGTTTAAACCCACCGAAAGAATATCGGCATGAGAAATGGAAGTCAGAAAAGCTCCGATAGTCTGACCGGATAATGTGCGACCGCTTTTATCGGCAACCGTGGCTGATAACATCAGCTCAACACGCTTACCGAGCATATTCATGGCTTCTTCAGCAGCAAACAGGGCTGCTTTCGCATTAAGTGTATCGAAAATGGTTTCAATAAGCAGTGCATCTACCCCACCCTCAATCAATGCCAGCATCTGTTCTTTGTACGCTTCCACCAAATCGTCGAAACTTACAGCACGATACGCCGGATTATTTACATCGGGCGACATGGAGGCGGTTTTATTGGTTGGCCCAACCGAACCGGCCACGAAACGAGGTTTGCTGGGATTTTTTACAGTAAATTCTTCCGCAGCTTTACGAGCCAGCCGGACTGCTTCCAGGTTTATTTCACGGACAAAATCGCCCATTCCGTAATCCTCCATCGAAATCCGCTGAGCATTGAATGTGTTGGTTTCAATTATATCCGCTCCTGCCTGCAGGTACAGACAATGAATATCGTAGATAATTTCGGGTTGGGTAAGCACCAGCAAATCGTTATTTCCTTTCTGGAGAATATTTACACCGGCAAACCGTTCTCCGCGATAGGCTTTTTCATCCAGCTGATGCCGTTGTATCATCGTACCCATGGCGCCATCCAATATAAGGATGCGGTTTTCGAGTTCTGATCTCAGTTTCATTATTTTTGAATTATGTTCATGCAAAGATAAAGTTATTTCCTGCAATAAAAAAACGCTGCAAGTGTTGACTTACAGCGTTTTTTGACTTATAATATTTTGTTAAATAGTCAGCAATCCTTTTCCTGTCATTTCTTTTGGTTTTTCGATGCCCAAAATCTGACAAATGGAAGGTGCCACATCAGCCAGAATACCGTTTTCTACTTTTGCATCTTTGTTTTCAGTAACATAAACAAAAGGAACCGGATTGAGTGAGTGAGCTGTATTGGGTGAACCATCTTCATTCTCAGCATTATCAGCATTTCCGTGATCAGCAATGATAATCACCTCATAATCATTGGCTTTGGCTGCTTCAACAACCTTACTTACGCAAACATCAATGGTTTCCACAGCTTTCACAATGGCTTCGCGAACTCCGGTATGACCAACCATATCTCCATTGGCAAAGTTGAGTGCAATAAAATCAAATTTTTGCGTATTCAGCGCACCTACAAGTTTATCTGCTACTTCGGGAGCGCTCATTTCGGGTTGCAAATCATAGGTTGCCACTTTGGGTGAAGGGACAAGAATACGTTCTTCGCCGGGAAATTCAGCTTCGCGACCACCGGAGAAGAAGAAAGTTACATGAGCAAATTTCTCGGTTTCAGCAATTCGTAATTGCTTCAATCCCAAACCAGACACATATTCACCCAGTGTATTTTCCACATTATCCTTATCAAATAGCACGTGCAGTCCCTTGAAACTGCTGTCGTAAGGGGTCATGCAATAATATTCGAGCGGAATGGTGTGCATATCGTATTCGTGCATATCTTCCTGAGTTAGCACAATAGTCAGTTCCTTGGCGCGGTCGTTGCGGTAGTTGAAGAAAATGACCACATCACCGGCTTCAATTTTGGCTACTGGGTTTCCATTGCTGTCAACGCCAACAATTGGTTTGATGAATTCATCGGTAACTCCGTCATCGTAAGAATTCTGCATAGCTGCAACCATATCAGTAGCCGGTGTACCCGCACCTTTTACCAGCAGGTCGTAAGCCAGTTTCACGCGTTCCCAGCGTTTGTCACGATCCATGGCATAATAACGACCAATGATGGAAGCTATTTTTCCGGTAGATTTCTCAGTATGCTGTTGCAATTGTTCGATAAATCCTTTACCACTTTTTGGGTCGGTATCGCGGCCATCCATAAAGCAATGCACGTAAGCATCCGAAACGCCGTATTCTTTGGCGATATCAATCAGTTTGAGCAGGTGGTCGAGCGAACTGTGCACTCCGCCATCGGAAACCAAACCAAGGAAATGAATTTTCTTTTTATTGTCGCGTGCATAAGAATACGCGTTTACAATTTCAGGGTTTTGCATGATGCTGTTGTCACGGCATGCGCGGTTAATTTTCACAAGATCCTGATAAACAACACGTCCGGCACCAATATTCAGGTGACCCACTTCAGAGTTTCCCATTTGACCGTCGGGCAAACCAACATTTTCGCCGGATGCCAGCAAGTAGCTGTTCGGATATGTAGCTAATAAACTATCCCAATAGGGCGTAGGAGTATTGTAAATGATGTCTGCTTTGGAATGATTACCAATTCCCCAGCCATCCAAAATCATTAATAAAGCTTTTTTTCTCATATTTTATTCTTATTGTTTGTATTCAAATTTTACGGAGCGCAAAATTACTCATTTTTTTGCTTCTCCGAAGTCGGTTTCATTTAATATTTAATTCCGGCAGTTTTTCCGGAGTTTGAAATTTATTATATCTTTGCATGCAATAAAAAAGCACATGAATGTTCATCGTACTAAGTTTTATGCTCGCTGGTATTTTAACCGGCTACCTGCTTCGAAACAAAAAAATCAAATTTTTCCAACAGTTAATTATAACGCTTATCTGGCTGTTATTGTTTTTGCTGGGACTTGAAATAGGTTCAAATAAAGATGTGTTTTCCCAATTTGGTAAGTTAGGTTTTGAGGCTTCTTTGATTGCCACAGGTGGTACTCTGGGAAGTGTACTGGCTGCAAATTTATTATGGAAAGCTATTCAGAAGAAAAACGAAAACAGGAAATCATGATTTTCCGGACTCAGTCTTTTTTACCGGTTTATCCAGATAGAAAGTTTTCACAAGTTCTGTATATTCAGGTGTATAGTTATTTCTTTCTTTTTCGATTACAATCTTTTCAAATTTGCATTCAGTCTTTTGTTTAACGAACTCCAGCAATAACCTCCTGACCGGTTTCTCATAGTTTGGAAATACTTCAACTCTCTTTCGGCAATAGAGTTTACCGTTTTCAGCCATACGGCAGAAAATATTTCCTTCATTAACAGGTAAAATCAGACAGAATCTCCCGTTTTCGGCTAAAATTTTTCCTGCATTCGTAATCAGATCGGTGTATGAAAGCGTATCGGTATGACGGGCCATGGTCCTCGATTCAGAAGGTGACTTAAGCGAATTGTTGAAATAAGGCGGATTACAGACAATCAGATCAAACAGGACATCGGAATTGGCAGCGAATTGCTGCAATGAAGCATGAACGGTTTTTATCCGTTCACTCCACGGTGAATTCCCTGTGTTTTCCTTTGTTTGTTCTATACTTTGCCCGTCGATATCTATGGCAGTAATTCCGGCTTCGGATCGCTGAGCTATCATCAAGGCAATCAGACCAGAACCACAACCAATGTCCAGTACAGATTTCACATCCGACACATCAGCCCAAGCGCCAAGAGTCACACCATCGGCACCCACTTTCATGGCACATTTGTCATGAAATACTGTAAACTGCCTGAACTTGAAGTAAGGATTAGACATCTGTGATCATTTATCTTCTGCTTCGCGAATCTCTGACCGGTTGCTGAGATGAACTGCTGCCCGAAGATGAGGTTGAGCGTTGTTCTGAGCTTCTCAGTGTTGAAGAGCGGTCACCTTGTCCGGAGGGATAATCTCTGACTGTACGCCCTGTATTGATGTTGTTATTGTTTCCCCGTACTGCACGGTCTTCGTTATCGTTTGCAGAACGCATCCGGGTCGGTGAATCCGGATTTGACTGCCTTAACGATGAACTGCTCCTTACCGGACGGTCCTGTAATTGATTTCCGGGATTTTTTTCGTCGTTCTGAGGTATTACCCGTGTTCTGGCGTCGGTACGGGTGAATTGTCTTTTACCGTTTATTTCTACCGACTGAATTTCCGATCGTTTTGTACGTAATTCAAAATTTTGCCTTTCATTCAGTACTTTACCTATTTCCTCGTTTTTCAATCTGATGCGGTTTACTGCATCCGAACGCTTGTTCGACTGTTTACGTTCCCGGGCATATTTAAGATTGATTTCATAAACTTCTTTTGCCTGATCCGGTGTAAGGCTGAGTTCTTTCTGCAACTTTTCAGTTTGCTTAACAGCCTCCTGCTCAGGAGTCCTGTCAACTACCGAAGCGCTTTGAGCAACTAAAAACAGGGGTAAGTTAATTGCATAAAAGAATAATATAATTTTCAATACACTTCTCATTATTCAGTATCAGAATGAAGGATTATCAGATCAAATACTTTGAAAAAAACTACAATGTTTATGCCAGTTTGAGCTACAAGGTGTTGGAAAAGGGATTTTTTAACTTATAGAGAGATATTCTGTAAAATGACAACAAATCCGGAATTTAATATTTCCGATAAAATATTATTTCTGAAAATCCCTCAGTTTGATTTTTGTCAGAACATTCTTAGTATCCAGTGAAAAATCGCTGCCCATTATCCAGCCGTAATAACCTATGTCATTTTTCAGCACATCAGTTACTTTCTGTCCTTTATATTTACCAAAATTGATAATCTCTTCCCGTTTATCGTTGTAAATAATTCTTCCGGCAAAATCGGCATTGTTGTTTTGAGCTGTAAAATTTGACAAAAACTCTATATCATTTTTCAACCCGGGATATCTGTCGAGTTGTGCCATGAGTACTTCGTAGGTAGCTTTTGTGTCGGCTTCGGCACTGTGAGCGTTGTTCAATTCCTTTTCGCAGTAAAATTTATATGCAGCTGAAAGTGTTCGCTGTTCCATTTTATGAAATACTACCTGTACATCAACAAATTTTCGTTTTTTCAGGTCGATTTCCACATCAGCTCTGAGAAATTCTTCGGCCAGAAGCGGTATGTCGAAACGGTTGGAATTATACCCGGCGAGATCACACCCTTCTATATCACGGGCAATTTCGCGGGCTACTTCCTTAAAACGCGGACAAGAAGCCACATCTTCATCAGTAATACCATGAATAGCCGACACTTGCTCCGGTATATGCATTTCAGGGTTTATTCGTAATGTTTTTGAATCTTCTCTTCCGTTGGGGGAAACCTTAAGGAATGAAATTTCCACAATTCGGTCAGTAACGATATTGGTACCGGTTGTTTCGAGGTCGAAAAACACGATGGGATTTTTTAAGTTCAGTTTCATCAGCTAATATTTTTTTTATTATGTCACATTTTTTCCGGATTACCGGGAAATCCTCCCCGGGGAAATCAGCCACTGTCTGATATTTGCGGCCGGATTTTTTGAAAATAAAAGCAGAAAAGTAAATCCTGATACTTTTCTGCCTGAATTTATTCCAAAAATTTAAAAGGTGGTCGTTAATCGTTGAGCAACATAGGCATCAACAGCATCAGAATATCCTCCTTGTTATCTTCCTGAAGAGGAAGCAGAATGCCTGCACGCGATGGGTCAGCCAGTTCGAGCACTACCTCATTGGAATCAACATTACCCAGCATTTCAATCAAAAAAGTGGACTTGAAGCCAATCTTAATGGATTCTCCTTCATACTGGCAGGGTATGAATTCTTCGGCAGAAACAGAAAAATCGATATCCTGTGCTGATACATGTACCTGATTTTGCATAAAATCGAGTTTTATCAGGTTGCTTGCCTGGTTGGAGAAAACAGAAACGCGTTTCAGCGTATTGAGCAGTGTCTGACGATCAACAATAATTTTGAAAGGATTGTTTTTTGGGATTACACCGTTATAATTCGGATAGCGGCCTTCGACCTGACGGCAAACCATCGTATAATTGCTTAGTTCGAAATAGGCATTTTTTTCATCAAATTTGATTTCCACCTTTCCGGATTCTTTTGGCAGAATACTGCGGAGCATTGTGGCCGGTTTCTTCGGCAGAATAAAATTCATTGTTTCACCTTCACCCGCCGAAACCGATTCGTAACTGGTTTTGAAACGTACCAGTTTGTGGGCATCTGTTGCCACGAGAGTGAGATCTGATGCGATATCAAAATAAATCCCGTTCATTACAGGACGAAGCTCGTCATCTGCCATGCAGAAGAATGTTTTTGAAATACCGCTCAATAAACTCTGAACTGATACCTGCAGATTCTGCACATTATCACCCAGCTGAGGAAGCTGCGGATACATATCTCCGCTTTGACCGATGAAATTGTATGTTCCGTTTGCTGAGGTGATTACCATTGCCAGTGTCGAATCGTCAATATGGAAGGTGAGCGGAATTTCCGAGAATTCACGCAATGTATCCAGAATCAGTTTATTGGCAACTGCCACAGTTCCACTGCCTTCTACATCCTGAACTTCCATCGAGGTAATCATTGTGGTTTCAATATCAGACGCAGTCATCGTCAGCGTATTGTCCTGCAGGCTCAGGAGGAAATTATCCAGTATCTGGAGCGAGTTTTTACTGTTTATAACGCGGCTGATAGCTTGCAGGTGACTAAGTAATTCGGTACTTGATACAGTGAATTTCATCTGTTTGTTTTTTTAATTTTTAGATTATTGCCAGACGGAACAAGCCATGAATCATTCCCCCGTGATTGAGGATTTGCTCATATGGCTGTTTCATATATCTTATTAAAATACGTTTGTTTGATGATGTAAATAATTTAGCAAATATACAGATTATTTTTAAAAAAAAGAAACGGCAAAGCTGAATTTTATTCTTTTTGGTCATTCGCCAATGTTTTTTTCTTTTTAGCGGATTATTCTCAGGGAAATGATGGCTGTTTTGGTTTTTTTTCTTACTTTTGATGTTTAAATACTTTCAAACACTATATTGATATGAATATCATTACAATCAAAGACAAACAATTCAGTCTGTCAATAGATTCTGAAATTATTCAGAATGCAGTAGCAAAAGTAGGTGAACAAATCAACCGGGATATGGCAGACAAAAATCCAATGTTTATCTGCGTACTGAACGGAGCTTTCATGTTTGCCGGAGATTTGATGAAAGTTGTCAACATTCCCTGCGAAATAACATTTATCAAACTCTCATCGTACGACGGACTCTATACCACCGGAACGGTTAAGGAAGTCCTCGGGCTGAGCGAAAGTGTGGTTGACAGGAATGTTGTGGTCGTTGAGGACATCGTAGATACCGGAATTACAATGGAAAAAATCATTACATCATTAGAGGCGAAAGGTGCAAAAGAGATTAAAATAGCGACTTTCCTTCAAAAACCGGCTGCACTTCAGCGCGATATAAAAGTTGACTATGTAGCTATGAAAATCCCCAACGAATTTATTGTAGGCTATGGTCTTGATTACGATGGATACGGTCGCAACCTGAAAGACATCTATACTGTTGTTGATTAGTTCATTAACCTTCAGGCTAATTCATCAAATCAAAATCATTTTTCTTAATAGAAAAGTCATACAATCAGTAAGATATCTGTTTTGCGGATTTATAATTCTGAAATGACAAGGGTAATTCATATTATCAACCTATAATACAAACTATTCAAAATGTTGAATTTAATAATCTGTGGTGCTCCGGGTAGCGGTAAAGGCACACAAAGCGATCTGATAATAAAAAAGTACAAACTTCAGCATTTTTCAACCGGCGATATTCTCCGCAGAGAAATAGCAGATGAAACAAAACTCGGAAAATACGCACATGAGTTTATATCCAACGGACAGCTGGTACCTGATGGAGTGATAATTGATATGATTGCCGGCAAAATTGACAGTCTGGACAAGAGTCAGATAAACGGGGTGATTTTTGATGGTTTTCCACGTACAGTAGCACAGGCAGAAGCACTCGAAGATTTATTTCAAAAAAGAGGATTGAAAACCGATATGCTGATTGACCTGGTGGTAGATGAGCAGGAACTCATAAACCGGCTGCTGCTCAGGGGTAAAACTTCAGGACGAAGCGACGATAATCTCGAAACAATCCGGAAAAGACTGGAAGTTTACTACAACCAGACCAGACCGGTAACCGACTACTACGACAAGCTTTGTAAATACTCATCGGTACACGGTATGGGAAGTATCGATGAAATTTTTTCAAGAATTGCCGGTGTGATAGATCAAATAAAATAAAACAAACTAAAAAATCCATTGGTCTGATAAAACCAATGGATTTTTGTAATGAAGAAATACTCAGATAATTTTAAAAATGGCGATAGGTTCAAATTTTGTTGATTATGTCAAAATAATCGGACGTTCGGGTAAGGGAGGTGCCGGATCCACTCATTTTCACCGCGAAAAATTTATCCCGAAAGGCGGTCCGGACGGCGGCGACGGCGGACGGGGCGGTCATGTGATACTCCGTGGAAACAAAAATCTCTGGACTCTTATCCACCTGAAATATGCCCGACACGTATTTGCCGGCGACGGAGGAGATGGAAGCCGGAGCCGGAGTTTTGGAAAGGATGGCAAAGACCAACTGATAGAAGTGCCCTTAGGAACTGTAGTATACGACGGTGACACGGGAGAATTTCTGTGCGACGTAAAAGACGACGGTCAGGAAGTAATACTGCTGAAAGGCGGACGGGGCGGTCAGGGAAACTGGCACTTCCGGACTGCGACAAATCAGGCTCCCCGTTATTCTCAACCCGGTGAACCCAGGATAGAAAAAACCCTCATTCTTCAACTGAAAATACTTGCTGATGTAGGATTGGTAGGATTTCCGAATGCAGGAAAATCAACGCTCCTGTCGGTAGTATCAGCTGCAAAACCCGAAATTGCCGACTATCCTTTTACCACACTGGTGCCCAACCTGGGCATTGTTCGTTACCGTGATAATCAGTCGTTTGTCATGGCAGACATACCCGGTATTATCGAAGGAGCTTCTGAAGGCAAAGGCCTCGGTCTGAGGTTTCTGAGGCATATCGAACGAAACTCTATCCTCCTTTTCATGGTTCCGGCAGACAGTAATAACATCAAGTCGGAATATGAAATCCTGCTGAACGAATTGAGAAAATACAATCCGGAGTTAATTGACAAACAGCGGGTTCTGGCCATTTCGAAATGCGATATGCTGGATGAGGAAATGATAACCCAGATGAAAAGTGATTTACCCGGCGATGTTCAGTGTGTGTTTATATCATCGGTAAGCGGGATGGGAATTGATTCGCTGAAAGATATTCTGTGGACGGAGTTGAATAAAGACACCAATAAAGTAGTAGAATGGACCCACCGCCCTGTAGTACTTACAAACGCGGATGAAGATGAAGATTTCGATGAAGATGTAAACGAAGAAGAAGTGGATGATGACGATGATGACGATTTAAGCAAATACAAAGGAATCGGGTGGGATGAACAGGAGTGATAACGATATTGAAATTCTTCAGTATCCCGTTTTAAGTCAGTTCTCCAACATATTGCACTTTACATCTACCCGTAGTGGCGGAGTAAGTACAGGAAGTTTCGCCTCGATGAATCTGGGAATGTATTCGGGTGATAATAAACAGCATATCGACGAAAACCTCACCCGGTTCTGCAATGAGATTGGCATTCAGAAACGACAGCTCTTTCTACCTTTTCAAACTCACGGATGTTCAGTTCTTAATATAGACAAAGAGTTTCTCGGTCTCAGTACAGATATTCAGGCTCAACAGTTAACTTCTGTCGATGCAATCATCACCAATCTTCCGGATGTGTGTATTGCCGTATCCACGGCTGATTGCGTTCCCATTATCCTGTATGATCCTTTCAAGAAGGCAATCGCATCGGTACATGCAGGATGGAAAGGAACCTGTCTGAGAATTTTATCGCATACCGTACATCTGATGGAATCAACTTTCGGAGTGAATCCAAAAAACCTGATCGCGCTTTTGGGGCCATCCATTTCGCCTGAAGTATACGAAGTAGGCGCTGAACTGACGGATTATTTCAGGGATGAGCAGTTTGACGTGAATAAAATATTTCACCACAAAAACAACAAAATACTGCTTGATCTATGGAAAGCGAATAAAGAAATATTGCTTGAACAGGGTGTTATCGACACCAATATCCAGATATCAGGTCACTGCACGTACTCGGAATCAGGAAAGTTCTTCTCGGCCAGACGCCTGGGCATCAAATCAGGCAGAATGTTGACAGGTATTATGCTTAAATCAAATTAATCCAGATTTTCCAGGATTTTTTCCAGATCGGTATCAATTTCGTGCAACTGTTTTTTACACACTGCAATCAGCTCTGCTGCACGTTTTACTTTTGCTGACACCAATTCCATATTAATTTCAGCATTTCCTTCGAGTTCTGCCAGTATTCCCTCCAACTCGAATACAGCCTGGCTATACGTTATTTTTTTAGTCATATTTTTTTACCGTTTATTCTTCCGAAAAATGTACCAGCACGTGCCGGTATGAATTGAAAATCTTGGATTTAGAAACAAAACCGAGGTATTTTTTTTCTGCATCAACCACAGGAAGATTCCACGCACCTGTATCTTCAAATATCTGCATCACTTTTTCCATAGGCTGATTGACATCGATGGTAGCCGGAGGTGAAATCATGAGCTGCCGAACTATAAACTTATCGTAAAGTTCAGGCCGGAACATGATATTGCGCACTTCGTCGAGCAAGACAATACCCAGAAATTTTCCGTCAGCAGGATTGGTTACCGGAAACACATTTCGGTTTGATTTCGAAATTATTTTCACCAGTTCGCCGAGTGTCATACCCGGAGTCAGAACAGAAAGGTCTGTTTCGATAACATTTTCCATTCTCAGCAAAGTTAGCACAGCCCTGTCTTTATGATGCGTTATCAGTTCACCTTTCTGAGCCAAACGCATTGCGTACAGACTGTGAGGTTCAAAAACAATGATTGTCATATACGAAATGGTTGACACAATCATTAAAGTCATGAATAAGTTGTAACTGCCTGTAAGTTCAGCTATCAGAAAAATGCCAGTCAGAGGTGCGTGCATAACACCCGACATCAGGCCCGACATACCAGCCAGCGAAAAGTTGGATGAAGGAGCCGCTAAACCTGCCTGCTGCATAACGGTAGCTGTGATAAAACCGGTAATACAGCCTACGAACAGTGAAGGTGCAAAAATTCCTCCCACACCACCCGGACTGGTAGTAGCTGTGGATGCAAATATCTTGAACACGACAATCAGAAGCAGGTAAACAACAAGCACCCATACGCTTCCTCCCAGATGCTGAAAATAACTGGTTTCGAGAACGGCTTTCGAATTTCCATTGAGCAGAGCCTCAATCGTATTATAACCTTCGCCATACAACGGTGGAAATACAAAAATCAAAACACCCAACGTTACACCTCCGATGATAAGTTTGGTCAGAGGGGATTTGATTTTCCGGAACGAAACTTCGAGAAAATTCATACCGCGCGTAAAATACAGGGATACAAAGCCACAAATGATACCCAGAATGATTAACTGCGGTATGCGTTCGACTGAAAAAGGTTCGTAGCTTGTAAACTGAAACATGAAATTGCTTCCGGTAACAAAATAGGTAAGCGATGTAGCGGTAACTGAAGAAATAAGGAGCGGAACTATGGATGTCATTGTCATATCGAGCATCAGCACCTCAAGTGTGAATACCAGACCGGCTATCGGAGCCTTGAAAATACCGCCGATAGCACCTGCCGCTCCGCATCCGATGAGCAGAAGCAGTGTTTTCTGATCCAGTTTGAAAAATTTACCCAGATTAGAGCCGATAGCTGAACCTGTAAAAACAATAGGAGCCTCAGCACCCACCGAACCACCGAAACCAATCGTAACCGCACTGCCGACAATGGAAGTCCATACATTGTGAAGTTTTATAATGGATTTTCGCTGCGAAATAGCATACAGGATACGTGTAACTCCGTGACTGATATCATCTTTCACAACAAAACGGACAAAAAGATAGGTAAGTGTGATACCCATAGAGGGGAATATAAGGTACCAGAAGTTGACATCATCGGGATTGAAGCTGTGAGTCAGGAAATTCTGAATAAAGTGAATAACCGATTTGAGGATTAATGCCGCCAGGGATGAGAAAATGCCAACGAAGAAGCTCAGGATAAGTATAAAATTTCGCTGCTTGATGTTTTTCTCACGCCAGGCAATCATTTTCAGGTACCAGGGTTTATCTACCATGATTATTCATTTTCGTAAGAGTGCAAAGATAGCTGAATTTATTTTGAATGGGAAGCAAACAGTACGAAAAGTAATCTAAAATATCAGACTCCCTTACCTCCGAATATAATTTCCAGTGTGTAAAGAATAATTTTCATATCAGTCATCAGGTTCATATTCTCCATGTAAACGATATCGTAGTTGAGCCTTTCAATCATTTTCTCAACCGTATCCGAATATCCTATCCTGATAGGGCCCCAGGAGGTTAGTCCCGGACGAATCTGATAAAGCAGACAGTAATAAGGTGCCCTTTGAATGATCTGATCAATGTAGTATTTTCTTTCGGGGCGCGGTCCCACGATACTCATATCACCCCTGATTATATTTATGAATTGCGGAATTTCATCGAGCCTGTATTTTCGCATCATTCTTCCCACCTTGGTTATACGGTCGTCGCCCGAGCTGCTGAGTTTTGGCATTCCTTTTTCGGCGTTATTATACATGGTTCTGAATTTCAGCATTTCAAACGATTTTCCGTGAAGTCCGATGCGTTCCTGTCTGAAAAAAGCCGAACCTTGTGAATCGAGCCTGATAACAATAAAAAAGTAAATCATCAGCGGTGAAAGCAGCACCAGGCTGACAAATGAAATAAGAATATCGATAGTACGTTTTACACACAGTTCCCAATCGGTCATCGTGGGTTTTGTAATACTAACCAGCGGATTGAGTCCGAATTTCTGGATACGAACCCTTCCTGTGAGGATTTCGTACAGCCGGGGCGTAAACTGTATTTCGACATTATACTGAAAAAGCTTATTGATAATGTTAAAAATGCGTTGTTCACTGGCATCGTCCAATGCCACAATCACCTCTTTGACATTCATAGTTTCGATTACCTTGCCTACATCAAACAAGCTACCCACAATCTGCTCTGAATCAACATCTTTCTCCTGAGCATCCGCTTTGATAAATCCCTTAACAGAATTGAAATGCGAGGTGTTCTCTATCTCCTCAGCAATGCGTTTGGCGTTATCACCCGTTCCGATAATCAATGTGTTGATTGTCCATTTTTTTGTTTTAAAATGATTCCGGATATTGGAACTCTGAGCCATCCTGAACACAAAAGTGATTGTAAACATCAGGACGAAAAGCACGAGCAGTGAATAATAGTAGTTTTGATAACTCACAACAACATCGTCAAGCAACAAACCAAAGAAAATAATGACTGAAATGATAGCCGAAGACAGAAATGTTGTGAAAAACTCAGTAATTTTCGATTCTTTTATCGGATTCACATAATAGCCGGATAAGTAATGAATGGCTACGCACAACACCGGGAAAAGTACAAGGTTGGTATAATAGTTAAAATTTGGAACAAAAACAGTGATATTTGAAAAAAGCTGACCATCGTTGACAACCCTTCTGAAAATCATAAAAAGCACCCATACAACCAGGGCAGCCAGGATGTCAAAAATAACATATTTTGTAATGAGTAGTTTTTTATTCACGATGCTGCTATTCACGAATTATTACAATCTCATTTTTTGCTCCGAGTTTAATAATGGAACTAGCCCTCGAAGGCTGATTTTCGTTTTGCCGGTAATTAACCACATAGTCTGCCTGCCGGATGATTTCTTCAGAAATTTCAGCAAATAATGCCGGTGATTTTTCGCCGCTGATATTTGCCGAAGTGGATACAACCGGTTTGCGAAACATTTCACATAATTTTTTAGAGAAAGCCTCCGAAGTTACCCTTATTCCAATAGTTCTGTCTTCGTTAATCAGGTTCGGAGCCAGATTTTTTGCTCCCGGATATATGATTGTCAGAGGCTTGGTGGTCAGTTCTATCAGGTCCCAGGCCATTTCGGGAATTTCGTCAACGTAGCCTTGCAGTTTGGCCGGAGAATCAATCAGAACCAGCATCGATTTGGTTTCTTCCCTTTTTTTTATGTCGTAAACTTTTTTCACGGCAGCTTCGTTGGTAGCATCGCACCCCAATCCCCAGATAGTATCTGTAGGATACAAAATTACACCTCCGTTTCGGAGTACTTCCACTGCTTTTTTTACCTCTTCAGTCATATATTCACCATTAGCTGTTTTATAACGTGATTATCCGTCTTTTATTTCAACATTTCAAAACAAAAATATTGATTCTTCTGCCTTTTGTTGAAAAAAATATTCAACTACTTTTTGCTCATTTCAGGAATAGTAGTTAGATTTGTAGCCATCAAAGATACATTTATGATTCAACAACCGAAAGAAAAAAGCAGATTATTTCCCGAAGAATGCCTGATAAGAGAAATTGCCGGCAGGCCCCGGCTTTCAATCGGCTTGCCTAAGGAAAATCCGGCCACCGAAACCCGTCTGGCGCTCACTCCCGAGGGAGTAAGCATAATCACAGAAGATGGGCACAGCGTTTACGTTCAGCGCGGTGCAGGAGCCCCCATGTCATATACCGACCTGCAATACAGCGAAGCAGGAGCATACCTGGTTGATGATGTATCAGAAGTTTTCAGCGCCGATATCGTACTGAAAATAAGTCCGCCGGTCATTGAGGAACTGCATTTAATGAACAATCGTTCCACTATCTTTTCGATGCTTCAGCTCAGCAACCTAACCCGTGAAGCAATAGAACTGATCATGTTGAAAAAAATGAATGCATTTGCCTATGAACTGATAAAAGATGAGCAAAAAGCATTCCCGGTGGTCAATTCCATTGCTGAAATTGAAGGAAATACGGCTATTGCAGTCGTATCGGATCTGATGAGCAGCGAACGTGGCGGAAAAGGAATTCTGCTGGGTGGAGTAGCCGGGATCACACCTCCCGAGATTGTAATACTGGGTGCAAGCATCACCGGATCGGTTGCTGCCAGGGCCGCGATAGGGCTCGGAGCCATGGTGAAGGTTTTTGACCATGACATCAACAAACTCCGAAAAATTCAGCATTATCTGGGCAGGCAGGTATTCACATCTGTCATTCATCCCAATGTACTTTTCAAGGCACTGGCATCTGCCGATGCTGTAATCGGGAATCTTCGATACATCTATGGTTCCGAGCGGTTTATGGTTTCGGAGGAATTGGTCAAAACGATGAAAAAAGGTGCGGTTATTGTCGATTTGAGCGTTGATCAGGGAGGGTGTTTTGAAACTTCAGAATGCCGTACGATTTCAAATCCCGTATTCGAAAAACACGGAATAATTCATTACTGTGTTCCCAATATTTCTGCCAGAGTAGGCAGAACGTCTTCAATGGCACTGAGTAATATTTTCACATCTATCCTTCTTAAAATAGGCCATTCCGGAAGTGTCAGGCAGTCGGTATCCGATAGTTCGGGTTTCAGACACGGAGCTTACGTTTTCAACGGTGTAATGGTAAACCGTCTTATAGGTGATTATTACAACATTCCTTCCAATGATATCGGGCTGCTGCTGGCCGGATATTAATGCTGATTGCTGTAGAATTGTCATTTACTTTCAGTTACAACTCAATAACTACCCATGTCGAAACAATATTTAAAGGAACTGGCGGCCGACGAGGAATTAATTCAAAAAGAATTTGAAGGGTTGTTGGATGACTATCTGAAATCGAATCACCGAAAAAAGGTTGACCTGATAACCAAAGCTTTCAATTTTGCACATGCTGCCCACAAGGGAGTTAAACGTCGCTCGGGTGAGCCGTATATTCTTCACCCGCTGGCAGTTGCACGCATTGTGCTCACTGAGGTCGGGCTCGGATCTACCTCCATCTGCTCTGCACTGCTGCATGATGTGGTGGAAGATACCGATTATACAGTAGAGGATATCGAAAATATCTTCGGAAGTAAAATTGCTCAAATCGTTGACGGGTTAACCAAAATTTCGGGAGGAGTATTTGGTGAAAGAGCATCCGAGCAGGCAGAAAATTTCAGAAAATTGCTCCTTACCATGTCTGATGACATACGGGTGATACTCATAAAAATTGCTGACCGGCTCCACAATATGCGAACACTGGGTGCGATGCCTCCGGCCAAACAATACAAAATAGCAGGAGAAACCGAGTATATTTACGCCCCCCTTGCCCATCGTCTCGGACTTTTCAGGATTAAAACCGAACTCGAAAACTTAAGTTTCAAATACGACCATCCCGAAACATACCATGAAATAGAGCAACGTCTGGAAAGTGAAAAAAAATCGCTGAATAAATTCTACAATGAATTCTCAAAGCCAATCAACGAGAAGCTTAAATCCCAGGGTTATGAATTTGAACTGAAAGAGAGAATAAAATCCGTTTATTCGATCTGGAGTAAGATGTCGAGCCGGAATATTCCGTTTGAAGAAGTATATGACATTCTGGCATTGCGTATCATATTCGAGCCGCGAGCCGGAATCGATGAGAAAGTACAGTGCTGGATGATTTATTCTGCCATCACAGTCATTTACAAACCACACCCCGAGCGTATCCGCGACTGGGTAAGCACGCCCAAGGCAAACGGATATGAAGCGCTCCACGTCACCGTAATGACACCGGGCGGCAGGTGGGTTGAAATCCAGATCAGGAGCCGGCGTATGCACGAAATAGCCGAACGCGGCCTTGCTGCCCACTGGAAATACAAAACCGGAGAAAGCGACGAATCGGAACTGGACAAATGGCTTAAAACCATTAAAGAGCTACTTGAAAACCCCGAACCCAATGCAATTGATTTTATTGACACCTTCAAATTAAATCTTTTTGCATCCGAAATATTTGTTTTCACACCGAAAGGCGACATCAAAACCATTGCAAAAAATGCAACAGCGCTTGATTTCGCTTTCATGCTCCACTCCGACATCGGATACCAGAGCATTGCCGCCAAGGTAAACCACAAACTGGTGCCTCTGAATACAAAACTCAACAGCGGCGACCAGGTGGAGATACTTACTTCTAAGAAACAAACGCCTCAGCCTGAATGGCTCACATACGTTACTACTGCTCACGCCAAGTCGAAACTTCAGAATTTTTTCAAAAAAGAAGAAAAAAACCTCGTAATCGAAGGACAGCAAAAAGTAGAAAAAGTCATGTTATCATCTAACTTAGCACAAAACAATGAAAATCTGCAGGTGATTCTGAATTTCTACAACCTCTCGCAGCGAAACGATTTATTTCTTCAGGTGGGACAAGGATCTATTAACGCGGAAGACATACCAGTAATACTTAAACCAAAATCACAAAGTGTGTTTTCGAAAATCCTGAAACCATTCGCCTCATCAGCCGACAGAAAGGAAAAAACCGAGAAAATAGAGAAGACAGAGAAAAAAGAAGCACCCGCAGTGAAATCCGAGAAAAAAATTGATTTCAAAAAGACGTACAAACTGAACGAACTCAACGCGGGCAAATCATACGAGCTGGCAAACTGTTGCCGCCCAATCCCGGGCGACGATGTGCTCGGCTACGTGACAGAACAAGGCATGATACAGATTCACAAGCGGCAGTGCAGCGTGGCAGCAGTAATAAAAAGCAATTTCGGAAACCGGATTGTGAACGTGGAATGGGGCGCCCACAAAGCACTTACTTTCCTTGAACTACTCGAAATCAGGGGAATTGACAAAGTCGGTATTTTAATCGAGATTCTCAAAGTGATTTCCGAAGGTTATAGGGTCAACATCAAAAAAATAACCATCGAAAGTGAAAACGGATTGTTTACGGGCTATTTTGAAGTGCTCGTGCATGACACTGAAGACATCAGCAACCTGATTTCCAACTTGCTGATAATCCCCGAAATTAACTCGGTTCACCGCGTTCAGTATAATTAAAGTCTTATCCAGGCTCCTTTCAGGCTGGATATCGCCTATCATCAGGTAATTAACGTGACAGCAATTCACAGGAAACTGTTTTGCCCTCCCCCTGAAAGATTCAAACTCACTAATGAGTCATTGCATATTCCATTTCTTTGAAAGTCTTCATTTGCAATGATTTATCTTTATCGGTGACATCCTCCCGGCCCCTCAGACGAGTAAATACATGCAATTTCGAATCTGTCATTTCAACTTCAGTATAAGTTCCGTCGGAATTTTTTATTCCTTTGAAAATCAACACGGCACTCACCGGATCAGCAGAGCCGTCCGATGTGCTTTTGTATGTTTTCAATTTTGTATTCCGGGGTAATGTGATGCCGGATTGAAGATTTTTTCTTGTCAGGTCAATCAAATCCATAAGCTGCTGAAGAGATTGATAAGGCCTGTAAACATACCATTTGCCCTGTTCTCCGGAGGAAAGAACTTCAGTATTATACCCCAGTAAAGGACCTAACCCGGAGACCAAAGTCAGCATCTTGTTGGAGGAAACGATAATAGGATCAATGAAGAAAATCTTTTTCGGTTTTGTAAGACTGGTAAAAAAGCCGTTTTGTATCATATCGATAATGAGAGGGCAACCGGTAGATGAACCGGCAATATAGATATTTTTGTAACCCAGATCACTCAATTTTTTATATTCATCCTTTATCGATATCTGCCAGTCTTTCCAGGTAGAATTCTTAAAGTCCTCATACGTTCTGCCATGTCCGCCAAGGAGCACCTGCGAGACATAGAATGTACCTGTACTATCAGCATAACCGCGCAGTTCGTCCCATTCAAAAGTGGTTGCACTATACCCGTGTGCAGCAATTATCACAGGCATGTCTTTTTGGAGACCTGAAGGATCTGGAAATCTGGCTGAAATCAGATAATTTTCAGGGTGAACCAGCGACATGTCAAAAATCCGATCACCATCCAGCATTGTAGCATCATCTATTTCAGGCATTTTATTGCATGAAACTAAAAGAACCGGTAATAAAAACAGCAAAATTCTATTCGTTTTCATTGTTGTTATGATTATTTTATTCGGTAATATACTTTCAGCTGGTAGAATACAGGAAACAAAGTTCCGGGACCTTTTTTCCCGTTGCTGTTAATAAAATTATAACCCAGAGAAGCCGAAAGAGTCAGCGGAACAGCAAACCGGTACGACATGCCGGATTCAAACTGAAGCAACGAAGAACTGTTTGGCAGAATATCAAACTCAGAATTATCATAATGAGCCATAAAATAACCTGCATTCAGACCTGTAAAAATTTGCATGGGCTTTTTTCTGAAAAAACGCCAGTCGGCTCCAAGTGTAAAACTCTCCTGACTGATGGCATTTGACCTGAAAGCACTTCCCAGACGGCTTGATACCATGGCTGCTTTCAGATGAATTCTTCTGTCCAGCAAAAAATCTGAAGCAAAATCAACTCCAATTCCATTTTCCCAGTATAATTTCTGAGTCTTTTGAGCTACAATTCCTGCATTCAACTCATAATACTTTGTAAACTGAGCACTTGAATATCCAACAGAAAGGATAAAGACAAATAAAAACGGCAGTCTTTTCATGATTCGATGTTTGAATTTCGGCAAATATAATACATTATTCAATATTTTGACTTAAAGATATTTTTTTGAGAAACAAAAAAATATAAACAAGGTTTTATAAATGAATTAAAGCTAATTATAGATCACATTTATATCCTATTTTTTCTTTTCGAACTGTTAAAACGAACATTTAATAAATCCCGCTGTTTATAAGATTGAAATCAATAAAAGAAAGAATATGAATAAATTATTATGTAAAACAGACAGCAAATGCTGTAAAAATCCGACTGACTGGGGATTATTAGTATTAAGACTGGTTGCAGGAATCTTTATGCTCACACACGGCTGGGCAAAACTATCGAATTTTTCAGAAATGAGCGGGCAGTTTCCTGCAATGCTTGGAATGAGTTCACAAATGGGACTTATACTCATCATTTTTGCTGAGTTTTTCTGTTCCATAGCGTTGATACTTGGATTATTTACCCGATTAGCTACTATTCCGCTTATTATCGGAATGGCTGTAGCAGCATTTATGGCACATGCAACCGATCCGTTCTCAGCCAGGGAATTGCCTCTGCTATACCTGGGAGTATATGTAACTTTACTTCTTGCCGGCCCCGGTAAATATGCAATCGACACACTGATTTACAACAGATTCTGCCCCCGTGCAAAAAAGAAAACCGAAGCATGACAAATCAAAAAAAACCACAATAACACAGAAAAGGATACGATGAAAATTGTATCCTTTTTTGTTAAATTTTGCTTGTATAATCCCCCGAAAAGTAGTAACTTTAACCAATTTTTCGGATGTAAAACGAATAATTCAAAATGCAATTTTTTCACACATTTCACTCTTAACAACTCACTGAAATACAATAGATTAAAAAATTCAGAAATCGTGTGAGTTCATAGTTATAAATTAATTAAAAATGACAGAGCAAGAAGACAAAATTATCAAAGTGAACATTGATGACGAGATGAAATCGTCATACATCGATTATTCCATGTCTGTAATCGTTTCTCGTGCGTTGCCCGACGTTCGTGACGGGCTGAAGCCCGTTCACCGGAGGGTATTGTTCGGTATGAATGAGTTGGGAAACAATTCAGACAAACCTTATAAAAAATCGGCCAGAATCGTTGGAGAAGTGATGGGGAAATTTCACCCGCACGGCGATTCATCTATCTACGGTACTTTAGTGCGGCTCGCCCAACCGTGGGCAATGCGTTATACAATGGTTGACGGACAGGGTAATTTCGGCTCTGTGGACGGCGACGGAGCTGCAGCTATGAGGTATACCGAAGCAAGACTCCGGAAAATTGCCGAAGAAATGCTCGAAGACATCAACAAAGATACCGTAGACTTTCAGGGCAACTTTGACAATACACTCAGGGAGCCGAAAGTACTTCCGTCGAGAATACCTAACCTGATTGTAAACGGATCATCCGGTATTGCAGTAGGTATGGCTACCAATATGCCTACACATAATCTGTCGGAAACCGTAGATGCATGTGTAGCCTACATCGATAACAACGAAATTGAAATTTCTGAAATAATAAAAATCATAAAAGCACCCGATTTCCCAACGGGTGGCATCATTTACGGTTACGCTGGTGTAAAAGAAGCATTCGAAACCGGACACGGAAGAGTGGTAATCCGCGCACGTGCCGAAATCGAAACCGAGAACGGGCACGAGCGACTCATCATTACCGAAATTCCATATATGGTCAACAAATCGGAGCTGATCAAAGCGATAGCCAACATGGTATCGGAAAAAAGAATCGAAGGTATATCAAACATTACCGACGAGACCAACCGTGAAGGTATGCGAATTGTGATAGATATCAAACGCGATGCGAATCCGGGAGTAGTGCTGAATAAACTTTACAAATACTCAGCACTTCAATCTTCTTTCAGCGTAAACAACATAGCGCTGGTCAACAGCCGGCCAAAACAACTGAATATCAAGGAATTGATAAAATACTTCGTTGAACACCGCCACGACGTGATAACCCGCCGCACTCAGTTTGAACTCAATGAAGCCGAAAAACGGGCTCATTTGCTGCAGGGTTTTATGATTATCCTGGACAATCTGGATGAGGCCATTCAGATAATACGGGATTCGCAGACACCTGACGAAGCCCGCTCCCGCCTGATGGAACGCTTTGAACTTTCTGACGTCCAGTCACGCGCCATTGTAGAAATGCGTCTGCGTCAGCTTACCGGCATGGAACAGGACAAGTTAAGGCTGGAGTACGAAGATTTGATGAAACAAATCGAACATTTGAAAGAAATTTTAGAAAAAATTGAACTTCGGATGCAAATCATCAAAGACGAACTGCTCGAAATAAAAGAAAAATACGGCGACATACGCCGGACTGAAATAGTTTATGCCTCAGAAGAATTCAATCCCGAAGATTTTTATGCCGATGACGAAATGGTAATCACGATTTCACATTTGGGATACATTAAAAGAACTGCATTGAGCGAATTCCGTTCGCAGGGACGGGGCGGAGTAGGTTCTAAAGGCAGCGATTTTCGCGACGAAGACTTCATCGAACACATTTACCCAGCCACAATGCACAACACAATGCTCTTTTTCACGCAAAAAGGTCAGTGCTATTGGCTCAAGGTATATGAAATACCCGAAGGAACCAAAAACTCCAAAGGACGTGCCATTCAAAATCTGCTCAACATCTCTTCGGATGATAAAGTAAACGCCTATATCCGCGTGAAAGGGCTTGATGATAAAGAATACATCAACTCTCACTTTGTTATTTTTGCCACAAAAAATGGTATTATCAAAAAAACCTCGCTGGAAGCCTATTCACGTCCGCGTCAAAACGGTGTAAGAGCCATCACGATACTTGAAAACGATGAGGTAATAGAAGTACGGCTCACCGATGGTAATTCTGAAATAATCATGGCAAACCGAAACGGACGCGCTATCAGGTTCAATGAATCAAAAGTACGGGCTATGGGACGTACGGCAGCTGGTGTGAAAGGCATGACGCTGGATAACGACGGACAAGATCAAATAATTGGCATGATTTGTGGTATAACCAATGACGAAGTGAATATTCTGGTTGTATCCGAGCAGGGTTACGGAAAACGTTCGGCACTGGAAGACTACCGGGTGACGAACCGGGGTGGAAAAGGGGTGAAAACCATCAACATTACCGACAAAACCGGCAAACTGGTTTCGATAAAAGGTGTGATAGACGACAATGACCTGATGATCATCAACAAATCCGGAATCACCATCCGTGTAAGCGTGGCCGACTTGCGGGTAATGGGACGGGCCACACAGGGCGTAAGAATCATCAACCTCGAGAAACGCAACGACAGAATAGCTTCTGTATGTAAAGTGAACAAAGAAGAAGCCGAAGAAGCTATCCCTGAAAATGAGGAATCATCCGAATCGGATAAAACTTTGCAGGATAATGGTGAAAATGAATTATCAGACAAGTAATCAATTATAAGATTTCTAAAAACAAGCAACATTTAACAAATAAAACTATTTTACGAAAATGAAAAAACTATTTTTATCTATCAGTCTAATGATTGGATTTTCAGCTGCACTTTTTGCTCAAAAAGCAAACGTATCACAGGCTGAAAGTTTGACCCTTCAGGAAAAACCTGATTTTAAAGCTGCACGCGAGGCTATCAAGTCTGCGCTTACTGACGAAAAGACCAAAAATGATCCAAAAACGTTTTTCACCGCCGGACTGATTGGTTATACCGAAAACGACTCGTACAGCAAACTTATGATGCTGGGTAAAGAAGTAGATCAGCTAAAAAAAGGAAAAGCCATCATGGAATCCTATGATTACTTCCTTAAAGCATACGAACTGGACCAAATGCCCAATGCAAAAGGAAAAGTAAAACCAAAATATGCAAAAAAAATCAAGGATATTATCAAAGAGTACTTTTCTACTCAATACAACCTGATTGGCTATGGAGCAAATTTATTTGATAAAAAAGATTACAAAAATGCATATGATGTGTTCCGTACTTATCTTGACATACCAAAACTGCCGATGATGAACAACGAACTGTCAATGACAGACTCCACTTATCGGATGATTAAGTATTTCGCAGCACTGGCCACCACCAACATGCAAAATCATGAAAAAGCCATCGAAATGTACAAAGACCTGGCTGACGACAATTATGAAACAAAAAATGTGTATCAGTTGCTTGCAGATGAGTATCGTACCATAAAAGACACTGTAAATTATCTGGCAACACTCGAACAGGGATTCCAGCTTTTCAACGATGATCCTTGGTTTCTTCAAAATATCATCAATCATTATATCTATGCCGATAAAATTGAAGAAGCATCAAAATACCTCGATGCAGCTATAGCACAGGCTCCTACAGTGGCAGAATACTACTATGTGAAAGGAAATGTGGATGAAAGACTTGGCAACTATGACTCTGCACGCAAGGCATTTGAAAAAGCGCTTGAACTTCAGCCAAAAATGGCCAGTGCCTATGCCGGTATCGGACGCTTGGTATTTAACCAGGCAGTAGAAATGTTAAGAGCAGCCGACTCAATCAAAGACAACAAAATTTACAATACTGAAGTAGCAAAAGCAAATGAAATCTTCAAACAATCATTGCCTTACATGGAAAAAGCCGTTGAACTTGATCCGAAAGACACCGATTTCAAACAAGCTCTGAAGATGCTCTACTACCGTCTGGGAGATAATGCAAACTACGAAAAGATTTCAAAAGAACTGGGTGAATAATTAACCCCTCGACTTTCAGAAAAAATTTCATTCAGAAAGAGGCTGGTCGTAATGACCCAGCCTCTTTTATTTTCCTGCATTCGATTTTACATACACGGTAGTTTATCCGGCTGAAGAGAACTACCTGCAGGATCACATATTGTAACAGTCTGACTGTTTGAAGAATAACGATTATAGCACCAGCATTACCGCACAGCAACCAGTGATATAACTTCATGTTAAATATTTTCCACAACTTTACACCACTCTGTTACATGCTGAGATTTTTGAGTTTTGGATATAGGTTTTTTAGTCCGTACCTGTATCAGATTATTTTTGTCAAAAGGATAACCGGATCATCGTTCAATAAAAAAAACCGGAAGGAATTTCCGGTTTTTTTTATAATAATTTTAAGCTATTATTTTACATTAAAATTTTTCACTTCCCAGGTGCCGGCTTTTGTAGCAGTTGATTTGTAAACGAGCGCCACCCTGATTTTCTTACCCGCGTATGCATTCAGACTGATGTCTCCTGAATTGTAGAAATCCCAGGTCGATGCATTTGTAAAGTTCGTAGGCAATTGAGTCCATGCAGCTGTATTTGGCAAGCCTGAAGTGTAATTTTCTGAAACCCATACACTGGCTTCATTAGCCGGAACTCCTCCGTATCTGAAAACATGGTCAAATGCCAGAGCTATATTCGTTTTTGAAGTCAGATCAATCTCGGGTGATATCAGCCAGTCCTCATTTGCCCGGTTCTGACTGCTTACATATCCGGTCATGTAGGCACATTTATAACTTGCGTTATAAGTCCATACTTCACTGCCAAGTACGTTTTGAGTGGTGAATTTTCCTAAATTGGATGCAAATGTTTCATAATAAATAGCATTACCCGGATCAAAAGGTTTATTTCCGCCCGATGTACCATCTTCCAGCAGGTAATAAGATGTGTTTTTCAAACCTGCAATTCCGAAATAGGCCGTAAGATCACCGTAAAGTGTTACCTTCTTCCCGAATAATGATTTGTTGTCTTTCAGATTGATACCGTTTCGCACTGCACCTGAAGGCAACTGAACTGCTATTGCCTGGCTCAGGTAAAGGGCTCCTGAATCGGCAACCAGAATATTGGTAGTCTGTGTACAGGTATCTCCACTGAAATAAAATGAATTGCCTTTTCCGGCCACATACCATACATAGCCAACAATTGTTCCTTTCAGCCAGGCAGCTGTATTATTCTGATTATACGTACCGCCGAGCACTGAATAGGGTGAAGCACCCGTACCAAGTCCGTAATTTACATTTACTTTTACAGCTTCGCCGGTTGATACAACAAAGTTTTTCATCTCCCACGAACCAGCTTTGGTATTTGTAGAAATATACTTGAATGCAATATGAATTTTCTTTCCGGCATAAGCGGTGAGGCTTAATTGTCCGGAGCTTTCAAATTCCCAGGCTCCCGGATCTCTGAAAGGATTGGTTACAACCTGTGTCCAGTTGGCAGTTGCAGGTAATCCCGAAACATAATTATCAGATATCCATACTGTTGCTTCATTAGCCAGATCGGCAAAATAGCGTGCCACGTGGTCGAAGGTAAAGTGAGCTGTTGTAACCCCGGAAAGATCAATCTGTGGTGATATCAGCCAGTCTTCGTTCGCCAGGTTTTCACGAGTTGCGCTCACATATCCGGTCATGAATGCATAACCTCTGGAATCGCCTACCCACACCTGATCTCCGGTAACGCTTTGAGTGGTAAAATCACCTAAAGTTCCGTCTTCGAAAGTGTGAGTGTAGATTACCTTTTGCTCTTCAGGATTTTGCAGATCATAATCAGTTGCATTTGTGCATTTGGTAAAAACAGCCGTGCTCAATAACAACAATCCATATATTAAATTCTTATTCATAAGATTATCCGTTATAATTATTTAGTGTAGTTTACATTAGTAAGATAAGTTTCAAAGCCTTTACCCAAATCGTCAAGTGTACGCAGTGTAAGCTGCCATGCTCCGGCTGCATCGGTGTAATTCTTGTACCATCCGACTATTAACGTAATATTCCCGCTGAAGTTTGAGGGTGGAAGTGGTTTTGTGGCAAATTTGGCATATTCACTCGTTGCAATGGCGATATCACCGGTACCATCGTTGATGTTTCGGAGCTGAGGATAGCCAACACCTCCTGTAGATGGTGCAAATATCATATTCTCAGCTGTAAGAGCTTTTTTATTTCCGTCGAATCCGGTAAAATAAGCATTTTTAATGCAAATCAGTTTGTTAACCAGTTTGTTATAATCTGCGGCCTTGATTTGAGCTACAGTCATTGTATCGGCTTTAATCTTTTCGGGATGAGGCATTCCGTATGAATGAACATGACTTTGAGCAGTAAAAAGCGGCATCCGTCCGGGTTCAATCCTGTAAATGGAGTCACTGCCTGACACTTTCAAACGTTCTTTATTAACGTACAGCGAACCAAGTTGCGGTGACTGTCCGTACTTGCCAATATACATGCCGTTGCAGCGAATCCACACCTTTTGGCCTAAGGGATAAATGGCAGAAAGACCCGAAGCATCGACTGAAACCTTGATTGCCTGCCCGTCGGGTTTATCTTCCTGAACGACAAAATATTTGTAAACATTGCCTTCCACATCGGTAGAAGTGATATATCCACTGATTACTACATCTTCTGATGATTCTATTATATCGGCAGTATAGAGTCCGGCCATTTTTCCCACAGGATCTGAATACGCGTCCTTATCTGTCATAAACGCTGTTTTGAGCTGCTGTATCGTATAGGTTGTTTTTAATGAATCTCCCATCAGTTGTTCCACCGGGATAGCATCAAATTCTGTTTTGTTGCACGATGAAAAAATTGCAACAGGAATGATTAAATATAATATATATTTGATTTTCATATTTCTAACTTTTTTCGGTTTGCAAAATTAAAATCTGAATCCAAGATTCAAGAACATATTAAAACCCCACGCATAATAATACTTGTTGGGAAACCTGTTCAGGTTTTCCATATCCAGTTTCGTTTCGTCAAGCATCGGCATTCTGCCTTGCTGGAAACCACCTGTTATCATACTTGTATTGTTAAGTATATTACTGAGGCTCAGATTAATATTCATCGAACGGCGATGCGGGAGGTAAACTACTTTACCCACAGATGCATCTAATAAAAATCCGCCTTTCAATTTCTCCTGGGTACCGAGTATTCTCTTTGCTTCACCTGAAGGATCAGCATCGTAAAGCGCTACATTGCTGGCTGTGAACCGGTTGGGTGCAAAATCAAGATAATTATTATCGAAATAATTGAGAGTTAAATCCGCAAACCACATTTTAGGATGAAAATAGTCAAGTGTGATATTAGCAGCCAGCTGAGGACCTGAGTTAATTTTCAATCCCTTAGTCAACACCGTTTCCTGGATATCCGCATTTGACCCGTTTTCAAAACTTTTCACCCCGACAGCATCATTGGTGTAATGATAGTCGGCAAAAGTAGCAGCCGATGATATGGAGAAACTTCTGTTTAATTTTACAGATAATCCGGCTTCAATTCCCTGAAATATCTTATCAGATTTCATCAGCATATGGTTGATGAAAGTTCGGAGTGCATCGTCATAGTAACCTAAATTTTCAGATGTTCCGATCATGTGTGTGCGGAATCCCGTAAAACGACCCCGTACTGCGGGAAATACAAATGAATAATTCAGATCGTAAGATAATATTTTACGTGATTGAAGATACGGGATTCTATCATCCTTTATGCGCTCTGACACATAGGCACCACTTGGGAGTGGTGAGCGTGTTTCGGCAAGTACATTGGCATACAGACGGTTTCGACCGTCAATTTTATAGGTTGCACCGGCTTTAACTGACGGATCTACAAACCACCAGATTTTTCCGGCGCCATAAGAGTTCTCAGGTGAGCGTCCGTTTCGCATGTATCCGTAACGGTTAAACTGTGTATAGGTCAACTGGGCTGCATAATAAATATCCAACTGCGAAAGATTCCATTCGTTCTGTACAAATGCACTACTGTGAATAATGTTGATATCATATTTATACCCGAAAATATCTCCCTTTTTAATTACTTTATCCGGATTATTCAGGTCATTCTGAATTTTGTCGGGATCGGGATTCACGTCAACATTCAGGTCACGTTCGGCAAACTGGTCAATATCTATCCACTGGTTTCCTCCGAGCAAATCATCCATGGTTTTATAGTTGATGTCTTTAGCGTATTTTGCTTCCACACCCGCTGTTAAACGCAGTTTTGATGATATTTGATTGGTGTAGGTAGAATTAAAAGCAGTTTCCATCAGGTCATTATGACGACGTTCGACCACATATTTTGCGCTTCCGTCCGGATTGATCTGATTGTTTTTGTAGTTTGCCATATACAGCGATTCCCAGTCAATCTGCGATACCTTATCATTAACAGGTACTCCGTTTTCAAATGCCCAGGCATTGCGTATCTGATCAGCAACTGATTCATCGGTCTGGAAACTGGGTAAATTCCGGTAATAATCGGGACGGGGATCGGGTGAGTTATAGAAACCAAGCGCCGAATTGCTGTACATGCTGTAATGATATGCCAGCCCCGTTCGAAGTCGCTGAGTTTCGCTTATTTTGAAATCAGAAGCAATAATGGCAGTCGGATCAAAGCTTTTCACAATGCGCGAATTTCGCTTTACTCCCTCCTGATATCCCCAGTAGGAATTATAATAAATTGAACCTGTCAAATCATAAACCTCCTGAGTGGCTGCACTTTGCTGAGCACGTTTGGTTGGTGCACCATACGTGATAAGCGAAAGGCTGTGTCTGGGACTCAGCATTTTTTCGGCCGAGAGGAAATATCCTGCCGAGTTGTAAAAAGTTCCCTGGGCGAGACCTTCGTCGGCCCACCGGAACACTCCCGATGCTGCAAATGCCCATCCGTTAGGCATCATTCCGGTAGCATATGTTACCTGTCCGCGCAGTTTATAGGCACGATTGCTGTAGGCTACACTTGCTCTGGTGCCTGCAGCAAATGCACTTGCCCGGTTCAGAATATTGGTATTGCTTCCCAGATTTCCATAGCTGAATGAGTTAGCTTCAGAACCGACTACCACGTCCTTGTTTCTGTTCGCATCATTCAATCCTCCCAGACTGGAATAATTAAAACCTCCCCGGTCAAGCGCGTTGAAGTGCACGCCGTTTACATAGGTTGATTCAAATTCCTGCTCATATCCCCTCATTCGAAAACGCATGGGGCTGAAATTGAAGGAAGTCTGCGAAAGATAAACGTCGCCACGTGACAGACTTGACGAAATAGATTGCGAAGCGCGTCCTTCATCTTCGCTGAAGTCGGACTCATTGAGCTGCAGAATGGCATCCTGACGTGATTCTTCCTGAATGTCAACGCGCATCAGGATGGTTCCGATTTCGTTCATTCCATCTTCTTTCAGGCTAAAAACTTTAATCTGAGGCAGATAACCTGACCTGGAGAAACTAATCTCTTCTTCTCCGGCAGTCAGATATGAAAAATTAAACTCTCCCTGTGCATTCGTTTTTGTAGAAATATTCTGGTGCAATAACGTGACAGTCACGCCCGGAAGGGGAGATTCTGAATCAGCTGTTTTAACAAAACCGGAAAGCCTAGTTTGAGCTGATAAGAAAGCCGTTGTGAAAATAAAAGATGCAAATATCAACAATACTTTTCTCATAAATAAACTTTTATTCTGTTATTAATTATTCGTTTTATTTCGGATTTAAAAAAGTTTTGCAAGATACAACTTTTTTTCCACATACACATTTATTCATACTATATTTTTATCACCCGTATTCCTCAATATAATGCCTTCTGATTTAATACGACTGACTTTCAATGTTTTCAGAATTACTCATCCCGGTTATAAACAGATAAAACAAATACAACATTTGTTTTCCTCCGGGTATAATGAACTTCAAAGTGCGATTATAAAGTTCACGCAGAAATCTGAAAACGAAATCGGATTGAGCAATTCTCTAAGGATTTTACTGAATTGCTTTTTTTTCTCATATTTTTTTCGGACTTTTGTTCCTTTGAAAAAACACTTCTAAAATAGTCGATTTATTTACGAACATTATGCGAAAGTTGATTTACTTTTTTGCCTTTTCCTTTATTTTTGTTGCATGCAGTACAGGAAAACAAGCATCATCTGCTGCTTCCGGCGGTAATTTCAGGGTGGCAAGCGTAGCTTTTTACAACCTTGAGAACCTGTTTGACACCATCAATCAGAGTAATAACGATGAAGAATTTCTTCCCGAAGGTTCCATGAGATGGACCGGAATGAAATACAAAGCCAAACTGAAAAACATGTCCTATGTAATATCACAGCTTGGTAAGGAAACCACACCCGGCGGACCTTCCATAATCGGTGTTTCGGAGCTGGAAAACCGCGGTGTGCTCGAAGATTTGGTAAAAGAGCCTTCAATAGCTAACCGCACGTATGAAATTGTTCATTACAATAGCCCCGACCGTCGCGGAGTAGACGTTGGATTGCTGTACAATCCCAGGGATTTTCTGGTAACAGGCAGTAAATCGTACCGGTTACTGCCCAACGATACTGCTTTCAGAACCCGCGACCAGCTTCTTGTAAGCGGATACCTCCTGAACGAGAAAGTGCACATCATCGTAGGTCACTGGCCCTCCCGCACCGGTGGAGAAGTAGAATCTGCGCCACGGCGAAATGCCGCAGCCGCGCTTTCCAGACACATAGCCGATTCCCTGTACGCACTTGATCCAAATGCAAAAATCGTCATAATGGGCGACCTGAACGACGATCCGTTTAACGAGAGCACTGCAAAAATACTGGATGCAAAAAGAAACATGGAAGATGTACCTGAGAAAGGACTTTACAATCCGATGTGGCGAATTCTTGACAGCGGAGTCGGGTCACTGGCATACAACAACCAATGGAACCTATTCGATCAGATTATTGTTTCAAAACCTTTGCTAAGCAAGGATAAAACAAAATTATCATTCTGGAAAGCAGAAGTTTTTAACAAAAGTTTCCTCATTCAGCAGGAAGGTTCCTATAAAGGCACACCGATGCGAACACATGCCGGAGGAGTATGGCTCAACGGATACAGCGACCACTTCCCTACCCTGATTTACCTGGTGAAAGAAAAGTAAAAATACAGTAATACAACTATGGAATACCCAACACTTCAGGGAAAACTGATAATGCCCGAATATGGCCGGAATGTGCAGCAGATGATAGAATATGCACTGAAGATTGAAGACCGGGAAGAAAGAACCAAATGCGTTAACACCATTATCAACATCATGGGCAGCCTTTTTCCCTACCTTCGAGATGTGAATGACTTCAAACATAAACTCTGGGATCATGTGGCTATCATGTCTGATTTCAAACTGGATATTGATTATCCGTATGAAATAGTGAAAAAAGAAGATATGTATGAACGCCCCGAAACAATACCTTACAAAAATTCCAGAATCAGATACATGCACTACGGCAGAAACCTGGAAGAAATGATTGAGCGCATATCCGATTATCCCGAAGGAAATACAAAAAAAGAACTTATCCGGCTCATAGCCAATCAGATGAAAAAATGTTTTCTGAGCTGGAACAAAGAAGTTGTGGACGACAGGAAGATATTTGACGACCTGCGCGAACTGTCCAAAGGAAAAATTGACATTTCCGAAGATATCTTCAAGCTGATGGAAACAAAAGATGTGCTCCATTCAAAAAAAATCCAGAACAAGCCCAAAAAGAAATAATTACGAACAAAAAATACCGCCGGTTCCAGGAAGGTCTTTTACGGATTTCTAATTTCTAAACAAATAAAATGTCATCATTCAAAATAGAGGGAGGGCATAAACTTCACGGCTCCATCACTCCCCAGGGAGCAAAAAATGAAGCTTTGCAGGTGATTTGTGCCACACTCCTCACACCCGAAAAAGTAACAATCAGCAATATACCCGAGATTATTGATGTTCTGAACCTGATTGAATTGTTAAAAGAACTGGGAGTAAAAGTTGAGAGAATAGAAAAAGGCACTTATTCTTTCACGGCAGACGCTATCAACACCGATTATCTTGAAACAGAATCCTTCTATCGGAGAAGCGCTTCACTTAGAGGTTCGGTTATGCTCGCAGGACCTTTGGTGGCACGATTCGGAAAAGCAATTATTCCGAAACCGGGAGGTGATAAAATTGGCCGGCGGAGGCTGGACACCCATTTTCTGGGTATCCAGAAACTCGGCGCAGAGTTCGAATACGATGCCGACAAAAAATTATACAAAATAAGTTCAAAGAACCTGAAAGGATGCTTCATGCTGCTTGACGAAGCATCCGTAACCGGGACTGCCAACATCCTGATGACGGCTGTAATGGCCGAAGGTGAAACTACAATCTACAACGCAGCCTGCGAACCATATCTTCAGCAATTATGCAAAATGCTCAACCGGATGGGTGCGCAGATTTCAGGAGTCGGCTCCAATCTGCTGACAATCAGAGGCATAAAATCATTCAGAGGATGCAGTCACACACTTCTGCCCGATATGATTGAAGTGGGTAGTTTTATAGGTATGGCAGCGATGACAGGCTCTGAAATCACCATCAAAAATGTTGCATACAACGAACTTGGCATTATCCCCGATAGTTTCAGGAGGTTTGGTATCAATCTTGAGCAACGGTGCGATGATATTTATATTCCCCGACAGGACAGCTACACCATCGAATCGTTTATCGACGGCTCCATCATGACCATTGCCGATGCACCCTGGCCCGGACTTACACCCGACTTGCTGAGCGTTTTCCTCGTTATTGCCACTAAGGCGGTTGGCAGCGTGCTGATACACCAGAAAATGTTTGAAAGCCGATTGTTTTTCGTGGATAAACTGATAGATATGGGCGCTCAGATTATTCTCTGCGACCCTCACAGGGCTACTGTAATCGGTTTGGGAAACAATCTTCATCTGAGGGCAGCCAAAATGAGTTCACCCGATATTCGCGCCGGAATTGCCCTGCTTATTGCAGCTATGGCAGCCAATGGCACAAGTATAATCGATAACATCGAACAGATTGACCGGGGATATCAGGATATCGACAAACGGCTCAATGCACTTGGTGCAAAAATTTCAAGGATTTCGTAATTTGCTCTTAACACCATCATATTTCGCAGACTATGAGAACAATAACACTTTTCATCACTTTATTTTCAATCATATCAGCAACAGCCCAGACACCTTCTGATACTGCTGCTGCCTTTCAATATCCGGCAAAAGAAGCTATTACCAAACCTTACGACCCGAAAGAAGATGCCGCCAAAAAATTAAACGAGCTGATATCAGAGGCAAAAAAAGCAAATAAAAACATTTTCATACAAGCCGGAGGCAACTGGTGCGGATGGTGCCTGAGGTTTAATTATTTTGTACACAATGTGCCCGAGCTGAAAGAAATACTGGACGAAAATTATCTTTACTACCACCTCAATTTCTCACCTGAGAATAAGAATGAAAAGGTATTCAGTAAATATACCGATCCGAATAAACGGTACGGATATCCGTTTTTCATCATTTTGAATCCTTCAGGAAAACTCATTCATATACAGGAAAGCGGAATTTTTGAAGCCGGCAAAGGTTACGATAAGCAAAAAGTCCGGAATTTTTTGCTGAAATGGAAACCATAAATAAAGAAAGTCAGTACGAAAGGAATTAATCAGCTATTTTTCATCCAATCTGAACTTGATCAACTCTTACAAAACCATATCAAAACTATCTGAAGGAATTTACAAAGAAAAAGGGAGTAAATTCCTTTCTTTTGCATTACCGGTCACTTCAGCAGACGAGGTGAAAATGGTTTTGGAAGAATACCGCAAAAAATTCTACGATGCCCGCCACATTTGCTATGCCTATATGCTTGGTGCAGAGCGAGAAGACTTCCGAGCGAATGACGACGGCGAGCCTTCCGGAACCGCAGGACGACCGATTTTGGGACAAATCAATTCCTTCGGACTGACCGATATTCTGGTGATTGTTATACGCTATTTTGGCGGAATTTTGCTGGGAACTGGAGGGCTGATTACGGCTTACAAAGAAGCGGCAAAAGATGCACTTGAACAGGCTAAAATAGTGGAGAAAGTGATTACGACACGCTTTGATATTCAGTTTGGCTATGAATTAATGAACGAAGTTTTGCGGGTTTTCAAAGATTTTGAGCCTGAAATCCTGCGGTCTGAACTCCAGTACGACTGCAACTACCGGGTAGCGATTCCAATTTCGACATCCCAACAGTTTTTCAAGAAAATGAAAAGTATTTACGGAGTGAAAATCAGCCCGTCTGATATGGAATAAAGAAAATCGATAAACTTTCACACCTGCTTTCTTGTTTGACTGACGTAACTAAAAAACAAAAAAAACAATGAAAGTAGAAATTTGGAGTGATATCGCCTGTCCGTTTTGTTATATAGGCAAAAAACATTTTGAGAAAGCACTGGCTCAATTCAGCGACAAAGATCAGTTGGAAATCATCTGGAAATCATACCTGCTTGATCCGGATTATGCATACAACCCCGAAAATCCTGAAACTGAAGCTGAATATATTTCCCGACGAAAAGGAATTTCGATTGCTGATGCAAAAAAGATGTTCGAAGGCGTCACACGGATGGCTTCTATGGCAGGGTTGAATTACGATTTTGATAAAGTAGTGGTTGCCAATACTTTTGAAGCGCATCGAATTATTCAAATGGCTAAAAAGAAAGGGCTTGGAGATACAGCAGAGGAAGTTTTCTTTAAATCATTTTTCATTGACGGCGAAAATCTCAACGAAAACGACACGTTGGTGAAGTTGGGAATGACGATAGGTCTTTCTGCCGCTGAAGTAAGTGAAGCTTTGACCTCCGACACGTATTCCTACGAAGTTAACAACGACATCCGTGAAGCCCGTCAGATTGGTGTACAGGGTGTTCCATTCTTTGTATTCGACAGGAAATATGCCGTATCGGGTGCCCAGCCTGTAGAAACACTCCTGCAAACCCTGGAAAAGGCTTATAATGAGTGGCTTATCAAAGCCCGGCCATCTCAACTCACCAGCTCCACCGAAGGCAGTTCGTGCAATTCAGACGGTAACTGCTATTGACTGGACTTTATCAGATAATGATTAAAAAATAACATCAAGTTCAAATTTGTTCTGATAAAATTTATATCTTTGCATACAAGTTATGGCAAAGATAAAATGTTCATATGGTCATTACGGAAACAGCTTGATATCAGCATGTTGCAGAGTAAAATTGTCGGATAAAATTTCAAGCCAGTATAATTCAACAGAATTTTATTGGCTTTTTTATGATATAAATTTTTCCCAACCAATAAATTATTCCTCATACTGACAAATTATCGTCACTTATGAAAAACCACAGCCTTGTATCTATCAGCGATTACAGCAAAGAGGAAATACTTGAAATACTGCATTCTGCTGCAGGTTTTGAGGTCAATCCGAACAGGAAAACGCTGGATGGAAAAGTGATTGCAACACTTTTCTTTGAGCCGTCAACACGAACCCGTTTAAGTTTTGAAACAGCCGTGAACCGGCTTGGAGGACGAATTATCGGCTTTTCAGATTCAACCACGAGCAGTTCGGTCAAAGGTGAAACACTTCACGACACAATCCGGATGGTGAGTTGCTATGCCGATGCCATCGTGATGCGTCATCCGCTCGAAGGAGCTGCCCGTTATGCTGCCGAAATGTCGCCCGTACCAATTATCAATGCGGGAGATGGAGCCAATCAGCATCCCTCGCAGACCCTGCTCGATTTATATTCCATCCTCAAAACTCAGGGTACGCTTGAGAACCTGAAAATTTGCCTGGTAGGCGATCTGAAGTATGGCCGAACAGTTCATTCGCTCATCATGGCCATGTCGCATTTCAATCCGACGTTCCGCTTTATCGCTCCTAATGAGCTTAAAATGCCCGAAGAATACAAAATTTTCTGCAAAAAGAATAAAATTCAGTTCGAAGAAACCACGGAGCTTGCCGGAAACTTTGATGATGCCGATATTCTGTATGTCACACGGGTTCAAAAAGAGCGCTTTTTAGATTTAATTGAATTTGAACGGGTTAAGAATGTTTACACACTGAAAAACAGCATGCTGGATCATTCTAAGCCGAATCTGAAAATCATGCATCCTCTCCCGCGCGTGAACGAAATTGACCAGAATGTGGATGTGAATCCAAAAGCCTACTATTTTCAGCAGGCACAAAACGGACTTTATGTACGACAAGCTATTGTGAGTAAAGTTTTAAATGTGTAATTTTATGGAAACAAAAAGACTTCAGGTAGCAGCCCTGCGCAACGGAACAGTAATAGATCATATTCCGGCGAAGAATTTGTTTAAAGTGTTCTCACTTCTGAATTTACAGGAATGTAAAGAAACAATCACTGTAGGGAATAACCTGAACAGTGAAACTATCGGGAAAAAAGGGATAATCAAGATTTCGGAACGGGTACTTTCCGAAGATGAATCCAATAAAATAGCGCTGATAGCACCGAAGGCAAAGATAAATATTATTCAGAATTTTGAAGTAGTGGAAAAAAGATTGCTTTCATTACCCGATGAGGTTCGTGATATAGTACAATGCCTTAATCCTGCATGCATCACCAATCATCAACCGGTTGCCACTTATTTTCATGTTGTAACGGAAGAAAATGAAACCCGCCTGAAATGCCATTATTGCGAAAGGGATGTGAAACTGGAAGATGTCAGGATTAAATAAATCAAGATTATTCGCGAATTTAAACGATTACTAAATGCAAAAAATCAAGCAAAACTCACTTAAAAATCCTCAATCTTCAAAACTCCCGCTTGAGGGTGTTGGAGAGGAAAGCAGCCATATTTCCTGGAAGCCCGGTACTATGATTTACCCTCTGCCTGCTGTAATGGTATCCTGTGGCGAAACAGAAGAAGAATACAATATTCTGACTGTAAGCTGGGTAGGCACTATCTGCACAAATCCGCCGATGTGCTACGTTTCCATTCGTCCGGAAAGACACTCGCATGAAATCATCAAACGAACCGGAGAATTTGTCATTAACCTGACAAATGAAGACCTTGCTTATGCTACGGACTGGTGTGGAGTAAAAAGCGGGAAAAAAGTCAACAAATTCAGTGAAATGAAACTAACGCCGGTTAAAGGTGAAATGGTAAACGCTCCGCTGATCAAGGAATCACCACTCTGTATTGAGTGTAAAGTAAAGGAAATTATTCCGCTCGGATCGCATGATATGTTTATAGCAGATGTAATAAATGTTCAGGCTGACTCAAAATATATTGACAAAAAAACCGATACCTTTGATCTTGAAAAGGCAAAACTGATTGCTTATTCTCATGGTCATTATCATAAATTGGGTGAAGAAATAGGCAAATTTGGCTGGACTGTAAGGAAGAAAAAATAGAAACTCAAAACTCACCAAAAGCGGACAGTGTAAATAAAAATGGAAATAGAAATTTAAATTAAATAATATAATAATTCAAATACGATGGTTAGAGACACAAAAATTTTTGACATTATAGAACGCGAAAAACAGCGTCAGATGAAGGGAATCGAACTAATCGCTTCCGAAAATTTTGTAAGTGAACAGGTAATGGAAGCCATGGGCTCCGTACTTACCAATAAATATGCCGAAGGCTATCCAGGCAAGCGCTATTATGGCGGTTGCGAAGTGGTTGATGAAAGCGAACAGCTTGCTATTGACCGCCTGAAAGAGATTTTCGGTGCAGAATGGGCTAACGTTCAGCCTCATTCCGGCGCTCAGGCCAATGCTGCCGTATTTTTAGCCTGTCTGAATCCCGGTGACAAATTTATGGGATTAAATCTCGCCCATGGTGGGCACCTTTCACATGGTTCACCTGTGAACAGCTCTGGTATTCTATATCGTCCCTGTGAATATAATCTGAAAGAAGAAACCGGACGCGTGGATTACGATCAGATGGAAGAAGTGGCATTGCGCGAACAACCGAAACTGATTGTTGGCGGAGGCTCCGCTTATTCCCGGGAATGGGACTACAAACGCATGCGTGAGATTGCTGATAAAGTTGGCGCTATTCTGATGATCGACATGGCTCATCCTGCCGGACTGATAGCTGCCGGATTACTCGAAAATCCGGTAAAATATGCCCACATAGTAACGTCAACAACTCATAAAACCCTTCGTGGTCCTCGTGGAGGTATTATTATGATGGATAAGGATTTTCCAAACCCATGGGGAAAAACCACACCAAAAGGTGAACTGAAAATGATGTCCGCACTTTTGGATTCAGCAGTATTTCCGGGTACACAAGGCGGACCGCTGGAACATGTTATTGCTGCTAAAGCAGTTGCATTTGGCGAATGTCTGCAACCTGAATTTAAGGAATATCAAGCACAGGTTCAGAAAAATGCAAAAGCATTGGCCAACGCATTGATCAACAGAGGATTTAAAATTGTATCGGGTGGAACCGACAACCATTCCATGTTAGTTGATTTGCGCTCCAAATATCCCGAACTGACAGGAAAAGTTGCAGAAAAGGTATTGGTTGAAGCGGATATCACCTGCAACAAAAACATGGTTCCCTTTGATAGTCGCTCTGCTTTCCAGACATCCGGTATCCGGCTTGGAACTCCTGCGATCACAACCCGTGGAGCTAAAGAACCGTTGATGGAAGAAATTGCCGAAATGATTGAAACCGTTTTGTCCAACGTCGATAATCAGGAAGTGATTACAGCAGTACGTCAACGTGTGAATAAAACAATGGAGAATTATCCGCTATTTGCTTATTAAAGAATAGAAAGTAAGAGGTAAGAGGTAAGAAATCACTTACTCCTTACCTCTTGCCTCTGATATAAATGAAAGAAAAAACACATATTAATCTAAGCTCTGATACTGACGAAGCATCTGTATTTACTTTGTCTGAACACACCGACACCACAGTATTTTATGGTGTAAATAATGCCAATATGAAGATATTGAAGAATTTACACCCCACTCTTCAGATAGTGGCAAGGGGACATATAATAAAAATTTACGGTAACGAAAGCGAAGTTCGTACGCTGACTGATAATCTTACACGAATTGAAACTTATGCCCTGAACAATAACAATCTGACTGAAGAGAATATTGTTGAAATTGTAAAGGGTAATCAACCTAACGAAATCACTTTCGACAACCTGATACTACACGGAGTAAATGGCAAATCCATCATGGCACGCAGCGCCAATCAGCAAAAACTGGTAAAAGATTTTGAAACAAACGATTTGCTTTTTGCCATCGGACCTGCAGGATCTGGCAAAACGTACACAGCCATAGCTTTAGCGGTTCGCTCACTTAAAAACAGGGAAATAAAAAAGATTATTCTCAGTCGGCCTGCAGTAGAAGCCGGTGAAAAACTCGGTTTTCTACCGGGCGACATGAAGGAAAAAATTGACCCGTACCTGCAACCGCTTTATGATGCTCTTCAAGATATGCTGCCCACTGCCAAGCTCAAAGAATATATGGAAAACGGTACTATTCAAATTGCTCCGCTGGCATTTATGCGCGGGCGCACCCTGAGCGATGCCGTCGTCATTCTGGATGAAGCACAGAATTCCACCACCATGCAGATAAAAATGTTCCTTACGCGAATGGGGCTGAACACCAAGATGATAGTCACCGGAGACACTACACAGATCGACTTGCCATATCAGCAGAAATCCGGTCTCATTGATGCTCTGGAAGTGCTTAAAAACACCAAAGGCATTGCCAGAATTGAATTCGACAAAGGGGATATTGTGCGGCATAAATTGGTGCAGCGGATAGTGGAGGCGTATGAAAAGAGGAAGAAGCCACCCCTCAACCCCTAAAGGGGAGTTCTAAACATATTTAATTATAAATCAAATAAAAATCTAAAAACTAACAAATAATTACAACGCTCTATATTCCCCTTTAGGGGTTAGGGGTAAATTTTTTATATGAACGCACTTACTAAAACCGATTTCCATTTCGATGGACAAACCAACGTGTACCACGGCAAAGTTCGTGATGTGTACACCGTGAAAAATGATTTATTAGTGATGGTGGCTACCGACCGCATTTCGGCGTTTGACGTAGTTTTGCCAAAAGGAATTCCTTTTAAAGGGCAGATGCTGAACCAGATAGCAGCGCAATTTCTGGACGCTACAGCCGACATTGTTCCCAACTGGAAACTTGCTACACCCGACCCTATGGTTACTGTAGGGCTTCGCTGTGAAGGTTTCGCTGTGGAAATGATTGTGCGTGGATACCTTTGCGGAAGTGCGTGGAGAACGTACAAAAGCGGCGTGCGTGAAATTTGCGGCGTGAAAATCCCCGACGGAATGCGTGAAAACGAAAAATTCCCAACGCCGATTGTAACACCAACTACTAAAGCACAGCAAGGACTTCACGATGAAGATATTTCCAAAGAAGAAATTCTGAAGCAAGGACTGGCTACTCCGGAAGAATATGAACTTCTGGAGAGATACACGCTCGCCCTTTTCCAACGAGGTACAGAAATGGCTGCCAAACGTGGCCTTATTCTAGTTGATACAAAATACGAATTCGGAAAGCGTGACGGTAAAATCTACCTGATGGACGAAATCCACACTCCCGACAGTTCACGATACTTCTACGCCGAAGGCTACGAAGAACGTTTCGCAAAAGGTGAACCGCAGAAACAACTTTCAAAAGAATTTGTACGTGAATGGCTGATGAGTAATGGCTTTCAGGGAAAAGCTGGACAGCAGGTTCCGGAAATGACTGATGAAATTGTAAAAGGCATCAGTGAACGGTATATAGAACTATTTGAAAATATTACCGGTGAGAGATTTGTAAAAGCCGAAACAGGTACAATTTCAGCCCGCATTGAAAAGAATGTGACTGACTATCTGAAAACGGTTTAAAAGAGCATCAGTAATTTATTTAACTGTCAGACATTCGCCGGAAAGAAGTCTGACAGTTTTTTTATACATTCAGTTTCCGGTGTAAGTGAAAACAGCCAAATCACTTCCAAATGTATTATTATACAAAAGATTGGGTTATTCCCATTCCCCTGCTGATTTTCTGAAATGCAGATTCAGAAAAGGTTTGAGGCCATAAGTAGTTAACATAATTTTGCATTATTAATTATATATAATTTCCAAAAAAAACCACTTTATTTACCATCTCTTTCTAAGCTTTTGCACTACTTTTGCATTTTAATTTAACATAATTATGCAAAAAGCCCTAACAACACTACTCTTAGCAGTAGTATTTCATTTGACCTCATTTACACAGGTTCAGAATTCCGCCTCCGTTTTCTCCATAAAAGGTACAGTTGTCGATTCGGTTTCGAATGAAACGGTACCATTTGTCACAGTATCAGCTTCAAATCTCAAAATGCCACTTGTACCGTTCAAACGTATAGCTGCCGATTCGCAGGGTAAGTTTGAATTATCGGTCAATTCACCGGAAGAAATTATTCTGAAATTTGATGCCGTTGGAATGAAAACAACAATCAGGCGTGTGACTGATTTTTCGAAAAAAGACATCAGTTTAGGCACTGTTTACATGACGGCTAACGACAAAATGCTTTCGGAGGTTACCGTAATGGCAGCCAAACCACTCGTAAAAGTAGATCTGGATAAGATTAGCTATGATATGAAGTCAGACCCCGAATCACAAACCTCGAATACGCTCGACATGCTTCGGAAAGTTCCAATGGTCACAGTCGATGGAGATGAAAACATTCAGGTGAAAGGGCAATCCAACTTCAAGATTTTCATGAACGGGAAAGAGACCACCATGATATCGAGCAACCCGTCACAAGTGCTGAAGAGTATTCCGGCCAACACGGTAAAAAGCATCGAAGTGATAACCGAACCGGGTGCAAAATACGAAGCTGAAGGTTTGGCGGGGATTATCAACATCATTACCGAAAGTTCGCTGAAGGGGTACACCGGGACTATAAGAGCAGGAGCTGATAATTATGGTGCAGCCAACGGCGGAATTTATTTCTCTACCAAAATCAGGAAATGGGGCATCACTACCAATCTGAATCAGGGTTTGTTCAGGAATCCTGGTATTTCAATCGAAACAAACAGAGAGAGTTTTTATTCACCGGATTATATGTATTTCAAACAAAAAAATGAGGGAAAAAACACGGGAAACTTCCGTTATGGAAGTCTGAGTGTAAGCTATGAAATGGATTCGCTTAACCTCTTCACACTGAGTGGAAACGGATTCGGAGGTGGATATAACAGCACCACCACAGGAAGTACCAGTCTCCTTTCTCAGTCGATGGAAAAGGTTCAGCAATACAATAATCTGGCTGAAATGAAAGGAATCTGGGGTGGATATGAAGGAAGTATTGACTATCAGCGCTCATTCAGTAAGAAAGACAAATTGCTGACTACTTCCTATAAAATCAGTTACGCTCCCCGTGGAAGCGACAACTATGTTGATATTGAGAATGTTATCAACTATTTTGACAATAAGCAGCACATCAAAAGCAACTCATCGGGAGCGGAGCACACGTTCCAGATTGACTATACCGAACCTTTCAACAAAAAACACGTGATTGAGGTGGGTGCAAAATACATTTACCGACTGAACCAAAGCGAAAACGATTACCTGCAGTACAGTTTCGCCAACAGCAACTGGGAACCAATGCCGGGTATTGTCGACAAAAAGATGATTCACTCCAATGGAATTCTGGGCGCTTACGGAAGCTATACCTACAAACTTAAAAAATTCAGTGCCCGGGCAGGCGGAAGACTTGAGCGAACCAACGCATCCATTAAATACAACGGAGATCAGGCATTTACTCAAAAACCATTCACCAATCTGGTACCTTCAATAACACTGAGTTATCAGACTACTCCCGGATCTAATTTACAGTTAAGTTACACTCAGCGTATCAGTCGTCCTGATATTACGTATCTGAATCCGTTTAAAGATATCTCGGATCCGAAAAACATATCGCAGGGTAATCCAAACCTGATACCTGAAATCAGCAATTCATTCAACCTGAATTACAATTTATTTACTCAGAAAATCAATTTTAATTCGAGCTTGTTCACCTCTTTTGGCAATAATTCCATTGAACAGGTGAGCCTGCTGAGAGATACCGTAGTTTACTCAACTTACGAAAACATCGGGCATTCACGCAGTACGGGCATATCGGCTTATGTGAGGTGGCAGGTTACCAAAGACTTCAACTGGTATTTCAACGGCAACACCCGTTACACTTACTACTCATTCATGCTGAACGAAAAGAAGACCGAAAACCAGGGCTTCAACTACGGAGCTTTTTTGGGGGCAAGCTACACATTGCCGAAAAATTTCAGATTAAATTCAAACGGCGGATATATGTCGCCTTCGGTTTCGTTACAGGGTAAATCCAACGGTTTTTATTATTACAGTTTGTCGCTTACCAAGAGCTTTTTACAACGAAAACTCAACATTTCGGCCACTGCCAATGGTTTTCTCGAAAAATTTGTCAGTTTCAAAAGCACAACAGAAACCGATACATATAAAAGCGAAAACATTTTCACCCGTAAATCGCCCCGTTTTGGTATCAGCATAAGTTATACCTTCGGTCAAATGAAAGAACAGATTAAAAAAGCCGAGCGGGGTATTGAAAATGATGACGTGAAAACCGGTGGAGGAGCGAATCAGGCTCAGGGCGAAACAGGTACTCAATCAGGTACAACCGGTAATCAACGGTAAAAGTAATTCATCTTTCAAAAAATATAAAGTTCGATATTCACGCCGGATAGTGTAATATCGAACTTTTATACTTTCAGAGGAATATAAATTTATTTTTTACCCTCAGGTATATTTTTACAGGCGGTAGATTATTTTTTCATTACCCTGTCCATCTCACGCCTGTCGTCCTTTTCCTTCAATGATTGCCGCTTGTCATACATCTTTTTTCCGCGGGCAAGCCCGATTTCGAGTTTAGCAAGTCCTTTGTCGGTAATAAACATTTTGATAGGGATAATGGTGTTCCCTGTTTCTTTGGTTGCCCTCAGCAGCTTATTAAGCTCTTTCCTGCTAAGCAGCAGCTTGCGGTCGCGGCGCGGTTCGTGATTATTGTAAGTGCCGAAAAAATAGGTGGAAATATTCATATTCTTCACCCAAAGTTCGTTATTGATAAAGGTACAATATGTCTCTGTGAGCGAGGCTTTTCCATCGCGGATTGATTTTATTTCGGTTCCGAAAAGCTGAATTCCGGCCACATACCGGTCAATTATCTCATAATCGAATGTGGCGCGTTTGTTTTTTATTACTATGGTTGATTTCTTAAACATCCGGTAAATATTACAATTTTTGGCAAATTTAAGCATAAGTTGCTGATTAACGAAAAAAGAATATGCCATATCACCCTGCAAATATAGTGAGTGAAACACTTTTTACTTCAAAAAAAAAGTTGTTTCTCTGAAAAATTGCTTATTTTTGCTTTTAATTTTCATAAAATGGCTAAAGAAATCAGACTCCACATTGCCGGAATGATATACAACCAGTCGCTGGGTGGTACATATTCACTTGTTTTGAGTGAAGATGACGCTCCGAAAAGACGGTTTTCTGTTCTGATAGGTGAATCAGAGGCTCAGTCTATTGCCCTGAAACTGAATAACGCCAAATCACCCAGGCCTCTTTCGCATGATTTAATGAATTCCATTATCCGCGAATTGAATGCAAAATTAGTGAAAGTAGTGATTTACGAGCTCTTAAATGATATTTTCTACTCCGAAATTTACCTTATTCACGACAACAAACCAGTAATTATCGATGCCCGGACTTCCGATGCCGTTGCTCTTGCTGTTCGATGTGATGCACCGATTTTCATTAATTCGGAAATTCTGGATATCGTAGGCACCGTGTTTGACGAAGAAAAAACCGAATCCGCTGAACAAACCCCGAAAAAAGAACTATTGAAACCCGAAAATCTGGATATGAAAATGATTCAGAAAATCGGCGTCGAGAGACTCAAAGAGCTGCTTCAGACTGCCATCGAGGAAGAAAAATATGAAATAGCTGCCATGATCAGGGATGAAATTGAGAAACGGAAGTAGAAAGCAAGCAAAAAGTAAGGGGTAAGGGGTAAGGAGTAAGGGGTAAGTGATTGCCGCTTTGATTTATTTTCCCTGAAGAATCAGATAAGAAACACAAAAATTAATCAAATAAATTTACCAAAAACACTGAAATGAAAATACGACTTATTATCATGAATTTTCTCCAGTTCTTCGTATGGGGTTCCTGGATGATGACTCTCGGGCATTATGGATTTGTAGAGAAACAATGGAACGGGGCTGAGTTTGGTCTGGTATTCTCTACCATGGGTTTCGCTTCGCTCATAATGCCTACTCTCTTTGGCATCATAGCCGACAAATGGAAAGCTAACTATGTATATGCTATACTGCATCTGCTCTTTGGCATCACCATGTGCTTTCTTCCGATGATTGACGCACCGATTCCCTTCTTCTGGCTATTGCTGGTTGCCATGTGTTTTTATATGCCCACCATCGGTCTGAACAATTCCATCGGTTTCGGAGTGCTTAAAAACGAAGGAAAAGATCCGACGACATACTTTCCTCCCATACGCGTGTGGGGAACCATCGGATTCATTGCCGCTATGTGGATTACGAATGTATTTACTAAAGAGTGGGGCTTCGGGATGAGCATTAAAGTCTCGTTTATCATTTCAGCAATATTTGCCTTCGTTCTTTCACTGTTTTCCTTTATTTTTCTGCCGGTAATCAACGGAAAGGATGACAAAAACGCCGAAAGCAAAAAAACACTGGCGCAAAAGCTTGGACTTGAGGCATTTATATTATTCAAACAAAAGAAAATGGCTCTTTTCTTCATTTTCAGTTTGTTTCTCGGGGCTGCTTTGCAACTTACCAATGCCTATGGCGACAGTTTTCTGCAGGATGCCACCGTGTTTCCGAAAGGCGAACTGATCAATAATTTTTCGACCATTATTCTCTCAATTTCACAAATATCCGAAACACTGTTTATTCTGGCTATCCCGTTTTTCATGAAACGATTCGGTATCAAGAATGTAATGCTTATCAGCATGTTAGCATGGGTTCTCCGTTTCGGGTTGTTCGGTATAGCTCAGAACTCGATACCCGGATTTATCTTTATCATTGCATCGTGTATCATTTACGGAATGGCTTTCGATTTCTTCAATATTTCCGGCGCCCTGTTCGTCGAAAAAAATACCGATTCAAAGATTCAATCATCGGCTCAGGGTGTTTTCATGCTGATGACTAACGGGGTAGGCGCCGTAATAGGGAATATTGTAGCCGGACTGGTTATTGCCAAATGGTTTGAAAATCCGGTAACACATGTGAAAGACTGGCCTGGCATCTGGTTAACTTTTGCAGCATACGCAGCAGTTATAGCCATTCTTTTTGTTATTTTCTTCAAATACAAACACGTGAAAGAAGAGGTTGCCGATTTCAGACATTGATACCTGTCTGTGTTAAACATACTAAAAAAGCATCAATCGGCTGATTTGATGCTTTTTTTATGATCAGAACGGGACGTCACCGCTGGATGGCAGCATCTGATTGTAGTCGGGCAAAGGTGCTGTCTGCAGATATTCGGGAGGTGTTTCACTCTCAAAATCAGAATTCATTTTTGAAGAAATAACGGTAAAATTTCTCTCCCCAAAAGGATTGTCGTCAGCCAGATTAAGAAATTTGGCATATTTATTCTTGAATTTGAGTTGCACATCTCCCACTGCACCGTTACGGTGTTTCGAAATAATGATTTCGGCAATTCCCTCGTACGAATTTCCGTGCGTATCAGCCGGAATACCGTAATATTCGGGCCGGTGAATAAAGCAAACCATATCGGCATCCTGTTCGATGGCACCCGATTCGCGCAAGTCTGACAGCTGCGGGCGTTTTCCTTCGATTCCCGAACGTCCTTCCACTCCACGGTTGAGCTGTGACAAGGCAATAATTGGCAAATCGAGTTCTTTGGCCAGTCCCTTCAGCGAACGCGAAATCAAACTAACTTCCTGTTCGCGGCTTCCGAATGAGAGCCCGCTGGCATTCATCAGCTGCAGGTAGTCGATGATTATGCATTGAATGTTATGCTCCTTGACAAGGCGGCGTGCTTTGCTTCGTAATTCAAATACAGACAAACTGGGAGTATCGTCCACGTAAATCGGAGCGCCATAAAGGTTATTTACATCCTTATCAAACTGTTCCCATTCGGCTGCGGTGAGTTGCCCGTTTTTGATTTTTTCCCCTTCCAGATTACAAACATTCATCAGCAAACGGTTAACTAACTGCACATTCGACATTTCCAGCGAAAAAATAGCTACCGGCGAATTATGATCCACTGCCATATTCTTGGCCATCGAAAGCACGAAAGCTGTTTTACCCATGGCAGGACGGGCTGCTATGATTATCAGGTCCGATCTCTGCCATCCGGATGTGATTTTGTCAAGGGCATCAAATCCTGAGGGCAGTCCGCTGGCTCCCTGCTTCTTGGCAGCGTCTTTCATCCTTTCGCGCGCCTCCTCTATCACAGAGTTTATCTGCACCACATCCCTCTTCAGATTCTGTTGTGTAATCTCGAACAGTTTGCCCTCGGCTTCCTGCATCAGATCGTCCACATCCATCTTTTCGTCGAACGCCTTGGTCTGAATATCGCTCGACAGGCGTATCAGTTCGCGGGCAAGGTATTTCTGTACAATGATCTGCGAGTGATAGATGAGGTGTGCAGCCGACGAAACACGCGAAGTGAGCAGTGTGATGTAGTAAGGTCCTCCCACCTCGTCAAGCGTTCCTTTCCTGCGAAGCATTTCGGTAACGGTGTGCATATCAATCGGGCTTTGCTGGAGTGCCAGCTCGATGATGGCTTCAAAAATTTTCTGATGAATGGTTTTGTAAAAGTATTCCGGTTTGAGAATATCCGAAATCATGGTGTAAGCATCTTTTTCGAGCATGATGGCTCCGAGTACATCTTCTTCAAGTTCAGGTGCCTGTGGAGGCAGTTTTCCGTATTCGTTTGCCGGAACGGGCAAAGGTGTTTCTCTCTTTTTGTAATTTCTTTTTTCTGTCATTTCGTCTCTTTCAATTTGGGGTTTCAAAGGTACAAAAAGAATAAAGGATGTAAAATGAAAAATAATATATCTTTCAACAAGTAATCAACAAGTATAATTTACTTTTGGAAAAACAAAAAAATGGAGTAATTTTGATTCCGCTTTCGGAATCATTTTTTTCAGTTGATTATTTTTAGCATCAAAACCAGCCATGACAGTATATCCTAACGCAAAAATCAACCTGGGACTGAATGTTGTCGAACGTCGTCCGGACGGTTATCACAACATTGAAACCATATTCTATCCAATCGGCATACAGGATATTCTTCATATCGAACCTTCGGAAACGTGCAGCGATTACAGTTTTTCGTCATCAGGCATTCCTGTCGGAGGCGACCCGGAGAACAACCTGATAATCAAGGCATTCCGCTTGCTACGTTCCCAGTATCAGTTTCCGGCTACAGATATCACGCTGGTGAAGCAAATTCCATTCGGGGCAGGTCTCGGGGGAGGTTCTTCTGATGCTGCTTTTATGCTGAGAGTACTGAATGAACTTTACGAGCTGAAGATTTCGGCAAAAAAACTGGAGCAACTGGCTGCCAGACTCGGGGCCGATTGTCCGTTTTTTATCCGTAATAAACCTGTTTACGCCACAGGTATCGGAAATATTTTCACTCCGGTTGACCTGTCGCTCAAAGATTACTGGCTGCTGCTCGTAAAACCGGATATCCATGTATCCACAGCAGAGGCATACGCTGGCATCACACCTTCAAGGTCTGAGGTTTCGCTCACCGATCTTATCCTTCGACCGGTTGAAGAATGGAAGTATTTTCTGAAAAATGATTTTGAAAAAACTGTTTTCGACAAACAGCCGGAAATTGGCAAACTGAAAAATCAGATTTATGATCTGGGTGCTGTTTACGCTTCCATGTCCGGATCGGGCTCTTCGGTTTATGGCATTTATGATGAGAAACCGGAGTTTACAGAAATGTTTGACGGTTGTTTCACAGCCTGCGGATTACTGGAGTAATTATTCTGCCCGGAATACCGGGCTTAAATCAATCTCTCTCAGCACTTTATCATTCACTTCGTATAATTTTCTGCCTTTCAGTTGAAATTTTGAGGTTGCTTTCATGTTGGCCAGTCGTTTGCCATCTGCATCGATTACCACTACGCTACCATCCCTGTACATCAATTTCCATGGTTTCAGTTGATATAATTCCCTGAAAAATTCGCCCGGTGTGAGTGTTTGCTCCGTTTCCATTTTATCATTCACAATCAGCACATTGCCGGTACTGGTTTCAATCAGGTTTTTTGAATAATTTTCTCTTGCAGCTGCAAATACATCGTTATACTGATAGTACGTTTTGGTATTGGCAAAACTGTACAGGTAACCTGTTGCTGATGAATCAAACGTTTTTTCGGCAATCAGTGAGTCGCCGCTAATCGAATATTGTGCTATTTTATCCGAGAACAACAGGCTAATGGTATCACCCTGCACTTCCATATCATTCAGAATGCGCTTTTTATCATCAAAGGATTTGAAAAAGTGCTGCGTTCCGTCGCTCACGTTATAAATAGCAGCAAAAGGATGCCCGTAATTTCTCATTTGCCCGTTTTCGTAGGCGTATCCCTTGTTCATCAGATAAACAAAACCATTTTTCCTGGAAATTACTGAAGAACTTGCTTTGTCTTTTGGCAAATCGACCGACCAAATCAGTTCACCCCGGATGTTTAAGCGGCTTATCTTCGCGGCAGATGCAAGGTAGATTCCGGTGCTGTCTGTCAGTGTATTTGAAACCAGGCCTGTTATCACATCGACGTTAGGCACCACAGTCACACCGGTGAGCACTCCGAGCACTATGCTGCCTATGCTTTTTGCCACAGCTTCACCGGTTTGTTTCCTGCCCGTGGGAGTTTTATACTCCCACCCCTGCCCTGTTTTCAGATTGACAGCTGTCAAACCGTCCGATGTTATCAGAATAATGCTGTCGCTGAGTTTTGTAATATCATTCCATCCATACGTACGGTCCAGATTACGTTTCCATATTGTATTTCCGCTTTTTAAATCAATACCTTCCAGGTTATCGGAGTTTGGATTCATGGATTTACAATTATATCCTACACCTGTTGCGGTTTTTTTGTCGGCATAATAAATCTGTGTCCTACCGCTCCAGATTGCAGTTCCGGTAGCCTCATCGAGAGCTGACACGCTATACGGTTTCAGAATAAATGGCTTCCCGCCTGTAAGTGATGCATTTTCCTCCAGATAATTTATTTTTCTGTTCCATCGCGGCATTTGAGTTTTCAGATCGTAAAATACAATATTTCCGGAGTTATTCAGCTTCTTTCCGTTTTTACTTACTCCGCGAAGTTGCACAACTGCAATTTCATCATTCTCATCAATTTCATATCCGTCAATTCTTTCCGGAAACATATATTCTGTTGCCTGAATATCAGCATTGTGAATATAGTCATAGCCCTGAGTGACAGGTCTGCTTATTACAACAAGGTCATTATCCTGGCCGGAAAGAATGGCTGAATATATTATCAGAAGCAACGTACTTAGTATTTTATTCATTTTCCTGAAAAATTTTAAAGGAACAAAGTAACTCGTTTTTATCCGGTTTAACAAAATTATTGGACAATTTTTTTTGGAAAAAAAACAGATCAAAACCGGAAAATTAATATTTTATTGACATAGATTGTCAAATAAAATTCTTTTCTTTGCCACATGCTAAAGGAAAGTACACTGGAAAAACTCAGGATTCTCGCTGATGCCGCCAAATACGATGTTTCGTGCGCATCGAGCGGTACCACGCGCGGCAATCCGGGCAAAACGCTTGGTACGGCTTCCGGGTGGGGTATTTGCCACAGCTTTACTGCCGACGGACGGTGTATTTCACTTTTCAAAATTCTGATGACCAATCATTGTATTTACGATTGTGCCTACTGTTCCAACCGGCGTTCAAACGACATCAAACGTGTGGCTTTCACCCCGAAAGAACTTGCCGGGCTGACCATAGAATTCTACCGGCGCAATTACATAGAGGGATTGTTTTTAAGTTCGGGTGTGATTCGGAATCCCGATTACACGATGGAGCAAATGATTGGCGTGCTCAAAGAGTTGCGTGAAGTTCATCGTTTCAACGGTTATATTCACATGAAAAGCATACCGGGAGCAAGCCGGGAATATGTGAATATGGCCGGAATGTATGCTGACAGGCTGAGCGTGAATATTGAAATACCGACCGAGGAAAGTCTGAAGATTATTGCTCCCGAAAAGGATTATGTGAGTGTATGGAAACCAATGAAATACATCCGGCAGGGAATTCTGGAAAACTCCGAAGACCGGAAAAAATTCCGTAACGCTCCCCGGTTTGTTCCTGCCGGTCAGAGCACACAGATGATTATCGGTGCAACTCCCGAAACAGACAACCAGATACTTACTCTGGCTTCGAAACTTTACAACATCGACAGTATGAAACGGGTGTACTACTCCGGTTACATTCCCGTGAACCAGAACGACAGCCGCCTTCCCTTGCTGAAACAACCGCCGCTTGTGCGTGAGCACCGGCTGTATCAGGCCGACTGGCTCATGCGTTTTTACAACTTTCAGGTTAATGAAATTGTAGACGATGCCAATCCTGAACTCGATCTGGAAATTGACCCGAAAGTAGCATGGGCGCTCCGGCACCCGGAATTTTTCCCCGTTGATGTAAACACAGCACCCTACGAAGCCATCCTGCGCATTCCCGGAGTGGGAGTTTTATCAGCAAAAAAAATCATCACAGCCCGCCGGTACGGAAAATTAAATTCCGGACAACTAAAAAAAATCGGAGTGGTGATGAAACGGGCGAAATATTTCATCGAGTGCCGTGAACTACCCATGAATACGGTAAATGAAGTGAAACCAGAATACCTGCGAAACGTTTTTATCCAAAAAGGGCCGGAAGATAAAGACCCGTTGCAGCTGAAAATTGATTTTGAAGTATGACAGCCCATATTTACGATAAAACATTCGAGGGATTGCTTTGCTGCGTGTTTTTGGCATTCGACACGAAAGAAACTCCGGATATTTTACTGTCTTACGGTGAAGCAAAACCGTTGTTTCTTGAAAAAACGTTTCACATCGTTACCGAAGAGGCAAAAGCAAAGCGCGTATGGCAAGGACTGGAGAAGAAAATATCTCAGTCGGCTTGCCACATGTTGTTGTATGTCTGGCTATCAGAGCTTCCTGAAGCTGATCTGCTGATTTTTCGTTATATCTGCAAGGCTTTTCAATCTCCCGCCTCCATTGAACTTAATTTTGGTGACGCTGACGTACTTCGCTGTGCCGAGATATACAAAAAAGTAAGCCAGTCGCGTCAGAAGGTCATCCAGTTTGTACGTTTTCAGAAAACCTCCGATGGAATTTTCTTTGCGGCTGTTTCGCCTGATTTTAATGTTATCTCGCTCGTGGCCGATCATTTCAGGAACCGCTACGCCGACCAGCCGTGGATTATCTTCGATACCAAACGCAAATTCGGACTTTACTACGACTTACACAAAACAGAAGAGATAACTTTCAATGAAAGTCCGGTGAGTGCTTCGGGTAAACTGAAAGAAGACCAGGCAGACGCCGAAGAACTGCTTTACCAGCAAATGTGGAAAGATTATTTCAAAACAATGGCCATCAAAGAACGGGTAAACCTCAAACTTCAGCGGCAGCACATGCCTGTGAGGTACTGGAAATATCTGACCGAAATGAGCGATTAGAGAAAAGAGGAAATACTTCAGAACAATTAGTCTATTTACAATTTAAAAACCTGAAACCTGAAACGCAAAGCGTGAAACACGAAACGCAGATTTACTCCGCTTTCGTCACTTTACCGTAAATAAACAGAGCAACAGCCGATACCATCCCTATCCCGACAAACACGTACCAGATGTAGTGGGCATGCTGGGTAGCTGCGGCATATGCTTCGGAAGAACTGAAAAGGCGCGGATCTGGGCAATATTTGTTGAGCAGAAAACCTGACAAACCGAATGCAAACAAATAGGAGAAAAACGAGTGTAAATGACTGAATCCCAGATACAGGCCTTCCTCACCTTTGGGTGCCTGCAATGAAAAATATTCCAGAAAGCGAGGTGAAATAAAAGACTCGGCAATCGCCTGCATGGCTATCCCGACAATCATCATAAAGGCAACCGGGTGCATCCCCAAAATGCTTTCCGCATTCACCTGATTTCCGAATGACATGACGAGTGCCGACATCGGAATTATCAGCATCCCGATCATCATCGATGTGAGCGCTTTTTTCTTTTTCATGAGCGATGTCACAAAATTCACCATTACAAACACCACGAGCGGATTCACGTTGGCATACCAGCCGGGCGACGCATCCTCACCGATCAAACGGATTACATACTTGGGCATAGTAGCATACATCTGGCTTTGAATCATCCAGAATCCGCTGATAATCAGAATCAATATCAGCAATTTCCAGTTAGTGAGCACACGGAATAAGCCTCTTCCTATTTCGGCGAAACTTTTCCCCTGCCCTTCAGTTTTCACCGATTTGTAGAAGAATATTACTGCAATAAGAGCCAGTAAAGTCATTGATGCCGAAAAATAATTGAGGTAAACCAGCCCCTGGTCACCCATGCTTTTGCGTAGCGGATCCACCACTGTTTTTCCGGTGAAAGCCCCTATATTGACCATCATATAGAAAATTGAATACCCGCGTGCCCGGTTTTCTGACGAAGTTTCGCGCGCCACAGTGCCCGAAATCACCGATTTGATAAACGAACCTCCGACAACTATCAGCGCCATAACCGGAACAATTGACCAGCGTAAATAACTCTCATTCAATCCATTGAATGTTGTAGTCATTTCATATTCCACTAATCCGGCGCTCTCGAGCATTGTGGGCAAAATTCCCAGTCCGGCATAACCCAACGTGAGCAGCGAGAAAGCCAGAATAATAGCCGAACGGAATCCGATCCGGTCGGCATAAGCTCCCGAAAACAAAGGAAGCAGATACAACATGGCCGAAAAAACGCCTGAAATAGCCCCGGCTTCTATATCGGAAAATCCCCATACGTTGGAAAGATACAGCGTGATGACAATAAAAACGGCATAATATGCCAGTCGTTCAAGCAGTTCCACGCCATTTGCCACCCAAAAGGCATTGGAGAATTTTTGTTTTAGTGATTGCTGCGGGGATTTTACGTCTGTCATCGGATATTCTTTTTCTGATTTTTTTAAAAACAGATGCAAAGTTAAGCAAAACAGATAGTTTAAAAAATGCAAAAATTTTATTTATGTAATTTTAAGGGCTTTTGGGATATTTACAAATCACAACACAAACTTCAACCGAACTTTTTTCCCTTTCAGAGTCCATTCAGGTGATTTTTCGAGTAGGCGAATGAGTTCGTTTTTCAGTTCAGGGCAGGTAATTTCCTTTATTTCGAGTAAGACAGGCCATCCTTTTTTATCAATTTCAACCAGCACATTCACTTTTTGTTTCTGAGCGTCACACACCGTCCGGTTATAATTATTTCTGAAATAACTGACAAAATCACCTTCGCTCCCGATGGGTTTGAGACCGGACACCTCAGCAGGATGCAGGGTAATTCTTTCAGCCGTTTTACTGTTTGAAGAATGAACCTTGCGACCGGATCCGTAACCCACTACCACCACTTCGTTCAGTAATGCCAGATCGGGCTGCAACCTGATATCGCCGGTATTTGGCGCTACGGCTACTTCACGTCCTGTATAACCGATGTATGCGGCTGTGAGGGTACCTTTACGGTTGTCGGGCACAGCGAGCGAAAACTGCCCGTCCATATCCGTTACCGTTCCGTGGGATGTATTTTTCAGTTTCACATTCACCCCGATCAACGGTTCGCCGTTCTCATCCACCACACGTCCTTTAACCTGTTTTGTATCGGCAGAAGCAGGTGTTGAAACCATACCGCGGATCCGAAAATTGCTGTCGGCGCTCCGGGCATCCAGTCCGGCTACCCTGCCCTGCAATCCGGCTGAAACAGATTTGCTTACAAAGTTGTTAGCCAGGTTCTGATCTGCAAAAATGGCTGAATCAACGCGGAATTCCTTCATTTCAACCGTTTCTACCTCTCCGGCAGTTTCATTTTCCTGCTTCGTGTCAAGCCCCGCCACCATTATTTCGTGCTGTCCGGCCGACTTTGCTGTGTCTGTCGAAATATCAACAGCCGATACAGCCGCTTCAAAATCAGGAGATGCATGAACTTTTTTTAGTAAATCTGCTGTTTGCTGTCTGGTTTCTGTATTTTGTGCAATAACTTCAGGTTTTCGGGCAGCTTCTAAGGTATTATGCGTTTTGATTTTTTCGCGGAAATCAGCGGAATCCTTCGTTTTGGCTTCATGCTGAACAATTACCGGAGGCACTGCCACAGGTTGTATCCACCTGTACACCTGCGTACCGATAAAAACAACAAACATAGCTGCAGCAGCCCACACCCACAGCCTGCGCTTATTCTGCTTCGGTTTCCTGTCAAAGCGTTTCTCAAGTTCCCGGATGGTAGCCTGATGATCACCTTTCACCGAGTCATAACCTTCGAGCGCATCCTGCAGAAATGGATCCTGCAATGCTTTGCGTTCCAGCTCGTTTGCCTCTTTGCCACGTCGCCTGCCCTGTATGTAATCTATTAGTTTCAAAGTGTTACTCCAGCTTCCCATTAATGAGAGGATGTTTTTAATACTCTTAAAATACAGTTTTTCAAATTTCGCTTCCCGTTTTGAATATAGCTTTTTACTTTGTCCAGCGTATAGCCGGTTAGCTCTGCTATATCCAGATAGGATTTATTTTCATAATAAAACAACTCAATGCTTTTGCGTTGCTCCTTTCCAAGTTCATTCATACAAAAATTAAGCGCATTTTCCTCTTCTTCCGATTTCTCCCCGTCTATTAGAGTAAAATCCGCTTCATTTTCCATAAAATCCGGCTGGAAATTTACAAAAACAACTTTGTTCCCTTTGTTCAGTTTTCTGTAGCAATGGTTTTTAGCTACACTATAAAGCCAGGAATAAAAGTTTCTGATTTCATAGTTTGTCGCTTTTTCGGTCAAATCTTCATAAATATCCATCACGGCATCCTGCGCATCAGGCTGATTTCCCAGATACTTCAGGCACAAACCATACACGAGCGGAATATACCGTTTGTAAAGTTCGGCAAAATACACGGATTGACCTTCTTTTCTGTAAAGTTCAAGCAATGCGTCGTCGTCGAGTTCCTGTATTTTGCCTTTGTGTTTCAAGTATTTAACCGGAAATGGTTGGTTTATTTTACAAAATTAGAAAAAAAAATCATTTTGTTTATGGAATTTCCGACTGAAAAGTATCTAATGAGTAGAAAACAAAAATTATTCATTCTATAAAAACATACAATCATGAACTCAATCAACAAAAAAACTGCCATCATCCTTATTATTTTAGGATTCAGCGTAACATTACACAGTCAGGTAATTCAGGTACAGGGAACTGTTTTCAGTTCCGGCGACATGCAACCGCTTATCGGCGCAACCATTACAGAAAAAGGAAGTAAAAACGGTGCCATCACCGATATGAACGGAAATTTTCAAATCAGCGTTAAAAAAGGAAATCTACTCGAAATTGCATATATCGGATTCGTCAGAAAAACGGTAAAAGCGGATTCTGCCACGTTGATTGTTTACCTGGATGAAGATATCGCTTTGCTTGAGGAAACAGTGGTTGTGGCATACGGAGCAACTAACAGGAAACATTTTTACAACCCGGGAGCAAAAGCACAAAATTCTCTGGCAGGGCGCGTGGCAGGTATTTCAGTCAGAGGGTTCAGACCTGTGTACCCTGTGTACGAACGGGATACCGAGGAATACGGCTCGTTCAGGGAAAACCGTTTTTTCTCCGCTTCAGACGAACCGCTTTCCACCTTCTCGCTGGATGTGGATGCTGCATCGTACGGTAATATCCGCAGGATGATAAACAACGGTCAGATACCCGAAAAAGATGCTGTGCGCATTGAAGAAATGATCAACTACTTCAGCTATGATTATCCGCAGCCTGCCGGTGGGCATCCGGTGAACATCCTTACAGAGACTACAGCATGTCCGTGGAATCCACAAAATCAACTTGTCCGCATTGGTGTGAAAGCCAGAGAAATTCCATCGGAAAATCTTCCTGCAAGCAACTTCGTGTTTCTGCTCGATGTTTCCGGTTCGATGGATGCCCCCAACAAACTGCCGCTGGTTAAATCGTCGCTTAAACTGTTGCTCAACAACCTGCGTGAAAAAGACCGTGTGGCTGTGGTGGTTTATGCCGGTTCGGCAGGTGAAGTGCTGCCTTCCACGTCGGCATCCGACAAACAGAAGATACTCGATGCCATCGAAAATCTGAGCGCGGGCGGTTCTACCGCGGGTGGTGCAGGCATTCAACTGGCTTATAAAATAGCAGAGAAAAATCTGATTAAAAACGGAAACAACCGCGTGATTCTCTGCACCGACGGAGATTTCAACGTGGGTATTTCGGACACCAAAGGACTGGAAAGTCTGATAGAAGAAAAGCGGAAAACAGGCATTTTCCTCACTGTGCTCGGCTACGGAATGGGAAATTATAAGGATAACAAACTGCAAATCCTGGCTGAAAAAGGAAACGGAAACCATGCTTACATTGACAACCTGCAGGAAGCCAACCGGGTACTTGTAAACGAATTTGGCAGTACGATGCACACCGTGGCCAAGGATGTGAAAATTCAGGTGGAATTTAATCCGAAATTCGTCAATGCCTACCGCTTAATCGGTTATGAAAGCCGGTTACTGAACAAGGAAGATTTCAACGACGACACCAAAGATGCCGGAGAACTCGGCGCAGGACATACAGTAACGGCTCTGTACGAAGTAATACCCGCAGGTGTGGAAAACAATTACGGAGGCAGCGTGGACAAACTGAAATACCGCAAAGCCGAACTCAAAGTGAATCCGGACTACACCAATTCCACCGAACTGCTGACCGTAAAACTCCGCTACAAAAACCCAAAAGAATCCAAAAGCCAAAAACTGGAAGTTCCGGTCCTGGCAAACAACTTTAAATCGAACGTTTCAAAGGATTTCAATTTCCAGATGGCAGTAACGATGTTCGGACAACTTTTGCGCAAGTCAGATTTTGTAGGAAATGCCAGCTTTGACAAAGTGACAGAATATGCCCGAAAAGGACTTGATGAGGATACCCATGGTTACCGCAGGGAGTTTATCCGGCTGGTGGAAAGTGTGAAGCAGATGGAGAAGTAAAAAATAAATTTCTTCATAATAAAGCAAATAGAATTCTGTGTACAAATATACAGTTACTTTGACGGCACAGCAATTAAATATACATTATTTTTTTTCGTATCTTTGCAGTCGTTTTTTTGATAAAAAATATTTTTCAACCACATTATAAAAAATAACAAGCTAACCTGAAATTTACCATTCAGGGTGATTCAGGGGGCTGATTAGATTATGAATTATAAACGTACTACCGTTACTTCCGCACTTCCCTACGCCAACGGTCCCGTGCATATAGGGCATCTGGCGGGTGTATATGTGCCTGCTGATATTTATGTCCGCTATCTGCGTCTGAAGGGTGAAGAGGTTCTTTTCATAGGCGGCTCTGATGAGCATGGTGTACCGATTACCATCAAAGCACGCAATGAGGGAATTACACCGCAGGATGTGGTGGACAGATATCACAACATCATCAAAAAAGCATTCGATGAATTTGGGGTGAAATTTGATGTGTATTCGCGAACCACTTCAAAAACGCATCATGCACTGGCATCGGATTTTTTCAAAACGCTGTATGAAAACGGCAAATTCGTAGAACAAACATCCGAACAGTATTACGATACAGAAGCTAAGCAGTTTCTGGCCGACCGGTACATTACGGGAAAATGCCCGCATTGCGGCAATGAAAACGCGTACGGCGACCAGTGCGAAAAATGCGGCACATCACTCAGCCCTACTGATCTGATTGAGCCCAAATCAACCATCAGCGGTAGCGTACCCGTGATGCGCGAAACAAAACACTGGTATCTCCCGCTCGACCAGCACGAAGCCTGGCTGCGCCAATGGATACTCGAGGACCACAAAGAATGGAAATCAAACGTGTACGGACAGTGCAAAAGCTGGCTCGATATGGGACTTCAGCCGCGCGCCGTGAGCCGCGACCTGGACTGGGGAATTCCGGTGCCTGTAACCGGAGCCGAAGGAAAAGTGCTGTACGTATGGTTTGACGCCCCGATTGGCTATATTTCCAACACCAAAGAACTTTGCGATGCCGAACCGGAACGATTCGGCACTTGGGAAACCTGGTGGAAAGACCCCGAAACACGCCTGGTGCATTTTATCGGGAAAGATAACATTGTGTTCCACTGCATCGTGTTCCCCGCCATGCTCAAAGCCGAGGGGAGTTATATTCTGCCTGATAATGTGCCTGCCAACGAATTTCTGAACCTGGAAGGTGACAAAATCTCCACGTCGCGCAACTGGGCTGTCTGGCTGCACGAATACCTGGTTGATTTTCCGGGAAAACAGGATGTGCTTCGTTACGTGCTCACAGCCAATGCGCCCGAAACCAAGGACAACGACTTTACCTGGAAAGATTTTCAGGCACGCAATAACAACGAACTGGTAGCCATTTACGGCAACTTTGTGAACCGCGCTTTGGTGCTGACACAGAAATATTTCGACGGGAAAGTGCCTGCTTTGGGCGAACTGACAGACTACGACCAGCAGACGCTGGCTGATTTCGCCGGTGTGAAAACACAGGTGGAAGCCTTACTCGACACGTTCCACTTCCGCGATGCACAAAAAGAAGCTATGAACCTTGCCCGAATCGGCAATAAATACCTGGCTGAAACCGAGCCCTGGAAACTGGCTAAAACCGATATGAACCGTGTGGCTACCATTCTGAATATCAGTCTGCAGATTACCGCCAATCTTTCCATTGCATTCGAGCCTTTCCTGCCATTTTCTTCGGAAAAATTACGCAGGATGCTGAATCTGCATAGTTTTGAGTGGAAAGAGCTGGGAAAAATAGATTTGCTGGAAGCCGGACATCAACTGAATTCTCCGGAACTGCTTTTCGAGAAAATTGAAGACGAACAGATAGAGGCACAGATCCTGAAACTTCAGGCCACAAAAACCGCCAACGAACTCAAAGCTTACAAACCTCAGGCAGTGAAAGATAACGTGGCGTTCGAGGATTTCGGGAAACTGGATATCCGTGTTGCAACCGTGCTTGAATGCACCAAAGTACCGAAAGCCGATAAACTGCTCCAGTTCAGACTGGACGACGGCATGGGAGGACGCACCATCCTTTCGGGGATTGCAGCCTACTATCCCAATCCGGAAGAGCTGGTCGGCATACAGGTACTTTTCGTAGCCAACTTTGCTCCCCGCAAACTGCGCGGTATCGATAGCGAAGGGATGATACTTTCGGCCGAAAATCCGGACGGAACGCTGACACTTGTAAGACCGGGGGAGAAACTGACAAATGGCTCAGCAATTGTGTAACACACAACAGAAAACACGAAAAAAGCATCAGGGGAAGTTAATCTATAACTTCCCTTATTTTTTCAACAGAAATTCCAGCGGGAAGTGCAATCGTTTGCTCCAGGCTATTTCATCATGGATAGCATTTTCAAATACACATGAACGGTAATTTGCATCACTGAAACCTTCTTTCCGGCAAATGATGTCGATAAAACACTGCGTGGTTGTATATTCCGGGTCACTCTCACCGGTTCCGTAATCCATATAAATCCGGTGATTTTCAGGTGAAGGCAGGTTCCTGCTTAAATAATTAAAAGCAGCAAGCGGGATTCGGTAGTCGATGGAACTCAGCCAGGCTGTGGATATGCAGGCAGCATGGCCAAAAATCTCCGGATATTCACAAATGGCATACAGCGAAATTAACCCTCCCATACTTGAGCCCATGATAATGGTATTATCCGTACCGGTAAGTGTTGAGAAACCGGCATCGATAGCTGGTTTCAGTTCTTCGACTATAAATCTGAGGTACATATCGCCTGTTGCTTCTTTGCCGTTACAAAATTTTTCAGAAAAAACAACAGCCTGCGAATCGGGCAACTGGTTGTAAATACGTGTTGGCATGTACTCGGAAATCCGGTCTTCACCTGTATTCCAAATACCGACAACGATACAATCCCTGATTTTTTTCTCTTTCAGAAGCGAGCCGAAGACTTCATCCACCTGCCATTCCTTTCTGTTCCATGTTTGAGTACTGTCAAAGAGCATTTGCCCGTCGTGCATATAAACAACACTGTATTTTTTCGATTCAGTGTACCCGTCAGGCAGCCAAACATCCACATGGCGCGGCTGAACGTAAGCCGATCTGAAATTTTCAAGCCGCCTGATTTCTCCGGAGCTCACCTTTGGAAGATTCTCTGCTGAAACAGCTGCCGTAAAAATCAGCATGAAAGCGATTATCACATTTCTTGTCATTATTCTGAATTTCTAAAAGAATTGTTACCCGACAACCTGATTATTGCCAGTTACAGCCGTTTCAGGCTCATTCTTAAGTTCCGGATAGGTAATGCGGGTGTGATAGATGTTTTTAATCTTTGCGGCGAGAACTTTTTTCACGGTTTCCACATCCTTGAAACTGATCGGTGCATCCTTCAGCTGTCCGTCGGCTATTTGAGAATCAATCATACTGTCGACCATATTGCTGATACTCTGCTCCGTATATTCACCCAGGGTACGCGAACGTGCTTCCACAGCGTCTGCCATCATCAGAATGGCCGTTTCCTTGCTGAAAGGGAGCGGACCCGGATAGGTGAATTTTTCCTCGTTCGGGGTCGCCCCCGGATTTTCATTGACAAAAGAATTGTAGAAAAACCTGGTTTTGGTTCTGCCGTGATGCGTAGTGATAAAACCAATAATCTGGTCGGGTAATCCATTTTTTTTGGCAAGAATAACTCCGTCAGGTACATGTTTGATAATAGCCTGAGCAGCATCCTCATAGCTCATTTCAGACAGCGGATTGGAACCTCCTACCTGATTTTCAATAAAATACTGAGGATTAACCATCTTTCCGATATCATGATACAAAGCGCCAGTACGCACCAGCAGACTATTGGCACCTATCTTTTTAGCGGCCTCGGTGGCCAGGTTCGAAACCTGAAGCGAATGCTGGAAAGTTCCGGGAGCCTGCTCGGCAAATTTTATCATCAGATCGCTGTTGATATTGGTAAGTTCGACCAGAGTGATGGCAGAAATCAGATTAAATATTTTTTCGAAAATATAAATCAGCACATAAGCCAGCAGCAATAAAGCCGAGCTGATGGCAAAATATACAACAGGCATGAAGTAAATACGGTTTAAAGAACCTTCGGATACAAGTTCGGTAGCCAGATACATCACCGTATAACTTACAAAGATATATAAAGACGTTTGAGTGAGCTGCGAACGGGCTGTCAGATCTTTCAGCCCCGACACGGCGGTCATCCCGGCAATCACCTGCAACACGATAAACACAAACGGATTATCGACCATGAAAGATATGATGAGAATGGTGATAAAATGGGCAAAAAGTGCTGTGCGCGAATCAAAAAACACCCTGATAATAATCGGCAGCATCGTAAATGGAACAATATAGATACCCAGACTGGTGAATCTCAACACAATGGAAGCAAGAGCGATAACAAACATAATCATCAGTGCGATAAAAAGCAGGTTGTTCAGGTTATCGAAGAGACTCGCCCTGAAGAGGTATAAATACAAGGTAAGCATGAGTATGAGCACCATTACGATAATCAATTCACCCACGATAACGTATCCCGATTCCTTAAAAGCTGTATTTCTTTTCTGGGTTTCAATTTTCATGGAGTTCAGTACCGAATAAGTTGCAGGAGATACGATTTCACCCCTGTCAATGATTTTCTCACCGGCCTGAACAATGCCGGAAGTCAGCGACAGATTCTTGACCATATCATCTTTTACATTCTGCGAGGTTATACTGTCAAAATGAAGATTATCAGTCAGATACAAATTCAGGTTGTACGAACCTAAATCCTGTATACTCACTAAATCCGGCTTTTCCATCATTATTTCCTCGTAAGCCGTTTTGGGAGTGTAAATATCATCAGTCGACACCAGTTCAGTCTTTCTGTTGCTGTAAACTTTCACAATACTCTTCCTGTTGTTGGTGAGCAATTGCTCATACACGGCCGATGAAATGATTCCTTTCCGGTAAATATCTCTGAATTTTGTTTCCACGTATACAGAATAGGCAGGCGCATCCGGATTTTTTTTGCTCCAGTCGTCATGCCATTTATTTATCTGATATTCAACCACCTTTTCATCATACTGAAAATAAGGTGTGTAGGCTGAGAGCAGTTCTTTCCGGTCAGCTTCCAGTTGTTCGTCGGTTTTATAAATCGGGAAGTCGAATGAGGCTGTGATAAGTTCGTAAGTCCACGGTTTACCAATCTGGTACTGGTACTTGAACTTTTTGTCTTTGGGAAATAGCAGGACAATTATCACAACTACTGCAACAAAGAGTCCAATCCTGGTAAACTGGTTTATTTTTTCTTTTGTCAATTTAATAGCCATGTATCTGTTTTTGGTACGCTTGCTGAAGTTGAGCGAGCCTGTGTCGCCGGATAAAAATTTACACAAAACTATAAAAAAAACAAGAATAATGACCGTTTTGTTTCAAGTTTATTTAATTTTGTAAAAAATACATCCTGTAAAGTAAATCACCTGACATGTATACCATCATCACAACACCTCTTGTACCGATGCGCAAAGAAGCCGGAGATCAGCATGAAATGGTCTCTCAACTGCTTTTTGGTGAACAAATTGAGATTCTCGAAATGACAGACAACTGGTATTTCGTAAAAAACCTGAGCGACAATTACACCGGCTGGATTGGCAAAAAGAGTATTCTGCCGAAACATTTTACCACCGGGATGGTGGACACATCATCATTCAAAGCATCAAAAACCCCGCTTGTCGTTTGTTTTAAGACCTCGAGTGTTGAAAAGATTATCCTTCCGGGTGGCAGTATGCTTCCACCGGTGGAGCGCGACCAGTTTGAATTGCAGGATGAAATATATCAGATAGTGCAGACCGAACCGGTTTACACTAAGAACAGTCAGACCCAGCACATTGTCGAACTGGCACTTCAGTACATTAACGCACCTTACCTCTGGGGCGGAAAAAGCCTCTTCGGCATCGACTGTTCAGGCCTCGTTCAGGTTGTATATTCGATGGCTGGAATCAGTTTGCCCCGCGATGCTTCGCAGCAGGTCGAACTAGGTACTGTTGTCGACTTCCTTTCTGAAGCACAACCGGGCGACCTTGCCTTTTTTGAGAATCCCGAAGGCAGCATCATCCACACAGGAATACTTATCAATTCGCATCAGATTATTCACGCATCCGGTCATGTGAAAAAAGAAATCATTGATTCTCAGGGAATTATTTCGTCACGCGACGGAGAATACAGTCATCAGCTGAGAGTAATTAAAAGATTACTGTAGTTTGGAACAGATTTTGATAATATGGTAATTTGAACATAACTTACATTTTAAATAACTATGAGAAAATTATTATCTATCCTTACCATTCTTGTGCTTTTCACAACGGCAAGCCATGCTCAATCGCTTGACAAGCTCTTCAGGAGATATTCAAACGACGAACGATTTGAATACACCTCAATAGGTAAAGGAATGCTTGGTTTTGCATCCATCTTTGCGGATTACAGCATCCTCACGGAGGGACAAATGGAGAAAATCACAGGTTTCAAATTGCTGAAACTCGTGAAGGACTCTTCGAATGTGGATTTGGCAGCAAAATTCATGAAAGATATTGATAATTTGATTGATAACGGTGAATTTGAAACCTCGCTTGTAAAACGTGAGAAAGACAGACGGATATACGTTTACAAACGGGTGGATAACCGCGCAAACGCTGATATGCTGGTACTTTCCACAAATAACACCTCCATTAATTTTGTTTGGCTCAAAGGCAAAACAAGTGATGAGGAAATGGACCGTATTATTTACGAAAAAGAACAAAAAACCAGAGAAGAGAAAAGCGAAGACATTCTTTGAACAATCCGTATTCAGGAAGAAAGACCATGCCGGAAGGTACTGGTCTTTTTTTTATTTAAATAATGACATAGCTGTACCGAAAAAACCTAACGCCATGATTACAGAACCTGCTATACGGTTTATAATCTTCAGACCACGGAAATTAAAGTTCTTGCGAAATCTGTTGGCAAATGATGTAAGAACAATCCACCACGAAATAGATCCTGTGAATATGGCAGCCAGTCCTACAATCTGCCCTGTGAGCGAAGTTGCTGATGTCACAAAATTCAGATGGGAAAAGAGAGCAATCAGTACGAAAATAATAAGCGGATTGGACAGCGTAAGTGCAAAGGAAGTGAAAAAATCGTTGAGAAGCGAGTGTTCCACCGGCTTTTCGTGAGGTAATGGCTGGGCAATCGGATTGCTCCTGAAAATCCACAAACCGAAAATAATGACTATGAAGCTGCCGATAATCTGAATTGCCTCGCGATGAAACTCAATAGTATCGATAACGAAACTCAAAAAAAACAGGATAATAACCGAATACACGATATCCGATATCGTGCCACCAAGGCCTGTAATCAGTCCGTGTTTTTGCCCGCGGTTAAGTGTTCGCTGTATGGCAAGCATCCCGATGGGTCCCAATGGCATGGAAGTACCCAAACCTATAATCAAACCTTTTATGAAAATGTCAATCAGCATATTATATCAGTTTATTCGCCTGCAAAAAAGTTGTTCAGAAAATTTTTTCTCAATTTCTTTTTCTTTTTGACAGCAAAACAACACCTCCGGCTAATATCACCAATCCGATTGCGGTGTTCCGGTAAAATACTTTCTGACTATCCCTGTTAGTGATCGAAAATTCATAACCGATAAAATCGATGCTTTTTTTCTTTCCGGCATATTCCCTGATGCTCAGGGAGGAAACTGCAACACCTGTTAAAATTAGAATAACAGCTATAATCTTTTTCATATTGCTGAATTAAAGTAAATTACTTGCAAGTTCCGAGAGGTAACTTCTTTCGCCTTTCACCAGATTGATGTGTGCAAAAATATCCTGCCCGCTCATACGGTCAATCATATACACCAGCCCGTTGGAATGCATATCCAGATAGGGTGAGTCAATCTGCTGAATATCACCTGTAAATACTATTTTTGTTCCTTCACCGGCGCGGGTAATAATTGTTTTCACCTCATGGGGAGTCAGGTTTTGCGCTTCGTCCACAATGAAAAATGTTTCGTTCAGACTTCTACCCCTGATGTAGGCAAGGGCTTCTATGACAAGCTGCTCGTTTTTCTGCATCTCATCCAGCAGCTTTATTTCTTTACCCTGGTACGAAAAATTATGTTTGATAACATTCAGGTTGTCAAAAAGCGGCTGCATGTATGGAGCAATTTTATGTTGTTCGTCGCCGGGCAGATAGCCGAGATCTTTATTCGAAAGTGCTACTATGGGCCTGGCCAGAAGTATTTGTTTGTAGTCATCGTGCTTTGCCAAAGCAGCTGCAAGCGCCATGAGTGTTTTCCCGGTACCTGATTTTCCGGTCAGAGCCACGAGTTTCACTTCGTCGTCCAGGAGCACATTCATTGCAAATGCCTGTTCAGCGTTGCGGGGTTCGATACCGAAACTGCGGGTTTTCTCTATCCGTATCACCCTTCCCGTCTGAGGCTGATATCTTGCCAGCACGCTCGATCGGGAACTCTTCAGCACAAAACACTCCTGCGGATCAATATCCGATTTGAAATCAAATTCTTCGAGCGGAATTCCACCCCCGGCATACATCCTGTCTATCATTTCGGGGTCTACATTTTCGTACACCTCGTGATTTTTCTCGAATATGTTGAGGTCGGTCACTTTATCGTTGATGTAATCCTCGGCCAGTATTCCCAGCGACAATGCCTTCATTCTCAGGTTAATATCCTTACTGACAAGAATGGTTTTCGAATTTCTCTTCAGTTTGCCGATGTTATAAGTATCGGCCAGTATACGGTGGTCTGGCGATTTCTCAGGGAAAACGGACGAAATAACTTCCGGATACGTATTTCCTGCCACTACAAATAGTTTCCCCTTTCCTTCACCTAAATCTGCACCGTTTTTGAACAAATTATCGTTGGCTATCAGATCCAGTTCACGCGAGAACTCACGGGCGTTAAAATTGATCTGTTCATTTCCCTTTTTGAAATGATCCAGCTCTTCGAGCACAACTATCGGGATATAGATATCATTCTCCTCAAAATTATGCAAACAATTGTAATCGTGTAAAATAACATTGGTATCGATAACAAAGTTCTTTCTGGTCTTCATGTTTCAATAAAATAATTAGCGAATGAAATTAGCGAAAATATTCGATAACCAAACTGAGTTGCGGATTTTTTTAAACAAGTTTGACAAAAAAAAAACCGACAGTCTTTCTGTCGGTTCCGATATCTTACACCGCCGGTTATAGTATTATTTTTTGCGTGAATTTACCCGAACGTACGATATAAATACCTTTGTTCAGGTTCAGAGTTTCAGGATTTCCTTTGTAAACATAGGAATATACCCTGGCACCTAAAACACTGTAAATATCCACCTGAGCTCCGTTATCAAGATTTCTGGCAGTCAGAACTTTTCCTGTCAGCGTAAATTTTGGTGCATCATCGTTGTCCGAAACTATCGGATTACTTTGCGAATAGGCTGTTTCAGTTAAGTTTTTCGTTGTTATATTCTGATTTTTCAGAGCATAAACACCTGTTATTCCACAAAGTACCAATGCTAATATTAGAGTAAATTTCTTCATAGGCATGTTTTTATAACTATACTTTGTATTATTATCTACAAAGATAATGCAAAAGTACAAAAAATGTTCTTTGTTTCACAATAATTTTATGTTAATCTGTTTTTATTCAACTAAATGAACGTATTGTACGGAAATTAACAAAGATTTAATTAATCCGGCCAATTGAACCCTGGCATTTAATTAAAAATACGACAAAAAAAAGTATCTTTGCAGTTTATATTTTTATTTAAAACAATGTCATACAAGCACACACCTGAATATATTTTCGAAACAAGCTGGGAAGTTTGCAACATGGTAGGAGGTATCTACACCGTGTTATCTACCCGCGCCAATACTCTTTGCGACACATACCGCGACAAGCTGATTTTCATAGGTCCGGATGTATGGAAAAACTCCGAATCCCCATATTTCGAACCTGACAACGAGCTTCTGAAAGAATGGAAAGATGATTTCATTACCAATACCGGGCTGAAAATACGCATTGGCCGATGGAAAATTCACGGCAACCCGGTTACCGTTTTGGTCGATTTCACTCCCCTTTTTTACAAAAAAGACTCTATCTACGCACACATCTGGGAAAATTACGGAGTAGATTCGCTGCATGCATACGGAGATTACGACGAGTCGTCGATGTTCGGATATGCCACGGGATTGGTAATGGAAAGTTACTACCGTTTCCATAAACTTACGAAACACAACAACGTGGTGGCACATTTCAACGAATGGATGACTACTTTTGGCGCTTTCTACATACACGAAAACGTTCCCGAAATAGCCACAATCTTTACCACGCATGCCACTTCTATCGGCCGTTCGATAGCCGGAAATCACAAGCCTCTGTACGACTACCTGAAGGAATACAACGGCGATCAGATGGCTTTCGAGCTGAATATGGTATCCAAACATTCCACTGAAAAAAAAGCCGCTCATTCGGTCGATTGCTTTACCACGGTAAGTAAAATCACCGGGCTTGAATGCACCCAGCTGCTCGGCAAAACACCCGATATAATTACTCCGAACGGTTTTGAAGACGACTTCGTACCTTCGGGTGAAGAATATACAAAGAAAAGAAAAGCCGCCCGCGAGAAGCTGAAGCTGGTTGCCGAAAAACTTTTCGGTTATGAGCTCAAAAAAGACACCCTGTTTGTGAGCACAGCCGGCAGGTATGAATTTAAGAATAAAGGCATCGATGCATTTATTGAATCGTTGAAGCGCCTGTCACAATTTACTCATTTCAGCCACGATGTAGTTGCATTTATCATGGTTCCGGCAAATATCAAAGGTCCCAGACCCGATCTGGCAGCCGGATTATCGAATGACGAAGCCTTAATAGATTACTGGAACAGACATACCACACACGAACTCTACGACTATCAGAACGACAGCATAATAGGTTCTCTGCGCTGGTTTCATTTCTACAACCTGAAACATGAAAAGGTAAAAGTGGTATTCGTGCCTTCGTACCTGAGTGGTAACGACGGCATTTTCAACATGACATACTGGGATTTACTAATCGGTATGGATATAAGCGTATTTCCTTCCTACTATGAACCGTGGGGTTATACTCCGCTCGAAAGTGTCGCTTTTTCAGTTCCTACCATCACCACCGACTTATCCGGATTCGGACAATGGTTCAAAGATAATTACAAGCAAAAACACGGCGTTGCTGTTGTACACCGTTCAGATTACAATTTTTCGGAAGTAACTGAAGCCATCGCCCAGATTTTGTATGATTTCTTTCAAATGAGCAAAAAGGAGATGGAAGGAGCAAGACAACGGGCATTCGAAACATCCAGAAAAGCCTTGTGGCAGGAATTTATAACATACTACCATGAAGCTTACTCAATTGCTTTGGAAAACCGAAATAAAAGGATAAAAAAATCTGAAAAACAACTGAAAACGTTTTAAATTCATTGTTCGTTTTTTTAACGAGCTAATCCATTGATTTTAAGAAAATAATTCCTAATTTTGCAGAATATATGTTTTACAACATATATGTTAGTCATTTCTTGCATTAAAATATAAAATAAATTTTTTCAAACATATATGAAACTGAAATCAAACGTAGTAAACGAACCTACCTGGAGAGATATTATTGTCAAATCGAATTTGCCGGAAAGCCTCAAAAAGCTGGAAGAATTATCGCAAAATATGTGGTGGTCATGGAACAGTGATGCTAAAAAATTATTTCGCGAAATTGACCGGCCAGCATGGAAAGAAGCTGAATCAAATCCGGTACAATTGCTGAACCTGCTGAGCTACGACAAACTTGTGGCACTCGGAAAAAGTCAGGAATTTACCAAAAAGGTAGATTCACTGTATAATGAATACGTAGCCTACATGAATGAACCTACTGATACAAACCGCCCTTCGGTTGCCTACTTCAGCATGGAGTACGGACTAAGCGAAATCCTGAAGATTTACTCAGGCGGCCTCGGGGTACTGGCAGGTGACTACCTGAAAGAGGCAAGCGACAGCAATATAGACATGACAGCCATCGGTTTTCTGTACCGTTATGGTTATTTCAAACAATCACTATCCATCGACGGACAGCAAATATCAGTTTATGAGCCACAGAATTTCAATATCCTGCCTCTGAAACAGGTTCTGGACGAAAACAACATGCCTATACTGGTGGAAGTTCCCTATCCCGGACGTATTGTATACGCTCACCTATGGAAAGTTTCTGTAGGCAGAATAGCACTTTATCTGCTCGATACGGATATTGATGAAAATCAGGAAAACGATCGTTCAATCACCCATCAGCTGTACGGAGGCGACTGGGAAAACCGTATGAAGCAGGAAATCATGCTTGGAATAGGCGGAATTCTGGCACTCAACAAACTGGGAATAAAAAAACAAATCTACCATTGCAACGAAGGTCATGCTGCCCTCATCAACGTTCAGCGTCTTGTCGATCTTATTCAGAATGAAAAATTAACTTTCGCTCAGGCACTTGAAGTAGTTCGTGCAAGTTCACTTTACACTGTACATACTCCTGTACCTGCCGGACACGATAGTTTCGACGAAAGCCTTTTCAGCAAATACATGAGCGAATATCCCGCCAAACTGAATATTTCATGGAATGATTTCATTGATATGGGACGCACAAATCCCGGGACAAATGAAAAATTCAATATGAGTGTGTTTGCCTGCCATACATCGCAGGAAGTGAACGGTGTAAGCTGGCTTCACGGAGAAGTTTCAAAGGAAATGTTTGCACCCATCTGGAAAGGGTATTTCCCCGAAGAGTCACACGTAAGTTATGTAACAAATGGTGTCCATTTACCATCGTGGACATCGTCGGAATGGAAAGCATTGTACGAAAAACATTTTACAAAAGCCTTCTACGAAGACCAGTCAAATGTAAAGATATGGGAAAAAATATATCAGGTTCCCGATCAGGAAATCTGGAATATCCGCACTTCGCTGAAAAACAAACTGGTAGATTATATCCGGATGCAATTCCGCGATACATGGCTGAAAAATCAGGGAGATCCCTCGAGGATTGTTTCCATTCTTGAAGCCATTGACCCGAATGCACTCATTATCGGTTTCGGACGCCGCTTTGCAACCTACAAACGTGCACACCTGATTTTCAGCGACCTGGAAAGACTTGAAAAAATTGTGAACGATCCGATTCATCCCGTACAGTTTCTCTATACAGGCAAAGCACACCCGGCTGATGGAGCTGGTCAGGGGCTGATCAAACGAATTGTCGAAATCTCACGCATGCCTCAATTCCTGGGAAAAATCATTTTCCTCGAGAATTATGACATGAGACTCGCAAAACGATTGATCTCGGGTGTCGATATCTGGCTGAACACTCCTACCCGGCCACAGGAAGCCTCCGGGACTTCGGGCGAAAAAGCATCGATGAACGGCGTTCTGAATTTCTCTGTACTTGACGGATGGTGGTATGAAGGCTACCGGAAAAATGCAGGTTGGGCTCTTACCGAAAAAAGAACCTACGAAAACCAGGAATATCAGGACAAACTGGATGCAATCACCATTTACAACACGCTGGAAGATGAAATTATTCCGTTGTATTTTGCAAAAAACACCAAGGGATATTCACCGGAGTGGATTCAGTACATCAAAAACAGCATTGCTCAAATCACTCCTAATTACACTACCAAGAGGATGATGGATGATTACTTTGACCGTTTTTACATGAAACAGGCCAAAAGAACAGCACTGCTTTCGGCCAATCATTTTCAAGCAGCAAAAGAATTAGCCGACTGGAAAGAAAAAATGGCAGAAGGATGGCACAACATCGAAGTTGTTTCGGTTGTATTACCGGAAAAACTGGTTCAGAATCCTATGTCGGGTGAAGATTATAATATCATCATTGAAGTGGATGTTAAAAATAACTCCATGAAAGGAATCGGAGTTGAACTTGTTGCCATTCAGACAGATCAGAACAACAACAGCAAATTAAGCAGTGTCGACGAGCTTACCCTGGTCAAAACAGAAGGTACAATATTAACATTCAGCATTAATTATCAGCTCGACAATGCCGGAGCCTATAAATATGGTTTCAGGATGTTCCCGAAAAATGATTTGTTGCCGCATCGTCAGGATTTCTGCTACGTACGATGGATTTAATCAATTCATTCATTTACTGAAAAATAAAAAAGGCTGAATCATTCGTGGTTCAGCCTTTATATTTTTGTTTGAGAAGAATTACAGGAAATATTTACCGTATTCCTCTTTCATTCATTGCCTTTTGATATTTATTTGCATTGACGGCATGCTGCGCCCAGGTAGCAGCAAAATTATGTTCGCCGTTCAGTGTTTCTTTGGCACACATATAAATGTAATCGTTTCTGTCGTAATTCAGCACGGCATCAAGTCCCGAGACAGTCGGGATACGGATAGGCCCGGGAGGTAATCCGGCGTATCTGTAAGTATTGTAAGGCGAGTCTATTCGCGTATGGACATTCAGTACCCGTTTGATAGTGAAATCACCTGCGGCAAATATCACGGTAGGATCTGCCTGCAACGGCATATTTTTGCGCAGCCTGTTGATGTACAATCCGGCCACAACCGGCTTTTCAGATTTACTGTTAGTTTCTGCATCCACAATAGAAGCCAGTGTGCAAACTTCTGCCTGCGACATCGGAATTGCCTTTGCTTTTTGTTTCCGCTCATCGTTCCAGAACTTATCATATTCCCTGTACATGCGTTCAAACAATCTTTGCGGGCTCATATTCCAGAAAACTTCATATGTATCCGGGATGAATGCAGTGACTGAAGTGTTAGGATTCAGACCATATCCGGCTAAAAAAACTGTATCGTTGAGCAATTCGATAATTTTGGCTGAATCGGGCATCAATAGTGCCGACAGCCTGCCTGCAAGCTGCTCTTTGGTACGAATATTATTGAAAGTGATTTTCACAGGAGTCTGATTTCCGTTTCTCAGATTCCTCACCAGCTTCAGGTTGTTCATCCCGTTTTCAATTTTATACCTGCCCGATCTGATATTTGAATATCTTAAGTATTCGGCTGCCTTTCTGAAAGTTTTCACGCTCTTAATTTCGGCTTTCTGCTGCAGTTGTTCCAGCACATCATCGAAAACAGCATTCTCTCTGATCAGCAGAAATTCATCCTTGTCCGTTTTCAGGATTACATTGGGCAGCAAAAATAAGTATGCACCGTATGAGCAAGCCACAACAGCTGCTAATACGATTAAAATCAGTATCCTGCCTAATTTTGACTTCATTATTTGAAATTTTAGTTGTTTGATTAAATCCAATTATGTTACAAATTTATGAAATAGTTTTTTAATATTAAGTGTCAAAAGGTTTTGTCAATCGGAAAACCTTCACTATATTTGCACTCGCAAATTCAGAAACGCCCGGAAGGAAGTGTGGGTGAGTGGCTGAAACCACCAGTTTGCTAAACTGACGTACGGGTTACCGTACCGGGGGTTCGAATCCCCCCGCTTCCGCAAAAAAAGACCGGTTTTTTAATAAACCGGTCTTTTTTTATTTATCTTTTGAAGGGTACATACTGCGGGGCTTTTGGTTCGTATTCATCATCATCCCATAGCGGACTGGTTATCATCAGGTCGGCGCTGTAACGGTTGCACGCGATGGGTACATTGTGTATCCTGCACTGGCGGAGGAGCATTTGAATATCGGCTTCGTGCGGATTGGCGCTCAGGTCGTCAATGAGGAACACGCAGAAGTCAATTTGCTTGTTAACCACCAGCGCTGCAATCTCAGCGTCGCCGCCCATAGGTCCTGAGTTCATCCGCTTTACTTCCACTTCAATTCCATCTTCTTCGAAAGCCTTCTGAATCAAACCACCGGTGGTTCCGGTACAAATCAGTTTGTGTTGCGAGAGCATATCGGAATTATACACAGCCCATTCCACCATATCGGCTTTTCGTGCATCGTGGGCAACAAGAGCAATTTTTAGCTGTTTTCTCATTTCTGTTGTAAATTGATTTCGTTTTTCAAAATTACAGTTTATTTCTGACATATCCAACCAATATCAGTAAATTCTCATTGGTTGTGAAAACTCCGGCAGATGATATCTGTGCCTTATATCTGTTGGAACGGATGAAGCTAAACCGAAAAACGGAAATCTAATCCGTTTCCGGTTTTTTCATTTCTTTTTTCTCAGCATTTCCGAAAACCAACGCAATACCTGTGTTGAAATTGAATGACTGAGTTTTATAAGGAATGTATCCGGGAGTAAATTTCAGAGGCAAATAATCGCCGGCAATATACATGTTGAATGATCCCAGCCTGCCACCTAATGCCAGCCCTACATTGCTAAACCTGCCATTGAAGAGCGAATAACTCAGGGAAGCATTGAAAAACCGGGAAGGGAAGAAATTTACCGAAGTGGTAAGTTCTCTTAACCGTTTTTGGGCGGCAGAGCCACTCTTCAGAAACAATCCCAGGCTTATTTTGTCTTTCAGCACGTAATATTCCGCAGCCAGAATTAACTTAGCCGGCAAACCGGAACTATATGAACCGTAAAAGGTTGAATACAGGCTATCCTTATTGGCATCAATAAAATCAGACAGGTAATTGCCATGAACCGAATCGGCCGGATTGTAATAAACGCCATCAAATTCAGTGTTTTTTCGGGCAATAATGTTCAACGATTCTTTATTCCATCTGATAGCACCCAAATCAAGAATGGAAGCAGATATTTCAAGGTTTTCCATTAGTTTGTATGTAGCCCCGAGGTCAAATGCAAATCCGGCTCCGGATGGTATGAGAATCTGACCTATATTTTGTAGAGCCAAGAAATCAAAGGATTCAATTTTCCCTGAGGCGGGTTTCAGTGTGTAAACCGAAGAAGGAATAGCCGCATTAATACTTCCATCGATACCGAGTTTCCATTTATCTCTGCCGGCATTAAGTTCAAAATTGTTAAACCGGGTAGAAATATTGGCCTGACCTAACAGCAATTTTGCTTTACCGCCAACAGACAGTCTGTCGTCAAATTTTCTTGAAAATCCAAATGCAAATTCAGTAAAAACGGATGCAGATACGTCGAGTGACTTGAAATCGAAATGATTAACGTTCAGTGTATCGGGTGTTCCGTATAGTGAGAACCTGAACAAATCTACCGGAATCGTCACACCGGCATTCACTTTCTGAGAAATCCCGAATGTAAAAAAATGACTTCGAGAGCGAAAACCGACAGAAAAAAGATTGAGCTGAGCATCGGCAAAAATGCTGGTTTGTGATTGAAGCCGGTTAAACAAACGGTCTTTATCTCCCTGCGGATGCAGGAAAGTAATCGTCTTCATTTTTCCGTCAACCAGCCGGGGATAAACTACGTCACCGAGGCTCACAGAGTTATTGCCGGCACCTGACTGCATACCCGGAAACAGAGGTAAATCAATATAGAAATCCGTTTCAGGCTGAAATGCAGGATTCAGTTCGTGGCGGTTGTATGTGTTTTTTATAAAATAAAGCGTGCTTACCTGCGCTTCAACCGGGGAAACCAGCAGCAGACAGTTCAGTATGATTGAAAGTGAGATTACTGACTTCATACTGTTATTTGGAGGTAAAATTAAAATTACCTTTCACATATAAATTTGCCCTTAAGCGAATGAAATCATTTGTTGTGAACGTAACCGGCGTCAGAGCGTCGCATCCGGATGTTGTGGTACCGATTTCTATAAATTTAACATTCTCGATGGCAGATAATTTCGATTGAGCAAACTGAATGTCGAGCTGACCGTTGGCTTCTTTGGTGGCATAACCCTGGCTGTTCACTTCAGGACTTGCAATTGAATATTTCTTTTTGGGAATAGACCGGATAATGTTTTTTTCAGCATCAAGGAATTCAACCTCAATCTGAGCCTTCAGAGGAAGTTTATTCACGTAATCGATTTTTAACAAAATGTCTTTCAGATCTGCTTTTTTAGTTATTTCTGACAAATCAACCTCAAAAGTATCCCTGGTAAGGAACATAGAGCCCTTGTCGAGCGACACCGGTATGCGAATATCAACAAGCATATCAATATTTTTATCCAAAAAAATGAACTGATTATCATTCTCATCAGCCTTCGAGTCGAATGAAAAGCCAAATGAAAGTCCGGTCAGGTTGGTAGTGAGAAGCCGGTTAAGACTACCGTTGTCCTTATCGAAAGTCATGGTAGAGGTTTTATACATGCCTGGCCAGAGTGAACGTTCCAATGTGAATTTGAATGAAGGAGAACCTTTGAAATCGGCTACTGTTTCACTCATGTCCTTGTTTTTCGATTTGAAATAATCTATGTTAAAATCGGTATCAAATCCATTGTAGTTATTCATGTGGCAGGTTATGGACGGATTAGTTAAATAAAGCACGCTTCCTTCGGTTAAGATATTTTTCATAATGTCCATTTCGAACTCACCTTCTGCTTTCAGGGTGTTCATATCCGGAAAATTTCCCCACAAAATCCCGGGATTGAAACTTTCGAAAACAGGATTGATTTGAATATCTCCGGTGTTGAGTGTTGTCGAAGCCGGAACATCCAAAACGTATTTCATATCAAAAGAATAGCTCCACAGGTTCTTGTTAATCTTCACCACCGACTGTTCTTTGAGGTCGATATAGAAGGTATTAAGGCCTGGTTTTACGTTAAATTTTACCGGCTGCGAGTCTGAAATAATCCTGCTACCGGGAAATTGCACTGAAAGCCATACACTATCCGGAAGAGCCGAATTTATAGTTAATTTCATTCTTGATTTTTTCAGTCTGATGCTATCAATACGAGTTTGAAAACTGGGCGAATTGACCTTCAGGGTGTATTTTGCATCCATGGTAAACTGAGTGCCTGTCGACGGCGGTAGCATATGCTGATTTGCTGTGCTGTTTCCGCTCACCTGTACCTGCTGAATAGGTGATATGATCATCGTATCCTTGTATTCGATGTACAATAAATTTCCATCCACAACAAGATTCTCCACTTTGTACTGATCAATAAGTTCGCCCAGGTTAATTTCAATGCTGCCTAAGGGTGTCACTAAGGATATATCTTTTAATATAATGTTTTCACTGATATTATCCAGGTCGTAATCTTTGTTTACGCATCCAACCAACATGAATGAAAACACACACATCAGGTAAAGCCTGTACGGACTGATTCTTTTCATCTTATTATTTTCTTAAAATTTTTAATTTTTTGCCAGATGTAACATGCTTGCCCGCAACTATAAGGAATTTTCCTTTGAGTTCGGAGATGTTACAGATGGACGTATCTTTTTTCTGATAATTTTCTTCTTCATTATCAGATGTTCAGGACAAATGTATGTTATCCGGATTAATAACTCCGAACATATTTTTCTGAAATGGCATACAGACAGAACTGTTACTTAAAAGACATAACAGCAGCAGGTCAACGCAATTGACAGATTAACAGATAAAAAGAATAAAGATTTGGTAAAGTCCGGGTGTCAGTTATTCAGGTTCCGGCGGACAGGGATTAATTTTTAACAAAGTCCGTCTTTTCTGGATTGTTTTCCTGAAAAGATTAACTTTTCCGTGAATTTTGAATAATTCTTTTAAAAATTGAGGCGATGCAAACATCGCCTCAATAAATTATTTCCCCTTTTCTCAGGTGAGAGGTTAAGATGCAAGTTTCTAATCTTCCAGCAAAATTTCCATAATGGCGATTGCAGCTTTGGTAACGGACGTTCCCGGACCAAAAATTGCAGCAACGCCTGCTTTGTACAGATAATCGTAATCCTGAGCCGGAATAACACCGCCAGCGATTACAATGATATCTTCACGACCCAGTTTTTTCAGTTCTTCCATTACCTGCGGCACCAGCGTTTTGTGTCCGGCGGCAAGAGATGAAACACCTAAAACATGAACATCGTTTTCAACAGCCTGTTTTGCGGCTTCGGCAGGAGTCTGGAACAGCGGTCCCATATCCACATCAAATCCGCAGTCGGCATAACCGGTGGCTACTACTTTTGCACCGCGGTCGTGTCCGTCCTGACCCATTTTGGCTATCATGATACGCGGACGACGGCCTTCTTTCCTGGCGAATTGTTCGGTGAGTGCTGATGCACGTTCGAAATCCGCATCATTTTTGGTTTCTGATGAATACACGCCTGAAATAGTTCTGATTGTTGCTTTATAACGTCCCACGATTTTTTCGCAGGCATCTGAAATTTCACCAAGTGATGCACGTACGCGTGCAGCTTCCACTGCCAGTTCGAGCAGGTTGCCTTCACCGGTGCGAACACATTCGGTAATGGCATCCAGGGCTTTCTGAACTGCGGCATTATCACGGTTGGCCCGAAGATCATTCAGTCGGGCTATCTGCTGTTCGCGTACTGCCGTGTTATCTACTTCCAGAATATCGATCGGGTCTTCTTTTTCCAGTCGATACTCATTAACACCAATAATTTTCTGTGCTCCGCTGTCGATACGTGCCTGTGTACGGGCTGCTGCTTCTTCAATTCGCATTTTCGGAATTCCCGTTTCGATGGCTGCTGCCATTCCGCCCAGTTTTTCCACTTCTTCAATCAGTGCCCAGGCTTTTTCAGCTATTTCGTTTGTCAGGCTTTCCACATAGTAAGAACCGGCCCACGGATCCACCTCACGTGTAATATCGGTTTCCTGCTGGATGTAAATCTGTGTATTACGGGCAATACGGGCCGAGAAATCTGTCGGAAGTGCTATGGCTTCGTCAAGTGCATTTGTATGAAGTGACTGAGTGTGACCCAATGCAGCTCCCATGGCTTCGATACAGGTACGTCCCACGTTATTGAACGGATCCTGTTCGGTGAGCGACCAGCCGGATGTCTGTGAGTGAGTACGCAGTGCCAGTGATTTCGGATTTTTCGGATTAAACTGTTTCACAATTTTTGCCCAGAGCAAACGCGCGGCACGCATCTTGGCAATTTCCATAAAGTGGTTCATACCGATTGCCCAGAAAAACGACAGACGCGGCGCGAAAGAATCGATATCCATACCCGCATTGACTCCGGCGCGCAGGTATTCCAGACCATCTGCCAGCGTGTATGCCAGCTCGATATCAGCCGTAGCTCCGGCTTCCTGCATGTGGTAACCCGAAATGGAGATGGAATTGAATTTGGGCATATTTCTGGATGTATATTCAAAAATATCAGCAATGATTTTCATCGAGAATTTGGGAGGATAAATGTAGGTATTTCGCACCATAAATTCTTTCAGAATATCGTTTTGGATAGTTCCTGCCATTTCTTCCAGTTTGGCTCCCTGCTCTAATCCGGCATTGATATAGAATGCCAGCACAGGCAACACAGCTCCGTTCATTGTCATTGAAACGGACATCTGGTTCAACGGAATACCATCGAAAAGCACTTTCATATCTTCGACCGAGCAAATGGAAACTCCTGCTTTTCCCACATCGCCTACAACGCGTTCGTGGTCGGCATCGTAGCCACGGTGTGTTGCCAGGTCGAATGCCACTGAAAGACCCTTCTGACCGGCTGCAAGGTTACGGCGGTAGAATGCATTGGATTCTTCCGCTGTGGAAAATCCGGCATACTGGCGGATAGTCCACGGACGCATCACGTACATGGTGCTGTATGGTCCACGCAGGAAGGGTGCAATTCCGGCAGCATAGTTCAGATGATCCATGCCCTGTAAATCTTCTTTCGTGTAACTGGGTTTTACTTCAATTTGCTCGGGAGTGAGCCAGGAACCTTCAGCTTCAGGTGCTACTTCTGAAGCGGTGAAGTTGTTAATGTCAATTTCTTTAAAATTTGGTTTCATTATTCAGACTGTTAGAACAAAGAACAAAATACAATGACTGCTGATGCCCGTTGTTCGGTTCGATATTTTATTATTTTTCTTTTTTTTTCAATTTGACTGAAGCTTACAGCTTCAATATGATATTTCTAAATAAAATGATACAAACAAGAAGTGTTACGGTTGTTTTTCAATATTCCTTAACAGAATAAAAACAGTAACTGATACAACACCTCAGGTTTATCTATTTTATTGTAAATGTATCGTCCTGAAATTTGTTTACGGTTTTTGATTAATAATCCTGTAATTACTT
>CAZWLJ010000004.1:0-2387 GCA_964634605.1 uncultured Paludibacter sp.
AGCCGTTGACCGTGTGAACACGTGTTAAAAACCTTAACACTTCCGGGGTGATACGTTCATCATCCCCATACAAAAATAAGAATTAAATTTGAATTACACAACTTTAATACGCTGAATATCAGCGTATTAAACGTGTAAAACAACATCCCGAATTTAAATATTAGTCCTGCCTGCTTCCTTCCGTCCGTATTGAGCGAAAAAAAACTTTTAATCTTTCGGCGCTCCACACCTTAAAAAAATGCTTTAAATCGCTCAATATCAAGCCGTTAAAAGCCCTAAAAGTTAAAGTTTTTAACGAAATTTGCACCCATTCCCAAAAAAGAGGCAAAAAAAACGTCTTAACTCTCTGATTATCTTCAAATAAAGGGTTTCAAAAGGGAAAAATTTTCCCTTTTGTCTGTCGGAAGACCACGCAACGCCCTCAAAGAAAGTTTGCGAGGAAACTTTTTAAAAAGCGTTATATGCCACGCTGAATGCCACAGAAAGGGGAAAGCAAACAAATGGAAAGCCACACAAACCGAAAGCCACACAAACCGAAAACCACACAAACCGAAAACCACACGAACAAAAAACCACACAAACCGCAAACCACAGCCCGCCCGCCGACCGCCCGCGCCCTTTTTATCCCACACGCGCGCGTGTGACCGATAAAACACAGCACACGTCAGTGTGATGGTAATCAATCACGACTGAAAGGAGTACCATACACCACAAGCTGTTGCCTTTAAAGAACAGCTTGTCAGCCAATCAAAACGTATTTCGGAGTGTGCGGAGAAATGGGTTTTACCGCTTCTCTTGTGATCTGTCAGCTTCTGACTGACCATCTTCAAAACATCTTACATGGGCGGTACGCCTTGACACACACCGATAAGGTGTAATTAAAACAAACGAATTTCGGAGAGGAAGTATGGAACGGGAGAAATTGGTTTGACAATCTCTCTGCTGGTCTGTCAGCCCCTGACTGACCATCTTCAAATCAAAACAGTCATGACAGGCCCCGAAGTTCATCCTGCCATGGCGTTTGATTTCTTACATCGGCGGAACGCCTCAAAGCCCGCCGTTCAGGCGTCATCAACAAGAAACGAATTTCGTAGCGAAACAGGTGGAATGGAATGGAACGAATTCTTGTGAAATGGAATGTAAGTGGAATGAAACGGAATGGAGTGAAATGGAATGAATAAGTGAAGCGGAGAAATGGATTTCGCCTTATCCTGGTATCGGTCTTTATTCAGACGGATAAACAGCGGTTCATATTATATGTACATAATAATTGCATTGCATTGCATCGCATTGCATTGCATTGCATTGCATTACATCGCATTGCATTACACTAAATTGTCGGAATCGTTTACCTGTTGCTGCCTGATTATAAAATCGGCAATATCCTGGCCATCTCTTTTTTCATCATCGGATGCTATGTTCTCCAACAGCTTTGACACCCGCACCTGACAGTTGCATTGTTTTTGAATCTCTATGGCTTTCTCTGACCATAAATCAAAGGCTTTCAAGTCTGGAAATAAAATCACATTTCTCCCTTCAAGTACTTTGCATTTCTCGATGGATAATCCGTTCAGGTTCCCGCAGCTAAGCCAGATTAATTGAGGATAGAAAGCGCTGGCAACAACGGCATTCTTCTCACTCTCAGCAATAGCAACCGTTTTATCCGGATAAATTCTCATCAGGTACTCCCCAAAGAAACATTGCCTGAGATTAAAGTCTTCCGGCAGTTTCTTCGCATACTTCAGTTTATTATGCACCCAGTTGATTGCTCCGCTTTCATGCTTAATCCTTTTGCCTGTCTGAGGGTTGTACTGCATGATTTTACCGGTCCGAACCCTGCCGTCCGTATCTATCTGCCAGAAGATAACTTCGTTGTTCCTGGTGGCTCCCAGTGCGTAATGTTCACCAATCCATTTAATCTGTTCCTCAGTCATAAATTCACACAGATAACGGACAAAGTGACTCCGGTAGCCGGCCGATTTCTCAACGTAAGAGAATGGAATCACTCCGGGAGGTTCGGTGGAAGATACAGCCGGTTTTGGTGCAAAGAGAGGATTTGAAGAGTAGGAGATAGGTCGGTTTGAGGCACTCTGAACAGCATCTTTACGAAGTTCCGGATGATCCTTAAAATACTGCCCGGGCGGATAATGATACCCGCAGCTCGAAACGTGGTTACAAATCCCAACTGTGGGATGAATGGGTTCTTGAGTATCCCCGTTGAGATAGATCGTGAAGCTGTTCTTATCACCGCAGGCCGGACAGCTTAGGCGTGTCACTTTCCCTCTATAGGGCTGGAGGTAAGGTTTCTTATACCGGGACATAAAAAAAAGTTTGTTTTTTTAATGCACTTCGTTCACTTCATTCACTTTTACCTGAAAAACAGACCT